>NZ_JAFHAP010000008.1:279-643888 GCF_016938855.1 Polycladomyces zharkentensis | reverse complement strand
TAGTAACCTCCATACTTTCTTTCACCACCTTTCTTCAATAACTTGTAGAAATCTATTGAAACTTGTTTGTCAATAGAAAGGAGGGAGGGCGCATTCCTCCCCGACCTGTAGAGGTTCGGGGTCTCCTGCGCCTATTGAAGATGAATGGGCGAGCGTCTCGCTTCATCCGGGATGGAACCAAATCCATCCACGAAGGTATATTCCATGCCATTTCTGTTTCGTATCATGAGTCGATCCAGTGGATGGATGTATTTCACATTCTGTGACATAATTGTACCAAAATTCTGTCATGATTGCACCCTCCCTTCTCCAACGCTTGCATTTTTCCCCGTTTGTAGATAAGGAGACAAAAAACGCTTGGACCGGCGCCAGCCAACCCGATTGACATACTTTACGGAACATTCGTTCTATTGTATGCTGAAATTGCAAAACAGTCGAAGGGAAGGGTGCGAGTGGTTCAAACTGATCAGTCGTACCTGCCATCGACGGCGGAGCCGGCAAACAAAATGGATGTTTATGGATCATGTGCCGCCATTTGTGCAATGCCGTCTTGCAGCAACGTTTGTATCACCAATTGCCTGCCAAACCCTTCCCGGGCGGAACGGGCCATCGGGCAGAGCACCGCACGAGAGGACCCGATAACCGAAGCTTGTCGAAGGATTGGCGAGCCGATCATGGTCATGGTTCGTTGAAGTATCGAAAAAGGGAAAAGAATGAGAAGTGCCAACCTGTTTCATCGGAGGGATGACAGATGATGAATCCTCAACGGAGACAAACAACGGAAGAATGGGACTTTGACGCGGTGATCGGGAAACTGTTCGACGACCTGATCATCACCGATGAACGGGGACGCATTCTCACGGTCAACGGCGACTTTGAGAAAATGTATGGTCAGCCGTCCCATCAATTGGTTGGAAAGACGGTGGCGGAACTGGAGAAACAACGGGTGTTTTATCCGTCCGTCACATTGCGCGTACTGGAAACGGGAGAAAAACAGACGGCCGTGCAACAAACGAAGAACGGTCGCCGGATGTTGGTCACGGGCCTTCCGGTATTTGACAAGAACGGGCAGTTGCGATGGGTGATATGTTTGTCGCGGGATATCACCGAACCGGTCCGATTGCGCGAACATTTGGCCGTCCTGGAAAAAGAGGTCAACCGTTTGCAGGCGGAACTGGAGGTGCTGCGGCACGACCGTATGACGAATGAACCGATTGTCGCGGCGAGCAAAGCGATGCAACAGGTACTGGAGACGGCCCGAAAAGCAGCCAAAGTGGATGTGAACATCCTGTTGTTGGGCGAGTCCGGTGTCGGCAAAACGGCATTGGCGCGTTGGATTCACCAGCGCAGTGCCCGGGCCGAGGGTCCGCTGATCGAGGTGAATTGCGGCGCGATTCCGGAGGCGTTGTTGGAATCGGAGTTGTTCGGATACGAGGCGGGCGCATTTACCGGTGCACAACGGAAAGGAAAACCGGGATTTGCGGAATTGGCGGACGGCGGAACGCTGTTTTTCGATGAGATCGCCGAATTGTCACCCGCCTCCCAGGTGAAGGTGCTGAAACTGATTCAAGAAAAGCGGTTTTATCGGGTGGGCGGGACGGAAACGCGGACATCCAACTTTCGTCTGATCGCCGCAACCAATCAGGATTTGGAACAACTCGTCAAAGAGGGGCGGTTCCGTCAGGATCTGTACTATCGTCTCAACGTGGTTCCCATCGTCATTCCGCCGCTCAGGGAGCGGAAAGAAGATATTGTCTTGTTGATCCGTTCGTTGATGGAGGCGCTTTGTCGCAAATACGGTGTTCACAAAACGGTGGACCCGCAAGTGGTGGATTGGCTGACACAGCTGTCGTGGAAAGGGAATGTCCGGGAACTGGAAAACCTGTTGGAACGTTTGGTGGTGACGACGGAATCCACGGTGATCCGCATGGACGATATGCCGGAGCCTTACAGGCAAACGGGCACGCTCCCCGCTTTCCGATGGGAAAAAGGGCGAACGCTGCAAGTCATCCTGAATGAGGTGGAGCGGGAAGTCTTGCTGTCAGTGGCCAAAAAAGGGCGAACAACCGCCCAAATCGCTTCTCTTTTGGGAGTCAGTCAACCGACTGTCGTGCGCAAATTGAAAAAGCACGGCATTCGCCTGCATGGATGATTCATTTTTGGATCACGATTCAGTTTTGGATCGACCCAACCGGAGCAAACCGGAGCAAAACGACTGATCAGCGGCAACGGCTACGGCCATATCATATTGGCATGAAGATTGCTTATGTTCAGGAGCAAGGAATCATGATTCAAAAGGAGGCAGTAGTGGATGAACGGGCAAACCATGACAACCTCATCGGCAAAAGAGTGGTGGGACAAGGATCGACAACTGATTTGGCACCAGATGGCACGGTATCATCCCGACGCGCACCCGCTGGTGGTGACGCGGGCCGAGGGTGCGTGGGTGACGGATGTGGAAGGTCGGAAGTATTTGGACGGAATGGCGGGATTGTGGTGTGTCAATGCCGGATACGGCAGGAAAGAGCTGGCTCGGGCGGCATACGAGCAATTAATCGAGATGCCGTACTACCCCCTTACCCAAAGCCACCTGCCCGCGATCCGGTTGGGTGAGAAATTGCGGGAGTGGTTGGGGGACGATTATTTGTTCTTCTTTTCCAACAGCGGTTCGGAAGCCAACGAGACGGCTTTCAAAATCGCCCGTCAATACCATCGCCAAAATGGCGAGCCCGACCGTTACAAGTTCCTTTCCCGCTACCGCGCCTATCATGGCAATACGCTGGGGGCGATGTCGGCGACGGGACAAGCCCAGCGCAAATACCGGTATGAACCGTTGGTTCCGGGATTTCTCCAGGTTCCGCCGCCGGACTGTTACCACTGTCCTTTTGGAAAAGCACCGGATTCCTGCGCCAGGGAGTGTGCGCAAATTTTCGACTATACGATGAATTGGGAAATTGACCGGACCGTGGCCGGTGTCATTATGGAACCGATCATCACGGGCGGGGGTATCCTGATCCCTCCTGATGATTATTTGGGTCGGGTGAGGGAGATTTGCGACCGTCACGGTGCGCTGTTGATCATCGATGAAGTGATCTGCGGGTTCGGCCGAACAGGCAAGCCGTTCGGATTTATGCACTACGGCATCCAACCGGACATCGTCACGATGGCCAAAGGGATCACCAGCGGGTATCTCCCCTTGGCGGTCACCGCGGTGCGCAAAGAATTGTTTGAAGCGTTCAAAGGGACGGAGGAATATGACCACTTCCGTCACGTGAACACCTTCGGCGGCAATCCGGCCGCATGTGCGTTGGCGGTTGAGAACCTGAACATCCTTGAAAAGGAAAAATTGGTGGAACGATCTGCAACATTGGGTGAACAGATCTTGGCGTCGTTGTCCGAAATGGCGGATCTGCCGCATGTGGGTCAGATCCGTGGCAAGGGTCTGTTGATCGGGATTGAGCTGGTGGAAGATAAGGAAACCCGACAACCGGCAACCCCGGATCGCGTCAATGCGGTGATCGCGACGTGCAAGGATCTGGGTGTGTTGGTCGGCAAGAACGGGGACACGGTGGCTGGATTCAACAATGTGATCGTCATCTCTCCGCCGTTGTCCCTGACAGATGAAGATGCGGATCTCCTCGTCAACAAGGTGAAACAGGCGTTGCAAGAGCACGCGAGTTAAATGGCCGACAGATGGGAGGTATGAGACGGGTGACGAAACAAGAACTGCAGAAAAGCTTGAAAATGCGGCACATGCGAATGATTTCGATCGGAGGGGTGATCGGTGCCGGGTTGTTCGTCGGAAGCGGTGCGGTCATCCACGCGACCGGTCCGGCGGCCGTGATCTCGTATCTGCTGGCAGGTGTATTGATCGTCCTGATCATGCGCATGTTGGGCGAAATGGCGGCGGCATATCCCTCCATCGGATCGTTCGCTGAGTACGGACGGCTGGCGCTGGGTGACTGGGCCGGTTTTTCGATCGGCTGGTTGTATTGGTATTTCTGGGTCATCGTCGTGGCGGTGGAAGCGACTGCCGGTGCGGGCATTTTGCAATATTGGCTGCCCGGCGTGCCGTTGTGGGTATTGAGCTTGGTTTTGATGGTGTTATTGACGCTGACCAATGTCATTTCCGTTCGCTCTTACGGGGAGTTTGAATATTGGTTTGCCTCGATCAAAGTGGGTGCCATTGTCGTCTTCATGATCCTGGGCGGCTTGTTTGTGCTGGGATTGTGGCCGGGCGCGTCGATGAGCTTTTCCAATCTCTACGCTCACGGCGGGTTTGCTCCCCACGGGTTTTCCTCCATCCTCCAGGGGATCGTGATTGTCATCTTTTCGTTTGTCGGATCGGAGATCGTTACCATCGCCGCCGCTGAATCATCCGAACCCGAAAAGGCGGTAGCCAAGGCGACCAACTCCGTGATTTGGCGCGTGCTGGTGTTTTACATCGGTTCGATCTTTCTGGTGGTCACCATGTTGCCCTGGAATGCCGCCGGCGTACTGAAAAGCCCGTATGTCAGTGCATTGACGGCACTCCATATTCCCGCCGCCGACCAGATCATGAACATCATCGTGTTGACGGCGGTTCTCTCCTGTCTCAACTCCGGTTTGTACACTTCGTCCCGGATGTTGTACGCATTGGCGAAAAAGGGAGACGCTCCCCGCTGGTTCATGCACCTCAACGGGCGAGGCGTTCCCATTCGCGCCATCCTGCTGGGGACGGTGGTCGGCTACCTGTCCGTCATCATGTCGTATGTGTCACCGGATCAAGTCTTTTTGTTCCTCGTAAACTCGTCGGGTGCGGTCGCATTGTTCATCTACCTGCT
The DNA here is from genome assembly GCF_016938855.1 of Polycladomyces zharkentensis. Taxonomy (NCBI): domain Bacteria; kingdom Bacillati; phylum Bacillota; class Bacilli; order Caryophanales; family Thermoactinomycetaceae; genus Polycladomyces; species Polycladomyces zharkentensis. The sequence goes on along the minus strand of NZ_JAFHAP010000008.1, from coordinate 639,065 downwards.
GATTGCAGTCTCCCAGCTGCGCATGCGCGCCCGGCTGGAGCGGGAACGGCCGGAACGGTTGCAAGTCCGGATGTGGGGCTATCCCGTACTAACCTATGTGACCATCGCCGGCATGTTGGCCGTGATCGGGTCCATGGCGTTGATTCCCTCGATACGGTCCCAGTTGTGGGCCAGCCTGCTCAGTTGGTTGGTGGTGTTGGTGGCCTATGCGTTGCGCGGACGGTGGAGCGTCAGTCAATCGGATGACGCCTCACGAACGGAAAGGGCTTGAGACCGGTTGTGGGTACAGAGCAGAGGCTGGAACCGGAGACCGGAACTTGGCAACAACTTGGCGCTTCGGCCGTACGGTTGAAGCGCCTTTTCATACTCCCAAAGCAACAATCCGCCAACCGAACCTGGAAATCATTCATCAACGGGAAAGGAAGCAGTACACTACCGGTTACAGTGGAGAAGTGGTGGAGAAAGTGACGGGACATACCGGATGGTTTGGGTCATTGGCGGTGTGGGAAAAGTGAATATGGCTGTGCGGATCGGAGGACCTCGGAAATTTGGCCCCCAGGGGATGGTGCCGGAGTTACTGCAGTTGTTTCCGTTTTGTCGTGCGGTTCTCTGATTCACGCCCACTTTGTTTTCCGCCCGCGTTATCGCAGAAAAGTGTTGATCAACCAAGTGGAAGAGCGATTCAAACAGATGATGAAAGATATCTGTCAGGAAAACGAATGGGATATCTATGCCATGGAAGTGATGCGAGATCACTGTCACCGAGGTTGCCCGAAACCGAAATGGACTAAAGCGCGTTCACCACGCTAGAATCCCACGGCGACCATAGGGGCCTGTGGTACTTTAGGCGTGTGGAGCGTCAAACGATGATGGAAGGTGAAAAATTGTGGTGAAGGGGGAGAACGGATGCGGGTCTTGGTAACGGGCGGAACCGGTTTCGTCGGTCGCAATCTGATCCATCTGTTGCATGATGAGGGGCATGAGGTAACCTTGTTACACCGTCCGACATCCCGGTTGCACGATCTGCCCGACGGCATTCGAAAAGTGCAGGGAGACGTGACGGATGCCGATTCCATCAGAGGCGTTTGTGAGGGGATTGACTGGGTGTTCCATGTGGCGGGAGAGGTGAGTTGGGGCCGTTTTGTCCGTCGGGCCATGTCCGACAGCCATGTGAAAGGGACGCAAAACATGGTGAACGAAGCGAAAAGGGCAGGTGTTCGCCGTTTTGTACAGACCAGTTCTGCTGCCGCAGTGGGCCTGCCTGACTCCGAGGAGCCGGTGGATGAAACGTATCCGTTTGACGGCGGACAATTGGATGTCGGATATGCGATCGCCAAACGGACGGCTGAGGAGATCGTATTGCGGGCAGTGGACGACGGATTGCCTGCAGTGGTGGTCAATCCAACCGTGATCTTCGGTATCCGTACATACACTCCCAACTTTGTAGCTGCGGTGGCCAAAGGGCGGCTCACCATCGCGCCTGACGGCGGTGTCAATCTGTGCGACGTGCGGGACGTGGCTCGCGGTCATCTCTTGGCAGCGGAAAAAGGGCGAATCGGGGAGCGCTACATCTTGGGCGGAACCAATCTCCCCTTTGCGGATGCGTTTCGTCGTATTGCCCGGTTGGGTGGCTCGGACAAACCGATCCGTGTGTTGAAACGGAAGGCGGCGATCCCGATTGCGCTGGTTTCCGAAGCCCTTTCCTGGATCAGCGGCCGGGAACCTGCATTATCATGGGATTTGGCCAAATTGACGGGGCGTCGCATCTATTATTCTTCGCAAAAGGCGATCCGCGAGCTGGGATACACGATTACTCCGTTTGACGAGGCGATGCGGCAAACGGTTGACTGGTTAATGGGCAACGACAGAGTGGATGTTGACTAGTGCGTGTCTGGCAAATCTGGAGGAAGCACATGTTTCCCAGGTGAGCGCAGGCCCGCGGAACGAAGCCCCGGAAAGCGCAGGCATGAAATCATGGGCAACTTCCTATGAGCGAAGCGTATTTTTCCACGTCCTGCACGCCGGTTCGGAGCGAACATGATCTGCTTCCTTGCAGGGCGCAGGTGGGACAGTATTGATACCCGATCGAATCCGGAAAAGGGTGACCTGTTCCGGGCGAGGGACCTTTGAGCTGGAGTGTTGCCGGGGACGAGATGGGAAAAGGCGTACCGGTGACCAAGAAAACGACTCTTTCATCAGTACGGAGGAACATGGAAGATGGAAAACACGTGGCGATTGCTGTGGACGGGATACCAAAACGCAGCGAAAAACATGGCGGTGGATGAGGCGATTCTGATCGCGCACAGCGAGGGCAAGGCACCGCCCACCATCCGGTTCTACGGATGGAATCCCCCGACGCTGTCCATCGGCTATTTTCAGCGGGTCGAAAAAGAAGTGGATCTGGAGCAATTACGCAAGCATGGTTTGGGCTTTGTTCGGCGCCCGACAGGTGGCAGGGCTGTTCTGCATGATCGGGAGTTGACTTACAGCATCATCGTATCCGAATCGTATCCGGGCATCCCTCGCTCGGTAACCCAATCGTATCGGGTGATCAGCAACGGACTGCTGGAAGGCTTCCGCCAACTGGGCTTGCAGGCGGACATGGTGTCGCTGGCGGACGAATCCGAGAAAGAACATTTTGCTTCCATGGGATCGGCTGCTTGTTTCGATTCTCCCTCCTGGTATGAACTGGTCGTGGAAGGGCGCAAGGTGGCCGGCAGTGCGCAGACGAGGCAACGGGGCGTCATTTTGCAACACGGTTCCATTTTGCTCGATCTGGATGCGGACTTGCTGTTCGATGTGCTCCGTTTTCCCTCCGACCGTGTGAAGGAGCGGATGAAGGCCGGTTTTCTTGAAAAAGCGGTGGCCATCAATCAACTGCGGGATACCCCTGTTATGATGGAAGAAGCCTTGGAAGCCTTTACGCGCGGATTTGAAAAAGGGATGGGATTGCGGCTGTCGCCCGGTGAACTGTCGGCGTATGAGGAAACGCTTGTCCAACAATTGGTGGAAACGAGGTACGGCCGGGATGAGTGGAATCTGAAACGTTAGGGCATTGCTGAAGGGTGGCATTTTTTCGTGAGCCACCCTTCAAGCATTTTCGGGACAGCCGTTCATTTCTGTAACCTGAATACAATTTCACGTTTGATTTTGAATGAGGAGGGAATAAACCAACGCGACAACAACTGAAGGAGGAGAAATCATGTGGACGATTCGCCCTGCCCAGGTAAAGGACGCGCGCAAGATTCAGCAACATTTGCACAAGGCGTATCGACCGATCAAAAAGTACGGGTTTAACATGGAAGCGGTGGATGTTTCCGTCAAGCGTGTGGAAGAGAGCATTCGCGAAGATGAGCTGTACGTGATCGCAGACGAGGATGACCGCATTTGGGGAACGGTTCGGCTGCAAGACAACGATGAAACGCGGGATACACTCAGTTGGTTCAGCATCGCCCCGGAGCTGAAAGGACAAGGCCTGGGCAAAATGCTGTTTGAATTTGCGCAGGAACGGGCCAAGGAACGGGGACGAAAGAAACTGTATCTCGATACGGCAAAGGATCATCCGTGGCTGCCGGATATGTACCGGCGTTGGGGTTGCAAGGAAATTGGAACCATTCGCTGGCCGGGTCAGAACTTTGACGCCGTCCAGTTTGAGATTGAGCTATAATTCATCCGTCATTGTGAAAGCCGGTTCCCCGGTCTGTTCGGATCGGGAACCGGCTTTGTTATTGGACATGGGTTGGTCAACTATACACGCATGATGGACGTCTTTTCCCGCCACCGTTCCGCATGTTGGCGCACCATGTCGACAAACGCACGCAAAGCGGGGGACAGCCATTTGTTCTTGTGATACGCCAACTGGGTGAGTACGACCGGCTGATCCTGGTACCATGGGAGTGCGATCAATTTCCCCTCGTTCAGCTCGGTTTCCACCGTGATCCGGGGCAGGTAGGCGATGCCGAGGCCCGCCATGACACATTGTTTGATCGCCTCGATATTCCAAAATTCGATCTCATGAGCAGGATGTACTGATTTCATGTCATGTTCGAAACACTGGCGGTAACTGCATCCTTTTTCCGTTTTCAGCAGGGTTTCGTTAACCAAGTCTTCAGGATGGACACATGCCCGGTCCTTCAGCGGATGTCGGGGTGAGGCGATCAACGCCATCGGTTCGGCCAACAACGTTTCCACGTGCATGTCCGGCTCTTCGGCGGGCGGTGCCAGCAGGAAGGCGACATCCAGTTCACCGGCACGCAGTTTGGGAGACATTTCCCAGCACTGACTGGGCATCAGCACGATTTGCACATCGGGGTACCGTTCCTTGTATTCACGCATGATGGCCGGTAAACGATAAACCGTCAACGATTCCGGGGCACCGATTGTCAACCTGCCTGCGGGTTGTGAATCGTCCGTCACCGCCGATTCTGCCGCCTGAGAGAGTCGGAGGATTTGCGCGGCGTATTCGTACAGCCGTTCACCGGCGGAGGTGAGCACCACTGTTTTTCCCAATCGGTCGAATAACGGGCGTCCCAGTTCCCGTTCCAGCGCCTGAATGTGAGAGGTGATGGTGGATTGCGCATACCCCAATGCCTCGGCAGCGCGGGTGAATCCGCCCATATCGGCAACGACCTTGAACGTTTTCAAGTGACGCAGTTCCAAGTTTCTCCCCTCCGGTTCATCAATCGTCTTTTCCGATCCATATGATCAAAACCATCTATTTTATTAATAGCAGATACGGGCGTATAATCAAAGTTGAAAAAAGAGACTCCTGTTGAGAGAAAGAAGGGACAAACCATGGGAGTGGAGCGAAAATTGGGGCCCGTGCTGTTGAGCGGATTGATCATCGGACCGGTGTTGGGTTCGGGCATCATCCTCTTGCCCCCGCTGGTGTATCGGATTGCGGGCGATCAGGCGATTATCGCATGGACCGTAACGATGGGGCTGAGTTTTTTGTTTGCGTATTTGTTCGGGCACTTGACCATTCGGTATCCCGGTGAAGCCGGTATGGCGTTGGCCGTGGAAACCGCGTTCGGCCGGCCGATCAAACGGTTGGCGGCGCAATTTCTGATCGCGGCCGTGTTTGTGGGGCCGGTTGCGGTGATGCTCACGTCAGCCGAGTATCTGAGTGTGTGGCTGGCGGGAGATCGCGGACATACCATGATGCTCGCTTTTCTCCTGCTGGGAATCTGTTTCACCATCTTGTTGTGGCCGCTCGCATGGGTGAGCCGTGTCTCCCTGGTGTTATCTTCGCTGGCGGCAGGTACGCTGGTAGTGGGGAGTTTGGCCGCGGTTCCCTATTTCCGCAGCGGATCGTTGTGGCAAACGCCGTTTCACCTGTCCGACTTCGGATATGGTTTACTCCTGTTGTTCTGGGCATTGGTCGGTTGGGAAATGATCGGCAATTACAGCTTGGAGGTGCGGGACCTCAGAAGAACGATTCCCCGGGCGATCGCCTACAGCGCCGTGGTGGTGACACTGGTCAGTCTGGTTGTGGCGGCAGCGACACAATGGATTGATCCCGCCCGCGTTCCGGAGGCAGGAACACATCCGCTTCGTTTGGCGTTGGTATTGACGCCGCTGTTCGGTCGCGCGACGATGACGGTGATCACCTTACTGACCACGGGACTGTGCATCAGCACCTATCTGTTGGCGGTGGGCAGTGCATCGCGGTTGGTCGCCTCACTGGCGGATGAAGGAGCATTGCCCCTGTGGATGTCCAGACGGTCGCGACATCGTACACCGGTGGGCGGACTGATATTTTTGACCGTCATCCATCTGACGGTGCTGACATTTACGGCATTGGGCTGGCTCCATCTGGAGCGGTTGGTCTCCATCGCCGATGCATTTTTTCTGTGCAACGCGTTGCTCGGGATTGTGGCGGCGTTTCGTCTTTTTCCCCAGAAACGGATGAAAACCGTTGCGATTTTGTTGGGATCGGGGTTTGTCATCATTCTGGCATTCAGCCCGTGGTGGGTGCTGCTGATGATTGTCGGGATGGTGGGATTGCAACTGTATCGATCCCGAACGGAGCGGTTGAAACAACAACCGATGGAGCGGTCATGACGTAGACAGGCCCAAACTCACTACCGGCGGGATGATTGCCGGATCATATGGTTGGGGGGCCAGCCGGACAGTTTATCATCAATAATGATAAAATAAAAAATGTGCATGACAGAGAGTGGACGTCTCTGGACCAATATATGAATGATCGTCAACAGAAGCTCAAATTTGACTGAGATCACCTCAACGGGATTCGTGTTCCGTTCAACTTGCATCACCAAGATTGATTGCCTTAGCGGTGGTTTTTTTGATACCCGGCAGCCGCATATGGTTTGCAACTTCGGCGTTAGGACCTTTTCCCGGGCGTACAGCGGGATCAAATGGGACGTGTCATGGTAAGCCCCCGGTCACCTTGGGCATGAGATACTGAGACCCTAATCCGGATGGAAGGAGATGGCATATGGAGAACTTTGTTTTTCACAATCCGACGAAGCTGATTTTCGGAAAAGGGCAATTGTCCGCACTGCGAACCGAATTGGCTGATTATGGCCAAAATGTGTTGCTCGTCTACGGCGGGGGAAGCATCAAGCGAAACGGCATCTACGATCGCGTGATGGCCATCCTGCGGGAAATGGGGAAAAACGTGTACGAGCTGCCCGGTGTGGAACCCAATCCCCGTTTGAGTACGGTGAACAAAGGAATCGAGATCTGCAAACGGGAAAACATTGACTTCTTGTTGGCCGTGGGCGGCGGGAGTGTGATCGACTGTACCAAAGCGATTGCCATCGGCGCTCGCTATGACGGGGACGTTTGGGATATTATCATGCGTCGGGTGAATGCGACCTCGGCCTTGCCGTTGGGTACGGTGCTGACACATGCCGCGACCGGATCGGAGATGAACAACATCTCGGTGATCACCAACTGGGAGACAAAGGATAAAGTGGGTTGGAGCAGTCCCCATGTCTATCCGAAGTTTTCCATTCTCGATCCGACGCATACGTTTACGGTGCCCAAAGAGCAGACCGTATACGGCATTGTCGATATGATGTCGCACGTGCTGGAACAGTATTTCAGCAAGTCTCCCAACACGCCGGTGCTGGAGCGGTTCTGCGAATCCATCCTTCGCACGATCGTGGAGACCGCACCCAAGTTGATGGAAGATCTCACGAATTATGAGTACCGAGAGACGATCATGTATTGCGGCACGCTGGCATTGAACGGGTTGCTTGCCATGGGCATGGCCGGCGACTGGGGCACTCACCGGATTGAACACGCTGTCTCCGCGGTGTACGACATCCCTCACGGCGGCGGCTTGGCCATCCTGTTCCCCAACTGGATGAAATATGCGCTCGATGAAGATGAAGACGTTTCACGGTTCACGCAGTTGGCCATCCGCGTTTTCGATGTCGACCCCGCCGGAAAATCCGACCGGGAAGTGGCGCTGGAAGGCATCGAGCGCCTGCGGGCATTCTGGGATTCGCTCGGCGCACCGTCCCGCCTTGCTGACTATGGGATCGACGATTCGAAGTTGGAGCTGATGGCGGAAAAATCAATGATCAAAGGTGAATTCGGCAGGTTCAAACGGATGACGAAGACAGATGTGTTGGAAGTATTGCGAATGAGTTTGTGATGGGAATTGAAGAAAGCGCTCCGGGATGGGGCGCTTTTTTGTATGCAAGAAGTCGTTCTTTTTTTCGCGATTTTCGTGAATTTCCCCGCACGGCTGAAGCAACGGAGGCACTCCCTGTGGTGGTGAAAGGTTTCTCGCTTCATCCAGTGTGGCAACCCGCATCCACAATGGCTCGTCCAATCCTGGGTGATGTTCGTCGCGAGTTTTCGCTCGCGCAGTCGTTTTCAGTGTTTGCGCACTTCTCGACTCGATGCACCAAAATTCTGTCTCACCAGGGCGTGTCTGGTCATTCCGTAAGGGAGCAATGTTTTCCCGGACGAGCGACTGACCAAGCCCTGACTGAGCGAAGATTCGGGAAGCGCAGGATTGAAATCGCGGGCAATTTCCGCAAAGCGAAGCGACTTTGCCCGCGACCTGCGCTGACCGGGTCGAAGCGGTCATCATCTGCATCCCTGCAGGGTGCAGGTGGAGCGAGCCGGGAAAGCACTGTGGACAACACCAGACACACTCTAAAGGAGGACAAAGCACTCCGCGTCCGACCCCGCTTTTATCCCAACCCTGAAGGACCGGATTTTCCCGCTCGCTCTTTACAATCGTGGTTTCCCCACTTCCTTCGGTTTACGAAAGAAACTTTTCACTCGTAACAGTAGCGGAGCTTTCATCATAAGCATATTTTGTCGAAGGGGATAGTTGCTGATGGGTCTTTGGCTGATTCACCTGTTGGGAAATGGATGATCTTCGTTCCATTTCATGCCGGTCCCGGTTGCGGAGCCGGCCAAACCAATTCCTTTTGATAACTGGAGGTTGCAAAAATGGATGATTTCAAAAAGGAAATTGAAAATTTGAACGTTGACGACGAGTTGATCCAGAGCGAGGTGATGCCTTGGGAATTTGAAGGCGAGTACGATCCCGCCTTGGCTCAGCAATGTGGCCGAAACTGCGCCAACTGTGTCCGTTGTGCCAACTGTGTCCGCTGCGCCAACTGTGTCCGTTGTGCCAACTGTGTCCGTTGTGCCAACTGTGTCCGCTGCGCCAACTGCTTCCGTTGCGCCAACTGCGCTCGTTGCGCCAACTGTGTCCGCTGCGGCAACTGCGCTCGTTGCGCCAATTGTGCCCGTTGCGCTAATTGCCGTCGTTGACTCCTCAATCCGTAACTTAATGAAAAACGTGCTGCCTGAGGAGCGGAGATCACCCCTGCACAGACTGGTTTTTGGGCTGGCAGGGGCTTTTCTGTTTCAGGCATGACGGACAAATAGCAGTACATAAGATACCAGAGTGATGGCGGCGATTTGATCAAGTTAACGGTAAGGAGGAGCGGAATGACAAACTTAAACCCTTCTATGCGTCTCAAAGTGAAAGGGGACACGTTTTTTCTCCCCGATCCAAACGGCGGTGTGTATTTTCGGAACAACCTGGTCTCGTTCCGTATGAAAGGCAAGACGATTGATCAGTGGATTGAAAAACTCATACCGGTGTTTAACGGGGAGTACACATTGGGGGATATAACAGACGGATTGCCGGACCCATACCGGAAACGGGTGTATGAAATCGCTGAAATGTTGTACCAAAACGGTTTTGTTCGGGATGTGAGCCAAGACCGTCCGCATCAATTGCCGGATGAGGTTTTCAAAAAATATGCATCACAAATTGAATTCTTGGATCATTTAGGCGGATCGGGTGCATACCGTTTTCAGTGCTATCGTCAGGCCAAAGTGTTGGCAATCGGCTCAGGACCGTTTTTGGTCTCGTTGGTTGCGGCCTTGTTCGAATCCGGATTGCCCCGGTTCCACGTGCTGATCACGGATTCGGTGCAGACCAACCGGCAGCGGCTGGCGGAATTGGCGGCACATGCCCGCAAAACGGACCCCGAGGTGGCGTTGGAGGAGGTTGTCCCGCCGAAGGAGGGGGTGAGTTCCTGGCGGGAGGCTGTGCAGCCATATCATTGGATTTTGTATGTGTCGCAGGAGGGAGATGTTGAGGGACTGCGGGCGCTTCATGCGGTTTGCAGAGAGGAGAAGAAGGTGTTTCTTCCCGCCATGTTTTTGGAGCAGGTGGGTGTGGCGGGACCGCTGGTGCATCCGGACTCTGAGGGATGTTGGGAGTCGGCGTGGCGCCGCATGCATCATACCGCGCTTCGCAAAGATCCGCAATTGCACACTTTTTCTTCCACAGCAGGAGCGATGTTGGCGAATGTGATCACATTGGAATTGTTTAAAACGGTTACGGGGATCGCCGGATCGGAACAGAAAAATCAATTCTTCTTGCTCAATTTGGAGACGTTGGAAGGCAACTGGCATTCGTTCTTGCCCCATCCGCTGGTAACCGGGCGTGCAGCAGCCGAATGGGTTCAGGATCTCGATCTGCGGCTCGAACAGAGTGCGGACAGAATTGAGCCGAATGGATTGTTTCCTACCTTCAGTCTGTTGACATCGGAAGAATCGGGGATTTTCCATATTTGGGAGGAGGGGGATCTGAAGCAACTTCCGCTGGCTCAATGCCGCGTTCAGGCAGCCGACCCGTTGTCGGAGGGACCGGCTGAGCTGTTGCCGGACATTGTCTGTACCGGGCTGACGCATGAGGAAGCGCGGCGGGAAGCGGGGCTGGTCGGGATTGAAGCGTATGTGTCGCGGATGGTCAGGCTGCTCGTAGAGGATGGAATGGTAGAACCGCAAGAATTTGTCGGTGTCGGAGCGGGCGAAACGGTTGCGGAAGGTGTTTGCCGCGGATTGCAAAAGTGTCTGACCCGGGAGCTGGTCAAGGCGAATCAGACGCCGCCTGTCTTTCGTGTGCAGTTGAGTGCGGTGGAAGATGAACGTTGTCTGTTTTATTTACAGGCGTTGACAACGCTGCAAGGATCACCGGTAATCGGTTTGGGAGAGAAAGTGTTCGGATGCCCTGTGGTGTGGGTCGGTACGAGCGGTCGTTGGTATGGCAGTGTGGGCTTACATGTGACATTGGCGCTCAGGCAGGCGTTGCAACATGCACTGCAACAGGCCCTGCCGAAGGCACAAAACCAATCGACGCGATTCTCGACGCAAGCGTTGGAGGCATCTGCCGTACTACTTGAAGAAAAGGTACCGCAAAGCCTTGTGATCCCTGCATGCGAAGAGGCAGTACCATCAGAAATCTTACCATCCGTCATGCAAGTCTTGAAACGAAACCGGAAGCGGCTCATGGTCTTGGATCTGGCGATGGAACCGTTTTTGAAAGAGGAACTGGCAGGAGTATTTGGCGTGTTGTTGCGAGAGGAGGGGTCTCGGTGAGTGCTGTCGTGGCGGTTGTCGGTGAGGGTCTGTTGGCGGACTTCGTATGTGGAGAACTGTGCACCCAGCACCGGGTCGTTCGTCAAACCGAGTTGAGGGAAGGCGTACCGCAAACGGCGGATTTGGTACTCGTGCTGCACGATGCCTGGCATCCCTCCGTTCATCACATGGCGGAAGAGGTGTTGCAACCAACCGGCATCCCTTGGTTACGCGGCTTCGTTTCATTTGGCGAGGGCGTGGTCGGGCCGCTGGTTCGCCCGGGTACGCCGGGTTGCTCCCAGTGTGCCGATTTTCGACGTCTCATGGCGGGATTCGACCGCAAGGAGATGTGGCAGTTGCAACAGATGCTGGCGGCGAGCGGGGGAGTGTCACGTGACGCGTGGGCATCGCGAACAGGACTTTTGCAGATGGCTCACCTGATCACGGCCGAGGCACGGAGGATATTGCAAGGCAGACGAACCCACTTGGAAGGGCGGATGTTTTTGATCAACCTGAAAACGCTGAAAATCTCATGTCACTTCTTTCTGCCCGACTCGCAGTGTCCGATTTGCGGCCGATTGTCCGACGATTCACCGAAAGCGGCCCGAATCTCCCTGCAACCAAGTCCGAAGATCAGCGCCGACAGTTACCGTTGCCGTTCGATGGATGACCTGAAAGAAGTTCTGGTGCAAGACTACCTGGATTCCCGAACGGGCCTTTTGAATGGAAAAATGCATGACCTCATGTCCCCGTTTGCAGATGCGAGTGTTAATCTGCCGTTGTTCACGGAAGATGAGGGAACGGCAGGTCGGACGCATTCCTATGCGGAAAGCGTGTTGACTGCCATTTTGGAGGGATTGGAACGGTATTGCGGTCTGACACCCCGTGGCAAACGGCCAGTGATCCATGACAGTTACCGCAATCTGGCAGACCAAGCGCTCAACCCCGTCAAGGTAGGGTTGCATGCAAAGGAACAGTATGAGCGGCCCGGTTTTCCGTTTAAACCGTTTGATCCTGACCGACCGATCGATTGGGTATGGGGCTATTCGTTATTGGAGGAGTGTCCGATTCTGGTTCCGCAGTTGCTCGCCTATTACAGCTTGGGCGGTGAGGATGGTTTTGTCTATGAAACTTCCAACGGCTGCGCATTAGGCGGAAGTTTGGAGGAGGCGATTTTCTACGGAATAATGGAGGTGTTGGAACGGGATTCATTCCTGATGACTTGGTACGCACAACTGCCGCTCACCCGCCTGGATCCAAGTTCTGCTGACGACCAGGAATTGCAGTTGATGATCGACCGTTTGAAAGCAGTGGCGGGATATGATCTGTATTTGTTTAACTCGACGATGGAACACGGGATTCCAAGCGTTTGGGCGTTGGCGAAAAACAGGAAACAAAAGGGAGTGAATCTCATCTGTGCGGCCGGAGCTCATCTGGACCCGATACGGGCGGTAAAAAGCGCGATTCACGAGTTGGCCGGTATGATGCTGACACTGGATGAGAAATTTGAGGCGAATCGGGAGAAGGCTGAGCAAATGCTCCGCGATCCGTTCCTGGTGCAGCAAATGGAGGACCATTCCATGCTGTACAGTTTGCCGCAAGCAGAGGAACGACTGCAATTTTTGCTGGATCAGAATCGTCCGTTGCGAACATTTGACGAGGAATTCAAAAGGAAGGAAAGACATGCGGATCTGACTGATGATCTGAAGGACATTCTCCAGGTGTTTCGTCGGTTGAACCTCGATGTGATCGTGGTAGACCAGACGACACCGGAAACCATGCGAAACGGACTGTATTGCGTGAAAGTGCTGATTCCGGGGATGTTGCCGATGACGTTCGGATATCACCTTACCCGTGTGACAGGGCTGGAGAGGGTGCTTCGGGTACCGGTGGAACTCGGGTATGCGAAGCAGCCACTGACGATTGAACAGCTCAATCCACACCCGCATCCGTTTCCATAAGCCGTGTCAGGGAGGGAGAAGAATGGGCCTGGAGGCATTTTTGCACGATCTGCATTTTGACATCGACAAGATCCAACCGCCAGATTGGGAGGTGGATTGGGCAGACGCACCGCTTGCGTATAAGCTTTACCGTGGCCTTCCTGTGGTTCCGTTATCTCCGGAAGTACCGCTGACGCTTGGGGAACGGAAAGCATACGTGAAGCCCGACCTTCGCGGAATCGGTCATTTTCTCTGGTACGTATACGGGATTACGCAGTTCTCCCCGTCTGTCCATGCCCAGGATTCCGCGGAACAGGCGGTGGGTCCGACGCAGTTGTACCGGCGGTTTGTTCCCTCCGGTGGAGCGTTGTATCCAAACGAATGTTACGTGTATCTGAAAATGGAGGATTTGCCTGTCGGGGTGTACCATTATGATGTGGCGCACCACCGCTTGGTATTGTTGCGGGAAGGTGATTTCGATTCCTATCTGACCCGGGCTCTTGGCAATCGTTGTGACGTATCGGCCTGTTTTGGCACTGTTTTTGTTTCCACCATGTTTTGGAAAAATTTCTTTAAGTACAATAACTTTGCCTACCGTCTGCAAGGGCTCGATGCCGGCGTGCTGATCGGGCAGTTGCTGGAGGTGGCGAAAAGGTTTGGCTTCGCATCGGGCGTGTACTTTCAGTTTCTTGATCGGGCCGTTAACCATTTGCTCGGGCTATCCGAACAGGAGGAGAGCGTATATGCGGTGATTCCGCTGGCGGTCGAGCCGTCGATCACTTGGTTTGCTGACGGGAATGACGGCGACGGGAATCTCTCTGCTGCGGAATTGTGCCGGGAGTTGACACCGGTACAGCATGATCACTATGTACGATCACGGAGGGTCAAGAAGTATCCGCTGCTGATCAAGCTGAACAAAGCGTCCATGCTGGAATCAACAGGATCGTTTCGAGAAATCCCGGAGGAAAGGAACCTTAACAGTGATGAGGGTCAGGCGGTGGCCCTGCCAAACGTGGACCGGTTGTCGTATGATCTGGTGTCGGTCTGTCGAAAGCGATATTCACCAGGGATGGATTTCGTTTTGGGCAAGGTTAGCCAACTGCAACTGGCCACTCTGCTCAAAGAGACGGCGGCTTCCTTTTCATATCGAAATGATTTGGACGGAACACACGAAAACCCAGAGTCGCGTGTCACACTGTATGGCTGTTTATACGGTGTTGAAGGCATTCCGGATGGTGCTTATCACTATGACAGCGCTGCTCATGCATTGAAGCGGGTAAATCTCGGAGATCATCGGCACCGGCTGCAACAGGGGATGTCCTTACACAATGTCAATCTGTTCCAAGTTCCACTCTGTCTGCATGTGGCAGGGGACCGAGACCATCTCAAAACGGCATTGGGTTACAGAGGATATCGCATCCAACAGATGGAAGCGGGAATGTTCGTGCAGCGTCTATTGCTGACAGCGTCCGCCATCGGGATGGGAGGGCATCCCCTCCTCGGATTTGATGCGAGCTTGTGCGATGAGATCTACAAGATGGCTTTGCGCGGAAAAACCAGCTTGATCCAGATTCCGGTCGGTCCCTATCGTCTTGGCTCGCGTTGGGCGGGAAGTTTGCATGGTTAAGGGAGGCAAGACGCTCCGGGAATCATATAAAGCCATGGGGGCAAAACACTTGGACGAAACAGATATGTATGGAACGCCATGTGGATGGATGTGGGTGCCATGCATGAAACCACGGCAATCAAAGGAAGTGCCCCGGTGCTTTGACCGTGTGGATCAAGTCACCCCATCGTTTGCAGTGGGAAATTGGGAGTGGACATTCGAACAATGAGTGATACGAAAAACATGCAGCCCTTCTAAGAGCTGCATGTTTTTCATGCTGGATTACTTCCCGATAAATTCTTGTACCCAGTAATTCCCGTCTTTTACATAGCCCACGCCAATATAAGTGTAATTTTTATTCAAGATATTTTCACGGTGTCCTTTACTGTTCATCCAGTCATTCACCACTTCTTGCGGGGTGGGTTGTCCCATCGCAATATTTTCACCCGCGGTTTTGTACTGGATGCCATACCGTTTCATCATGTCAAACGGGGAGCCGTAGGTGGGACTGTTGTGATCGAAATAGTGATTGTCATGCATATCCCGTGCTTTGTCGCGTGCCATTTTACTCAATTTCGGGTCCACTTTAAGGGCGGGCAATCCGTATTTGGCGCGCTCTTTATTGGTAAGGTCAACCACTTGTTTTTCGTATTTACTCTGGGTGTAGCTGGTTTGTTGT
The DNA here is from genome assembly GCF_016938855.1 of Polycladomyces zharkentensis. Lineage (NCBI taxonomy): Bacteria > Bacillati > Bacillota > Bacilli > Caryophanales > Thermoactinomycetaceae > Polycladomyces > Polycladomyces zharkentensis. Next base: position 623,968 of record NZ_JAFHAP010000008.1, on the reverse strand, counting down.
TGCCCGGAAGTTGCCGGTTGGGAAGGTTGTTGTTGTCGGGTTTGATTTGTTGCCGGTTGTTTTTTTGGTTGGGACTGTTGAGGTTGTTCTTTTGCTTGAGGCGCTTGCGGTTGTGAATGTTGTTGAATTGGAATGGGACCATGGTAATCTACTTGGATGCCGTATTGTTTCAGAAGTTGGTCAAGATTGATATCCTTCAGAGCGATTTGAATACAGTAACCATAAAAAGACGTGTTCGGTTGATTTGTCGTTCCCGGATCCTGTTTGCTTGCAGCAAACGCGGTAAACGGGCTTGTGATGGTCAACGCTCCGGCAATTGCCAAAGAAGCAAGAAAGCGATAACTTTTCACAGAATCCCTCCTGTTAAAGTGGTTCAACAATTTCGTTGAACTTTTTTCTTACTCTCAGATGATAACATAAGATGATGGTCTATTAAGTAGAAATGGTTGGAAGATCATTTACAAATAAAATAACGGAATGAGGGAAATTCGGAGAATGAAGCGCATGATCCGGACGATGTGACGAAAGCATTACCGATACACGGAGTTGAATCAGAAATTCAATGATGAAAACAGGTCAAAAATGATTTTTGGGGGATTTCGGTTTTCGTAATTCAATAATGAATAGAAGAACGTGATCACTACTGTTTTTATGCGGTTTTTTGCGCTTTTCTTTTTGGCATGATCATTGCGATGGTTTTTCATCAAACTGCTGAGAGGAGGACTCATATGGTTAAGTACCAACCCAAGGATTCTTTTGAGTCACCGCGTTTTTGTGGACCTCGAACGTTTATGCGTCTTCCGTTTATGGAGCAGTTAGACGAGCATATGGATTTTGTCATCACCGGCATTCCATTTGATACGGGACAATCTTTTCGGACGGGGGCGAGATTCGGACCTGAGGCGATCCGAGATTTCTCCATTCTGCTGCGACCATATAATCCGGAGCAAGACATCCATATTTTTGATTATGTTTCAGGAGTGGATTATGGCGATATCCCGGTTGTGCCCGGTTATATTTCCGAAACGTATGAAAAGATTGAAGAAAGAATGGCTCCCATTGTGGAAAAAGGGATCATTCCCATTGTTTTGGGTGGCGATCATTCGATTACATTGGGTGAGTTGCGGGCCATTTCCAAAAAATACGGCCCTGTGGCGTTGCTGCAGTTTGATGCGCATTCCGATACGTGGGATGCTTACTTTGGGAAAAAATACAATCACGGCACCGTCTTTCGCCGGGCGATTGAGGAAGGGCTTTTGGATGTATCCCGTTCGATTCAGATAGGGATGCGCGGTAGCTTATACGGTATGAAAGATCTTCAGGATGCACGGGATTTGGGGTTGGAACTGTATACAACCAACGACTTCAAACGGATCGGTGTGGAAAACATGCTCGACATCATTCATCAGCGTGTAGGGATCGGCCCCGTGTTTTTATCCTTCGACATTGACTTCCTCGATCCCGTTTATGCACCGGGAACAGGGACGCCGGAAGTCTCGGGAGTGAGCATCGATGATGCGTTGGCATTGGTACGGGGATTGACCCGAATCGATTTTGTCGGATTTGATCTGGTTGAAGTGTTGCCCGCTTATGATCATGGTCAAATTACGGCCGCTGCCGCTTCCAATATCGTCTATGAATTTATTACGCTGATTGCCATGGCAAAAAAGAATCGGCTGCAATCCCAAATGCAAATAACCAAATAGGATGGTGGATTGCATAAAACCGGTGCATTGGAGATGACGGTGATGATTTGGTCCTGTTGGGTTGAAGGCGCGTCAAACCAGATCACCCGGGCTTGGACGAAGACACTCCGTGGATGGATTTGGATTGCCGGACAGATGAAGCAAGACGCCCGTGAAACCAAAGGGAGTATCTCTGTACACTTCGTGGTGTGAAGCAAGTCACCAAGGATCACCAGTTTTCATTTATGCAGTCAGGATTCAGGATGTATGTGGACACACATGATGTTGGTATGCGAGATGATCAGGCTCCAGTTTCTTTCCGGTTATTTTCGGGGTTTTTTGGGAAAAGGCGGCGGCAGGAGCCGCTTTTATTCGACCGCGGTGATGCTGATTGGATTGGCCATCGAGGGGATGGACGAAGATACGCATTCTGAGTTCCATCTTGTATTTTGCAACACGCAAATAATATACAACTATTACCATTTAGCAAATCATCAGGATGTGAGCGTGATGGTGGATCAGTTTCAAATGTACGTGGGCGGCAAATGGGTCGAAGGAAAGGGAGAATCGCGTGCGATTATCGATCCTTCCTCGGGTAAGGTTATTGCCGAGATATCGGATGCTTCATCAGAACAGGTAAATGAAGCGGTATGGGCGGCAAAAAAAGCATTTGAGAAAACAGAATGGTCTCAGAATACAAGTGATCGAGTCGGCCTCTTGCGTCAGCTCGCCGCCCTTCTGGAACATTCGACGGAGGCATTGGCGCGGATCGAAAGCCGCAATACGGGGAAGCCCATTCGCGAATCCCGCCTGGACGTTCACGATGCCGTTGCCTGCCTGCGTTATTATGCCGATCTGGTTGAATCACGCAGGGAATACCAAAAAGAGATGAACGACGGGACATACAGCCTGATCACGGAGGAACCCATTGGGGTGTGTGCGCTCATTGTGCCTTGGAACTTTCCGTTGCTTCTGGGGATGTGGAAATTGGCTCCGGCTTTGGCCGCCGGAAATACCGTGGTCTTCAAACCGTCGGAACTGACTCCCCTGTCCTTCATCAAGCTGACGGAATTGGCGGAAAAAGTGGGGATGCCGGATGGCGTGTTCAATCTGATATTGGGCGGGACGGAAGTGGGTCAAGCCCTTGTGAGCCATCCGGAGATTGACAAAGTTTCTTTCACGGGCGGAACCGAGACGGGGAAACACATCTACCGGGAATGCGCCAAGACCATGAAGCGGGTCTCGCTGGAACTGGGGGGGAAATCGCCGCTGCTCGTTTTTGATGATGCAGATGTGGACACCGCAGTCGATTGGGCGCTCTACGGTTCCTTTTTCAATCAGGGACAAGTGTGTGTGGCGTCTTCCAGGTTGTTGGTTCATCATTCATTGGAACAGGAATTCTTGAAAAAACTGACGGCCAGACTGGCGAAAATCCGGATTGGAAATCCGTTGGACGAATCGACGGAAATGGGGCCTGTGATCAGTCTTCAGCATCTTCGGAAAATAGAGGAATTCATCCAAATCGGTCAATCGGAAGGGGCGACACTGCTCGCGGGCGGACAACGAACAGGCGACGAAAACGGGTATTACTTGACACCTGCTGTTTTTACCCATGTGCATCAACAGATGAGGATCGTTCAGGAAGAAATCTTTGGTCCCGTTGTCACCGTTCAGCCGTTTTATGACGAAGAGGAAGCCATTGATTTGGCCAATGGGACAAAATACGGTCTGGCTGCCGGGATTTTCAGCAAAGATGTGGAAAGGGCGAAACGCGTGGCGGCCCGTCTTCGCGCCGGTACGGTTTGGATCAATGGTTACCATACTCCCTATGTCGAAGCACCATGGGGAGGATTCAAACAAAGCGGCATTGGCCGGGAACTGGGTCCCCACGGCTTGGCTGCTTTCATGGAACCCAAACATACCAACATCCGTCATCAGCTTCAACCCATTGGCTGGTATTCCTGAACAGGAGGGAATCCATGTCCGATTTCACCAAAAATTTTGGCCGGGACAGTGTTCAACCGGTTTCGATGGATGGGAGAAGCATGGGGTTCTTTGCCACGTTTTCCTTGTGGATCGGGGCCAATGTCGTGGTAACGACGGTCTATACCGGCATGCTTTTGGTTCCTGCTCTGGATTATCCAACCGCGATCATGGTGATCCTTTTGGGCTCCCTGATTGGCGCCGTTCCACTGATTCTCATGGGCAACATCGGCACGAGAACCGGTCTTCCCACCATGATCGTAACCAAAGGTGCTTTCGGCGACAGGGGAGCGGTGTTGCCATCCGCCGTCAATGCCATCATCCTGATCGGGTGGACATGGATTCAGGCGTATATGGCAGGATTAAGCTTGGATCATGCGGTGACCTACTTGACGGGGTACAGCAACATCAACCTGTTTACCGTGGTGACGGAGATCGCTGTGGTGGCGATCACGATTTATGGTCATCGGGGAATCGAATCGACGGAAAAGGTGGTGGCAACCTTGATGATCCTATTGTCCGTGATCGTCTTCGGTTATCTGTTCACCGCCTTTGATTTTGGAAAGCTGATTCATATGGCGGCCGAAAAAAATTCGAACATGACAGCAATGGTGGCATTTGATATCGTGGTGGCGACGGCTTTTTCCTGGATGCCGACCGTTTGTGATTACAACCGGAATTGCGTTTCCGAAAAAACGGGAATGATGGGAACCTATCTGGGATACAATCTTGCCACTTTGATCGCCATGGGGTTGGGGGCAACGGTATCCGGTTTTTCTCTCATGGAAAACATGACCCAAACCTATGATCCCGTAGACTTGATCGGCCGGAGTCATCCGGTTCTGGGTTTTGTCGCGGCCATTGTGATTTTCCTGTCCGTATTGTCGACGAACGTGATGGCACTCTACAGTGCAACCATGTCTTATTTGGCCATTTTCCCCCGGCACCGTTTCTGGGTGCCTGCATTGGTGATGGGGATCATCAGTATTGTCGGGGCGCTCTTGAAAAGTTGGTTGTTGGAACATTTCCAAAACTTCCTGCTGATGATCGGAACGCTCTTCATCCCCGTCGTTGCCATCGTTTTGGTTGATTACTATCTTTTCAAACGAATGCACTATGACGGGGAGGAGATCGTCACGGGGCAAAACAAAACGTACTGGTATTTCAGGGGTGTGAATCCAAGGGCATATGCAGCGTATGTGGCGGGGGCGGTTTTTGCCTACTGTTTCTCTTATATTCACACACTGCCAACAGGTGCCACCATACTGACTTTCATCATCACCGCATTGGTATATGGGGCGTTAATGAAATTTTCCGTACAGGAAAGAAGGCTGTCCGGTATGACCAAGGCGAACAACCTTCAAGGCAGATTTTCCAGATGAATGCTGCGGCCGGTGTCTACCGGCTTTTTATGATGTAACTGTTCGTGACTGGCCCCACACAGCTGAAGTACCAAAGGCACTCCCTTTGGTCGCCGTAGGCTTCTCGCTTCATCTGGCGTGGCAACCACATCCACGATGGCTTCGTCCAGGCCTGGGTGATTTTCGGATCGAGTTTTCGCTCGTATAATAGTTTTAAGTGTTTTGAAACCAAAGATTGTCCTCAGGGATCACGAGTGGGATAAGCTGATTTCCGTTTATGTTCATTCACAGAGCTGCTTGAAAAGTTGTATTGGGTGTGTTGAATTCCAAAGTCGATAGATAAGGAATGGTATGATGAAAAGGGTCACCTTTCATAATTCCCGAAATCTCACGCTGGCAGGAAATCTTTATTCATCTTCTGCCAAATCCATCATAATCATGTGTCATGGCTTTACTTCGGATAAATCGTCCCGAGGCAGGTTTGATCAACTCGCAAATTCCTTTCAGCGGTCAGGGTATAGTGTCCTGGTTTTTGATTTCAGCGGTTGCGGTGAAAGTGACGATGATCGACTGACACTGGCCAAATGGGTGGATGATCTGCGTTCCGCCATTTCATTTGTAACATCCATGGGATATGCCAGGATTGCCCTCTATGGAAATAGTTTGGGGAGTACCGTTTGCTTACAATGTTACACACCTCAGATTTCGACGATGGTGTTGACAGGCGCCTTAACAGGCCCGATGAAATATGATTGGGATGAATATTTTACAAAAGAGCAAATGCAAGAGTTAAGAGAAAAAGGCCATATCACCGTACGGAGGGGAAACAGAAGCGTCATGGTTGACCGGCAAATGCTCTTGGATTTTGAGTTGATCAACCAGGAGAAATTGCGAAAAATGTACACTGCCCGGTATTGATCATTCACGGTAATGCCGATGAAGAGGAAAGGGCTTTGTGCGAGTTGACGAAACGGGGCATGAAGTGGTTGTCCCCTGACTCCAAGTTGGAGATCATTGACGGGGCGAAGCATGGTTTGATGGAGCATTGGTCGATCGTGGAGAAGCTGGCGACAGATTGGTTTTTCAAGCATTTTCCGGTTTAACCATGCTCATTCGTGAAAACGATTTTGTCGAAAAGCCCCAAGATAACCAGACGCAGTGGAGATTCACAGTCTATCAATGTCGAGTAGAGAGTGGACCTTCAACAGATCACAAACCCGAAAGTATATGGGATTCGACCGGTATGTTTCATTTGATCCATTCAACTGACCGTGTCAACGGTTTCTTTTTTTAACGTGGCACATTTTACGGTCGATCCGGAAGCCTGATAGGCTCAAACGGTCTTTTTAGGAATCGATGGACGTGTAATTGAAATTTGATCTCATCACACCAAGGACTACACACGATAATGCCCTTTCAAAATGGAAATTAAAAAAATAGGTTAAAATTCGTATTTCCAGATTCTTAAAATCGTAGTATGATATTTATGATCAGTATTTTATAGGAGGGGGATACAGAGGCATGGCGGATCTCGATCTGATTAAGATCGGTGAAGTGATTCGGAAAGTTCGCAAAAGCAGGGGACTTCGCTTGGAGGATTTGGCGGATCAAAAGATCTCCTCAGCCACTGTCAGCAACATAGAGCGGGGCGTTCCCCATGTCGGCTCGGAGAAAGTGATGTATCTGCTGGACAAGCTTGGCATCACTCTGGATCAGATTCCAGAGATATTGGAAGAGGAAAACGAAAAACTGGAGGAATTGCTCAATCAGCTGATGGCGGTTGAGTCCAAACTCAATATCATCGATAACCAGAAGTTGTTGAATCAGCTTCATGATCTTCCCATCGACGACCAGCACAAGTTGGCGGCCTACCGCCACTATCTGATGGGGCGATGCTATTTCAACCTGAAAGATTTGAAACGTGCGGAACGATCTTTCTATAATGCCATTCGTCTGGCGGGACTCTCATCTTTCAATAAGGTGAACAATATTGAAGCGCTCAGTTTCAACGAGTTGGGGATTTGCAGCTTTTACCAGAATGATTTGGAGCAAGCCATACAATACACGGAAAACGCATTGGAAACCGTAGACGGGGATTCTTGGATCAAATACAAGTTTGCATGTAACAAAGCCGCTTATCTTGAAAAACTGGGGCGGATTGGGGAAACGATGAAGATTGTTCAGGAGTTGTGGCATCATATCGAAAAAATGGACATAGATACTGCTTTGAATCTGTATGACATTCGAACCAATGTGTTCAGAAAATCTAAAATGTTTCGGGAGGCGATCCAATGCGCCAAGGAAGGGATTGAAAAAGCACGCCTCACTGATAAAAGGGATCGTCTGTTTGAGCTGTGGACAGCTTTAGGCAGTGTATACCTTTCCATACAGGATTGGAACAAGGCAGAAACCTGTTTACTGACTGCCGTGGAAATAGGAGAAACAATCGAGCTGCATCGAGTACTTATCAGTGCATATACAAAATTGGGAATTTTGTATACACGCCTTCAAAAAGAAAAGGAAGCAGAGGAAAGTTTAAACAGGGCGATCCAATTGGGGAAAGATACAAATAATGCGATCCCCTTGACCTATGCTTACTTAATGATGGGTGATCTCGATCAGTGTCGCGGAAATATACTTGGATCAACTGATTTTTACAAAAAAGCTCTGGAATTATCTCGAAAGATTCGAAATAAAAATCTGGAATACAAAGCCCTGTTCCGCCTTGCCAAACTAAAAAAAGGTGACAGCAGAGAGGAATTCCTCTCCGTTTTGGAAAATATGTATGAAGTAGCTGCCACCATTTCAGAGGAAAGCAAGGAGGAAGAAAGTGATGAGATTTTGTAAAATTATCTTTGTTTTAGCATTTCTAGCTGTCTTAGCGTATGGACTTCCGGAACAACCCACTTTTTATACAACAAACGTCTCCATTTTTGGTGAACCTAGCCACGGCTGATTTCTTACAGGAGGGCAACCTCCTTTTTTGATTTTTAAGGAAGTGTTGGTTCCCATGGTAACTTTCTCCCTTTTGGGCCACATGAATTATGGGGATACGATACGAAGGCGGTGTACAGTTCCATTTGATGTTTGAGCGCATGACCTGTTCCATTTCGTCCAAATGCTTTATAATGAAATTGACTTCTCGTGGTGAATGAGCGAGCGAGAAGCCCACCGGCCACAAGGGAGTGCCTCTGGTACCTTAACCGTGTGGAGCAAACCGCAAGGGGTCCACATGATGATCAGGTTTGGTTATGGGATGCGAAAATCGAAAAAAACCGGTAACGCCAAGCGCGTTACCGGTTTTTTTGTTTGTTTCCCGCCAGCAACTTTCCTGTATACGGACCAATTTTTTCACAAACGCCATGAATGGAGGGAAAAACATGAAACCCCATCTTGCGGCAGGACTTTCCATCATCAGTAACACAGCCATCGTTTTGCTGAAAGTCGTGACCGGCATCATCACCGGATCGGTCGCCATATTATCCGAGGCGATACACTCTTCTCTCGATCTCATCGCTTCTCTCATCGCCTATGTTTCTGTTCGTATGTCCAATAAGCCGCCGGATCGGGATCATCCATTCGGGCACGGCAAATTTGAAAATATCTCCGGGACCATCGAAACCCTGCTGATCGTAGTCGCGGGGATTTGGGTTATCTTGGAATCCGGAGGAAAATTGCTGTCCCCCGAACCGATTCACCTGCCCATCGTCGGGGTCGCCGTGATGTTGACCGGAGCCATGATCAATTGGATCGTGGGTCGTATCGTCAAGCGGGTGGGTGAGGAGAGCAAATCGGTTGCCATGCGGTCCAATGCGCTGCATCTTTTGACGGACGTCTACTCATCCGTGGGTGTCGCAGTCGGTCTGCTCGCGGTGAGCCTGACCGACTTGTATATACTGGATCCCCTGATCGGGATCGCGATCGCACTGTTTATCATGAGGGAAGCGGTTCAGCTGGGGAAAGAATCATTTTTGCCCCTGTTGGATGTCCGGCTGGAACCGGAAGAAGAGGAACGCATCCGTGAGATTCTGCAATCCTTTTCCGATGAATATCTGGAGTATCATGCGCTTCGGACCCGCAGGTCCGGTCCGGAAGAACATATTGATCTGCACCTGGTTGTGTCGTCTCATATGCCGGTGGCGGATGCCCACGACCTGTGTGACCGGATCGAGGGAGAAATCCGAAAAGCGTTTCCCCAAGCGCATGTTTTGATCCACATCGAACCGGAATATGAAAGAGAGCGCTAGAGAAGTTTTTCGAGCCCTTCAAGGATTTTTCATCCAAATAAGAAATGGACATGAAATGATTGGAAGGCTGGTCCGCTTCCTCCCGTTTTCCGCTACACTAATGGGAGAGAGGAGGCGAAGCGCGTGAACATTGAGATGCTGATCGACCGCATGCGCAGGGAGAAGGAGTGGCAAGCCTGCGTCACCCATTGGGAGGTGATCCCGGCGCGGGAAGCCCGTTATGCACCATTTCCGGACAAGCTTCATCCGGATCTGATCCGCTTGTTGCAGGGGCGGGGGATCACGCAACTGTACACGCACCAGGCCACCGCGGTGGAGGCGGCGCTCAGTGGGGAGCACATCGTGACGGTGACTCCGACGGCGTCGGGGAAAACTTTGTGCTACAACCTGCCGGTGCTGCACACGATACTGGAAGACCCGTCCGCGCGAGCGCTGTACATATTTCCGACCAAAGCGCTGGCCTACGATCAGATGACGGAGTTGAACCGGTGGATCGAACGGTTGGGACGGGATATCAAGGGATATACATACGACGGGGACACGCCGCCCACCGCACGGCAGACGATCCGCCAGGCCGGGCATATCGTGGTGACCAACCCGGACATGTTGCATCAGGCGATTTTGCCGCACCATACCAAATGGGTGAAGCTGTTTGAAAACCTGCGGTATGTCGTGATTGACGAGTTGCACGCGTACCGGGGGGTGTTCGGCAGCCATTTCGCCAATGTGTTGCGCCGATTGAGGCGCATTTGCCGTCATTACGGGTCGAATCCGCAGTTTCTCTGTTCTTCGGCCACCATCGCCAACCCGCGGGAGTTTGCGGAAAAACTGACGGGTACAGCGGTCCGGGTGGTGGACAATAACGGGGCACCGTCAGGCGAGAAGCATTTCGTCTTTTACAATCCGCCGGTAGTGAATGCGTCGCTTGGCATCCGCAAAAGCAGTTTGTTGGAGGCGCGCAATCTGGCGGAACGATTGATCAAAAACGACATCCAGACCATCGTGTTTGCCCGTTCACGCGTACGGGTGGAGTTGTTGCTCACCTATCTGCAACAGGCGATGCCGAAGAAAAACATCCGCGGGTACCGCGGCGGCTACCTGCCCAATCAACGGCGGGAGATCGAGCGGGGGCTGCGGGAAGGCGAAATCCGCGGCGTGGTCAGCACCAATGCGTTGGAGCTGGGGATCGACATCGGCCAGCTGGAGGCGTGTGTGATGTGCGGGTATCCGGGGACGATCGCCAGCACGTGGCAGCAGGCGGGGCGGGCGGGACGGCGGCACGGAAAGTCGTTGACGTTTCTCGTCGCCTCATCCGGCCCGTTGGATCAGTACATCATCCAGCACCCGGAATATTTTTTGCGTCAGACGCCGGAACATGCCTTGATTCACCCGGACAACCTGATCATCCTCGTCAATCACATCAAATGCGCCGCGTATGAACTGCCGTTTGAACGCGGGGAACAGTTCGGTGTCGCCGGAACAGAGGAGATCTTGAATTTCCTGTCGGAAGAGGGCATCCTCCATGAGAGTGGCGGGCGCTGGTACTGGATGGACCAATCCTTCCCGGCGACGGAGATCAGCTTGCGTTCAGCAGCACAGGAAAACTTCGTCATCATCGACATCTCCGTGACGGGAAAACACCGCGTGATCGGTGAAGTGGACCGATTCAGCGCGCCGATGTTGCTGCACGAGGAAGCGATCTACCTGCACGAGGGCATCCAGTACCAGGTGGAGAAATTGGACTATGAAGAGAAAAAGGCGTATGTCCGGCAAGTAAACGTCGATTACTACACCGATGCCAATCTGGCCGTGCAGTTGCGCGTCTTGGACGTGGACCGCGAGGAGACAGTGACGGGTGGTACCCGCAGTGTGGGCGAGGTGACGGTAAACGTCCTGGTGACCATTTTCAAAAAGATCAAGATGGGAACACACGAGAATATCGGATCGGGGCCGGTTCGTCTGCCGGAAGAGGAGATGCACACGACAGCGTATTGGTTGACGGTGGATCATCCCGCGTTGCAGGCATGGAAACAGGACGATCTGCAATCGGGGCTGGTCGGATTGAGCCATGTGCTCTCTCATCTGGCACCGCTGTATCTGATGTGCGATCCGAAAGATTTGGGTGTGGTGACACAGGTGAAAGCGGTGCATTCCAAAAAACCGACCATTTTTCTGTATGACAAATATCCGGGCGGGGTTGGCTTGAGCGACAAACTCTACGATCTGCACGAGACATTGTTGCACCTGGCGCGGGAACACGTGGCAAGTTGCCGGTGCGAAACGGGTTGTCCCTCCTGTGTCGGTCCTGCGGAGGAAGTCGGGGTGCAAGGAAAGCGCAAGACGCTGGAGTTGCTGGAATTGATGTTGGATCAGTCCGCTGCGGGAAGTCTCTTTTCTCGCTGATCAAGGAGCGGGAGGATAAGGTTCACCCGTATAAACGCATGGATTCGTTGTAAGCAAACGTTTCGCGATTGGACGAGCCGGGCCGCGTTCGATAAAATAAAATTGGTCAGTAACTTTACAACGGGAAGGAGACTCACCATGGCTGAGTTGAAGGGGAAAGTGGCCATTGTCACCGGAGCCAGCAGTGGAATCGGGGAAGCGACTGCACTGGAGTTGGCCCGTGCGGGGGCCGATGTTGTACTGGCTGCCCGCCGGACGGATCGACTGGAGAAGTTGGCTGCCACGATCGAGCGGGAAACGGCTGCGCAATCTCTGGTCGTGCCCACCGACGTGACGAAACGGTCCGACGTGGAGCAGTTGGTGGAAAAAACGAAAGGACGGTTCGGCCGGGTGGATATTCTGGTCAACAACGCCGGGGTCATGCTGTTGTCCTACCTGAAAAACGACCATGTGGACGAGTGGGAGCGCATGGTGGACGTCAACATCAAAGGGGTACTGTTCGGCGTCCATGCCGTGATGCCGACAATGTTGGAGCAAGGAAGCGGTCATATCGTCAACGTCTCTTCGGTGGCCGGACACGAGATCTTCCCTTCTGCAGCCGTGTACTGTGCGACCAAATTCGCGGTGCGTGCTTTTTCTGAAGGGATCGAGAAGGAATTGTCCCGGTTGGGCATCCGCGTGACCAACATCTCGCCGGGTGCGGTGGCAACCGAATTGACTCAGCACATCACCGATCAGGAAGTGCGGGATACGTTCCTCAAAGGAAGCAAAGATATGGTGTTCCTGGATGCCGCCGATATCGCCGCCGCCGTCGTTTACGCGGTATCCCAGCCGGAGCATGTCAACGTCAATGAAGTCATCGTCCGTCCTGTACAAAAACGGGGGTAAAACAGAAACCGAAACCATATGCATATCTCGGAACGGGAGCTTGCTTCCACAAATTGCACCACCAGTGTGGAGCAACGGCGAAAGCGGCTCCCGTGTTGTTTTTTCGTCAGCCTGCAAAGTGACCGCTTTTTTACTGCCGGTTGCCGATATATGCCGAGATATGCCACAGGATGAGCCTTCACCTATCTCAAGACCTTCATAAGTTTCGATTTCGCAGTGAAATATTAAGATTCCAATTGAACCCTGTTATTCCCAAATTTTTGGTTAGAAGATAGGCCTTATCGGGCAAAGTGTCTGCTTTCAAGGGGAGAGATGGGTATTATTTTTTTGTACTAGCGTTAAATAGTATGAATGTCGTGGGTTGATTTTTACCGGGTGGACAGCTAGGATAAGAGTGCTGTCCTCTGTTCATTCGGAGAATGCTATTTCTTGTCGGATATGGCGCGAAAAGGAGGGAACGAAATGAGCAAAACGAGCGAAAACACTCAGTATTACGAGCGTTTTCAGGTAGAAGACGTTTTGTCCTTTTTTTCCGGCCGCTTGGTGCTGGCCAAATCGCGGTCAGGAACACAAGTGTTTTTGCAGGACATCGCCATCGACAGACCTTTGCCGCCGGGATCAAAGGAAATGTTGCTCCAATTGCGGCACCCTCACTTGGCTCCCATATTGGATGTGATGGAGGAAAAAAACCGGGTGGTGCTCGTCCATCCGCCGTTGGTGGGTGATCCCCTGCCACTGGTGGTGACAAAAGAGCAGCCGATGTCTCCGCTGCAAGCGGTACGTGTGTTCGAACGGTTGCTCAAGACGAAGCGGGATTTGAATCGATTGCCTCTCCCCATCGATACGACGCTCGATCCGCGTAATGTGTGCATGGTGGAAGAACAACCGATGTTGTTGTTTTACGGTATCAATCGCTTCGGTGAAACAGGAAAAGACGAGAAATGGCGTTCCCTCCTGTATTTTTTGTTGACCGGCCATCAGTGGCATCCCGAAATGAATGCGGCTGAGACGGGAGAAGCGTTGCGAAAAGTGCCCCAGCCCGTCCGCCAGTTGGCATTGGATTGTTTGGAAGGGACATCCTCGATGAGCGATGCGATCAAACGGTCGCGCCAGTTGCTGTTGCAAGCGAAGATGAAAAAATCGTTCCGCTTTCGTCGCCGTTACTGGTACCGGGCGCTGACGGCGGCGACCGTTGTAGTGGGGGGCCTGTTGGGAATGCTGGCGGTTGGTTCGAAGATCAACCCGTCTCATGTGCTCCAACAGTGGATGGAACGCGAACCTGTGGCCTCATCGGATCACACAGGTACACAGGTGGGTGTAGCCAGTGCGACACAGTCCCGTCAACCGAATGTCGGAACCCGTGTGTCCACCATTCCGTTAACAGGGGGAAGCGAATCAGTGTATCGGTGGCCGCAACCGGTACAGGGTCCGACACATCTGTCGGGGGAATTGCAACAAAAAGCGAACCAACCCCTTACCATCGCGCTGACCCAAGAGGGGCAGGGTCCAATGTTCGGCGTACAGGTGGACGGTGAAGGCCGGATCAATCTGGTGATGACCAAATCAGGCAAATCCTATACCCTTTCGCGATCCGATGAGGAATTTCGCGTGCTGCCCAATCGGACTTATTTATGGCATTTCTATTACATGCCGGAAGAGCCCTTGCGGTTCGCGATCGGGGAAAAAGGAAAAAGTGCCCGATGGTTGGCGGCCGGAGTCGTTCCGCCGGAGTCGGTCTACGCGTTGACATTCCGGGGTGGACAGGCCACGAAGTTGAACAACGTGGAAACGGCAACAGGTTCTGCGGCCAGTTCTGCCGCAGGCGAGTGGATGCAGGGTCACCCGTGGGATTTGGTTTACGGGAAAGGTGTCTTGGAACCCAAGCGGCTTCACTTGAACTCAACCGCGCAAGTGAAATTGGGGCGTTCGGGCACGTTTTCCTTTCTCAGGCCGTCCGGTAATCTCGGAGATCCATTGCAATTGGAGATGGACAATGCGGACGGTCATCGGTTCCGCTTTGTCCTGACACGCACCGATCGGATGGTGTTGTACCGACTGGATGAGGAAATCAAGAAGGTGGCTGACCGTCCGTTGGGCTGGAAGTGGCAACCGGATCAGGAAACGTCGGTGGCCGTTTCGGGGGATTCCAATGTGTTAAACATTCGCGTAAAGCAATCCGGGAATGAAGGAACGATCGGATATACGCACTCCGTTCCCGTCTCGTTGGAAGAGTTGGACTTGATCAACCATGAAGCGATCGACTTATTGGTTTTGCCATAAGCGAGGTTCTCCATCGGGACCGTTTTCCCGTTTCGCTTTCATCGAAGGCGATCAAACGGGAAAGCGGTCCCGTTCTCATCATCGGTGATTGTGGAAATGCCTGCCCCTTTCCACTACAATGAAGGTAAAAACCGATGCCGAAGATGGATAAAATGGAGTGTTACCCCATGCGAACCCTGCGCGACCGATTGCGTGCGTATCACGGCGGCACGAAAAAAGAATCTCCCTCTGCGGACCCAACGCCCATCCCGGAAAAAGCACCATTGGGATTTGTGTGGCGGGAAAACGCACAAGGCCGGTATCTGTTTCGGCGCCGCACTTTTTCTCTGGAAAAACGGGTGGGACCCTATCCGCTGGACTCGTTGACCGGCGAGATGCTTTCCACATTCGCCCGCTTGACGGAGGGATCGGATCATCCGGTGGAACCACAGGAAATCCTGTTTTTCGACACAGAGACGACAGGTTTGGGTACGGGTGCCGGTACATACGTGTTTTTGTACGGTCTGGGGTATTATCGGGACAGCACATTGGTGGTGGAGCATTATTTTCTGCCGGATATCTCACAGGAAAGGGCGTTGTTGCAGGATTTCGCCGAGGCGGTTCGGCCGTTCCGCGTGTTGGTCACCTATAACGGCAAAGGGTTTGACTGGGGACTGGTGGAGACGCGGTACGATTTCCACCGGATGCCTGACCGTTCTTCTTTACCGGCTTGGCGGCACTGGGATTTGCTGTATCCTGCACGCCGCTTGTGGCGTCATGGTTTGCCGAGTTGTCGTTTGAGCGAGGTGGAGGCGAAATGTTTGGCGATTCGACGGCAGGGTGATGTACCGGGTCGTTTGGCTCCAGCTCTGTACTTCGATTATTTGCGCCATCATGATCTGACACAGTTGGACGGGGTGTTTCGCCATAATGAGCAGGATCTGATGACACTGGTGGGATTGCTGGCTCATCTGTGTCATCTGATACACGGCGAAGTGGAGGGATCCCCCGAAGAACGGCTGGCGATCGGACGTTGGTGGATCGCTGCGGGAAAAGACACTGAAGCGGAAGCATGGCTGGTTCCGCTTTCCCGGGAAAATGGATTGCCCCTTTCGTTACGCCGGGAAGCACGACGGTTGCTGAGTGTGATTTGGAAACGGGGCGGGGAGTGGGAAACCGTAGTGCCACATTGGAAGCGTTGGTTGGAGGACGACCCATGGTCCGTCTATTGCTGGATCGAACTGGCCAAATACTACGAACATCAGGTGCGGGACTTTGAACAAGCGCTGCAGATGACGCAGAAGGCGTTGGAAGTGCTTGGAACGAAAAGGCTGCTGGGAAGAGCGTTTTCCCGAGAATGGCGATATGAATGGGAGGATGCGCGAAAGCGGGAACGCAGATTATTGAAGAAACTGGCCAATCGACACCATGTGGGTCAATTGGATTTGGGGATCTGAATCGAAAACGGGATCGGGGACCCGTTTTTTTTTTATTGATTTTTGTTGTAAAGCATTCTACGATAAGTATATGAATTATAATTTTAGATATTTAAATTTACAATAATTGTATTTTAAGGGGGGAATGGGTTGTTTTCGGCTGACGCTTCACAAAAAAATTATCTCGTTCGGTTTTGCATCGAAGATGTGATCACGCTTTCATCCGGTCAGCTCCTGATGGCCAGAGCGTTGGACGGCTCACGGTATTTTCTCCAGGAAATCCAGTTGCGTCGCGCATTGCCCCCGGGGTTTGATATGGTACTTCGTCACTTGGATCATCCCCATCTGCCGAAGATTGTTGATGTGTTGGAAGAGGCCGATTCAGTGGTGTTGGTCCATCCCCCGTTGACGGGCGAACCATTGTCCTTGCTTGTGAATGAAAAAACCGTGATGCATCCGATGAAATCATTGGAAATATTTAAAAAATTACTTCGGACTTTGCTCGATCTCAACCAGTTGCCGTTGCCCCTGGGAACCACCTTGGATCCTCGCAATATCATCATGGATGGGGATCATCCCTATCTCCTGTTCGTTCATTTCAAGCATTTCAGTCCATACCAGGAAGACGAACAGTGGCGTGATTTGCTGTTTTTTTTGCTGACAGGAGAAAGGCCGGTTCGAAATGGATTTGAAAAACAGTGGGAACGTGTGAAGCACCGGATTCCCCCGGAGATGCAATCCCTGGTACGGGAATGTTTTGACAGGGAGAAAAGGGTTGCGGAAATTTTATCCAAAGCATCAAATATTCAGTGGGAAAGACCCCGTATTCAGACCAAGCGCACTTCCAAGCGGGTGGTTTTCTCCGCAGCTATGGCCGCTGTATTGGTCTTTGGCGCGATTGTGGGGTATCAGGTGGCCACGCAGGCCTCACTGCAGAAGAAGCCGTTGGATCAGACTGCCATCGCACAACAGGGGCAGAATGTGGATCAACCTTTTTCCGCCATGCGGTTTGACGGAAGCGGCTCGTTTCACCCCGTCAATTTCAAGGCGACCGACGGTGCTTGGATCCGTTTTCATGTGAGTGTCCCGGAAAATGGTTGGCCATTGGTCGTCCGGTTGGGTCCCGCTCCGGATGCCCCGACCATTACCGTCCAAAAAGAGGAGGAGTCGTTGTTCTGGGAGGTGTGGGAGCCGGGTGAAACCGGCACCTACGAAGCACAGATGGAGATCCTGTTGCTGCCGCGGCAGCCCGTTCGGTTTGCGCTGTCCGATCCGAAAGGGGGATGGAAGTGGATGGCGGCCGCCCCGTCCATTGATTCAGTTCCTGGCGAAGTGAATCTGTCGGGAGGCGATGGGGTGAGCATAACGGAGGGCGTCGTTCGCTCCTTGGCACGGACTGGGGAAGTGGCTGCTTCCTGGAACGGAGGTCATCCCTGGTCGTTGGTGCAAGGAGAAGCCCTGATCAAGGAAGGAGAGTGGACACTGGGAGCCGGCAGTGTGGCCGCTGTCCAGCCGGATGTGCCGGTTTCACTGACGTTCCGTCCGCGCTCCAACCAGCAAGCACAGTTGATCATGGAATGGGAGCGGAAACAGGGTGATCCGTTGCGTTTGGTGGTGAAGTCAGACGGGATGACACTGTTCCGTATGGGAAGGAAACCGGTTCCGTTGCAGAAGCAACCGTTTGAGCAAAGGTTGCGCTCGGATCGTAATACCATCGTGTCCGTTTCCGTTGACGACGGGTTGGCTGTTCATTTGAAACAGGGCAGAAATACGGCTACACTGGCCCACACACTTCCTTCCGATCAACTGTCGTCTGCGAAAATCAGTGCCATCAGACAAACCGTGTTGACCCAAACACAATAGGACCATCACAAGATGTACAGAGGTGAGGAGGATGCAAAAGCGGGATCTTACATTTTACGATTACGAGCGGGAGCCGGTACCTATCGCCAAGCGTAAAAAGTGGTTGACGCTCGCCTTTGTATGGATCGCCATTGGCATTGATCTGTCGGCGGTATTGTTGGGAACGCAGTTGGGGGCCGGCATGACGCTGTCGAATGCTGTATTGGCGGTGATTGCGGGATCGTTGCTGTTGGCTGTCCTCGGTTCGTTCACTGCGTATGTCGGTGCTGTTTCCGGACTGTCCACCGCCATGATCTCTCGTTATGTTTTCGGTGAGCACGGGGCAAAGTTGGTCTCTGGCGTCATCGGAATCTCGCTGTTTGGCTGGTTCGGGGTGCAGGCGGGATTTTTTGGCGCATCCGCTCATACACTCCTGCTGGAGGTGCTGGGGGTGAAGTGGTCCCCGACGGTCTTGGCGATGGTGGGGGGATTGTTGATGACGTCGACGGCCGTGGTCGGATATCGGGCCATCGAGTGGTTGAATGTGTGGTCCGTTCCGTTGATGGTGGGCATTTTGGTCGGTGCGGTCATATGGGCATTGACCGGTCAACCGCTATCCGCTCTGTTGACCGCTCCGCCGACCGGCTCAGCATTGCCGATGGGGTTGTCCATTTCGTTGGTAGCCAGCTCGTTCCTGGTTGGGACCGTGATCACGCCCGATTTGGCACGTTGGGCCAAAACCCCGCGTGATGCCGTTTTGTCTTCTTTCTTCGGTTTTCTGATCGGCACCAGTCTGATGCTGTTGATTGTGGTCCTGTTGACCAAGGCAACCGGATCATCGGATATCCTGCACATTTTCGTCACGATGGGATTCGGGGTTCCCGCGATTATCGTGTTGATCCTGGCGCAATGGACGACCAACCACAACAACCTTTACTCGGCGTCTCTCGGTTTCTCTGTCATTTTCAGCCGTGTACCCAAGTATCTGCTGACGATCATCGCCGGTTTGATCGGGACGGTGCTGGCGTATCTGGACATATTCAATCACTTTCTTACGTTTTTGACGTATTTGACCGCTTTCATCGCCCCGATCGGCGGTATCTATCTGGCCGAATTTTTCCTGTTGAACCGTTCACGGTTCCAGTTCGTATTCATTCGTGAGGAGTACATACCGGGCTTCTATTGGCATGCGGTGTTGGTGTGGGTGATCGCTGCGTTTATCGGGCTGGCAACCACCCCGGCGCCCAACGGATTGGGTTGGTTCAGCCTGACCACCATCCCGTTGCTGGATTCGTTTTTGACCGGATTTTTACTGCAATGGGTGCTGGGCAAGGTGCGGGAAAAGATGGCCGCCGGTGCCTCTTCTTCTGTGACTCCGGGGGAGTGATCTCATCATGAATAGACTGGACGCGCAAGCGATCGAGGAGATCGCGGTCGGAGCCGCTGTGCTGGGTTCAGGCGGGGGCGGTGATCCCTATCTCGGCAAATTGATGGCGTTGGCCGCTATTGAGCGATACGGCCCCGTTCTGTGTATCGATCCCGAAGAGTTGCAGGACGACGATATGGTGATTCCATTGTCGATGATCGGTGCGCCCACTGTGGTGGTGGAAAAAATTCCGAGCGGTCGCGAAAGCGGACAGGCATTTGCCATGGTGGAGAAATGGTGTGGTCAAACGGCGCAGGCAACAATGCCGATTGAGATCGGCGGAGTGAATTCGTTGATTCCAATCGTGGTTGCTGCGGAGAGAGGCATCCCCATCGTGGATGCCGACGGGATGGGACGGGCATTCCCCGAAATGCAGATGGACACTTTTCATTTGGCGGGGATCCGTCCCTATCCCGTTTCATTGGTGGACGAGAAAGGAAACCGGATGTTGTTTGAAACGGAAGACGGATTGTGGTTGGAAGCCTTGATGCGCAGTGCGACTGTCACGATGGGCGGTACGGCCACCACCGCGGGGTTTCCGGTTACGGGTGCGCAAGTGAAGACGCACGCCATCCCGAAAACGTTAACGCAGGCACGTCAAATCGGTCGGGTGTTGCTGCACGCGCGCCGTTTGAGCCGTGACCCGGTTGAGCAGCTGTTGGAGGTGACCGGGGGATGGATGTTGTTCAGGGGAAAAGTGGTGGACGTGAAACGGCGGACAGAAGGTGGTTTTGTCAAAGGTACAGCCCGCTTTGCCGGGACAGGGGAATGGCAGGGCAGACAATGGTGCCTTCATTTTCAAAATGAGTTTCTGGTTGTGGAAAGGGAAGGGATTCCGGTCGCTACCACTCCTGATTTGATCGCCGTGTTGGATACGGAAACGGGAATGCCGTTCACCACGGAACGATTGCGGTACGGGATTCGCGCGGCGGTGATTGCGATGCCGTGTCATCCGGCGTGGCGGACGGAAAAGGGACTTGAGACCGTGGGTCCCCGCTATTTCGGCTATGATTTGGACTATGTCCCGGTGGAACAACGGTTGGAAGGAGGGCGGCCGTGACCTATCGGATCGGTATCGACGTGGGCGGGACCAATACGGATGCGGTCCTGCTGGACGACCGGCTGCGGCTGGTGACCAAAGTGAAAGTGCCCACGACTCCCGATGTGGAAACGGGCATCTGCGAAGCGTTGCACCGTGTAATAAAGGATAGCGGGGTCCCGCCCGAACACATCGGATACGCGATGCTGGGCACCACTCATTGCACCAATGCCATTGTGGAGCGGAAACGGCTCAATCGAGTGGGGATCATTCGCATCGGACTTCCCGCGACCACGGCAGTACCGCCGATGACTGCCTGGCCCGCTGATCTGAAGGCGGAATTGTCCCCGACTGTCGCGATGGTGAAGGGAGGCGTCGAGTACGACGGCAGAATGATCGCGCCGTTGGATGAGGAAGCGGTTCGTGCGGCGTGTCAAAAGATGATGGAAAAGGTGGACGCCGTGGCGATTACGTCCGTTTTCTCGCCTGTCAGTCGGGAACATGAGGAGCGGGCGGCTGCTATCGTCGCTGAGGAGATGGGAGCAGATGTGCCAGTCTCTCTCTCCCATGAGATCGGCAGTATCGGGCTGTTGGAAAGGGAAAACGCCACCATCGTCAATGCCGCGCTGATCATGACGGCCCGTACGGTGGCCGAAGGGTTCAGGCGGGCATTGGAACGGGAGGGAATCCGGGCGCGGCTGTTTTTTGGCCAAAATGACGGCACGCTTATGTCGGTGGAGTACGCGCAGAAGTATCCCATTCGGACGATAGCCTGCGGTCCGACCAACTCCATCCGTGGTGCCGCCCATCTGTCCGGTTGTACCGACGGGGTAGTCATCGATGTGGGCGGAACGACAACGGATGTGGGGGTTCTCGTTCGCGGGTATCCGAGAGAATCGTCGGTGGCGGTGGAGATCGGCGGCATCCGCACGCATTTTCGGATGCCCGATCTGCTGTCAGTGGGAATCGGCGGGGGAACGCTGGTGCGAGTGGAAAACGGACGGGTTCGTCTCGGACCGGACAGCGTCGGATACCGTCTTGTGGAGAAAGGACTGGCTTTCGGCGGGGATGCGTGGACACTGACGGATACGGCCGTCGCGCTTGGGGTGATGAAGGGGGAACGGATGCCGCTTTTGGATCGTGACCGCTGCGAACAGGTCTACCGACTAATGGTGGCCGAAGTGGAAGAAGCGTTGGATCGGATGAAAACACAGGCCGGACCTGTTCCCGTGGTTCTGGTGGGCGGCGGCAGTGCCATGTTGCCCGAACAGTTGGCAGGCGCCAGCGAGGTGATCCGCCCGGATCATTTTGAAGTGGCCAACGCAGTGGGGGCCGGCATCGGGCAGATCGGAGGCCAGGTGGATCGAATCTATTCGTTGGCCGACCAATCGCGGGATCAGGCATTGGCTGAAGCTGAAGAAACGGCCCGGGCCGATGCGGTGCAAGCGGGGGCGGACCCGTCACGACTGCAAGTGGTGGAAGTGGAGGAGATTCCGCTCGCCTATCTGCCTGGCAACGCGGTGCGGATCCGTGTCAAGGTGGCCGGACCGTTCAAAGGATGTGCATCGCCTTTCTGAATACACCTTTGTGAGACTTTGCTCATAACATGAAACCCCCTGAGCAGCTCAGGGGGTCACTTTGTATATTTGTTCACGGCACGTCCGGTTCTTCGGACAAAATGATCTGTTTTCCCAGCTCCATCAAGCCGACCGCCTCAAACACATTGACGCCAACCGTGTGGATGATCGGTTGGCCGTCTTTGTCGATGGCCACCAAAACCATGCCTTCGTAATGTTCGCTTTCTTTGACGATGTACTCCAGGGCCTGCTGAAGCTGTTTTTTCATATCTTCTTCACGGCCCCGGATCACCTCAAAGATATTTTTGACACCGCCCATGTCGGTCGGCTCCCTCCGTCTTCTTTTCAATTCTCGCATCCTCCCGTCAAAGCATGTACGTATTATACCATAACGGGAAAAGATGGTTGGAGGTTTTCGCGGAGATGGACAGGAAACCTGTGACGGGCAGGTGATGGATCATGTCGGGTGAACAGGTGGTCGGTTACACCGAGACACCGATTTTTTGTTCAAAGGCCTGCTGAAGTTTCCGCGTCACCAATCCCGGTTGGCCCGTCCCGACGGGGATGCCGTCCACCGCTACAACCGGTACGATTTCTTTGGTCGTACTGGTGATGAAGACTTCGTCAGCGGAACGGAGGTCTTCCAAAGAAAATGCCTCCTCGCGAACGGGAATCCCTTCTTTTTCCGCCAATTTCAAGGTGACGGCACGTGTGATTCCGTGTAAAATGAGGTGGTTGGCGGGATGTGTCCACAAGGTGTTGTCCTTGACGATGAACACGTTGGTGGCACTGCCTTCCGTCACCGTTCCGTTCCGATGCAAAATCGCTTCCTGCGCGCCGGCATCCACCGCAGCTTGTTTGGCCAATACCGCGCCCAGCAGGTTGAGGCTTTTGATGTCGCAGCGCAACCAGCGGATGTCTTCCTGTGTAATGGCGCGGATGCCGTTTTTCATCAGATCGGTGGGGCGTTGTGATTCAACGGCATAGGCCGTCAACACCGGTTCGCTCTTGGACGGAAACGCATGATCCCGAGGGGCGACGCCACGTGTGATCTGTACATACAGGTAGCCCTCTTTGAGATGATCGGCTTCGATCAATTGCAGCAGCAGGTGTTCCGTCTTCTCTCGGGAATACGGCAACGGCATGCGGATTTCCCGAGCGCTTCGTTCCAGGCGGTCGAGATGCTCTTCCAGGCAGAAGGGGTGGCCGCCGTAAACACGGATCACTTCATATACACCGTCGCCGAACTGGTATCCGCGGTCTTCCACGTCCACACGCGCCTCGTCACGCGCGATCAATTGGTCGTTGAAAAGAATGGTCATGCGTTTGGCCTCCTTGTCCCAGTTATTTGTCGGGGAAATCATATTTCCCGCTTCTTCATCCACCATATACGTTTTAGTTTGCATGAAGTTGCGGCAGTTGACAACCTTTTCTCAAAAATCGAAACAACGGTGCTTTCCGGTCAGACTGGGGAGGATAGGAAGAAAATCAAACCGGAAAATCCACGGTTATAACGAGTGAGCACCACCAGGGACAAACAGGTGCGCATCATTCGCTCGCAATCGGCAAAATGCAAATTTTACACAATATGTAGTAGTGGTATAATAAGCTTACACCTACATATTGCGAAATGAATGGTGATTGCATCAACCAACCATGATGAAACGAAAGAAAAAAGCGATCATGAGGAGGATTTCGGAGTGAAAATCAAACGATACTTTACCCGTCCGGGAGAAGATCCTTTCGACTCCGTAGAGTATGTGAAACGGGACTGTCGGATCACCAACCCGGATGGTTCGGTTGTGTTTGAGATGAAGGGGGCGGAAGTGCCCAAAGCATGGTCGCAGGTGGCGGCCGATATCATGATCTCGAAGTATTTCCGAAAAGCCGGTGTTCCGCAGAAGGATGAAAACGGCAATCCGATCTTGGATGAAAACGGTCAGCCGGTAACCGGACCGGAAACGAGCGTCAAGCAGGTGGTTCACCGTCTGGCCGGTTGCTGGCGGGATTGGGGAGAGCGTTACGGCTATTTTGATACCGAAGAGGACGCGCAGGCGTTTTACGATGAATTGGTGTACATGATGTTGCATCAGATGGCCGCACCCAACTCGCCGCAATGGTTTAACACGGGGCTGGCCTATGCCTACGGCATCAAGGGGAAACCACAGGGCCACTATTACGTCGACCCCGAAACGGAAGAACTGAAACAGGGGGAAGACGCCTACAGCCGGCCGCAGCCGCACGCCTGTTTCATCCAGTCCGTCGAGGACGATCTGGTGAACGAAGGCGGCATCATGGACCTGTGGGTGCGTGAAGCCCGCCTGTTCAAATACGGAAGCGGAACGGGCACCAACTTCTCCAACATCCGCGGCAAGGGTGAACCGCTTTCCGGCGGGGGCACCTCATCGGGATTGCTGTCGTTCCTCAAAATCGGTGACCGAGCCGCCGGTGCGATCAAGTCGGGTGGAACGACCCGTCGGGCGGCCAAAATGGTCTGTTTGGACATCGACCACCCGGATGTGGAGGAGTTCATCAACTGGAAATCCAACGAAGAGAAAAAAGTGCGCGCGTTGATCGCCGCCGGATACGATCCTTCGTTCAACGGCGAAGCGTATGAGACGGTATCCGGTCAAAACTCCAACAACTCGGTACGCGTCCCGCATGAGTTCTTTA
The DNA here is from genome assembly GCF_016938855.1 of Polycladomyces zharkentensis. NCBI lineage: Bacteria > Bacillati > Bacillota > Bacilli > Caryophanales > Thermoactinomycetaceae > Polycladomyces > Polycladomyces zharkentensis. The sequence continues at coordinate 599,149 of NZ_JAFHAP010000008.1, read as the reverse complement.
AAGCGCTGGAGGAAGACGGCGGCTGGGCGCTCAAATACCGTACCAACGGCAAAACGGCCAAAGTCGTCTCCGCCCGCGATTTGTGGCGGCAGATCGGACAAGCCGCATGGGAATGTGCTGATCCCGGCGTGCAATATGACGGCACGATCAACGAATGGCACACCTGCCCGGCCGGGATGGACGGCCAAGTGGGTGCACGCCACAACCGGATCAATGCCTCCAACCCGTGCTCGGAGTACATGTTCCTCGACAATACGGCGTGTAACTTGGCGTCGCTCAACCTGATGAAGTTTTTCGACGCGGACAGTCGCCAGTTTGACATCCCGGCGTTCAAACACGCGGTGCGCCTCTGGACGATCGTGCTGGAGATCTCGGTACTGATGGCGCAATATCCGTCCCGGGAAATCGCCAAGCTCTCCTATGAATACCGTACACTGGGGCTGGGGTATGCCAACATCGGTACGCTGTTGATGGTCTCCGGCATCCCCTATGACTCCGAAGAGGCATTGGCGATCACCGGCGCGATCACGGCGATCATGACCGGAACCGCGTATGCCACCTCGGCTGAGATGGCCAAAGAGCTGGGACCGTTCAAAGCCTTTCCGATCAACCGGGAGCACATGTTGCGCGTGATCCGCAACCACCGGCGTGCGGCGTACAACGCTCCCGCGGAGGAATATGAAGGATTGACGATCACCCCGATGGGGATCCATCCGACCAAGTGCCCGCCGGATCTGCTTGAGGCGGCACGGGAAAGTTGGGACGAGGCACTGAAGATGGGTGAACAATACGGGTATCGTAACGCTCAGACCACATTGCTTGCGCCGACGGGCACGATCGGTTTGTTGATGGATTGCGACACGACGGGGATTGAGCCGGATTTCGCCTTGGTGAAATTCAAAAAGCTGGCCGGCGGCGGGTATTTCAAAATCGCCAACCAATCCATCCGTCCGGCACTGAAAAATCTGGGCTACACCGAGGAACAAATCGAGGATATCCTGCGCTACGTGATCGGTACGCTGACCCTGGACGGCGCTCCGCACATCAACCGCGAGACGCTGAAGGAAAAAGGGTTTACCGATGACGATTTGCGGAAGGTGGAAGAAAAGCTGCCCACCGTGTTTGAATTGCCGTATGCGTTCACGGTGTGGACTTTGGGTGAGGAAACCCTGCAACGGCTCGGCTTCCAACCGGAAGAGTACAATGCGCCGGATTTCAATCTCCTGCGGGAACTCGGCTTCAACCAGGAGCAGATCGAGGAAGCCAACGACGTCATCTGCGGCATGATGACGATCGAGGGGGCACCTCACCTGAAAAAGGAACACTACCCCGTATTCGATACCGCAAATAAATGCGGTAAACACGGTACGCGGTTCATCCACTACATGGGCCACCTGCGGATGATGGCGGCCGCCCAGCCGTTCCTGAGCGGTGCGATCTCCAAAACGATCAACATGCCGGAATCGGCCACGGTGGAGGATATTTGCCATGCCTACCTGGAAGGCTGGAAACTGGGACTCAAGGCGGTGGCACTCTACCGTGACGGTTCGAAGAGCTCACAACCGCTCAACACCCGGGGCGACAAGCGGGAGAAAGAAGAAGAGCCGACGGAAGTGCCTGAAACGGCAGAAGCCTATGCCGCAGCTTCCCAGCTGCGCGAAGTGTTCGCTGACGGCCACGTTCCCAGCGTGCGGCGTCGCCTCCCGCGCAAACGCGAAGGATTTACGCAGGAAGCACGCATCGCGGGTCAAAAGGTGTTCGTCCGTACCGGGGAGTATCCGGACGGCTCGCTGGGTGAGATTTTCATCGACATGCACAAGGCGGGAAGCACGATGCGCGGTTTGCTGGACGCCTTCGCCGTGGCAGTCTCGCTCGGTCTGCAACATGGTGTTCCGTTGGAGAAATACGTCAATTCCATGACGTTTACCCGCTTTGAACCGGCCGGTACGGTAGACCATCCCAACATCAAGATGGCCACGTCCGTGATCGATTACGTGTTTCGCCTGTTGGGCATGGAATACCTGGGTCGCACCGATTTCGTACAAGTGCCGCCGAAAAAGGAAGAACTGCGTTGTTATGTCAACGAGCAAAAACGAAAACAACAAGCCGAGACCAGGGAGGAAACAAGCTCCACCCGGGCATCGGCGGAAGTGGAACAGGGATACCGTGAAGTGACCGGAGCGCAGGAACCCGGCAACGACCAGAACATCGACGCGATTCGGGCCAGCAGCGGCGCACCGTTGTGTATTGAGTGCGGAGGCATGACCAAACGGAATGGCTCCTGCTATGTCTGTCTCGATTGCGGCGCCACCACCGGTTGTTCGTGATCGTTTGCGGCCGTACCCCGTGAGGGTGCGGTCGCTGTTTTTATGCCACTAATCCGAGATCGTCTCCCACAGTTCCCGTGCGATCTGCTCATGTCCGTGTTCATTGGGGTGTACGGGGTTTCGGGAGATGATGGGCACATAGTTCTCCAATCGGCCGGTTTGGTATCCGTCAATCAGCAGGGGTTCCATTCCTTGAAACGATTCGTAAATGTTGACGACGGTGATGTCCCAACGCGCGGATACATCGGCAGTCATTTGGTTGAGTGCGGGCACCAAGGTGTTGGGCAATACCGAATGGGGAAACGGATTGTAAAGGTTCAAGGCATAAACGGGAGCGGAGGACAGCCTGCGGATTCGCTTGTACAGATGTTGCAGGTTGTTTCCGTAGGTGGCGATCACTTGACTGAACACATTTGGATTGCGGGTCAGCAGATATTTGACATGGGCAAAAATGAGATCATTGCCTCCGACGTACACCGTAATCAGATGGGCGTTTCGGATGGCCAGACGGTTTGAAGGCCATGCGGATGCAAAGAGCAAATCTCCGCTCGTCCAGCCTTTCATGCAGATGGTGTATAATTTGGCCGGAAGTCCCTGGTATTTCAACCGTCTGGTCAGCCGATGCGCATATCCCCGACGGCGGGGTGCGTTGTACCCGGCAGTGATGGAGTCGCCCAATGCGGTGTAAACAAAAGGTTGTGCCATCGCCTCCCTCCCCCCGGAGTCGATTCGATTCCTGTTATATGAATATGTCGAGACAGGAAGAAAAGGTAGGGCTTTCGTGGTATAATGGCAACAGTTTCAAGTCAGGAGAAGGGCGTGTACCAGATTGACCATCTATGCCATCAGCGATTTGCATTTGTCATTCAACAAACCGGTGACATTGTACGGGATCGACCATGACCGTGACGTGTCCAAGCCGATGGATGTGTTTGGCTGGGATCGTCACTACGACCGCATCCGGGATCAGTGGTTGGAAGTGGTAAAACCGGAGGATACGGTACTGATCCCTGGAGATATCAGTTGGGCGATGAAAATCGAAACGGCGAAAAACGATTTTGGCTGGATCGCCCAACTGCCGGGAAAAAAGGTTCTCTCTCCCGGCAATCACTGCTATTACGTTTCCAGCAAAAAAAAGGTGCGCGAAGCGCTGCCGGAGGGAATGTACTGGATTGATGCCGATTACACGGTGGTGGAAGGGTGTGTCGTGGCCGGCACGCGCGGTTGGACTTTGCCGGGGGACCATCGTTTTTGGGATGAAGAGCGGGATCGGCCGATCTACGAACGGCAGGTGGGGCGCCTGCGGCTTGCATTGGAAGCGGCGGTGAAAGCGGAACCGGACAAGCCGATCATCGTGATGCTCCACTATCCGCCGGTCACCAAGCATGTCCGCGGCTCGGGTTTTTTTGACGTGATGAAGGAATTTGGCGTTGCCACCTGTGTGTACGGTCACATGCACGGCAAAGCGGCCGACGAAGCGGTGCAAGGAGAATACGAAGGGATTGAGCTGCAACTGGTTGCGTGCGATTATCTGGATTTTCGGCCGGTACAGGTGAAGGTGCCGGAAATGGATCACAGGAACGACTAGGTCGTTGATCCGTCAAATCTCAATCGGGTGTTCCTTCTTCCTCCCATTCGGAAAAAGGAACACCTTTCTTTTTTGTTGGTGAATGACCAGAAACGTCGCTCTTTGCTGGATCAGCGGATTTATCGATAAACGATAAATGGTGTGATTTGCTGGTTTGTTATCCCTTTGTGTGGTATATAAACACGAAATTCACAGAACTAACTTAATTCCATTGTGACTTCCTCCACACGGCTGAAGCACCAGAGGCACACCCTTTGGTCGCCGTGGGCTTCGCGCTTCATGGCGCCTAACCCACATCCATCCCGGGTTGTGGAACTGCATGGGACGGGCTGATGAGACAGCCCGCAAATGGGTCGTCGTCCTGCGATTGCGGAAGCGTACGCTCCAAGAATTCCAACCTTGCAAGCGTGTGATTCCCAACACAGACCTACAACGAGATCGGTACCGTTTTCCCTGCTTCTTCGACCAACAGGCCGTCGCGTATCAATCGGGCGGTCGTTTCTATGTCACGATGGCCCTCTCGGTCTTCCACCAATGGCGGGACGTGTTGCCTCAACAATCGATATGCCGCCAGTGTTCCTTTCCCCAACCGCTGTTTTGCAAACTCCAACGCCTGTCCTGCACAGATGTACTCAATGGCCAGTACGCGGGTGACGTTGTCCAGGACATGATGCAGTTTACGGGCGGCTGTGGCTCCCATGCTGACGTGATCCTCCTGGTTGGCCGAAGAGGGGATGGAGTCGACCGATGCAGGATGACAGAGACCTTTGTTTTCGGAGACGAGCGAGGCGGCGACGTATTGCAGGATCATGTAACCGGAATGCAGACCGCTTTGGCTGGTTAAAAAGGCGGGCAATCCGGACAGTTGCGGGTTGACCAGCCGTTCGGTTCGTCGCTCCGAGATATTGGCCAGCTCCGCCATGGCGATCGTAAGAAAATCGGCCGCCAACGCCAGCGGTTGGCCGTGAAAGTTGCCCCCGGAGACCGCTTCTCCCGTTTCCGGAAAGAGGAGGGGGTTATCGGTTGCGGCGTTCAATTCGCGGGATACCACGTCTTTCACATAATGGTAGACATCTTTGGATGCACCGTGGACTTGCGGTATGCACCGCAGGCTGTAAGCGTCCTGCACACGTACTTCGTCCGGTTGCATCACTTGGGCGCTGTCCGCCAACAGGGAGCGCAGATTGGCGGCGGTGGTGATCTGTCCGATTTGACCCCGAACCTCGTGCAGGAGGGGATGAAAGGCGTGTGGAATGCCGCGCAGAGCTTCCACCGTCATCGCCCCGATAATGTCGGCAGCCAAGATCAATTGTTTCGCCTGCAACAGTCCAAGGGCGAGCAGACTCGTCATCATCTGCGTACCGTTGATGAGCGCCAGCCCTTCTTTTGCCGCCAACCGCAGAGGAGACCGTCCCTGCGCGCGCCAGACCGCTTCAGCCGGTTCCCGTCTGCCGTTTACCCACACTTCCCCGTATCCGAGCAAGGGCAGGATCATATGTGCGAGGGGGGCCAAGTCGCCGCTGGCACCCAGTGAACCTTGCGCGGGTACGACGGGGTGGAGGCCGAGGTTTAACCACTCGATCAGGCATTCCACCACGCCGGGACGAACCCCGGAGTACCCCTTGGCAAGTGCATTGGCACGAAGGAGCATCATGCCCCGCACCACTTCCTCCGGCAATGGGTCGCCAACGCCGCACGCATGGGAACGGATGAGGTTCAGTTGCAGCAGTTCGGATTGTTCCGGTGCGATGATCGTGTCGCACAATTTGCCGAATCCGGTGGTGATGCCGTAAACGATCCGGTTTTCCCCGATCAGGCGTTCCACCATCTCGCGGGAACGGTGCATGCGCCGGATCGCTTCAACGCTCAAAAAGGCCGGAGTCCGGTGAAGCACGATTTCCGAAAACGCTTCCAATGTTAAATGTTCACCGTCCAGTGCGATCATTCGATTCATACTAATGCGTCACTCCTTTATCAAAGAAAAGCCGACCCGGAGGAGGAGGGATGGAATGTGACCATCCCCCCTTTCCAACCAAGGTCGGCGAAATCTTCCCATGATTCTGTTGACGTTATTGTATCATCTTTGTCGTGAAAATGGAATGTTGTGGGTGACGGAGGCGAGCCTTTTTTACCAGGAGTCCAAGGGAACGTGCGGCAATCCGCATATATTGTAATGAGTGAGATAGCGATGAGAAAAGAGGGAAGCACCTTGGCTTGCAACGGTCAAAACATCTTGACGAACGGCAATTTCACCTCCGGATTCCACCGTTGGCGCGGCAAAAAGGCTCATCTGGTGGCCAATCCGATGGCGGAGGGAGATGTCTCCGTCGCCATGGGTCCCGGTGGACTGATCTATCAGGTGGTAAAAGGTCCTTTTAATTGGCGATGCGCGTATCACCTTCGCTTTCGCGTCATGAACCACTCACCACAGGCAGGGGCACGCGCCGTAGCCAACGTTGCCTATATGGGGCAGAATGGGAGGTTGTTAGGCCAAACGCCTCTGACGGTAGATCCGCCGAATAGAAAGCCCAGACGATTTTTCACCTTTTTCACCATCGTTCCTCCTCCATCGCCCGTCACCAAAAACATGGTGGTCGCCATCTCGGTCAAAAGCGGTTTCGTTATGGTCGATTACATCTCCGTGACAGCCCACGGGATTAAGAAGACAATGGAAGCGGAGGAGAATGGCGTCGACTGAACAATGGATCACTGGGCAGAAGTGTTGACCTTTACCAAGCGGGCTATCAGCCTGCCGCGCGCGTCACACCATCATCCCCACCCCGAGGTTTGGCTTTTCCCCGTCATATTTTTTGAATATAATGGGAGATGATCGGGATGGAGAGGAGCGAGTGAACGGGTGAAACGATGGTGGATAGGAACAACCGCCGCACTCTTGCTTTTTGCCGCGGGTTGCGCTGATGGTACCGATGCAAAGGTCGGTACGGGCGGGCAGCGGCACACGTCAGGACAAGCCATGCCGGCGTTCGTCAAACAATCGACGGTACCGCATGTGCGGGAGGCGTATGCCTTTGCCGAGGCCAATGCGGATCAGCTTCAGTATATTCCGTGTTATTGCGGATGCGGATCACTGGGGCATGAAAGTGTGAAAAGCTGTTTCATTGCCGGAAAAAAAGCAAACGGTCAAACGGAGTACAATGTGCACGGCTCCGCGTGCGAGATTTGCGTCAATGTGGTGATGGATGCCAAAAAGGGAATCGAAGCGGGGGAGACGCTCCAAGAGGTGCGTCAACAAATCGAGCAAAAATACGGACAACAATTGTCGCCGACGAATACCCCCGCACCGCCTGAGGGAATGTGAGAAAGGGAACGCAAGCTGTCTGCAAGGGAATGGCTGGCTTCCCTTCCACAGTAAATCGGGCGGCGGAAACCCATCGGCTTTAACCGTGGGAGGAGCCGCCCTTTCCTCCTTTCAATTGACAAATAAGTTTCAATAGATTAAATTACCTACAAGTTATTGAAGAAATGTGGTGAAAAAGGGATGGAATTAACCATTACCGCTAAGATGAAAATCCTACCAAATGAAGAACAGAAAGAACTTTTGTTGCAGACCATAAGAGCCATTAAATAAGGTTTGAACCATGTTTCGAAAGTTGTATTGAAAACAAAGGTTCTTGGTCAGGCAAAGCTTGGATATGGCCTTCGATCCCAAATGGCTCAAAGTGTTGCAAGGTCCGTGATCGCTAAATATAAATCTGTACAATCCAATGGGCATCAATGGACAAAAATCCGTTTCAAGAAACCGGAGTATGATCTGTTTTGGAACAGAGACTACCTCCTTACAAAAGGTGTATTTTCTGTAAACACTCTGGATGGAAGAATCATGGTTCCATTCGAAACAAAAGGGATGGAACACTTCTTTGATGGTACATGGAAATTTGGAACATCCAAACTGGTTCAAAAGAAAGGAAAGTACTTTTTACATATTCCCATGTTGAAGACATTTGAAGACGCAGATCTCAATCAAGTTCGAAATGTCGTCAGGGTTGATCCGGGAATCAATTTCATAGCAACTGCTTACGACTCGAAGGGAATCACCACCTTCTTCAGAGGACGGTGGATCAAAGACAAGAAAGCTCACTTCCAACGAATCAGAAAATCTCTTCAGAGGAGAGGAACTCCTTCGGCCCGAAGGAGACTGAAAGCCATTGGTCAACGAGAAAACCGTTGGATGACGCATATGAATCATGCGGTATCTAAGGCACTCGTTGAAAAAGCAGGAAAAAACAGTATTATTGTAATAAGCGTACCTGTTGGTACACAATGAAATACAAGGCGAAAATGAACCAATCTACTGTAATTACTGTTGATCCAAAATACACTTCTTAAACTTGCCCGAAATGCGGACACACTGAAAAAGCAAATCGAAACAAGAAAAAACATATCTTTCGTTGCAGAACATGTGGTTACGCTTCTAATGATGACCGTATTGCAGCGATGAATCTGCAAAGAAAGGGAATTGAGTACCTTGGTGCAGGGACGGCACAATGACTTGTGTCGGACGGGTAGCTGTCAGCCTGCCCTGTACCGTCACTCCAAGGCAGGAGCTTCTTGGAAGCGTTGGTACTGATGGACAGGTACAAGCCTACGGCTTTAGCCGTGTGGTAGCTGCTCTTTTTGTAAACGATGAATGATGATAATTGCTTTAAAACGAGGAGTGGAGCTGATGAACATCGTTGCCGTTTCCGGTAGCATGAATCCGGAATCCACGACGAAAAAAGCGGTGGAGATCGTGGCAAAAGCCGCGGAAGCCGAAGGCGCCAAGGTTCGACGTGTCGATCTGCGCGAATTGAATCTGCCGGTGTACGATTGCCGTGAGGATGAGTCCACTTATCCGGAATCGGTTCACCTGTTCAAACAATGGATGCTTGAAGCCGACGCGTTCATTATCGGGTCGCCGGAGTATCATGGCAGTGTGTCCGGAGCGCTGAAAAACGCACTCGATTTCATCGGGGCACGGGAATTGGAAGGCAAATTCGTCGCCTTGGTTGGGACCTCTGGCGGTGCGATGGGTGCGACCAACACGCTCAATACACTCAACATCATCTGCCGCACGCTGCATGCGTGGCCGTTGCCGTCGATGCCGTCAGTGCCCCAGTCGTATCAGGCGTTTCGACCGGACGGTACGCTGAAGGATGAAAAATTGCAGAACCGCTTGGAACAACTGGGACGCCAACTGGTGAAAGCCGTGAGGATGGCAGTCAAAGGATCAGCGTAACCAGGGTGTGTTTGGTCATTTCAACAGGGGGCAATGTCGAACCAGGTGAGTGAGAACCTAAGCCCGATCGAGCAGAAAACCGGAAAAGCACGGAATGATTGGGCGGGTATGTCCGCTAAGCACTTTCCCGATTCGTTTGCAGGTCGGTAGAGTGAGTCGGAAAAGGGATTTGCCAATCCATCATTGCTGGTATATTGGTGAGAAACTTCTTCACAACAGCCAAGTTTGTGGTAAAATAAATGTGCTTCACTAATAGAACGGAAACGACGGACAGGGGAGGATTCGCATGCCGACACCCAGTATGGAGGATTACTTGGAAAACATCTACAAATTGATTGATCAGAAGGGTTATGCGCGCGTTTCCGACATTGCCGAAGCGTTGGACGTGCACCCCTCGTCCGTCACCAAGATGGTGCAGAAACTGGACAAGGACAAATACTTGGTATATGAGAAATATCGCGGTTTGGTTCTCACCCCCAAAGGGAAAAAAATCGGCAAACGGTTGGTGGACCGCCACGATCTTTTGGAGGATTTTCTGCGCATCATCGGTGTGAGCGAGGAGAAGATCTATCAGGATGTCGAGGGAATCGAACATCATCTGAGCTGGGATTCCATCACGTGCATTGAATATCTGGTGGAGTATTTCCAGCGAAATCCGGAACGAATTGCAGAACTACGGGCGCTCAAAGAGGCCGACGAGGTTTCAGAAGCGGAACAGGACGTGGACAGCGGAAAAACGGTGGAATAATGGTTCAAGCGGGAGCCGTTTCCCTGCCGAGCGACTCTTTGCCGTCAGGCTATGGAGAGAAGGCGGGAAATCGGCTCCCGTTTCACATTGTCGTGACTGGCTCTGCGCGGCGGGTCGCAGCCGCTTCCACATCCGTCCACGAAGATTTCGTCCAAACCTGTGTGATCGATGTTTCATGACGACTTGTTCGCATAGTGGTTTTCAGTGCTTCCGTGAAAAGACGCCACTTACAAAATCAGCCGATATTTTGGTGGACAACTACGATGGGATCGCTTTTGAAGACTTGAACATCCGGGGGATGTGAAAAACATCGTCTTGCCGAGAGCATTGCAGACGCGGGTTGGGAGGATGCCGTCCAATTCACGGCTTTCAAGGCAGAGCTGAGTCAGTGAGCCAGTGATGGAAGTGGATTCCTCACAACATGTCACAAGTTTCTCGAAAGGCGGTCAGATCGTAAAAAAGACGTAGGCGGAGCAAGTCATCACCCTGAAGGACGGGTTTTCCGGTCGCTCATGATAAAGTCTGGAGTGCGGTTCCATAGTTTTTTCTCTTTCGCGTTACATATAGATAAACCAGGAGCATATCGGGAGGGATGACCTTGTGGGCTGATGCGGTATTTGAGGGCGGCGGGGTCAAAGCCATCGGTTTGGTCGGGGCCCTGACTGTGGCGGAGGAGAAAGGGTATCGATGGAAGCGATTGGCGGGTACGTCTGCCGGGTCCATCATCGCGGCGCTGCTGGCGGCTGGTTACCGCGCTTGTGACATTCACAAACTGATGATGGAACAAGATTTCCTGCAGTTTATGCCCAAGACGTGGTACCATCGCATTCCGTATGTGGGTCCGGCTTTGCGGTTGTGGATTCACAAGGGATTGTATCCGGGCGGATCGCTGGAAAAGTGGGTCGGCGAGCTGTTGGCACGTCGGGGTGTCTATACGTTTGCAGACCTGAAAGAGTGTGAATTGTCCATCATCGCATCGGATATCAGCGGAGGAAACCTGATGGTTCTCCCTCATGATTATCGCGACTACGGATACGATCCGGTCAAACTGACCGTGGCCCGAGCAGTGCGGATGAGTTGCAGTATCCCGTATTTTTTTGATCCGGTGAAGGTGGTCAACCGGATATCCAAAAAAATCTGCTATGTTGTCGATGGTGCCATTCTCAGCAACTTCCCGGTTTGGTTGTTTGATCAGGAACAACCGCGATGGCCCACATTCGGTTTTCGCCTCGTTTCCGATTTAAGCGGGGAGGAACATCGCATTTTTGGTCCGATTACCCTGTTGCGGGCGCTCTTTCTGACGATGATGGAGGCGCATGACAACCGGTATATAAAGGATCAGGAAAAGGTACGGACCATATTGGTTCCATCGCTGGACGTCAAGATGATTGAATTCCACATCTCCAAGGAAAAACGGCGATTACTGTATGAAGCAGGCAGACAAGCGGCGGAAAATTTTTTCCGTAACTGGACATTCGCTGAATATTTGGCGGTACGTCGGGCGAAGCGGGGTGTTTCCTACACCATTCGTCCGACGGAGTCGGGATAGGAGGGGGGAGAAAAATGTCAGAGAGAAAAAATTTCAGAGGGTTCAGATTGATCACCCATCGAGAGGAGTCGCGCTTGTCTCCCCGGGTTTTGCAGTGGCTGTCGCAGCATAAAAAGAAAAAAGGAACGCATTTGTACAATTATGGCAACCGTCGCTATTTGTTGATCACGCTGGGGGAAAAACCAAATGCGGGCTACCGGCTTCAGTTGGTGAAAGTGGAAACGGGACAGGGCTACACCCGGATCGTGGTTAAGGTGTTGTCCCCCGAACCCGAATTTGTCTATCCGCAGATCGTGACCATACCCTATCTGTTGGGGATCGTCACCGGGACGCCCAAAGTGGTGGATGAGGCCACCGATGCATTGTTTTAAGTCTGTGCGTCTGTGCCCAATCCGTATTCGTATCATATTCAGGCTTCCGGGTGGCCTTTTTCCTTGCGATCCAGAATGGCTGTGCTGAAAAGTCACTCATCCAAAAAGGCCACCCATATATCGGAATCCACGGTCGCCGGATGCACCCTGGTTCGAGTTGGAATTCGGGTTTCGCTCTTGGTGGTGATTTGTCATGGGGTTTTTGTTTTTTGTTCCGGCTTTTTATTGCCTTCAATCACGCGGAAAGCAGGGCGCCTGCCACGAAAGCGGTTTCCTGTCGGCCGCCCTTTTTTACGCGGGCGGATCGACCGGGAATGAGAGGGGATGTTCCACCGCAGAAACCATTGCGGTGGAAACTTGTACAGGTAAAAGACAACACCGGCAATGAGCAGGGGAATCAATACTTGAACAGGATTGACGACGAGCAGGCGGAGGAAACCGATGCCCATCAAGACGAACAGGATCAGACGCCACCCGTTGTTTGGTTGCCTTACCATGACCATTCACCCTCATTCCATGAAGAATCCGAAAAGCCGACTTACGAACGGGAGTGTGCCAGCGAGGAGGATGCGACCGTTGCTTCGGTTTGCAAATCCAGCTCCCTCATTTTATTGAATGCGGCAATGGCCACTTCCACTTGATCATCATCCGGTTGTCGGGTGGTCAACTTTTGCAGCCAGAGTCCGGGATACCCCAGATAGGAGAGGCCGGGAACATCTCGCAAAGCGTTGGTCAATTTCAACAATTCGTAGGAGAGTCCGACCACCATGGGCAGAAGCAACAGCCGGATGCCGATGCGTTCCCAGACGTTGTCGTAGGGAAAAAAGGAGTAGACAATCACCCCGACAAGAACAGTCAGTATGATGAAACTGCTGCCGCATCGGTAATGAAGGGTGGACTGCCGTTGGACGTTTCTTATTGTTAATTCTACCCCTGATTCATAGGCGTTAATCACTTTGTGTTCCGCCCCGTGATATTGGAAGACCCGTTTGACTGTCGGCGTCTGCGATATCAATACAAGATACGCAAGGAGAAGCAAAGTTTTGATGCCGCCTTCGATCAGATTTTGGGTGACCAGATTATGGACATACCGGTCAAACAATACACTGGCCAAAAAAGCCGGCAATGCGGTGAAAAGGATTTTTCCGATCACCAGAGAGAGGACACCGACGACGGCCACACCGATATATGTGGTTAATTTAGACGGGGAACGTCGATCTTCCTGCCGGGACTCCTCATTGGAATCATCCAATTCATATCGTTCCGTCGCAAATTGCAGGTGCTTGGCACCGGATGCGCTCGCCTCGATCAATGCCACGATACCCCGAATCAGGGGGATTTTTTTCAGGAAAGATAAAAATGGTGATGGATTTCGTACCAATTCCCAGGTTTCGATCGAGCCGTCTTTGCGTCGGATGGCGGTCACTTGAACATAACGCCCTCCGAACATCACCCCTTCGATGACGGCCTGCCCGCCGTATGCGACTGGTTTTTCCGACACTTACCCACACCGCCTTTTTGTAATTTCCATATAGAAGAACGGTCGAAAATACGTTCTTGTGTTGTGATGTATTCCCATTGTATCACAGAAACGGCGTTCGTCGCAGTTATCCGGTGAAATTCTGCGTCAACAAGGGATTTTGTGGTACAATTGGCGAAGGAGAGAGGAGGTGTGCCGATGCCGAAGGTACTCGTGCTGCACGGCCCCAATTTGAACCGGCTGGGGAAAAGGGAGCCCGGTGTATATGGCCGAAAAACATTGGCAGAGCTAAACCGCCGTCTGGAAGAAATGGGTCGTGCATGGGGGTTGAAAGTGGAAACGTTTCAGTCCAACCATGAAGGAGAATTGATTGACCGGATTCATGCCGCGGATGGAACGTTTGATCATCTCATCATCAACCCCGGTGCATTGACACACTACAGTTACGCCCTTCGGGACGCCTTGGCCTCTGTGGAAGTACCTGCGATCGAGGTACATCTGTCCAACATACATAATCGCGAAGCGTTTCGGGCGCATTCTGTCACGGCGCCGGCCGCCGTCGGTCAAATCGCGGGACTCGGCTTTCTCAGCTATGAGCTGGCTCTCCGGGCGGTAGCGATTCGGTTGGGGCTGATCGAATGAGAGGAGGATACCTGTTGAAAAAGCGGATCGACCGATTGCGTGAACGGTTGAAAGAACAAGATCTCGAAGCCTTGCTCGTCACCCATCCGATGAACAGAAGATATCTGACCGGGTTTACAGGCACTGCGGGCATGGTGCTGGTCACGGAAAAGGAGGCGAAACTGCTGGTCGACTTCCGGTATGTGGAGCAGGCACAAAAACAAGCCCCTCATCTGGATGTGGTGCGTGTCGGGGGCGAGCCGTTCCGCACGGTGGCGGGGTTGTGCCGCGAATGGAATGTCAGCCGGCTGGCGTTTGAACAGGATCATCTCGTGTATGCCCGTGCCGAAAAGCTGAAGTCCATCCTCGACGGGGTGGAAGTGGTCCCGGTAAGCAATATGGTGGAAAAGCTGCGCGAAACCAAGGATGCCGATGAGTTGGAGACGTTGCGTCGTGCGGCGCGAATCGTTGACGAGGTGTTTGCGGAAATCCTCAAGGAGATCCGCCCCGGACTGCGCGAGCGGGACATCGCTTTTCGCCTGGAGTTTCTCATGCGCGAAAAAGGGGCCGATTCTTCCTCATTTGACATCATCGTCGCCTCCGGTCCGCGTTCGGCACTTCCGCACGGCGTGGCTTCGGACCGGGTGCTGGAGAAGGGTGATTTGGTCACGCTGGATTTCGGCGCCCTTTATGAGGGATATTGTTCGGACATCACGCGCACCATTGTATTAGGAAAACCGAACGAGCGGCAACGGGAAATTTACGATATTGTGCTGCATGCCCAACAAGCAGCATTGGAGGCGGTTCGTCCGGGAGTGACCGGACGCGATGTAGACAAGGTTGCCCGGGATATCATTACCGACCGGGGATACGGCGAGCAGTTCGGGCACAGCACCGGCCACGGCATCGGCTTGGAAATTCACGAAGCCCCGACTCTTTCCGTCAACGGGGAAACCGTGTTACAATCCGGAATGGTGGTCACGGTTGAACCGGGTATTTATTTGCCCGGTTTTGGCGGCGTTCGCATCGAGGACGATGTGGTCGTGACCGAGCAGGGCAAGGAAGTGCTGACGCACAGCCCCAAAAACCTGATCGTGATCGAATAGCGATCGGCTTCATCTTATCGAGTTTGGAGGAGACATGCGATGATCTCGGTAAATGATTTTCGTACTGGATTGACAATCGAGCTGGACGGTGACGTGTGGCAAGTATTGGAGTTCCAACACGTCAAACCGGGGAAAGGGGCGGCGTTCGTCCGTTCCAAACTGCGCAACCTGCGCAACGGCAACATTCAGGAGCGGACATTCCGCGCCGGGGAAAAAGTGCCGCGTGCACACGTGGAAACCCGCCAAATGCAATACCTGTATGAAAGCGGCGGTGAGTACACGTTTATGGACAATGAGACTTACGAGCAGATCAGCCTGCCGGCCGAGCGTCTGGAGCGGGAGGTCAAATTCCTGAAGGAAAACATGAATGTCAACATCATGATCTACCAAGGGGAAACCATCGGTGTGCAACTGCCCAATACGGTGGAGTTGGAAGTGACCGACACCGAACCGGGTATCAAGGGAGATACCGCGACGGGCGGAAGCAAATCGGCCACGTTGGAAACGGGCTTGGTCGTACAGGTGCCGCTGTTCGTCAACGTGGGCGACCGGCTGATCATCGACACCCGGACCGGCGAATACGTTTCCCGGGCATAATGGGAACCGGATAAACATGCGAGAAGGGGACGCGTTTTTCGCCTTGAACCGTTTATATGCGGCTTGGCGGAGATACGTGCTCCCCTTCTTGATTTGAGGTAACGTCCGCTCCTTCATCAAGGGCTTTTTTTTTGATTTCATTAGGCGAATGTCAGGATGCTCAAACAATAAACCAGTATCATGGCAGAACACTGGTTTACGTTGTAAATAATCTACCTTCCAGTGCAGCAATATATCTTTCGGCGGATTTTTGTACAGATTCATTGGCATTCTCCATTACAATTCGATGGAAAGCATTGTATAGACGATCAAACTTTAGTCTTTTCACTTTCTCTGCCATCTCCGCTACTTTTTTAGCCGGTAGCGGGATCAGGTTTGGATAGCTATACATAAAGCTTACCCACTTGCGGTCTGCAACAACTTGGATGATATCCCCTGTAAGGAGAACTCCTTTTCCATCGTTACCGTTTTCCCAATGGAGAACTGTTCCACCTTTAAAGTGTCCTCCCAGACGATGAAGAGTGAGACCTTCTGACAGTTCCAATGTTTCACCCGACCAAAATTGAATTTTATCACTCGGACGCATAACCCATTCTTGATCATCTTCGTGGATATAAATCGTCGCATCGAGTGCCTCCGCCCACTCAACTTGAGCTGAATAGTAGTGAGGATGGGAGAGGGCAAGAGCTTGAACTCCTCCCAACTTCTTTACTTCCTCTAATGTTCTGTCATCCAGGTATGTAATACAATCCCATAGGAGATTAAAACCTTTATTTTGAACAAGATAGGCCGTTTGACCGATGGCGAATCCCGGCTTTGTCGTGATGCTGTAGAGACCTTCTTCTTCGTGTTGGATTTCGTTTCTGTATATATTGCTTTCGCGCATGGTTTCTAAGAGATCGAAGGTGTTAAAGAAGGAGCGGGAAAACCCAGCCCTTCAAGTCGGGATAAAATGAGCGTCGGACGCGGGAGGGCTTGGTCCCTCTCGCAAGTCCGACAGAGTACAGTGGAGTTGATAAGTGCGAAAACACCTTAAAACGACTATGTGAGCGAAAACTCGTTACGAAAATCACCCAGGTTTGGACGAAGTCATCGTGGGTGGATGTGGGTTGTCACGCTCGATGAAGCGGGAAGACCACGGAGACCAAAGGGAGTGCCTCCGTTGCTTCAGCCGTGTGGGGCAAGTCACAATAGATTCACAGCCAACAAAAAAGCCACCGGAGAGGTGGCAAAGAAGAGTGGAGTCGATGCATGTGCCTGTTTCGGAAAGAAAATTTCGTATATACAAATAGTATCAATATTATGTATAATATATTGTGTACGATATACGATCACCAACCGGAGCATGGCTGGAAAGGGGGAAAGATGTGGAGCTGTTTTTATCCAATCCCAAGCCGCTCAAAGTGCAAGCGTATACAATTTTGAAAGAAGCGATTATACGCGGGATATTGCAGGATCATGAGATGATTACGGAGCGGGTGGCGTTAGAGCGGTTCGGAATCAGCCGCACTCCCTTCCGTGAAGCTGTTCAAACGCTTGAAGCGGAAGGATGGGTCTATAACCTCCCTTATAAAGGGACCTTTATCTCGCCGATTACCATTAAGGATATCCATGATGTATTTGAATTGCGTTTTATGTTGGAAATCGGCGTTGTCCGTAAAGTTCAGCAGATGATCAACCGGAAAAACTTGGATCAATTGCAAGCGATCACGGCAGCGATGAATACCGATCCGTCGCAAATGAGCGATGTTGATTTCATGCGATTGGACAAAGATTTTCACAAAGTGCTGTTTGAGCTTACGGATAACGAGCGGTTGATCTCCGTTTTTAACCAAACGTCAGACCTGATTCGCCGGATTGGCATGCGGGTTTTACACCGAGCGTCCAGGCGCGAAGAAGTTGTTCGTGAACATCGGAGCATTATAGAAGGACTTCAAAACGGAACGGCGGAGCAAGAAATGGAACAACATTTACATAATCAGAAACAATCCTTTATTGAATTGTATCAAGGTGAAAAATAACACACCCGCACCATGATCTTGTTTGATTACGGGAGAGAGGGCTGTTACCGTGAGTAAAAGCGATGTAACCAATACGGACATCAGCCGGTTGATCGAACAGTTGGGGACGGACAAAGTACAAACATTTCCAGCGAAGGGTTCCGAATACGGTCCAGCGAGTGATTGGGTCGTCTTTCCCGAATCGGAGCAAGAGGCGGTCAAGGTGATCCGCTGGGCCGGCGAATCGCAAGTGTCAATTTTGCCCGAAGGCCAGGGGGCACTCGCCGGATACGGCAATCCTGTCCAAAAAGAGGCGGTCACCTTATCTTTGGCCGGATATCATCAGGTTACAGAACATTCGGTTGGCGACTTGACGGTTACGGTGCAAGCGGGCACGCTACTCAGTCATTTACAAGCGGTATTGAAGGAAAAAGGCCAGATGCTGCCGCTGGATCCGGGTTGGCCGGAGATGAGAACGGCAGGGGGGATCGTGGCTGCGGCCCTGACGGGACCCAAACGGTTAAAGTACGGAACTCCGCGCGATTGGGTTATCGGTCTCAGGGTGATTTTGGCCGACGGCCAGGTCATTCGTACCGGCGGCAAAGTCGTCAAAAATGTCGCCGGATACGATATGAACAAGTTGTTCGTCGGCTCGTTCGGAACCTTGGGGATCATTACGGAGTGCACATTCAAATTGCGTCCCCTTCCCCCTGAGGAAACGGTGATCATGTTGGAACATTCGGATGTGAACGCCCTGTTGCGGCTCAGCCGACGCATATTGGACTCTTCATTGGAACCGTCGGCGATAGAAATAGTGAATTCCTCGGTGTTGTCAGCGCTTTTGCCCGGTGAACACGCCACGTTCGGATTGATGATCGGTTTTGAAGACGAAGCCAAAGCCGTGGACAAAGAACAAGATCAAGTTTTGAAATGGGCAAAGGAAGAAGGCATCAGGCTCCGGGAAACTTTTCGAAACGAATGGGCGGCAGCGTTATGGCGAGCCTTTGGCGAGCTTATGCCTCACGCCAAAGATTCGGAAAGTTCCGCTGCGAAAGTCGCTGTCAAGATAAGCACCCTTCCCGATCAAGTGGCCGCTGCTGTTCAAATGATTCACTATCTGGCCGAAGAACTGGGAATTGATGCGATGATTCACGGGGGAACGGGCACGGGAATTACATTTGCCATATTGCAGCCGAAACGGGATCAGTGGCTAATGGCAAAAGAACTGCTCGAAAAAGTCAGGCAGCGGATAGAAGAGCAACTTGGTTATGTGGTCATCCTGCATGCGCCTTTCTTTTTTAAAGAGCTCATTCCCGTTTGGGGAAGAACGCCGGCCGGACTGTTTCTCATGCGGAAGATCAAAGCGCAATTGGATCCTGAAGGGCGATTTCAACCGGGACGATGGGTAGGAGGGATCTAAACCATGTCCGACCCGATCAAGGAAACGAAACCATTGACGGGATTTCCGTTTGCCGATCCGCCTGACCCGGATAAGTGGTCGAAATGCATTCATTGCGGAATGTGTTTGGACGCGTGCCCCACCTATCAGGAAGAGCAATTGGAGGCTCATTCCCCGCGTGGCCGCGTTCATTTGATCAAAGCGGTGGGTGAAGGGCGGCTGGAGTTAAACCAAGGTTTATATGACCCGGTTTTTCAGTGCTTGGATTGCCGTGCGTGCGAAACGGCTTGTCCATCGGGAGTAGAGGTCGGAGCCTTGATTGAAGAAGCGCGCGGCCAACTGTTTCAGGTTATGCCTCCCAAGGGACTGAAGGGGATGATCAACCGGTTATTTTTAAGGCATTTGTTTCCCCATCCCGCACGCTTGCATTGGCTGGGCCGATTGCTGAGATTTTACCAACGATCGGGTCTTCAGGTTTTGGCTCGAAAAACAGGGATTCTTCGGTTATTCCCTGCGCACATCCGGGATATGGAGGCCGTCCTGCCGCAGATCCCGGCTCGATTTTCCCGGCAAACTCTGGCTGAAGTAACCCCTGCGCTTGGGGAAACGCGTTATCGTGTTGCCATCTTGACAGGGTGTGTGATGGATGTTTTGTACGCCGGGATCAATGAGGCGACGGTGCGGGTGCTAAGCCGTAACGGAGCTGAGGTGGTGGTGCCGCGGGGGCAGGTTTGTTGCGGCGCCCTGCAAGTGCATGCCGGAGACCGGGAGACAGCGAAGAAATTGGCCAAACAAAACATTGACGCGTTTTTGCGAGCGGATGTTGATCGAATCATTGTGAATGCGGCCGGATGCGGGTCAGCGATGAAAGAATACGACGAACTTCTCAAGCACGATCCGGATTACAAAGATAAGGCGAAGGAATTTGTCAAGAAGGTTCAAGATGTATCCGCTTTCTTATGTGAAACCGGCATAAAACCACCAACGGGAAGGGTTGAAGAAACAGTCACCTATCACGAAGCGTGTCATTTGGTCCACGGACAAAAAGTGAGAAACCAGCCGCGTGAACTGCTTCAACAAATCCCCGGGCTTACTTTGGTTGAAATGCCTCACGCGGATCGCTGCTGCGGAAGTGCGGGGATTTATAACCTGACTTATCCGGATATGGCGGGCCGTCTGCTCAAGCGAAAAATGGATGACTTCCCGCAAGAAGTGGATCGGATTGTGATGGGGAATCCCGGTTGCATGCTGCAGATCGCGATGGGAGTTCATCAGCGTGGCGGACGGGAACGCGTCGTGCATACGATTGAATTGTTGGACGAGGCTTACCGGCGCGGGGAGCAGAGCGAGCCAAAGGCGGATGGCACAAATGAGGATGACCCAAATCAAGAACTGATTGCCGCACTGAAGCGCTGTGTCGGGGACGACGCGGTCCTTTACCGCCATGAAGATTTACTGGCCTATGAATGTGACGCCTATACCCTGAAAAAGGTGGTTCCGCGTGCGGTCGTTTTTCCCAAGAGTACAGAAGAGACAGCCGAGGTTGTTCGCTTGCTCTCGAAACGGGGAATTCCTTTTATCCCGCGCGGGGCCGGAACCGGCTTGAGCGGAGGTGCCACTCCGACGGGAGGAGAGGTGATCATCAGTTTGGCGAGGATGAATCGACTTTTGCAGGTCGACCTTCTGAATCGGCGGGCTGTGGTGCAACCGGGATATATCAATCTGCATTTAACTCAGGCCGTCGCCGACCGCGGTTACTATTATGCGCCGGACCCCTCGAGTCAGCAGGCATGTACGATCGGAGGCAATGTCGGTGAAAATGCCGGTGGTGCCCATTGTCTCAAATATGGTGTCACCACAAACCATGTGCTCGGTTTGACGATGGTCTTACCCGACGGGCAAATCGTTCAACTCGGCGGGCTTCCGGATGAACCAGGTTATGATTTGGTCGGATTGGTGGTCGGCTCGGAAGGGACGATGGGCATTGTGACGGAAATCACGGTCCGTCTTGAAAAAAAACCGGAAGGGGTTCGCACCGTTCTCGCGATGTTTGATGAAGTGAGCGAGGCGAGTGAAGCGGTTTCCGACATTATCGCCGCGGGAATTTTGCCGGCGGCTTTGGAGATGATGGACAATCTGGCGATTGAAGCAGTGGAAAAAGGAACTTTCCCGGTGGGGTATCCGCGCGATCTTGGCGCTGTTTTATTGATTGAAGTGGATGGTATTGTGGAGGCATTGGATGAACAGATTGAACGCATTGTGGAAGTGTGCCGCAAACACGGGGTACGGGAAGTGCGACCCGCCTCCTCGGAGGAAGAAAGAAAAAGTTGGTGGAATAACCGTAAAACCGCTTTTGGCGCCATCGGAACCATATCGCCGGATTATCTTGTCCAAGATGGTGTGATACCCCGCAGTCGCTTGCCGGAAGTTCTGTCCCGGATTGAAAAAATCAGCCGCGAAAAAGGGGTGCGCATTGCCAATGTGTTTCACGCCGGCGATGGCAACCTGCATCCCCTGATTATGTTTGATGCACGAATCCCCGGTGAGGAAGAGCGGGCCGTACAAGCAGGATCGGAAATTTTGCAAGTGTGTGTCGAGGTTGGCGGCAGTATCACCGGAGAACATGGTGTTGGTTTGGAAAAGAGAGAGGAAATGCGGTTTTTGTTTTCTGAAGAGGAGATTGCCGTCCAAACAGCGATCCGGGAGGTATTCAATTCAAGGAATTTATGCAATCCGGGCAAAATATTCCCTTCCCCGGCCCGTTGTGCCGAGATGAAGAGACAGCCCGAGGGCAGCGAAGAAGCTTTGGATGCTCTTGATTAAACAACAATGGGAGAGGAGATCGAGTGGGAATGAGTACGAGAACGAATCGTAAGGGAGTCGAAGTGACTGCGCCGATTCATCCGGGGTTTGAAGAGATTTTGACGGATGAGGCACTTGATTTCGTGGCAGACTTGGCCCGTAAATTCTCCGCTTCCCGTGACGCTTTGTTGCAAAAGCGCATAGAGCGGCAGCAAGCCATCGATTCCGGAAAATTGCCGGATTTCCTTCCCGAAACGGCTTCCATTCGGCAGGGTGACTGGAAAATCGCTCCCGTTCCTGAAGATTTGCAAGATCGGCGGGTGGAAATTACCGGGCCTGCCGGGAACCGCAAAATGGTGATCAATGCGCTTAACTCGGGAGCATGTGTGTTTATGGCCGATTTTGAGGATGCAAATGCTCCGACATGGGAGAATACGGTGGGTGGACAAGTAAACTTGAAAAAAGCGATCAGGCGGGAGATCGATTTTACTTCCCCGGAAGGGAAAAAGTATACGTTGAATGAGAAAATCGCCACCCTCGTCGTTCGCCCGCGCGGTTGGCATTTGGATGAAAAACACGTCAGGGTAGACGGGAAACCGGTTCCGGGCGGTCTGTTCGATTTCGGATTGTACTTTTTCCACAATGCCCGTACCTTGCTGGAGAATGGTTCGGGGCCTTATTTTTACCTTCCGAAATTGGAAAGTCACTTGGAAGCGCGACTGTGGAATGACGTATTTGTTTATGCGCAGGATGCCTTGGGGATTCCACAAGGCACGATCAAAGCGACAGTGTTGATCGAAACGATTCTGGCGGCGTTTGAAATGGATGAAATCCTGTATGAACTCCGGGATCACGCTGCCGGCTTAAACTGCGGCCGCTGGGATTATATTTTCAGTTATCTAAAAGTGTTGCGCAATCAACCGGATGTAATCCTGCCGGACCGGCAACAGGTGACCATGACTGTGCCGATGATGAGGGCTTACACCTTGTTGGCGATCAAAACCTGCCATAAACGCGGGGCCCATGCCATCGGCGGGATGGCGGCACAAATTCCGATCAAAAATGATCCGGAGGCAAACAGAGAAGCGCTGAGAAAGGTAAAAGAGGATAAAGAGCGGGAAGTGCTGGACGGACATGACGGGACATGGGTCGCGCATCCCGGGTTGGTTCCGGTGGCCAAAGCCGTATTTGATGAGAAGATGCCAAATCCCAACCAATTGGATCGGTTGCGGGAAGATGTTGAGGTTACGGCGGAGGATTTATTGCGCGTACCGGAAGGGACCATTACCGAAGCGGGCCTGAGAACCAATATCCGCGTCGGGCTGCAATATATCGAAGAGTGGCTGCGCGGAAACGGGGCAGTGGCGATCGACCACTTGATGGAGGATGCAGCGACGGCGGAAATCTCCAGGGCCCAGGTTTGGCACTGGATTCGTCACCCCAAAGGAATTCTGGAGGACGGGCGCAAGATCACCTTTTCGCTGTTTGAACAAATCTTGGAAGAAGAGCTGTCGAAAATCAAGGGACGCCTAAGCGAAAGCCGCTTCGCCGAATCAAAATATGCAGAAGCGCGTGAACTGTTGATTCACTTGACCAAAAGCGACCGTTTCATCGATTTTCTCACCTTGCCGGGATATGAACGCATCGCGTAGAAGTGTGAAAAATAACCCATGGATTTTGACCCTGTGTGAAATGGACTTACACAGGGTCAATTCCTTTCAAGGGTCATCATGATCAAGTGAAAAAGGGGATGAAGACGGATCATTTCCATGGGAGCCGATATGCGTATCATGATGCGTTAAAACTGGATAAAGAATTGGTATCGTTCGGGAAAATCGCCTCCATCATCAGTGATGCAGACGGGGATGTGGTTGCTATCGACCTGATTCATTGCAGTGGCCAGAGCTGTAAGGCGATTCAAGAAAAACCTTCGCTGGCTCATTCCCTCACGATCAAATGAAAATACGGTTGCGATTCTTGGGAGCAAAAAATTCCTGATCATCAACAAAAAAGCTGTTGACCTTCTCGGTCAACAGCCTGCCCACAAAAGATCGGGCTTGTTTTTCTAGGGGATCATCCATTTCAAAACATAGGCTTGTAAAAGAGTGATCGTACAGATGATCAACACGAGAAAGAGGCTGTGTTTGATCGTAAACCGGAATAAATCGCTCTCTTTTCCGACCAATCCGGTCGAAGCGGTCGCAACGGCGATGGACTGGGGAGAGATCATTTTTCCGGTCACACCGCCGGAGGAGTTGGCGGCAACTGTGAGTACCGGATCGATTCCAATCTGATTTGCGGTGATCTTTTGCAAATTTCCGAACAAGGCATTGGAAGAGGTGTCGCTTCCGCTGAGAAATACACCCAGCCACCCGAGGATTGGTGAGAAAAAGGGAAACAAGACACCGGTTTTGGCCAGAGCGAGCCCCAGGGTAGCGCTCATCCCCGAGTAATTAAAGATATAAGCCAATCCCAGCACGGAGAAAATCGTAAGAAGAGGATAACGCAGTTCCATCAAGGTTTCCCAAAAAGTATACAGCCATGTCCGAAACCGCATGCCGACCAGAAACATGCTGAAAAAGGAAGCGATGAAGATGGCAGTCCCGACAGCAGCCAACCAATCAAAGGTATATACGGCATCATACGGGGTCGGTTTGGTTACGATCGGGGACATTTTCAGCACCATCTGATGAAGGACGGGTACGCTCCATTTGAATGTCCATTGATTCAGGAAGTTCTTCACTGCGGGAATGCTCCACAGCACGATAAAGCCGGTCAGTAAAATAAAAGGGGACCAGGCGAGCAAAATTTGTCCGGTTGAATATCCTTCCGTTGCAGCGGCTATTTCCGTTTCAGTGGCTTTGGATTTTTTCGTTATGGAATCAAAGCGGAAAATTTGTTTGGGTTTCCAAATGCGCAAAAAGAAGGACAAAACGAGCAGACAGATCAAAGAAGAGAGGATATCCGGCAGTTCTGGGCCGAGAAAGTTGGAAGAGAGATATTGGACGATGGCAAAAGTACCGCCAGTCACGAAAATGGCCGGCATCACCTCCCGCGTCTTTTTCCATCCGCACATGACGAACACGAGCCAGAACGGAACAAATACCGATAATAGCGGCAATTGACGCCCAACCATTTGGCTGATTGCAAACGGGTCCAATCCGGAGATCGTGCCGGCCACGGTAATCGGAATCCCGATGGCCCCGAAAGCGACAGGCGCTGTATTGGCAATGAGGCATATTCCGGCGGCATATAAGGGACGAAACCCTAATCCGGCCAAAAGAGCGGCCGTAATCACAACAGGGGTGCCAAACCCTGCGCAACCTTCCAAAAAAGCGCCAAAACAAAAGGCGATCAGGAGGGCTTGCAGGCGGTGGTCGTCGGTCAGGTTGGTGACCGATGCGCGAATGATGTCAAATTTTCCTGTTTTGACTGTTATTTTGTATAAAAAAACAGCGGTCACAATAATCCATCCGATGGGAAATAATCCGACCGCTCCACCATATACAAAAGAGAGAACCGACATTTTTACGGGCATTTTGTATACCCACACTGAAATGAGAAAAGCCAAGGCAACGGTAATCAGGCCGGCGATATGCCCTTTGGTTCGCCGGAATGCAAGCGCCCAAAAAAAGTAAACAATCGGGGAAACTGCTGCCAATGTCGATAACCAAATACTTCCGGACAACGGGTCATAAATTTGTTTCCACATGTCTTCTTCCCTCCTTGTTTGTTGTTAGCGCTTACAAAAAGGTGGAGTGGACATTGGACCACAGACCGGGACAGCAGCGAATGAATAGATCGTTAAATCAAATAATTCGATATATACGGAAAAATACCTTCCGTGGTTCCGTACAAATAGCCGGGAAGTAGCATTTTGAAGAGCAGAACAGGGGTGCAGGGACCATTCTTTCTTCACAGTCGCAAATGAGACGGAAATTTTGTTACAATCAAGTTATGGAGTGAATCCTGTTCCGAGTTGGAGGGAAAGTATGAAAAAAATCGGGTTGGGAATGTTGATCCTTGTGATCGGAGTGATCGGAGTTTTCGCATGGATGCGGTACGCTTGGAAAGATGTGGACAGAAAAGCAAAACAGGAGTCTGAGGTGACCGAAGGGTATCACTATCAGCCGAATCCGCGGAAAATTCCGCAGGTTCCACCGGAACCGAAACCGATCCCACCTGCCAAACCCGCGAAACCGCAGCCAAAACCGTTACCGGATGCACCGGCTGAAAAGAAAGAAGCGGAGAAGTCCACAGGGGCATGATGCCTCTTTTTATTTTGTCACCCCTTGCCCAACAATTGAAACAATTTCAGCAAAAAGGCGGTGATTCCGGCGGCCATCAGCGGGCCGACGGGAATTCCGCGCAAAAACAGGATGCCGAAGATCGAGCCGATCACCAAACCAATGATCAGTTGGGGGTCGACCTTCAGCAAATCAAGACCTTTGCCGTTCATATAAGTGGCCAACGCACCTCCCAAGAGTGCAAGCACCCCCGGCCAAGTGGTAAAAACGGAGACGATTTCACGCAGGTTAATCCTGCCGGAGGCAAAGGGAACCAGTACCGCAATGGTTAAAAACAGCAGCCCCAGTTCCATCCCGCGCCTTTCCACCGCACCGAAATATCGTTCCAGATGCGTCAGCTTCAGGATGAGCAACAGGCTGGCCGCTGTTGCGATGATGGAAGATCGGCCCATCAATCCGATGAGAATCAATGCCACCAACAACAGGTCCGGTTTCATGTCCATCCCCTGTCCCACAGTCTTACCATCACTGTATGTACAAGGGGGACAAAATATTAAACGGAAATCATCCGCCCTTGATCCCACGCAGGCACAATCGAATAGCGATCCACTTCCAGACAGGCACGTAAATCTTCCCGAGCTCCCATGCGCAGCAATCGTTGACCGGTTTGGCTCATTGAGAGGATTTCTTCCAACCGGTCGCGGCATCCCCAATAACAGGCCCGCATGGATTGGCCCAGATCGTCGCAGACGGCATGGGGAACCTTTTTCATGATGTAGTCGATCATGAACCCGGCGGCCGTCCCGTCCTCCAAGGAAAATGTGCCGCGTGTACCGGAACAGAGTAAGACCAGATCCTGCTGAAGGGTACAGGCCCGTTCCGCGCAAGCGCTCGCGTTGAGAAAGCAGCCGCCCAAAATGTAAGCGCCTTTGGACGCTTTGATCAAGGCACGCGTCCCGTTGGTGGTCGTGAGCGCGATTCCCTTTCCGTTCACGAGGGAAGACGCGTAATCACGGGGAGAATTGCCCAGATCGGAACCTTCCAACCGTTTGCCATATCGTTCACCGCCCAGCAACAGTCCGTCCCGTTTGGCGGATTGTTTGGCTTCATTGACGGTGGCATACGGAACAACATGGGTGGCACCGTGAGCCAATGCGGTAACAATGCAACTCATGGCCCGGAACACGTCGATCACGATGACGGTCTTATTGTGCAGCCGATCTGTTTGCACTTCATCCACATGAGGACAAACGGAGATATGCATCATTCGTTGCGCTCCATGCGTAACCCGATTGAAAACGTGTCCGAGCGAAGACCGCGTCGGAGTGCTTCGACCGCGAGCGTTTCCTGTGGGGATACGTTGCCCAGGTGTATGTCGGGCCCCAGTGCTTGGAGCAATTGTACCTGCTGGGATTTTTGCGGTGCCTCCCAGATCAGAAAGCGTGAACCGATCAGTTCATGAACGGTGTACAGGTATTCCAGATCAGCTTCCCCTTTTTCATTGTATATCCCGACGTTTTTCCCCGATTCGCGTCCCTCGACGATGACAAAAGCGGCTCCCGCCTCGCGGTCGCGATGATACATTTCCGTCAGCAGCGGGATGGGCGTGAACGAACCATCCGCTTTTTTGCCGATTTCCGTGATGACGTTCAATCCGTTGGCCAAAGCTGCCCGAATATAACGCTCCCTCTCCTTGAGGGAGAGTTCCACGGTACCGTCGGAAATTTCCATATAAGTGAACCCCAGTTCGACCAGAGCGGAGAAGTAACGTTCTACCTGACCCTGGGCATGGGCCACCTCAAACATCGTCCCACCCGGATACAAGATCACCCCTCGTGATTGGGCGATGGCCAGTTTTTCTCTCAAAATCGGAACAGGGGTCAGTACTGGCGTGCCGAACCCCAGTTTGATCCAGTCGATATAGTCACCCGCCGTCGACACCAGATCACGAAAAGCGGACAGTCCCAAACCTTTGTCCAGTATCATCGTGCATCCGGTCGTACGCGGCTTGGATTGACGGATACCTGACGGATCAATCATTTCCTGAGGCCAACACATCACCGGCAATGATTTCATCCGTTTCTCCTCGCTTCCTTCCTCAAGGATCGTACCCTTGATATGATATGCGGAAGCGGTTGTCCGGTGCCCAATGTTGGAACGTGATAAGAGAAGAAAGGAAGGAGAATGCGGAAAAAGTGGTTGAACCGCTCACGATTTCGTGTAAGCTTTTTCCTTCGCTCCTCTTTTGGCAGCGCAAAGCGTTCCCACTCTGATCGTGAAGCGACCCGGATTTTCTGTTGTGTGCGGAGAAGCGTTGACCGGTTCGTTTGTCAGTGACCATTGGCACTCCTCATATCTGTTGAAGCCGTTTTTTGCGTATCAACAGACGTGACTGGCCGCCTGTTCCCCGCAGTCTCCTCGGCTGATGAATCACGAATGCGGCTAACATCCCCGTGATGGCGGTGAGGGCGGAAGAGCCGCCGAACAACAACCATTTGTTGTCGGACAGGGCTCCGAAAATCGGAGGACCCATCGCTACACCTAAAAAGCGGACACCGTTATACAGTGATGTGATGATCCCCCGTTCCGCCGTATTGACCGCAGACGTGATCAACGTATTCAAACAAGGGAGAACCAACCCCGAACCGATCCCGCCGATAAACAAAACCCCCAACAGAAGGTATGTGTTGGTGATCAAGGGTACCAGTGCCATGACAACGGAGACGGTGAACATGCCGGTGACGATGAAATGCTTCATCCGTTTGACGTTTTGATCGATATGATTGCCGCACCAATAGGAGGTGCTGCTCATGGCCAACAGCGGAATGGCCAATATCAATCCTTTCACAACGCCATCGATGCCGTATCGTTTTTCCAGCAAATCGGACAGGAAGAACAATACGCCGAAGAGAATGAACAGCGTGGCGGCACCGGACAAAAAGGCGACCGACAACCATTTTCCCTGGCGACGGAACGTTTTGATCACATGATCTTTGTACTGTGACAAAGCAGGAACATCCCCTTCACGCCGCGGTTCCCGAATGATCCACCACAACGCGGCAACAGCAGGAACGACCAGTGCCGGAAAGGTGAAGAAAAGAGCAGACCACGAGATCAAGGCGATCAACGATCCGAGAATCGGACTGATCACTTTGCCCAACCCGTTTGCCGCTTCGATCATGCCGAGGACCTGACTGCGCTCGTTTCCTTTGTATAGGTCACTCACCAGGGCCATGGCGATCGGTGCGGTCCCTGCCGCCCCGATTCCTTGAATCATGCGGCCGATCAACATCAGGGTATAAGAACCGAATGCGGACAACCCGGCTACAATCCCGCCTGCACCATAGAGAAGCAAACTGATGGCGATGATTTTTTTTCGGCCAAACCGGTCGGACAAAATACCGGCCAACGGAATGACGATGCCAGCGGGAACAGAAAACAACGTGATCAGCAAACTGACTTGCAGCGAAGTAATCCCCAGTGATTCACGAATCGACGGCAAAGCGGGAATGATCATGGAGTTCCCCAACACCATCAAAAGTGGAACCGAACTCAATACAGCGATGTCCAACCATGAGTGGTGACGGGAAGCGTCCGCGTTTTGCCCGGGGGATGCAACCGTCATATTTGGCAACTTCTGTCTCCTCCTTTTCACCTGTACACTGTGTAGCCTTTCCCAACCGACGGATTTTTACCGTCACGAATCTCGTGGCCGCAGAAATACCACAATAGGGATGAAGGTCGATTCGCAAGGAGGAAACGTCAACATGGATACCACGAATCATGATTTGCGCAAAGATGTCGCGTTTATTCAAGGCATGATGGAAGGATCAGGCCAAATCGATCAGCGTATGGAGGGGAAAGTGCTCTCCCGGCTGTTGACGTTGATCGATGATCTGATCGAGGAAGTGCATCAATTGAATCTGCGGTTGAGCGAATTGGAAGAGTACGTGGAAGCGGTGGATGAAGACCTGAACGAATTGGAGCTGTTGGTATACGAAGACGAAGAAGAAGAGGATGAGAATGCCGGATTTTTTGAGATGGAGTGTCCCAAGTGCGGGGAGCACGTGTTGATTGATGACGACATTTTCGACGACGTTGACACATATGAAGTGCTTTGTCCCGAATGTCATACGGTATTGCTCGTCAATGATGAAGATGATGAGTCCGGTCAAAAGACAGCGGAATCGGAAACGGAACAAACGGTACAACTCTGATCAAGAGCAAAAGGGAAACGGTGTACCGAATCGAGTGGTTCCCATCATTGATGTCAACAGTCTTGCGGCCCTGATTGGGCTGCTTTTTCTTTGAGGCTTGGGCATAAAGAATACAAGCCTGCCATATAGATTAGGTAAAACCCGCATGGACAGGAGGTTTTCCGCGTGTTGAACGCCATTTTGCAGGTCCTCCCGCCGTCCATACGGGATGTCATCGCCGCGCTTCCCGAGGAGGTTCGGCAACGCGTGGAGGAGATTCGCATTCGGGAAAACCGCCCGTTGGAGGTGGTGACTGCGGAAGGAACCGGTTTTGTCGCGACGGGTGGGAGATGGGGAACCCGTGCGGAACGAGCGTATGTCCCCGGCAGAGAGGATTGCCTCAAACTGCTGAATCTGATCAGCCAACATTCTCTGTATGCATTGGAGGAAGAACTTCGACGCGGGTACGTGACGGTGGACGGCGGCCACCGGATCGGCTTGGCCGGTAAGGTGGTGGTGGAGAACGGGAAAGTGAAACATTTGCGCGATGTGACCGGGTTCAATATCCGGTTGGCCCGTCAGGTGAAAGGGTCGGGGAAGGCATTGATCCCGTATGTGTTCGGACCGGATCGCGTGGAAAACGTGCTGATCGTCTCCCCGCCGCAGTGCGGCAAAACCACGTTGTTGCGCGACCTTGCGCGCATTGCCAGCACGGGGGAATGGGGCGTGAAGCCTCGAAAGGTTGGGATTGTGGACGAGCGTTCAGAAATCGCGGGATGTTTGCGGGGGGTTCCCCAACATGATGTTGGCCCGCGTACGGATGTGCTGGACGCATGTCCCAAGGCTGAAGGGATGATGATGATGATCCGGTCGATGTCCCCGGAGATTCTGGTGGTGGATGAAATCGGTCGCAAAGAGGACAGCGAGGCGGTCTACGAAGCTGTTTTTGCCGGAGTGAACCTGTTTGTCACGGCGCATGGACGTTCCCTGGATGAGATTTGTCGTCGTCCCGGATTGACCGGACTGATCCGTGAGGGCGTCTTCTCCCGTGTGGTGTTGTTGAGTCGCCGCCTTCGTCCCGGCACCATCGAGGGGATTTATGACAGTTCGCTGAACAGGATGGATCGGGAGCGGTCGGTGCGGGCAAGATGTTGAAACTGCTGGGTGCCGTTTTCATTCTGGTCGCTTCCTCCACCGCCGGTTTTCGCGTAGCCAAGCGGTATGCCGACCGACCGCGCCAGATCCGTGCCCTGTTGCAATCATTGGCCATTTTGGAAACGGAGATTGTGTATGGGTCACGCCCGCTGGCGGAAGTGATGATTCATATCGCCGATCGGGAACCATCCCCCGTGGGAACGTTGTTTCGAGAATGCGGAACCCGTTTGCGCACTTTGGATGGCGCAACCGCCTATGAATGCTGGAGAAGGGCAATCGAGGCCACTTGGGAGCAAACGGCCCTGCGTCAACCGGAGCGGGAGATTCTGCTTCATTTCGGACAGACGTTGGGGGTCTCCGACCGTCAGGACCAACTGCAACACATTCGGATGGCCATGGCACATTTGCAGGCGGAGGAACAGCATGCCCGCGATGATCAAGCCCGATACGAGAAAATGTGCAAAAGCCTGGGCGTTCTGGGAGGAGCCCTGCTGGTCATCCTGATGTACTGAGGAACACAACCCGCTTGGAGGTGGAGGGACGTAAGCGATGCCATTTGACGTCGACGCCGTCTTTCAAATCGCGGGGATCGGGATTATTGTGGCGATGATTCACACGATCCTCAAACAGATGGGAAAAGAGGACTGGGCCCATTGGGTAACGCTGATCGGGTTTGTCGTGGTACTCTTCATGGTCGCCATGCTGATCCAGGACCTGTTTCAAACGATTAAAAACGTCTTTTTGTTCCGACCGTGACGGGAGGCGATCCCGGTGGAAATCATTCAGGTGGTTGGCCTCGGATTGATCGCCACGTTTCTCATCCTGATCATCAAAGAACAAAAACCGATGTTCGCATTTCTGTTGGCCACATTTGTCGGGGTGATCATTTTTATCGCATTGGCAGATAAAATCGCCGATGTGATCCGGGTGATCGAATCCCTGGCGGAAAAGGCGAAGGTCAATACGCTTTTCCTGGGTACGATCCTCAAGATTATCGGCATTGCCTACATCGCCGAGTTCGGTGCGCAAGTGACGCGGGACGCCGGTCAAAATGCGATCGCGTCCAAGATTGAACTGGCGGGCAAGATCCTCATCATGGTGATGGCGATTCCGATCATCACGCTGATCATCGAAACCGTGATGCAAATTTTGCCCTCATAAGGATGATGGATGATGCACAAACGATGGTCCTTACTGATGTTCTTGTCACTTTTCTGGATCTTGGCGCCGTCGATCGTACAGGCTGCCTCGGAAGCGTCCTTGCAGGATCACGTAGTGAAGACGCAATTGGATCAATTGCAGACACAGGAGTTGGAATCCTACTGGAGACAATTGCAACAGGAGTACGGCAAGTTTTTTCCCGGTCAACAACCCCCCGGCTTGTTTGACCTGATCTTGTCCAAATCGCGGGACGGGTTTCAGTTGAGCGACGTGTTGGAGGGCATGTTGCGTTACTTTTTTCACGAGGTGCTGTACAACGGAAAATTGCTGGGCACCATCATCATCCTGACGGTGTTCAGCATGTTGCTCCAGACACTGCAAACGGCGTTCGAGCAAAAACAGGTAAGCAAAGTGGCGTATGCAGTGGCGTTCATGGTCATCATCATCCTGGCCATCGACAGCTTTTCCACCGCCGTCGACTCAGCCAAATCGGCGATCCATACCATGATCCAGTTCATGATCGCGCTGGTGCCGCTCGTGTTGACGCTTTTGGCTTCGATGGGCAATGTCGGCTCAGTCGCGATGTTCCACCCGCTGATCGTGTTCATGATTCACGCGATCGGTACGTTGATCTATGCGGTCGTCTTTCCGCTCTTGTTTTTCTCGGCGGTATTGGGCATTGTCAGCTGTTTGTCCGAGAAGTACAAGGTGAACCAGTTGGCCAATTTGTTGCGCAGGATCAGTGTCGGCTTGCTGGGGTCGCTGCTCACGATCTTTCTCGCCGTGATCTCGGTGCAGGGGGCTACGGCGGCGGTGGCGGACGGTGTGACGATTCGGACGGCCAAATATGTGGCAGGCAACTTTGTTCCCGTGGTGGGGCGCATGTTTTCCGACGCGGCGGATACGGTGATCGGGGCGTCTCTCTTGGTCAAAAATGCCATCGGTATGGCAGGCGTGTTGATTCTCCTCCTGATCAGTGCGTTTCCTGCGGTCAAGATTTTGTCGCTCGCTTTCATCTACAACTTTTCGGCAGCGGTGATGCAACCCTTGGGCAACAGCCCGATCATCCAATGTCTCAACATCATCGGCAAAACACTCATCTATGTGTTTGCGTCGCTGGCCACTGTGGGGTTGATGTTTTTCCTGGCCGTCACGATTATTGTCGCCGCGGGAAATATCTCGGTCATGATGCGGTAGGTGATGGGGATCATGATAGAACTGATCAGCGATTGGCTGCGACAGATCGTACTGCTTGTTCTCATCGCCACGTTTATCGATCTCTTGTTGCCCAATCATTCGATGGATCGGTACGTGAAGCTCGTCATGGGTCTTTTGATCATCCTGGCCATTTTGTCCCCTGTCTTTTCCCTGATCCGCAAAGACTGGGATGTCTCTGCCTTGGCCTTTCGGAACGGCGGTACCGATGTACAAGACATGACATCATTGGAATCCATCCGGCAACGCGGGGAAACGTTGAGCCGGACGCAGGACCGGCTGATCAAGGAGCAGGCAGAGGACCAAATGGCTCAATCGATCCGGCGGGAGGTCGAGAATCGTTTCCACGTCACCGTTACCTCCGTACATGTCCAAGCCGCTCCACCTGCAGACAACCGACCGCCCGGTGTCTCGCTCGTTTCGCTGGTTGTCATACCGGAAGACCCCGGATCACGGGAGGGACGGACGTCAGTGGCACCGGTCAAGGAGGTGGGACCGGTCGAGATCGACACGATGAAACAGGAACCGGTAAAGCAGGAGGGGGCAGGGAACGAGGCGCTGTACCGCCGTATCCGCACCTACTTGGAGGAGACATGGCATTTGCGCCCCGGCCAAATCCGCGTGTCGGTGGAACAAGCAGGTTAGGGAGGGGAATCCGGTGTTCAAACGGCTGTTGGAACAGTTGGAAGGAAGCGGCGCACAAGGGAAATCACGCATCCAACCATTTCGGTGGTTGATTCTGCTGGGGTGTTTGGGGGCCGGGTTGATGATCCTCTCTTCATTTTTCTCCGTCCAGAATGAAGTGGTTCCGTCGGATTCCGCCCGCCAACTGCAACCCGCAGTGGAAAGCGCAGGAAGAAAGTCGTCGGAAAAAATGACGATCCATGATTACGAAGCAGAGTATGAATCGCAACTGTCCGAAACACTCAGCAAAATTGTCGGAGTGGAAGATGTCACCGTGATGATCAACATGGCATCCACGGAAGAAGAAGTGCTGGCCCAGGATTCGCGGACGCAGGAGCAGACGACTGAAGAAAACGACCGCAGAGGGGGGACGCGTAAGATCCAGGAACAAAGTGAGGATGAAAAAGTGGTGCTGTACCGGGGAGGAGACGGGGAGCGACCCATCGTGGTCAAACGGTTGAAGCCGAGTGTAACGGGAGTGTTGATCGTAGCCAAAGGGGCGGAAAATCTGCAGGTGAAAGCCGCTATCATCGAAGCCGTTCAACGGGTGCTGGACGTCCCGATCCACAAGATCGCCGTATTGCCAAAAGGGTGAAGGAGGGGTATTCATGACCATGAACAAGCAAACCATGTGGTTGGTGACGATGCTTACCTTGATGGTGGTGTTGTCCGCTTATTATATCGTGACCGGCCCGGTGGAGCCGGCCAATCAGGCGGCTCAGAAGGAGAAAGGACCTGCTCCGGCGGATGTGAGTGTCAAAACGACCAAATCGCCATCCGACGCAAATAAGGCGTTGTCGGAGGAAAATAACAGCGATTACTTTGTCGGATACCAATTGCAGCGAAGTACGCTCAGGTCCAAAATGACGGAGGAATACATGAAAATACTGACGGACCCCGAATCAAGCCCGCAACAACTGAAGGAAGCAGAAGCGAAAATCAACCAATTGATGAAAGTAGACAAAACGGAGTCCGTTCTGGAAGAGCTGATCCGCAGTGAGGGATATCACGATGCCGTCGTGATTACGAACGATCGTCATGTGGATGTGATCGTGCAGGCGGACCAATTGGCCAACCGGCAAGTGGTAAAACTGATCGGTCTGGTGAAAGAACGGTTGAACATCCCGGCAACACAGGTGTCGGTGGCCTATCGGCCTTGAAAATGAGGAGAAAGACAAGTTCACGGACCCGATATCCCGTCAACGCTCCCCAGCCACGGCTGGAGTCGCCCCATTTATAAAGAGCGTGCGGGAAAACCCAGTCCTTCAGGGTTTGGATGAAAGCGAGCGTCGGACGCGGGAGGGCTTTGTCCCTCTCGCAAGTCCGACAGAATTTTTGGTACAATGGAGTCGAGAAGTGCGAAACCATTGAAAACGACTATGCGAGCGAAAGCACGTTACGAAAATGAACCCGGGCCTGGAAGAAGCCATCGTGGATGGATGTGGGTTGCCACGCCGGATGGAGCGAGAAGGCCTCTGGTGCTTCAGCCGTTTGGGGCAAGTCACCCCCTGCTATTCTGAAGGAGGTTGGCCGTTTTCCCACAAGCGCCCCTGGAGCCTGCAAAAGAAGAGCGAGAGGGAAAACGGCTCACCCGAAATCGGGATGGCAGAGCACTTTGCAAATCTCACGTCGTTTCTTCTCTGCTGAAAAGGGCTTTTCGTATGGCGATGGCGTTCGGTGTCGATCCGTCACTGTTTGTCCAACAGAGAAGCACCGGCGATTCCGGGATGCGTCATTTCGTAAGGGTCCAGTATGAGGTCCAGTTCCTCTTCGGTCAGGACATCATACTTCAGACACAATTCCCGGATCGATTGTCCTGTCAACACAGCCTCCCGCGCGATCCGGGCGGCTGTTTCATATCCGATGTGCGGGTTCACGGCGGTGATGACGCTCACGCTCTTTTCCACGTACTCCTTTAAACGTTCTTTGTTTGCTTGGATTCCGGACAAGCAATAATCCGTAAATACGCGAAATGCATTGTTCATGATGCTGATCGATTGCAGCAGGTTAAACACCAGGACGGGTTCCATCACGTTCAATTCAAGCTGTCCTGCTTCGGATGCCAAGCAGATGGTATGATCATTGCCGATCACTTGAAAGGCGACCTGGTTGATGACTTCCGCCATGACGGGGTTTACTTTTCCGGGCATGATGGAGGAGCCGGGCTGACGGGCCGGCAGCGTAATTTCCCCGAGTCCCGTGCGGGGACCGGATGCCATCAGACGCAAGTCGTTGGCGATCTTGGACATGTTCATCATGCACACTTTCAGTGCCGCAGAGACTTCCGTATACGCATCCGTGTTCTGTGTGGCATCCACGAGATGATCGGCACGCACCAACGGATACCCGCTGATCTCGGCCAGATGTTTGACCACACTTTCGATGTAGCGTGGATCGGCGTTCAATCCCGTGCCAACGGCTGTGGCACCCATGTTGACTTCGTACAGATGCTGGCGCGATTGCTCAATCCGTTTGATGTCGCGTCCCAACACCCGGCTGTACGCTTCAAACTCCTGACCGAGTCGGATGGGGACGGCATCCTGCAGATGGGTCCGCCCCATTTTGATGATCGGGTCGAATTCCTCCGCTTTCTTCTCAAACACTTGATGCATGTGTTTCATGGTTTCCAGCAGTTGATCCAAAAGCGTCAACGTCGCGATGTGGATCGCGGTGGGGAAGACGTCGTTGGTCGATTGGGACATATTGACATGGGTATTGGGACTGAGAGCGAAATAGTTCCCTTTTTGCTCTCCCAACAGTTCCAGCGCGCGATTGGCGATCACTTCGTTGGCGTTCATGTTGATGGATGTTCCTGCTCCGCCCTGGATCGGATCCACGATAAATTGGTCATGCCATTTACCGTCGATGATTTCCTGTGCGGCTGTGACGATCGCGTTTCCCAAGCGGGGATTCAGGCGACCGATTTCCATGTTGGCGAGGGCGGCCGCTTTTTTGACCATCGCCACCGCCCGAATGAGCGATTTGTCCAGGCGGTATCCCGTAATCGGGAAGTTTTCTTTTGCACGCAGTGTTTGGATGCCGTAATATGCGTCAGCGGGGATGTCTTTTTCCCCGAGAAAATCTTTTTCCTTGCGATATGCAGATGCTTGGATCATCGGGTTCACTCCTTTGCATCGTATCGATGGCGTGTTTGATGAATCGATCCGTATCGCTTTCCCGGCTCGCACCACGGCGGAATCAGGCTGTTCCGAACCGGGGTGCAGTGCGCGGGCAAAGTAGTACGCTTCGCTTGAAGCAAATTGCCCGCGAATCAAGGTGGGGGCTTGGGAACTCGCTGCCTGGGAATCCGTTGCAGCGTGGGATTTACTGACACAACCCAGACGAAACGGAAATATCGTCAGCGATGGGTGTTTCCATAATCCGTTTCACTTCTTTAAGATCGGTTGTCTTGCCCAAAGCCCACATCAATTTGGGGACGATCGCTTCCGTATTCATGTCCCTTGACAGGATGATCAGGTTTTGAGCGGCTTTTCGTCCCACTTCATACAGCAGAATGTCTTCGCCTTCTTCCAGGCATTGTGTGGTGATCACCACCGCAATGCCCGCATTGGTCAGCTCTCTCAGTTTGGGCAGCAGATTTCTGCCTTGGAACGGGATGCCACCGCTCCCGAAACTCTCGATGATCACACCTTTATATAGATGACGAATGCAGTCGAACAACTCGGGTTTGGCTCCAGGGTGCAATTTCATGACAAACACGTCCGGGCACAGAGAAGTATCCAGAATCGGTTCGCCCTGTTTTTTGGCGCGGACGGATTTGTAATACGTCACGTCCGTCCCGTTGATATATGCAACATACGGATAGTTGATACTTTCAAAAGCGTCGTAGCTCTTGGTACGCATCTTGACGGCCCTCGTGCCTTGAATCACCTTGCCGTCGAACACGATGAATACGCCGCCGATCTCCTCGCATGCAAAGCGAACGGCATCCGCAATGTTTTTCTTGGCATCAGTCCGTTTGAAACTGATGGGGACTTGGGAACCGGTCAGGACGATCGGTTTGGTGACGTTTTGCATCATATAGGACAGGGCCGCGGAGGTGTAGGCCATCGTGTCCGTCCCGTGCGTGATGATAAAACCGTCGTATTGGTCATAATGCCGATAGATGGCTTCCGCGATCTCGACCCAGAATTCCGGTTGCATATTGGTACTGTCAATATTCATCAGCATTTTGCTTTCCAACTCATAATCTGCTGTATCCTTCGGCAGGTACCTCGCCAACTCTTCTGCGTTCATTCCCGGGGTCAGTCCTTCCTCGCTCGGAACGGATGCGATCGTTCCCCCGGTGGCCAAAAGCAGCAATTTCTTCATACCCCTTCACCTCTTCCACGCGCAGGATTTCAGCATGAATGCAAACGATCCCGGATCATGGTTGCGAGAAACAAATGAATCATTGTATATTAACGTAGAGTGTACGCTTATTGCGAACGTTCATGAGTAATTATAGGGTGAATGAGGGCGCAAATCAAGCAAAATGTACTCGTTTCGCGTACTTTTCATGGTGTGTCAAAATGGTTGAGAAGGAGGAGAGGCGATGCTCCTTGACAGAATCATCGGTTTGCGAAAACAAAAAAAGTGGTCCATTCAATATACCGCTGATCAACTGGGGATTGCCAAAAGCACCTATGCCGGTTATGAATCGGGATACCGCCGCCCTTCACTGGAGGCGATCAAGAGCATCGCGGATCTGTTTGACACCTCGGTGGATTATCTGATCGGTCGTGTCGACGATCCCACCTTTTGTCCCGAAGGAAAGGAAATCGAATTGACGCGGTTGTCCCGACAAAAACTGACCGTGGACGGACAACCCCTTTCGGAAGAAGAGATTCAGCAACTGATTGCCTTCATCCGAGCCAAACGAGAGATTGCCGGAAACGGAAATGCGGGCGATGATTGAAAGTGCCTTGAAGAACGACGCCGGTTGACCCTTCACTTGCGTTTGTTGATGCAGTCACTCTTCTCAGTTGACCGTGGTTTCCCAGTTTGTTAAGATATTGTCAATATTGGGAAAAATGGAGGAACTGACGTGCAGCATACGCAAAGTGCTTGGAAAAACGATCACACGGTCTCGTTTTACTTGGAAGGAACTCGGCAATCCATTCCATTTGCTGCCGAGCACCTATTGTTGCTGGAGCAATTGCTGGCTCAGCATCCGCCCCGGTTGTTTCTGGATCTGGGGTGTGGCGACGGTATTCTCAGTCATTACCTGATGGATCGCTTCCCCCATTCCCAAGCCGTACTCGTCGATTTCTCCGGTCCGATGCTGGAAAAAGCGGGGCAACGATGAAAAAGGGATAAAACCGGATTGGTTTCATACAAATGGATTGATCCCAGTCCAGGTTGGGTGGATTAACTTCGGGTCATCTTTTGACAATGTCGTATCAGGTTTCTGCATTCATCACCTTTCCCACAGCTGCCTCCAAAATGGCGTGGAGTTCCTGAGTCGGAAGCATGAGTCCTCCCATGACCCGTATGCCGGAACCTTGTTTCACCGCAAGATGTCCGATTCCTTGGTTGCTTGCCACTTGCGAAGCGGAACCGGTCGTATGGAGAACAAATTCGGAAAAAAATAACGGGATGATGACCGGGAATAAAACATCGTGTTGTCCATTGAAGTCCCGTGTGATTGGTTGCGCACAACGGCTTTTCCCATGTGGACATTTGCCTGAAATGGTTGGAAACAGCCATCTTTGGTGGTTTGAAGCGTTGATACGGAGGCTCCCATATGGGAGCTTCTTCTATTATGCTGATGACGATTTACAACGTAACATTGTTATGTTATATTCGATATCGAGAGAGGAGGTGGCCATCCATGGACGAAAAGTTGATCTCCAAAAAGGAATTGTTGCGACTCACCGGCATTTCATACGGTCAACTTTACAGATGGAAGCGGAAGAACCTGATCCCGGAGGAATGGTTCATTCGCAAGTCAACCTACACGGGTCAGGAAACCTTTTTTCCGAAGCAGAAGATATTGGACCGGATCGACAAGATCAAACGTATGAAAGATGATTTGTCGCTGGATGAAATCGCGGAGCGATTGTCCCCCAATCTTGCTGAGGTGATGCTGCCTGTTGAGGAGATCATCAAACGTAACATTGTTTCGAAAGAAGTGTGGGATCTGTTTGCTGATGAGTGGAACGGGGTGAAGACGCTCCATTTTGAGCAAATCCTCCGCTTGTACGTCATAGCCCGCACACTGAAAACGGGCGATGTCAGCTTGGAAGAGGCACATCGCGTCTGGTCCATGTTGGAAGCACATGCGTCCCGTGTTCGGGAACAAAAGGGGGAGTTGTGGGTCATCCGCAAAATGGGGATCGCGATCAGCTTGTTGACCGATTCCGTTCAGGATCTGTATATCGAAGCGGATGCCAAGGTAGTCGTACGCCTTTCTTTGGCACAATGTGCCGAAGAGCTGAAGATCCGCATGATGGACGGAGGGGTGTAAATGGAAAGGAAAGAGCGCCGGGATTTTGTCGTGGCCGGAAGGGCCAGCACTGCCGGTGGCGAATTTGACCGCGTGTCCATCCACGGTGACGGGCACGTGGACGGAGATTTGGCGTGTACGGAGTTGAAGTGTCACGGGAAGTCGCACATCACGGGTAACGTGAAAGCAAGCGATGTGAAGGTATACGGCTCCACTCGGATTGACGGCCGTGTGGAATCTGAAGAGCTCCAGGTTCGCGGTCATGCAGAGGTCGGCGGACACTTGTCCTGCCGGCAGATGGAAGCGGAAGGGGTACTCCATGCAGGCGGTCCCGTGACGGCAGAAGAGATAACTTTGAAAGGACAGCTCAATGTGAAAGAAGATGTGGAAGCGGAATCTTTCTCAGCCAAGGGTATTTTCAAGATCGACGGTCTCTTGAACGCGGGACAAATCGTGGTGCAGCTGTACGGAGACTGCCAGGCGAAGGAAATCGGCGGCGAAAAAATCGAGGTGCGGAAAAAGGGTTTCTCATGGTTCAAGCCGTTCTCGCATCACCTGGAGGTGGATACGATCGAGGGGGATGAGATCCACTTGGAAAACACCCGGGCAAAAGTGGTGCGGGGCAATCGCGTCACCATCGGACCGGGTTGTGAAATCGGGTTGGTGGAGTATCACCATCATTTCCACCGGGATCACGGTGCGAAAGTAAAGGAAGCAAAGAAGCTGTGATGGAGAATGAGTCCCCACCCAAGATGCGACGGTGCATCCGAGTGAGGGACTCTTTGTCATCGTCATCCTCCAACTGCAGATCATGGAACATTTTAGTTCAAGGCAGTACCGTTGCCGCTTTCTCCGCAACGTCGGGTTTTTGCACCAGTTCCAGATGATCGTAGGAATCATAGGTGGCGAGATGAATCGCTCCTTCGATATAGGCGCTGCTCGTCGGAACCAATCCGTCACTGTCGGTTTGGTGTTTGATGAACAGAGTATTCCACCCCACGAAGTTTTCTCCCTCCACACCCCACGTATCGTAACCGTCAGCATCTCCCTGAACCGTATAGATTTTCCCGCCGTTATAAAGGGGAGCTCCCTGAACCGGATACTGCTGGTTAAACTTTTCCACCCAGGCAGGTTTCAGATTGGATTGCGCTTTTTCGCCGCCGTAGATATATTTCGCGGCAAATTCATAGTCATCCGCCAGTGGAGATCCATGGTGCGGAGTACCCAGGGTGACCAGTCCCGTAACGGTTCCGGGGTGATCGTAAATGTAGCGCCGGGCGACCAATCCACCTTGACTGTGGGCAA
Source organism: Polycladomyces zharkentensis (assembly GCF_016938855.1). Taxonomy (NCBI): domain Bacteria; kingdom Bacillati; phylum Bacillota; class Bacilli; order Caryophanales; family Thermoactinomycetaceae; genus Polycladomyces; species Polycladomyces zharkentensis. The sequence continues at coordinate 556,914 of NZ_JAFHAP010000008.1, read as the reverse complement.
TGATATCAAATTGCTTGCTGAGGCCGTATTCCTTTTGAAGGATTTGCACTTTTTCGTGAACCTGATTCGCCCAGTCCGCAATATACTCCGTTCCGGCCGTATTGTCATTTCTGCCGATAAAGGTGACGGTTTTGCCGTTCAGCGTCCGGGTTTGCACCTCATTCGAATCATTGGCATAAATCACGTACACATTGCCGGAACCCCAGGCATTCGCCACTGTGGTTAAAAAACTGTCGCTCCACCGATGACCGTTTCGCAGTCCGTGCAGCAAAACCAGGTCGTATTTTTTTGCGGCGGTTGACTGGGTGGCCTTTACCTGGCCGGGGGCGGCTTGACCGATTCCCGGTATGGTCAGAGTCAGTGCCACCAGAAAAGAGAAAATCCAAGTTTTGCGCATCGTCATATCCCCTTTCTCGGATCAACATTCATGTTGAATCATGAAAAAAGGTCGGTTAACACCAGCTGAATATGCTGAGGTTAAACGACCTTCTCCATGATCTCCGATCGCGTGACAGCGTTTTCACTTTTATGATTTTTCATTATAGTATAGGTTTCACCCGAATTCAACCTGATAAACCCATATGTTGCAAAATACAAGCGCTTCTTTCGTTCCCGGAGGATTTCATACAGAAAACGCTTGCAAAAAGGAATCGGATGTTGTAAAATCGGATTTGCGATGATTGGAACCGCTTTCGATTTGTTCCCTCACAAGTTAATCGTGGATGAGAGACGGAGAACCACAATATCCTTTCAACGGGGTTGAAGGGGATGTTGTGGTTTTTTTCATGAAATTGACTTCCAATAATTCTGTATCATCAGAATAAATAGACATACTAAAGAGGAGGGAGAACATTGTCTCATTTTCTCGCCGAATTGATCGGCACGATGATTCTGATTATCTTGGGAGACGGTGTGGTTGCTGGTGTCGTGTTGAACAAATCCAAAGCGCAAAACGCAGGTTGGGTGGTGATCACCTTCGGCTGGGGTTTGGCGGTGATGGTGGCCGCATATTGCGTCGGCCATTACAGCGGTGCCTATATCAACCCGGCCGTCACCGTCGGTTTCGCGATGGCGGGGAAACTGCCGTGGGCCGAAGTTCCAGGCATGATCGTGGCGCAGATGATCGGGGCGTTTTTGGGAGCGGTCGTGGTTTGGTTGCATTACTTGCCCCATTGGAAAGAAACGAACGATCCCGAAGCGAAATTGGCTGTATTCTCCACCATACCGGCCATTCGACATACATGGTCCAACTTGTTGAGCGAAGTGATCGGTACGTTCGTGCTGGTGTTGGCCTTGTTGGCCTTTGGTGCCAAAGGGGTCGTTTTCGCCGACGGATTGCAGACACTGGTGGTGGCGTTATTGGTGGTTTCGGTCGGGATGTCGCTCGGCGGCACCACCGGTTATGCCATCAATCCTGCCCGGGATCTGGGACCGCGCATCGCCCATGCGCTGTTGCCCATACCCGGCAAGGGGAGTTCCGACTGGGGCTATGCCTGGATTCCCGTAGTCGGTCCGCTTGTGGGCGGTGTGCTGGCATCTTGGGTTTATTTGCAGTTATTTCAGTGATTTATTTGTAAGCGCTTGAAATGCGTGTCGTTCTGATGATGCTTCCGATTTTGGAAAAGGGTGGCCGTTTTCCGGCAAGTGCCCATAGATGTGAAAGGCGAGAGAGAGAAAACGGTGCACCCGGATCAACACAATCACCAATCGAAAACAGAGCGAAGGCAGGCGACGCGAAGATTTCCGGATTTTTGCCAGAAAACTCGCTCGAAAGGGAAAAATGGGAGGGGTTTGAAGATGGAAAAGAAATACGTGTTGGCCATTGACCAGGGAACCACCAGCACTCGGGCGATCATTTTTGATCGCGAGGGAAAAGTGGTCGGAGTGGCGCAAAAGGAGTTTACCCAGATTTTCCCCAAACAAGGCTGGGTCGAACATGATGCATTGGAAATTTGGGGTTCCGTGCAGAGCGTCATCCATGAGGTATTGGCCCGTTATCCGGTCGCGGCCCAAGAGATTGCGGCGATCGGGATCACCAACCAGCGTGAGACCACCGTGGTCTGGGACAAACATACGGGTGAACCGGTCTATCATGCAATCGTGTGGCAATCCCGGCAGACGGCCGATATATGCGAACAGTTGAAAGCTGACGGTTACGAAGAAACGGTTCGCAACAAAACCGGCTTGCTCATCGACGCCTATTTTTCCGGTACCAAGGTGAAATGGATTCTGGATCATGTTGATGGGGCACGGGAAAAAGCGGAACGAGGAGACCTGCTGTTTGGCACCATCGATACCTGGCTGGTGTGGAAGCTCTCCGGTGGACGGGCCCATGTCACCGACTATTCCAATGCATCCCGTACACTGATGTACAATATCTTCGATTTGCGTTGGGATGATGAACTGCTGGAGATGTTGACCGTTCCCCGCTCCATGTTGCCCGAAGTGCGTTCATCGTCTGAGGTGTACACCACCACCGATCCGACGCTCTTTTTCGGGGAAGAAGTACCCATTTCCGGCATCGCGGGTGATCAGCAGGCGGCGTTGTTCGGCCAGGCTTGTTTTGAGCCGGGCATGGCCAAAAACACTTACGGCACCGGTTGCTTCATGTTGATGAATACGGGGGAGAAAGCGGTCCGCTCGGGGCACGGACTTCTGACCACACTGGCCTGGGGGCTGGACGGCAAGGTGGAGTATGCGCTGGAGGGCAGCATTTTCGTCGCCGGTTCGGCCATCCAATGGTTGCGGGACGGGTTGCGCCTGATCCAAACGGCGGCGGAAAGTGAAGAGTTGGCGCAAAAAGTGAATGCCAATGACGGGGTTTACGTCGTACCGGCATTTGTGGGATTGGGTACGCCCTACTGGGACAGTGACGTGCGCGGGGCGGTGTTCGGCTTGACGCGCGGAACGAAAAAGGAACACTTGGTACGGGCTACTTTGGAATCCCTTGCTTATCAGACACGGGACGTGTTGGGCGCGATGGAGGCCGATGCGGGCATTCGCCTGAAAAAGTTGCGCGTTGACGGCGGTGCCACCGCCAACAATTTCCTGATGCAGTTTCAAAGTGACATTCTCGGGGTTTCGGTGGAACGTCCGGTGGTGCTGGAGACAACCGCGCTCGGTGCCGCCTACTTGGCTGGGTTGGCCGTCGGTTTCTGGTCCGACAAACAGGAGATTGCAAAGAACTGGCAGGTTGACCGCAATTTTGAGCCTGAAATGGATCACAATACGCGGGAAATGCTGTATAATAAATGGGTAAAAGCGGTGGAAGCAGCGCGGGTGTTCAAGTAAACCTGCTGTTTGTGACAAGTTGATACACGGTGGAGACGGGAGACAGCCACAATACCTTATGTGTGCGCATAAGGGATTGTGGCTTTTTTGTCAAATAATAGAAAAAGGTGGGGTTGGCATGGGTTATTCGTTTTCTGCGCGGGAACGTTCCCGTGTTGTACAGACGTTATCGGAGCAGGAATGGGACTTGTTGGTAATCGGCGGTGGCATTACCGGTGCGGGGATTGCATTGGATGCGCAAACTCGCGGCATCCAAACGGCGCTGATCGAGATGCAGGATTTTGCCGCCGGTACGTCCAGCCGATCCACCAAGTTGGTACATGGCGGTTTGCGCTATCTCAAACAGTTGGAATTCGGATTGGTTGCCGAAGTGGGGCGGGAACGTGCCATCGTTTACGAGAACGCCCCGCATGTGACCACACCGGAGTGGATGTTGCTCCCGATTGTCCGGGGCGGCACTTACGGCAAATGGGCCGCTTCCTTCGGTGTTTACCTCTACGACCGGCTGGCCGGCGTGAAAAAAAGTGAGCGACGAAAAATGCTGAACGCGGAAGAAACGTTGGCCAAAGAACCGCTATTGCGCAAGGAGGGATTGAAAGGTTCCTGTATTTACGTCGAATACCGCACCGACGATGCCCGTTTGACGCTGGAGGTGTTGAAGGAAGCGGTGGCACAGGGTGCCTTGGCGGTCAACTATGTCAAGGCGACCGATTTCCTGTATCGGGACGGAAAGCTGATCGGTGTCAAAGCGATGGATTTGCTCCAACGCCGCGAATTGGTGATCAAAGCCAGGAAAATCGTCAATGCGGCAGGCCCCTGGGTAGATTTTTTGCGTGAAAAGGACGGTTCCAAACAGGGGAAAACGCTGCACTGGACCAAAGGCGTACACATCGTGGTGGATCAGTCCCGTTTTCCGTTGCGTCATGCCGTCTATTTTGATACGCCGGACGGACGGATGGTATTTGCCATCCCTCGGGACGGGAAAACGTACATCGGTACGACGGATACCGACTACCATGAGGATCTCGAGCACCCCCGCATCACGGTGGAGGATCGGGATTATTTGTTGCGGGCCGTCAATCGGATGTTCCCCAGTCTTGGGCTGACCCCGCATGATGTCGAGTCCGGCTGGGCGGGTATCCGACCATTGATCCACGAGGCAGGAAAATCCCCGTCGGAGATTTCCCGCAAGGATGAGATGTTCCGTTCGGATTCCGGACTCATCACGATCGCCGGCGGGAAGCTGACGGGGTATCGGAAAATGGCGCAAAAAGTGGTCGACCTTGTCGCTTCCGAATTGGAGGCGGAAACCAAACAGAATTTCGGCCCGTGCCGGACGGCCGATCTTCCATTGTCCGGCGGCAAATTCGGAGGTTCTGCCCATTATCCCGCATTTTTGAAGGAACAAATCCAAGCGGGCATGGAATGGGGGCTTGCCAGGGAAGAGGCGGAGAAATTGGTTCGCCGTTACGGTTCCAATGTGGGTTTGGTGTATGATATTGTAAAAAAACGAAGCGAGGAAGCTGCTTCATTCGGGCTTCCGCCGGATGTGTTCGCTGCTCTGGTATACGGTGTGGAACATGAAATGACCGCTACCCCGAGTGATTTCTTCATCCGCCGTACCAGTGCGATGTTTTTCGATATCGACTGGGTTCGCCGGTGGAAAGAGCCGGTGACGTCGGCGATGGCACATCTGTTGGGATGGGATGAAGAAACAACGGAACAACATCGTCGTAATCTGGAGCAACGATTGACCGAAGCGACGGAAGTGGTGTGATTGCTTCGCCCGAGGATTGGTCAGCCATCAAACCGCCGCTTTGTAGGTGAGCGGCCTTTGAGCTGAAGTGACAGAGGCATAAGAGGGAAAGGGCAGCCGAGACAAAAGGGGTGGACCAGGTTAACTCCAGCGGGAGCCTTGTCAGTTATCTCAAACAAATAAAGACATACCCGACTGGATGGAAGTGATAGGGGGAGGAAAATGCATTTCCAGCAACAGAAAATTCTGCCTGCTGCCAAAAGCATCAAGGATTTTGAAATGCTCATGGACAGTTCGTATCAATACATCATCCTGCTCGACTGTCACGTCGCACAACTGAAGGCGCTGATCCAACTGGCTAATCGCCACGGCAAAAAAGTAATGCTTCATGTCGATTTGATTCAAGGTCTCAGAAACGATGAACATGCCGCTGAATTTCTGTGTCAGCAAATCAAGCCTGCAGGGTTGATTTCAACCCGAACCCAGGTAGTGCACGTGGCGAAGAAAAAGAAACTGATCGGCATCCAACGGATTTTCCTGCTGGACACCCATGCGTTGGAAACCAGTTACCGCCTGTTGGAAACGTCTCGCCCGGATTACATCGAAGTGTTGCCAGGGATCATCCCGCACATGATTCGGGAAGTTCATGAACGAACCGGGATTCCGGTGCTGGCGGGCGGGTTGATCCGTACACCCGAAGAAGCAGAACAAGCCCTCTCCGCGGGTGCTGTCGCCGTCACTACCTCCAACCGTTCTCTCTGGAAAATGCGCTGATAAAATGGAAAACGAAAAGCTTTCTGTCAAAAAGGGGGGAGAAGGCTGACAAAGTCAAAGTGGCAGTTCAGCAGTCTCGATGCCAAGAAGTAGATTCCCCATCCATCTACAAGCGAAGGAAAGAGACGATTGAGCGGAGCTTTACGGCGAAGCAACAGCAAGGACTTGGCAATCCGGAAGTGATTTTCGGCCAAGGGAGAATGTGAGGCAGGTACGTTTGTGGGGGGATGGAGGAAGCGCACGGGCGGGCTGTGATGATCCGGGCGACGCCGGAGCGGATGGACAGCGAAGGCCGATTGTACCGAAGTGGCGTGTTGGGCCAGTCCATCTACACCGGGGTATTCATCTCCGGTTACGATCCGGTTCCCCGGTGATGGACATGTGGACGAGAGACCCGTCAGTACACGGGAAAGGCGCTTTGGTTGTACGCGGAGACGACCGGTTTGCCGGTTGAGAGGTTGCGGATACGTCGGAGAGTGGGATAGGCTGCCAGGCGGGGCGGATCTGCTATGTGGGTGTGGCCGGCATCGAACGCCTGCTATCGGCAAAAGATGCGGGAATTAAACGGACTGATCGTTGTGGCGGGCATAGAGGGAGCGCTCGGCAGCGCCGTCGGTGGAATGGTACGGTGGCCGTTGATCGCGGTGCCGACTTCGGTCGGGTATGGGTCATTTTCCGGGAATGATGCCGTTACTTTCGATGATGTCCTCCTGTTTGACAGGTATTACGGGGGTTAACATCCACAACGGGATTGGCGCAGGCTGTACGACCGTGATGATCCAATAATTGGTGATGGAGGCGCATGTGAATGAAGGCGCTGTATTTCGATTGCTTCTCCGGTATTTCCGGTGACATGGTACTGGCCTCCCTGATCGATCTCGGTGCCGATCTTTCCTATATCGAAGAGCATCTCAAGCAGCTGCCGGTCGATCCGTTTGAGATACGCGTGGAGACGGTGATGAAGCGGGGCATCGCCGCAAAAAAATTGCGGCTGTACATCAAGGGAGACCATCAGCACCATGGGCACCGGCGGGCGGCAGAGATTTTCGACATGATCGACAAGAGTGAGTTGCCGCCACGGGTGAAGCGGCGCAGCCGGGCCATTTTCCATGTGATCGCGTTGGCGGAAGGGAAGATTCACGGCATTGATCCAGGTGATGTTCATTTCCATGAAGTGGGTGCCATGGATTCGATCCTCGACATCATTGGCGTGTGTCTGGCGTTGGAAAACCTTGATATCGGCGAAATCCTCGCCTCCCCGGTACCGACCGGATACGGTAAAGTACGGATGGCGCACGGCATGTACCCCATCCCGGCGCCGGCCACAGCCGAACTGCTGACCGGCATTCCGCTGGCGGATCTGACTGTGGAGGGCGAACTGACCACACCGACGGGTGCCGGGATTTTAAAAGCGCTGGTGAATGAATTCGGTCCGCTCCGCTCGTTGACGATGGAACGGATCGGCTACGGGGCTGGAGAGAGGGATTTCGACCATCCGAACGTGCTGAGGGCGATTTTGGTGCAAAAGCAGCATGCATCTTTATCGCAGGTGGATGGAGAGCGGATCGACGTACAGAGAACGGGGGAGATTTCCGCGACAGAGGAATTCGCTGTGGCCGCCCCGATCCCGGACCATTCAGGGGAAAATGGCGGCAGCCATCAGGATATCCGTGATTGAAGAATCTGCACCGGCACCATCCCGGCCGCCTGTATTTGTCTCCTTTGTTGACAGCCTGGGCATCATGGTGGCCCTGTGGACAACAGCGATCCGTTTTATTTCTGCCATACGGACAGCGCGTGGGCGGTGGCCGGAGATAACGCCTCCGCCTCCACGATGGCTTCCGTCGGTGCCATCCGGAACTTCGGCGGATATCAGCGGACGCGGTTTTTTCCCCGGTAACGGGTATGATTGCGGATGCCACCAATTCCTGCGCCCTCGGATTCAACGGGTGCATGGTTCTCTGCCAAGGCCATTGTCAGAGGCAGCGGATTCGCGATAAAGGTTTGGTGTTCGGGATCATTGTTTGGATCGAATTTGAACATGGCGCCAATGATACCGCTGGCTCAAAATAGGCGATAACTGCTTTCGCATATGGTGACAGTTATCGCCTTTTTCGTTTGATTCCCGTTATGCACGCTTCTGAGATGCAAAACAGAGGTCACTCTCGAGATTCACTCATTCAGGCGGTTTTGTTGATGTACCCGTTGCAAAAGGGATTTGAACCGGGACAGAAGCTCTCGGAACTCTTCCTCCGAAATCCCGCTTTTCTCCAGCAGGGTTTTCGGAATGCAATAAGCTCTTTTCTTCAGCGCGTCTCCACGTTCGGTGAGACGTACGATCACTTTGCGCTCATCGTCGGCGGACCGTTGCCTTCGGATGAGACCGGCGGCTTCCATCCGCTTCAACATGGGAGTCAATGTGCCGGAATCCAAGTAGAGCCGTTCTCCCAGCTCTTTAACGGTCATTTCACGGTGCTCCCACAACACCAAAAGGGTAAGATATTGGGGGTAGGTAATGCCCAATTCATCGAGCAGAGGGCGGTATATGCGGCCAATTTCTCTGGAACAGGCATAAATGGTGAAGCAAAGTTGATTGTCCAACTTCAAGAATTCGGGGTCTTTCATCTTTCACACCTTATTTTCATTTGATCAAATTGAATTGCAGCAAATTGAATTGGTTGGAAATCAATATAACGAATGTGTTGTCATTTGTCAAACAACACTCCCTTTATTCGGGTCACTGGCAGTATGCTGCGGAAGCTGAAACGTGTACAGCTGTTTTCTCCAAGCTTAATGATCGTTCCAAACTTCTCCGGGACTGTTTTCACGTATCCAGTTATCTTCAAATTATTTTATAAAGAGCGAGCGGAAAACCCAGCCCTTTAGGGTTGGGATGAAAGCGGGCTCGGACGCGGGAGGGACTCGGCTCTCGCAAGTCCGACATTGTTTGAATGCCCTTCTGATCAATTCTGAAAATGCCGGTAGAATCACGTATCATACAAGAGAAAGACCATAAAAAGAGTCAATCACGGTGATGAGAACCTACAAATTCAAGCTGGAACCAACGAAAGAGCAAATCGAGAAAATGGAATGGACACTGGGCATGTGTCGCTGGCTCTACAACTCCATGCTTGAACAACGAAAGTTCGCCTACAAAAGACGCGGTATTACGTTGAACTATCACAAGCAAGCAATAGAACTTCCAGAACTTAAGAAGGAGATCCCGGAGTTTAAAGAGATCCATTCTCAGGTTCTTCAAGATGTAGCCAAGCGGTTGGAAAAAGCATTTCAAGCGTTTTTCCCTCGAGTAAAACTCGGGGAAAAACCGGGATACCCTCGCTTTCAAGGTAAGAACCGATACGACAGCTTCACCTACCTATCCTCAAGCCGGCTACAAACTGGATGGAAAGTACCTGAAGCTCTCCAAAATTGGCGATGTGAGAATCAAACTGCACCGCCGGATTGAAGGAAAGATCAAGACTTGCACCATCAAACGGAAGAACGGGAAGTATTACGCTTGTATTTCATGTGAGGTAGAGCCGAAGTCATCCCGAACCGGTCGACAAGCAGGCGTCGATCTCGGTGTGAAACATCTGGCTGTCACGTCTGATGGCGAATTCTTCGATCATCCCAAGTACCTTCGGAAAGCGGCAAGACGGTTAAATTTTCTTCAGCGTATGGTTTCCCGTAGGAAGAAAGGGTCGAATCGCAGGCGTAAAGCGGTTGCGATGTTGGCGAAGGTTCACGAATACATAGCAAACCAGAGAAGGGACACCGCACACAAGATCAGCCGCTATCTGGTGGACAACTACGATTGGATCACTTTCGAGGACTTGAAGGTTCAGGGGATGTTGAAGAATCACAATCTGGCTAAGAGCATTGCCGACGCAGGTTGGAGGATGCTGGTTCAATTCACGACTTACAAGGCAGAGTGGGGCCGGTAAGCAGGTGATCACGGTCGATCCTCACAACACGTCACAGGCATGCTCCGAATGTGGACAGACCGTAAAGAAGACATGAAAAGAACGTATCCATCGTTGCTCATGCGGATATGAGGCAGACAGAGATGTCAATGCCGCAAGAAATGTCCTGCATCGAGCGATGGGATACGTTCCTGAACCGGGATACGGACAACGAGAACAAAACCTTTTCCAGGCTTGGACGAAGCCATCGTGGACGGATGTGGGTTGCCACGCCAGATGAAGCGAGAAGGCCTCCGGTGCTTTAGCCGTGCGGAGCAAGTCACTTTTCAATCACAATCGTTGCATCTTCGATTTTCTTCCCGTTATGGACATAAGGGGCATGTTGATTGGTGACGGGTTCTACTCGTATTTCATGCTTTCCTGGGCCCAGATTGTCCAAGTGGTACCACGGTCCATATAAACGGGCGATTTTGTTGCCGTCCACAAAGAGATGCATATGGCCTTCGCCGATCCGGTTGGGTCCGTTGATCAGTTCAGGCGTAAACTGAAAATGTTTCGTTTGTACATGGAGGTTCCAACCGGATTCTGAATCCCTGTGAACTTGCAGGTGTACAATGGGGATCGGTTTTCCCTTCGGGATTTCAACCGGGTGCAGATGATGATGGCCGGCGTCTTGGGAGTGGTGAGGGTTCGCTGTTGCGCCGGCATCGTGATGATGAATGGGAGCGATCAGCGTACTTCCCCACCCAAGTAAGTAATAGAGTAAGATACCGGATAAAAACCACCAAACAGTTTGGGAATGTTCCATCCGATTAACGGCCGGCCATAATTCCGTTCCCACTACATAAAGCAGAATCCCGGCCGAGAATAAGAGCGCAATGCCGGAAAATTGACCTTGTAACCAAGGAAGATCCACTATCCATAAAGCCGTTACGGTTCCGAAAACGGTGCAAATCCCCAGTATTCCGGCTGCCCCAACGGCTTTTTTCCGCTCCTGGAATCCGGCCATCGTCAGGGTGGAAATGGCGACACCTTCCGGAATTTTGTGCAACACGAGCGCAAGCAATACCACGATTCCAAAGTGGGGATCGACATGGAAACCGGCTCCTATGGCAAACCCCTCAAAATAGGCGTGGATTCCCATCCCGGATAACACGCTCCAGACGGCACCTTGGCGTCGGTCCATTTCTGTTTTGGAAGACAAGCGGTGCTTCGTATGCCACCTCTGAAAGGTGAACGCCGCCAACATGCCGACCAAGAGCCAGGGGGCCTGTGACGGCGATTCGGATAAACCGTGTGGCAGCATACCGCCAATGGCCACAGCTAACAGCAGGCCGGTACTGAGTGCCACCAGCGTGGTCAAACCTTGAGATGACCAACTTTTTTTGAACCAAACCATGCTTCCCCCGATTACATAGCCAAAGGCGGCCAACAGAGTCCACCCCAAAGCTCCTGCCACTTCGGTTTCCTCCTTATATCTCAAAATTGACCATATGGATGAATAGATCGAGAAACCACGCTGACTTGCAGCCGATGCCGGTGAAGGTTCCGTTTTCTTGCCAGTGCTGGCAGCAATTAATGCGAGTAGTCACTTGAGATGAAGGGGTGTCATATGAAAAGCCGCGGGCCGATCGATGTGCTGCCCTAGGCGATTTTCTTTTCACGTCCCCTTTCAACGTGGTTTGTCATTCCACGCGGTGAAGCACCAGTACATTCGCTTGGGTCGAAAGTGGGATTCTTGGGTTGTTCACGCCCGCGGTCTGTTGCCGTTTTGGACAACGCCAAGTGCCTATTGCCCCGTTCCATGATGTTTTGCAGTAACGCTGCCGCTACCTGCTTGGGCGGTGTGCCTGCGACCAACGGAAGTGCCCGTGGTATTACCAGTACACAGGTTCCTTTTCCCGCTCTCAAGATTTACTTGGGGTTTGTTCGCCGCTGGAATCTCCATCCTGACGTACAGCAATCCTACTGCCAGCAAAAGAGCACCGTTCCGTTTTTTCCACCCATCCCCGTTGAGGGATCACAGGCAAGTCGTCTTTCATCTTACGATTTGTGATTTGAGATTATTCGCGGCAGAAAGGGGTTTTTCTTCTCGTCTTTCGGTCAAAATGTAGAAGAGATGTCATGCGAATACCGGGTCAAGGACTGGCCAAGCCGAGCAAAAAACATTATGATAAAACCGTCCCGTCCGATGCGCTTCGGAATTTTTGTTGAATGGGAGGATATGCTTCATGCAATTTCGTGTACATGAATTTCGCGAACTCATCAAGCTGATCCACGAAACCGACATCGAACTGTTTGAGTTCGAGAAAGACGGAAACAAACTGGTGATCAAAAAAGGGCCGAAAGGACAAACGACCGTGGTGAACCAACCGGCCGCCGGACAACCGGAGCCGATTGTGCCGACGCCGCCTCCGGCCCCGCAAGCACCGCTCCCGGCTCCACAACCCGCGGCAGAACAGCCTGCTCCTGCCAAACCTGAGCAAAAGCCGGCGGAGGAAGAGGATGCCAATTTACATAAAATCGTGTCGCCCATGGTGGGTACGTTCTACCGTGCGCCGGCTCCGGATGCGGATCCATACGTCAAAGAGGGGGACCAAGTGGAGGAAAATACGGTCGTCTGCATTGTCGAAGCGATGAAACTGATGAACGAGATCGAAGCAGAAGTTCGCGGCACCATTGTCAAAGTACTGGTAGAGAACGGACAGCTGGTTGAATACGGACAGCCGCTGTTTTTGGTGAAAACAACCTGAAACGGCGGGAGGGGAATCGGAACATGTTTCAAAAAGTCTTGATCGCGAACCGCGGAGAAATCGCCGTCCGCGTGATTCGCGCATGCCGCGAACTCGGAATTCAAACGGCGGCCGTCTATTCGGAGGCGGACAAGGATGCACTGCACGTCAAATTGGCGGATGAGGCGTATTGCATCGGTCCGGCGCCATCGAGAGACAGCTACCTCAACATGACCAACCTGATGAGTACCGCCACGTTGATCGGTGCGGACGCCATCCATCCCGGTTACGGATTCTTGGCGGAAAACGCCGATTTTGCCGAGCTGTGCGCCGCTTGCGGAATCACTTTTATCGGCCCGCACCCATCGGCCATCACCAAAATGGGGGACAAGACCACCGCGCGGGAAACGATGAAAGAGGCCGGTGTACCAACCGTTCCGGGAACGGAAGGGCTGATCGAGGATATCGATGAAGCGGTGGCCGTGGCCCGGGAAATCGGCTTTCCCGTCATCGTCAAGGCGACTGCCGGCGGTGGCGGAAAAGGAATGCGTGTGGTTCACAGCGAAGAAGAATTGAAACGGGCAATCCGTATGGCCCAGCAGGAAGCGGAAGCCAACTTCGGCAACCCGGGGGTGTATCTGGAGAAATTCCTCATCGAGCCGCGTCACATCGAGATTCAGGTGTTGGCGGACAACCACGGCAACGTCATCCACTTGGGTGAGCGGGATTGCTCGATTCAGCGCCGATACCAAAAACTGGTGGAGGAAGCGCCTTCCCCGGCTTTGACTCCCGAATTGCGGGAGCGCATGGGGCAGGCGGCGGTGGCCGCGGCCAAGGCGGTCAATTACTCCGGAGCCGGAACGGTGGAGTTCCTGCTGGACAAAGAAGGCAACTTCTACTTCATGGAGATGAACACCCGCATCCAGGTGGAACACCCCGTCACAGAGCTGGTGACCGGGATCGACCTGGTGAAGGAACAGATACGTATCGCGGCGGGTGAACCGCTGTCCGTCAAGCAGGAAGACGTCCGTTTTGACGGGTGGTCCATCGAATGCCGGATCAATGCGGAAGATCCGGATCGGAACTTCATCCCTTCTCCGGGTGAAATCCGGTTTTACTTGCCGCCGGGCGGCCCGGGAGTACGCGTGGACAGTGCCGCTTATACGGGGTATCGGATTCCTCCTTACTACGACTCCATGATCGCCAAGTTGATCGTCTGGGGCAAAGACCGGGAAGAGGCGATTGACCGTATGCGGCGGGCGTTGCAGGAGTTTGCGATTGACGGGGTGAAAACGACGATCCCGTTCCATTTGAAGCTGATGCAACATCCACAGTTTGTCAGCGGAGATTTCCATATTCAGTTTCTTGAAAAAACCAATTTGAACGAGGAGCGTTCGAAAGATGACCAATCATAACCCGATCGACCATGTCGATTACCAAGTGAACGAGTTGGGGAAAATTGAGATTGCACCGGAAGTGATCCAAATCATTTCCGGGCTGGCCGCCCAACAGGTGGAAGGGGTGGCCGGTCTCAGCGGTGGGGTGGTCGGTGACCTGACCCAACTCTTGGGACGAAAAAATTTGCGTCAGGGCGTTCGCGTCGAAGTGGGTGACGAGACGAAAATCGAAGTGGCACTCGTCATCGCGTTCGGCTACCATATCCCGGAAGTGGGACGGAACGTCCAGGAAGCGGTCAAGTCGGCTGTGGAAAACATGACGGGCTTGAGCGTGAGCGAAGTGGTCGTCAAAGTGGAAGCAGTCAAATTTTCCAGCGAAAAACAAACGGACACCGAGTCCCAGCGTGTGAAGTGATGACGGACTTGGAATTGTCAGTATTCCGGAGGGGGGTAGGGGCGTGAAGCTGCTGGACCGAGTGCTTGTGTTATTTCTCAGCCTTTTTGTGACCGTCGCCTCCGCTCTCGGTGTGTGGTTCTTTTCGGGTTTGGGTTTGTCCAAATACGATGCTGTCCGTATGGTTGAGGCGTTGTACGCATACCAAGCCCGGCAATGGACGGCTGTCGGTCTCAGTCTGCTGTTGATGCTGATCGGTCTCAGACTTTTGCTGGTAACCGTTCGTCGCCCCGGAGCCGACCTCGGTGTGGACCGGTTGACGGAAATCGGGTATATTCGCATTTCATTGGACACATTGGAGAGTTTGGCTGTGAAAGCCGCCAGAAGGGTGCGGGGGATTCGCGACTTGACCGCCCGTGTCCGGATGAGCGGCAATAACGCCTCCGTGGGCGTGGGGTTGAAACTGACCGTGGACGGGGAAACGCCGATTCAGACATTGTCCGAAGAACTCCAGCGGGTCGTCAAAACACATATCGAAGAGATTGCCGGGGTGACGGTCGATCAAATCTCCGTCTACGTCACAGACACGGTTCAGCCTGATCGCACGCGGATTCGCGTCGAATAAGGCGGTGACCGATAATGGATTGGAAATGGTTGGAGTATTTGTGGGTGCACCATCGCGGGCGTCTGATCGGAACGCTGGCCGGATTGATTTTGGGCATCGTCTATTTGGTGGTTGGATTGTGGAAAACCTTTGTGTTTGCGCTGATCGTGGGCATCGGTTATTTTGTCGGGAGAGAATGGGATGGGCGGAAAGACTTGCGACAGGTGTTGGAAGATTGGTTTCCTGATCGTTGGATGAGAAAATAACCAAACCCGGCCGGCGAACGGCGCGGGTTTTTTTTGGAGGATGGAATATGAGCAGGAGACAGGTACGCGAAAAAATATTGCAGACGTTGTATCAGGTGGATCTCAACCCCGAACCGGCCGAAAAAGTGATCGAGCGGGTGAAAAAGAGCTTGCCCGAGGACGAACGGGCATTTTTCGGTCGTGTGGTCGGGGGCGTCCTTACTCATATGGACCGGTTGGATGCGGTTCTCAGCGATTTTTTGAAAAAGGGTTGGAGCCTCTACCGGTTGGCCGTGGTCGATCGGGCGGTGTTGCGGATGGCGTTGTATGAGTTGATGTTTGAAGAAGAGATTCCGCCGGGAGTCACGTTGAATGAAGCGGTTGAATTGGCCAAAGCATACAGCACCGAAGAGTCGGGGAAATTTGTCAATGGTGTGCTGGGGGCAATCGTGGAGAAACAGAAGGAAATCCGTGAGCGACTGACAAAGGAGGAGCTTGAATGAACACGTCCCGCGCGGTGTTGGGCGTGGATACGAGCAATTACTGCACGTCATTGTGTCTCGTTGATGACAAAGGAAACTGTTTGGCCGAACAGCGGCAGTGGTTGGATGTGCCACAGGGCGAGCGGGGACTTCAGCAGTCCCATGCCGTGTTTCAGCACGTGCGGCGTTTGCCGGAGCTGTTCCTTCGTCTGCCTCTTGACCAGGTAAAGGTGGCGGCCGTCGCGGTCAGCACGGCGCCCAGACCGCAAACGGGCTCCTATATGCCCGTTTTTCTGGTGGGGAAGTCGTGGGCTCAATCTTTGGCCCATGCGTGGGGTGTGCCGCTGATCGGGACGACGCACCAGGAAGGGCACATTGCCGCCGGTGAGGCGACGGCCGACCGAACATGGACTGCCGATCGCTTTCTGGCGATTCATCTGTCCGGCGGTACCACGGATCTTTTGCATGTCAGACGAAAGGAAGCGGGATACGCGATCGAGACGATCGGCGGCTCCAGCGATCTGCATGCCGGGCAGTTGGTAGACCGGATCGGCGTGGCGATGGGTTTGCCGTTTCCATCGGGACAACATGTGGAGGAATTGGCCTTGCGGTATGACGGCGGAGAACAAGTCACCATCCCGTCGTCGGTGGACGGGCTGACCTGTTCGTTTTCCGGGCCGCAGACAGCGTTGCTGCGGTTGTGGGAAAAACGGGCCGCATCCAGGGAAGCGCTGGCGTTTGCCGCATTGCGCTGCGTGGCCAACACGGTGGAAAAACTGCTTAAGCATGCGTTTGACCGGGGTTATCCGAAAGAAGTGCTGATCGTCGGGGGAGTGGCCGCCAACAGTTTGATTCGGGATCGTCTGCGCAAGCGATTGGAGCATCCTGCCGTCCGCGCCCGGCTGACGTTTGCCGATCCGCGTTACTCCGGGGATAACGCCTATGGAGTGGCTCGGATCGGCCTTTGGGCGGTGAATGGGTGCCACGGTTGATGGTGGATAAAGGTAGCGGACGGGTGTATTCGCCTGTCCGTTTTCTGTTATGGAAGAGAGGAATAGCAGGGATTATGTAATATAAACTTACATTTAAAGGAGATTCGCCAATTAATACATAGTGTTGTAAGGATTATTTACATATAAGATAATTTTTCAGTATCATTTGAAGTGATAGTGAAATCAATCATTTCAGGAGTAACATGATGAGGAACCTGTTATGGGAGTGATGATG
The DNA here is from genome assembly GCF_016938855.1 of Polycladomyces zharkentensis. Taxonomy (NCBI): domain Bacteria; kingdom Bacillati; phylum Bacillota; class Bacilli; order Caryophanales; family Thermoactinomycetaceae; genus Polycladomyces; species Polycladomyces zharkentensis. The sequence continues at coordinate 540,089 of NZ_JAFHAP010000008.1, read as the reverse complement.
TTGGTAAAAAATATTCATTGGGATGTGATCATCGCCCATGGAATTGCCATTTTCTTTTGGGCATCGGCTTTTGCGGGGATCCGGGCCGGGTTAAAGGCGTATTCACCTGAACATCTTGCTCTTTTGCGTTTATTGATTGCTTCGATTGTATTGGCAATTTATGCTTGGGTCACGCGTATGCGTTTGCCTGAGGTGAAAGATATCCCCATCATATTGATCACGGGATTTTTGGGTTTTTCAGTTTATCATATTGCAGTCAATTTGGGGGAAACAACGGTCAGTGCAGGGGTTGCGAGCCTGATCGTTTCGTTGGCTCCCATCTTTACTGGTATTTTGGCGTCTGTTTTTTTGCATGAGCGATTTGGTTTCAGCGGATGGGTCGGAACCCTGATCAGCTTTTTTGGTGCATCACTCATTTCGATTGGAACGGGAGAAGGTTTTCATCTCAATATGGGCGCGTTACTGGTGCTTTTGGGAACATTTTCAGAAAGTGTGTATTTTGTTATTCAAAAACCTTATTTGAAAAAGTACGGTTCTCTCGCTTTTACTTCTTATGCGATTTGGGCAGGAACTTTATTTGTGCTGGTGTTCACGCCCGGGATCATCAAAGAGATTGAATCCGCACCGATGAGTGCCACTTTGAGTGTTGTATACTTAGGTATTTTTCCAACCGTCATTTCTTATTTGGCGCTAGCCTACACAACCCATCGAGTTGGAGCCTCAAAAGCCTCCACTTCTCTATACTTAACGCCGGTATTGGCCTTTGTGATTGCGTGGATTTGGCTTGGTGAAATTCCGACTTGGTTTTCCATCATTGGAGGAATCATCACGATCTTGGGGGTATTGTATGCCAATAAGAATGGGAAGTGGAAGAAAGGGGATCGAAAGGAGAGGGTCACCATCTGAATCAAGGGACATGACGTTCCAAATGATTCATGCACCATTTTGGGGATCGGCCGAAGATAACCGTTGTGGAGCCAGAAGAGACAGGTCTCCTGGGAATTTATGAACGCGATGTATGATGCGGTGCTATGCGTCAACCACCCGTCACTCCGGAACGGGTGACCGGTTGTTGGAGAGGGAGGGGTGAAGGGAGCCGGTTGTGTGGTGATTAATCGAGGAAAAGAAGAAGCGGCTGACCCCGATGGCAGGAGTCAGTCGCTTATCCAGGCGGTCTGATTAGATTGTCCGTATCGCTTCCCTGCCTGTGACCAACAATATAGAGATTATGGCCGCTCCGAACAGGGGAGGGGACGTGGGATAAAGTACGCATCCATTGAAAAAAATTTATTTCAGCGTGCCTGTGCTTTCGGTGCTTTGCTCAGCTGGGCTTAGATACCATCCTCCAACAGTACCTCCACTTTCGCCTCTTCCGCCTCCACTTCAATATGTCGGAATTTCACCACGTCAAAAAGTCCCCGGTCGGTCAATTTTAATTCCGGGATGACCGGAAGGGCCAGAAAGGAGAGCGTCAAAAAGGGATTGAAAGAGAAGGTGCCAATGTTGTCCAAAGCGCGATTCAGCCGGTGCAGTTCCTCCACCACTTCTCTTGCCTCCCGGTCGGCCATGAGTCCGCCGATCGGGAGAGGCAGGGAAGCCAGCGTCCTTCCGTCGGCCACAACGATGAGGCCCCCTTGCATCCGTCGGATTTCCCTGGCGGCCATGATCATGTCCTCATCATTGGTCCCCGCGATGATCAGGTTGTGGGAATCATGGGCAACGGTGGAGGCGATCGCTCCTTTCCGTAACCCGAGTCCCTTGACGATACCCAACCCGATGGAGCCTGTCTGTCTGTGCCGTTCGATGACGGCCAGTTTCAGTTGATCCTTTTCCACCGACGTTTGGAAAAATCCGTCGACAACCGTGACCTCCTCCACCAGATGACGGGTTACCAAGCTGTCAGGAATGATACCGATGAGCCGGGCCTTCTTGCTTTTCAAGGGAATCTTCAATTGATCCCGGGTCAGATCGGGCAGACGCACGCTTTGGGTGATTCTGGCCGGTGGAGAAGCCCGAAATTCAAATCGATTCCGGACCACCTTTCCTTTCTTGGCCACCAGCGTCCCGGCTTTGTACACTTCGGATACGGTGAAGGGATCAAGATCCTCCAACAGGAGAAAGTCCGCATCATACCCCGGGGCGATCGCTCCTTTACGGGGAAGTCCGAAGCATTCGGCGGCGTTGAGGGTGGCCATCTGAATGGCGGTGAGTGGCGGGAGGCCTTGCTCGACAGCCAGCCGGATGTTGTGATCAATGCTTCCTTCTTCCAACAGATCGTCCAAGTGTTTGTCGTCTGTGACGAACAGGCAGCGTCGGGCATTCCGTTCCGTCACCACAGGCAGGAGCGCCTTCAGATCCTTGGCGACGGAGCCTTCCCGGATCATGAGATACATTCCTCGTTCCAGCCGGATTTCCGCTTCCTCCGCTGTAACGCATTCGTGATCGGTACGGATCCCTGCGGCGGCGTACACATTGATCCCTGTTGTGTCCAATCCGGCAGCGTGGCCGTCAATCCGGCCATCCATGCGGCTGTGGACGGCGAGAAGTTTCTCGATCATGTCTTCCTGTGCTTTCATGACCGCGGGGAAATCCATCACTTCTCCCAGCCCGAGAACCCGCGGGTGATTCAGCCAAGGAGTCAATATGTCGGCATTCAGTTCGGCTCCGGCGTTTTCAAAGGCGGTGGCGGGAACGCAGGAAGGGAGCATGAAATAGACGTCCATGGGGATCGATTCCGAATCTTCGAGCATAAACCGAAGCCCTTCGATTCCCGCCACGTTGCAGATTTCATGGGGATCGGCGATGATGCACGTCACCCCGTGCGGGAGCAGTACCTTGGCCATTTCGGAAGGGGTGACCATCGCCGATTCCACATGGACATGCCCGTCGATCAGACCGGGGCAGACATACCTTCCGTCCGCATCGATCACTTCACGTCCCTCAAACCGGCCGATTCCCACAAACACCCCGTCCACCACGGCCAGGTCCCCGTGGATGATCCGGGCGTTGAACACGTCGATGATTTGGCCGTTACGAATGATGACGTCCGCAGGTTCCCGTCCGGCGGCAACCGCAATTCGTCGGGTGAGGGATTCTTTCGTCAGCAAGGTGATCATCCTCTCTTACCTATGAAAAGGATTCCCAAACAAAATTGTCGATCATCCATGAAGTGCAAAGTTGACGACAAACGCCGCAGTGATCACATACGTGATCCAGTGGACTTCCTTCGCCCTCCCCGTCAGTGCTTTCAGCAGCGTATAGGAGAGAAACCCGAAGGCCAACCCCTCCGCAATGCTGTAGGTGAGGGGCATCATTAAGATAGTGAGAAAGGCGGGAACCACTTCGGTGTAATCGTCAAAGGCGATGTGTTTGATTTCGCCGAGCATCAATGCTCCCACCAGGACCAGAATCGGCGCGGTGGCCGTGGTGGGAATCAACGTCACCAAAGGGGCGAAAAACAAACAGAGAAGAAACATACCGGCCACGACCAAAGCCGACAACCCGGTCCTTCCACCCTCCGCGACGCCGGTAGCGTTTTCGATGTAGGCGTTCAGGGTGGTGGATCCGAACGAAGCACTGGCCAAGGTACCGACAGCATCCGCCGAAAGAGCTCGGTTCAGGTTGGGGATGTTTCCCTTTTCATCCGTCAAACCAGCCTTTTTGGCCAAGGCGATCAAGGTGGCCAGGTTGTCGAACAATTCGACAATGGTAAAGGAAAAAATGATGGAAAAAATCCCGTATTTCAAAGCCGCAGTTACGTCCATACGCAAAAAAGTTTCGGATATGCCGGGAATGGAGAAAGTCATGATGTCTTCCAACCTTTTGGGAACGGGTGTGTCGCCTGCCGCCATTGCTGCCGTTGTGACCAAGAGGATGCTGATCATGAAAGCTCCTTTGACCCGTTTTGACATGAGAAAAGCTGCCAGGATCAGGCCGAGGATGGCCAACAGCGGGCCTGTTTTCGTGACGGAGCCTAGAGAAACAAAAGCTTCTTCGTTCTTTACAATGATACCGGCGTTTTTCAAGCCGATGAACGCGATAAACAAGCCGATCCCTACACCGATGGCGGATTGGAGTACGCCAGGGATCGCTTCCATCAATTTTCGGCGTACGCCCGTCACGGTGAGAATGAAAAACACGACCCCAAAGATGAAAACCGCACCCAGGACAGTTTGCCAGCTCAATCCTTCCTTATAGGACCAGCGTGCAGGTAATGCGTTCAATCCCATTCCCGGGCGACAGTCACGGGGAATTGGCCCACAAGGCCGTGGGTGCCAATCACACTGGAAAAGATGGTGGCGGCCCACGCGGCTTTTTTTTGGGATTCCGCGTCGGACAGGATCGAGTGATGGATGAAAATAATGTAACGCATCGTTATGAACGTGGTCAAACCGGTAATCATTTCCGTCTTGACATGATGTTTCGATCCGGCAAGGTTTCCAATCATATTTTCTTGTCCGCTTGAGGTGGCGACAGCGTACCGGATTCCATTTTCGAATGGATCATGATCCGACTCACCCTCCATCGCAATGTTTCGAAAAAGGATAAAAAAGGCCGCAGACCGGAAGCAAATCATTCCGACCTGCGGCCACTCAATCTCCGCCAAGCAGAGTTTAAGCAACCGACCATCCATTCGATGAATAAGAATCCGAAAAATCGGCATTCTTATCCAATACCGTACAGGAATCCGTTGTTTACTTTGATGTTATTACATCAGACTGGGAAAGTCAAATGATTCGAAAAAAAAATAGCATAAAAAGTAAGAAAACATGACAAATGATGGATCGATGGAAAACCGGTTCTTTCATTTGGGTTTCTGATGGCGAGACGAAGGAAAAACTGCTGACCAAGAAGGGCGGGAAAGACGGCCTTTCAGGATGAAGATGATCGTGTGCGTCGAACGAGGGAGGATTCAGACCTCTCGCAAGGCCGACAGAAATTTTGGTACAATCAAGCCATGGAGTGGGAAAGCGATGAAAACCGCGCATCGAGTGAAAATGACAAAATCACACAGTCTGATGCGGGTTACCACACCGGATGAAGTGAGAAGCCCACTGACCAAAAGGAGTGCCACTGATACTTGTTCTGTGTGACATGGGTTCGGGAAGTTGGAGTGCAATGATGCCATTCACATATCGGTGGTTCTCAAAACGCTTACTCTCAGTTCAACAGGGATCGTGGTCCTGATCGGCGAAAAAATAGATGTCAAGAAAAAGTGGAAACTGTTTTCCGAACAAAAAAACGATTTGGTTGATGAAATATCCATTAATACGGAAGAGTAACCGCTTTTCCGAGAGGAGAAAGTTCGTCATTCCCTTTACATGCAGAGGTCCACGCGCTACACTGGGGAACGTAAAGCCATTGTGAAAAAAGGGGAGGCACCGAAGTTGACACAATCAGCGATCCTCATTGACGGAAAAGCGGTGGCGGCGTCGATTCGCCAAGAGTTGAAAGAACAAGTGAGCCGGATGAAAGAGCGGGGGGTTCATCCAGGATTGGCCGTGATTCTGGTCGGGAATGATCCTGCTTCGGAAACCTATGTGCGCGGCAAAGTGCGGGCCTGTGCCGAAGTGGGCATCCACTCCGAGTTGATCCGGTTGCCGGAATCGGTATCGGAAGAGGAATTGTTGAAACATGTGCATCGGTTGAACGGGGATGCGCGCATTCATGGCATATTGGTGCAGCTGCCGTTGCCGAAGCATATTTCGGAAGAAAAAGTGATCGACGCGATCGTGCCGGAAAAGGATGTGGACGGATTCCACCCGATCAGTGTCGGAAACTTGGTCATCGGCAAGCCGGGGTTTTTGCCCTGTACGCCGCATGGGATCATGGAGTTGCTGCGACGTTATGAAATTCCGCTCGCCGGGAAGCATGCGGTGGTGATCGGCCGCAGCAATATCGTGGGCAAACCGGTTTCATTGTTGTTACAGCGGGAAAATGCCACCGTGACGATGTGCCATTCCAAAACGGTGGATCTGCCTTCTGTCGCACGTCAGGCGGACATCCTGATCGCCGCGGTAGGCAAACCGCATTTGGTGACGCGGGAGTACGTCAAGCCGGGAGCGGTGGTGATCGACGTGGGCATCAACCGTACACCGGAAGGGAAATTGGTTGGGGATGTCCACTTTGAAGAGGTACGTGAAGTCGCCTCGTATATCACTCCGGTTCCGGGCGGCGTAGGTCCGATGACGATCGCCATGCTCCTGGTCAACACGGTGCAGTCTGCCCAACGATTGTTGGACTGAAATGACGATCTTGATCGTGTCAGGTTGTTTCCGGAGATTGATGGCCTGGAGCGTGTCTGGTACATTCCGTAGGGTAGCAAATGCTTTCCCGGGTGAATGAAGAGACCCGGAAAGCGCGGGAATCAAATCGCCGGGCAAGTTTCTCCAGGTGAACTCGTTCCGGGTCGGAGCGGCCATCACCTGTCTCCTGAGGACGCAGGAGGAGCGAGCCGGGAAAGCAACCGGACCGTATTCACCAGACGCACTCCCCGTCCAGCGGGGAGGACCAACCGAATTTGACAGACACGGTCTGGAGAGAGAGGGATGCGGTATGTTGGAGTTGCTGGAAGAAAACGAGCGCCCCGTTTTTTCGGTGTCCGATTTGGTCGGATATTTACGGATGCATGTGGAAGAAGATCCCGTCCTTTCCCAGGTGTGGGTCCGGGGCGAGATTTCCAACTTCCATCACCACCACCGGGGGCATATGTATTTTACGTTAAAGGACGAGTGCAGCAAAATCCGGGCGGTGATGTTTGCCGGACACAACCGCCGCCTTCGTTTTGTGCCGAAGGACGGGGACGACGTGCTTGTTCGCGGGTATTTGTCCGTGTACGAACGGGACGGGCAAGTACAGCTGTATGTACAGGAGATGCAACCCAACGGGGTGGGCGAGCTGTATGTGGCATTCCAGCAACTGAAAGACCGCTTGGAACAGGAAGGTCTGTTCGATCCCGAACACAAGAAGCCGCTTCCTTTTTACCCGCGGCGGGTGGGGGTGGTCACCGCCCCGGGGGGTGCCGTCATCCGGGATATCATCACCACGATCCGGCGACGCTCCCCCAACATTGACATTCTGCTCCATCCCGTTCCCGTGCAGGGGGAAGGCGCGGCCCGGGCGATTGCGGCCGCCGTCGACAATTTGAATGCATGCGGAGAAGTGGACGTGATCATTGTCGGCAGGGGAGGCGGTTCGCTGGAGGAGTTGTGGGCATTCAACGAAGAAGTGGTGGCACGAAGCATTTTCCGCTCCCGGATTCCCGTCGTTTCCGCCGTGGGACATGAGACCGATGTGACCATCGCCGATTTTGTCGCCGATGTCAGAGCGGCGACCCCCACCGCGGCGGCTGAACTCGTTTCTCCGCGATGGGAGGAATTGCACGATCGTCTCGCCGCCTGCCAACAACGTTTGGTGAACGCGATGCGTCGGCGGCTCCATTTCAGCAGGGACCGGTTGGAGAGATTGAAAAAACGGTCGGGCCTTCGTCAACCGGACTCCCGTTTGATCCAGTACGAACAGCGTCTGGACGATCTGGTTCACGATCTGCTGCGGGCGATGACATCACATCTGCGGGACGGACGGCGCGACCTGGAACGGCAGGCATACCGATTGTGGGTTCACCGGCCGGCCGAGCGGGTTCGCGAATATCGCGCCCAATTGCAACAATGGAAAAAGAACTGCATCTCCCACATGCAGCAACGCTGTCGCGTATACCGGGCCGATTGGGACCGGTTGGTGGATCAGTTGGATGCGCTCAGCCCGTTGCGGGTGATGCGCCGCGGCTACTCGCTGGTATATCGTTATCGCGGAAAGGAACTGATCCGAAGCGTGCGACAAGTGGAGCCGGGCGATTTGCTCGATGTGCGCATCGCGGACGGTCGATTGCAGTGTCAAGTATGGAAAAAGGAGGAGTCGGCTGATGGCGGAGGCGAATGAAGCGCGTCAGTCCGTTGAATCCCTTCCTTTCGAGGAAGCGATGAAACGGCTGGAAACGGTGGTGGAACAGCTGGAGAGCGGAGAAGTACCGCTGGAAGAGGCGATCCGGCTGTTTGAGGAAGGGATGCGGCTGGCCAACCATTGCGGCAAGACATTGGATCGGGTGGAACAACAAGTGGAAATGCTGGTGCGTGAAAACGGCGATTGGGTGAAAAAGCCTTTTGGGACGGAGGAGGACTTGGACTGAGGTGGGAACCGCGGAACAATACTTGCAGGAAAAGGCTGGTCTGGTGAATGACCGACTGACGCAATACGTTGAATCGTGGCATGATATTCCGAAGCGGTTGAAAGAATCCGTAGCCTATTCCCTGTTGGCCGGCGGCAAGCGTTTGCGGCCTGTTTTGGTGTTGGCGACGGCGGAGGCGCTCGGCACGGAAGCGGAACAAGCCCTTCCATTTGCATGTGCGTTGGAGATGATTCATACGTACTCCCTGATTCACGACGATCTTCCGGCGATGGATGATGACGACTATCGGCGGGGAAGGCTGACCAACCACAAGGTATACGGAGAAGCCATGGCCATTTTGGCCGGAGACGCGCTTTTGACCAAAGCGTTCGGTTTGATGGCGGAAGGGGCGCTGTTGATCGGACTTCCGGCTACTACTGCCTTGAATCTGATCGCGGAGGCCTCCCGTCGTGCAGGAGCGGAAGGCATGGTGGGCGGTCAGGTGGACGACATCCTGCACGAGAATCAACCGGTCACACTGGAAACTCTCCGATCGATTCACCGGCGCAAAACAGGTGACCTGATCACGTTCGCCGTCCGGTTGGGCGGTATGGTGGCCGGAGCTGATGACTCCCAACTGGAGAAGCTGACTCGTTTTGCCGAAGGATTGGGGTTGGCGTTTCAAATTCAGGATGACATTCTGGATGTGATCGGCGACCGCGAGAAATTGGGAAAAGAGACTGGAAGCGACGAGGCGAGAAACAAAGCGACGTATCCCGCCTTGCTGGGCTTGTCCGCTTCGAAGGAACACCTTCGGAAAACGATCGGGGAAGCAAAACGCTGGATTGAGGGAGAAACGTGGTTGAATACCCGTACACTCCTGGAATTGGCCGATTTTTTGACGACACGCGACCGTTGATTGCCGGCGGCCTTGATTGTCGGTCATCGGCGGAATATGTTATAATGGCCGTAAAATAGGAGTGGTGCAGTATTCTAGTCAGCCCACCTCTCCTGAAGGCGGGGCTAAAAATCCGCTAAAGGGCACATCGATGAAGTTCCTGGTGTTGGCTTCCGACGCCCAGTCGGGGGTTGATGCTGGGAGTTAAGGTTGAAGGGCGATCCACAAAGGCATGTGGGCGTTGACCCTTCTTCCGCGGAGGCCCAAGTGCGTGGCTCAACCGAAAGGAAGAGCGACGGCTTGGGGGATGAACCTACATGCGGGCACAACCACCTGTATGTAGCGTAGCCTGCCTTGAGTGGCGTGCCGGGGATACGGCGCCTTGCCACTGCCGTTGAAAGGTACGCTGCAAAAGAGGCTAGGGGGACGGCTCGGGCTGTTGAGGAAAACTCCTAGACTGTTTGCGAAAACGCAAGGCTGTCCGGGGATTGAAGTGCGGACTAAGTGGCAATCCAGTCCGGCGATTGGCGACAACGCCGAAAAAGGTTGTAAAGGGAAACCGCCTGGTCGGCGACGACCGGGATACCTTTTTGGGAAATCCTACTGGACCTAAGCCGCAGGATTTACCCGGATAGTCACCACTCCTGGGCGCTTTTTTGTTTTTTTGCGAATGAAAATTTGATCAAACTCGGCCATAGGCGGTCCGGGCAGAGTCATCTGCACCGGTCAAGCCGGAAAATCTGCCGGCCCGTAAGTGGCCGGCATTTTACTGTGACGGGAAGCGAGGGAATCTGACGTCTCGATGCGAACGGTGTTGAAACAATCCTTGCGCTGGGCCGCCACCATCAGTTTGGTGAGCGCATTGACGGCAATGGCACTCTCGGCTTCGTCCAACACGTTGTTGCGGGGAGTGTCCTGGAGCGGCGGACTGTTGGTGGTACTATTGATCATCGCCATTGGTGTGGTGTTTGACATGCTGGGCATCGCGGCAACGGCGGCTCGCGAAGCGCCGTTCCATTCGATGGCGGCCAAAAAAGTGCCAGGAGCCCGACATGCGATTGGGATTATCCGTCGTGCTGATCAGTTCTCCAACTTCTGTAACGACGTGGTGGGGGACATCAGCGGAATTTTGAGCGGTGCGGCGGCTTTTACCGTGGTTACGGGACTCATTGTCACTTTTCATCTGGATGAAAGCCGCTGGTGGGTGGAAATGATGATGGTAGCCATCATTTCGGCTTTGACGGTGGGGGGCAAGGCATTGGGCAAAACTGTCTCCATCCGTTATGCCAACGAGATCATTTTTCGGGTAGGCCAATTGTTTTACTTTCTGGAGAAGCGATTTCATATCCGGTTGTTTGATGTGAAGAATAACAAGAAAAGAAAGCGAAAGCGAGGGGTTGTTCATGCACCTCGATCAAATTGATTCACCGCAAAAACTGAAACAGGTTCCCGTCGATCAATTGCCCAAGTTGGCCGAAGAAATCCGTCAGTTTCTGATTGAAAGCCTGTCCAAGACCGGTGGCCACCTGGCACCCAATCTGGGTGTGGTCGAGCTGACGCTGGCACTTCATTATCTGTTCGACAGCCCCAAAGATAAGATCATCTGGGATGTCGGTCACCAAGCTTATGTGCACAAAATTTTGACCGGACGGAAGCACTTGTTCCCCACATTGCGCCAATACAAAGGACTGTGCGGTTTTCCGAAGATGAGCGAAAGTGAACATGATGTATGGGAAACCGGCCACAGCAGTACCTCGCTTTCGGCTGCGATGGGGATGGCGGCGGCCCGTGATCTCAAAGGGGAAAACCATAAGGTGATCGCCGTCATCGGCGACGGGGCGCTGACCGGCGGGATGGCCCTGGAAGCGATGAACCATATCGGCAACGAGAAAAAAGATTTGATTGTGATACTCAACGACAATGAGATGTCGATTTCTCCCAACGTAGGTGCAATACACAATTATTTGGGTCGGTTGCGCACCTATAAAGGGTACAAAAAAGCAAAGGAACTGGTGGAGTACTGGCTGGAGAAAATGCCGTCCGGCGATACGTTTGCCAAGACGCTGGAACGCGTGAAGGACAGCATCAAATATTTGGTCATCTCCGGCGTATTGTTTGAAAAGCTCGGTTTTACCTATCTCGGCCCGGTCGACGGCCACAAGCTGGATGAATTGATGGAATGCCTTCGTCAGGCTGCCAAAACCAGCGGCCCCGTTTTGGTACATGTCATTACCAAAAAGGGATACGGTTACAAACCGGCAGAAGAAAACTCGGTCGCTTACCACGGTGTGGGGGCATACAAAATCGAATCGGGCGAGTTTATGAAAAAAGCGGGTAAGGGACCTGATTACGCCAAGGTTTTCGGCAGCACATTGGTCAAATTGGCTGAAAAAGATCCGCGGATCGTGGCGATCACGCCGGCGATGCTGACCGGCTCCAAATTGGACGCATTTGCCGAGCGGTTCCCGGATCGTTGTTTCGACGTGGGGATCGCCGAACAACATGCGACCACGTTTGCGGCAGGGTTGGCCACACAGGGAATGAAGCCCGTTTTGGCCATTTACTCCACGTTTTTGCAACGGGGGTACGACCAACTCATTCACGATGTGTGCCGTCAAAACCTGAATGTGGTGATCGCGGTGGACCGCGCCGGTTTGGTCGGTGCCGACGGTGAGACGCACCAGGGTGTGTACGATATCGCTTACATGCGCAGTGTACCGAATATCGTCATTATGATGCCCAAAGATGAAAACGAATTGCAACATATGTTGTATACGGCTGTACATTATGATGCGGGTCCGATCGCGGTACGATTCCCGCGAGGCACCGGAATGGGTGTATCGATGGACACGACGTTCCGCACCATTCCGATCGGCCAGTCCGAAGTGGTGCGTGATGGGAACGACGTGGCGCTGCTGGCCTTTGGCCCGATGGTGGCACTGGCCGAGGAAGCGGCGGAGCAGTTGAAACGGGAGGGAATCTCCGCCAAGGTAATCAATGCCCGGTTCGCCAAACCGCTGGACGAGACGATGCTGTTGGAGCTGAGCCGCACGGGGATGCCCGTCATCACGATTGAAGAAGGGGCGCGCATGGGCGGGTTTGGCAGTGCGGTGCTGGAATTTTACGCAGATCGGGACATTCACGGCATGGTCGTCAAGAACCTGGCGATCCCCGACTACTTTGTCGAACACGGAAGTGTGGAAGAACAGCGCCAGGAAGTCGGACTTACAGTGGAAAACATTGTGCAGACGGTGCGCAGTGTGGCACCGGCGATGCCGCGAAAGCGACAACGGGCGTAGGAGGTTTGTGTTGAGCAAGCAACGGCTGGATGTTCTATTGGTGGAAAAGGGATATTTCGAAAGCAGGCAACAGGCGCAGCGGGCCATCATGGCCGGTTTGGTGCGCGTCAATAAAGAACGGGTGGACAAGCCGGGGACCAAAATCCCTGCGGATGCCGTGCTGGAAGTGACCGGTCAAGTGCATCCTTTCGTCAGTCGCGGCGGACTGAAACTGCTGGAAGCCATCCGGGCTTTCCGACTGGATCTCACGGAACGCGTGGTGATCGATATCGGGGCTTCTACCGGCGGCTTCACGGATTGCGCTTTGCAACACGGTGCCAAACGTGTGTATGCCGTCGATGTCGGGTACGGACAGCTCGCTTGGAAATTGCGGCAAGATCCGCGGGTCGTCGTGATGGAACGGACCAATTTCCGCTATATGAAACCGGAGGATTTGCCAGGCGAGCCACCGGATCTTGCGACGATAGACGTTTCTTTTATCTCGTTGAGCCATATCCTGCCGCCACTTTATCCGATGCTGTGTACGGGCGGGGATGTGGTCGCACTGATTAAACCGCAATTTGAAGCGGGGAAGGAACAAGTGGGCAAAAAAGGGATCGTGCGCGACCCGGCCATTCACCGGCAGGTGATCCGATCCGTGTTGGACATGGCGGCATCCTGCGGTTTTCAACCGATGGGGGTGATCCCTTCGCCCATTACGGGCGGGGAAGGCAACATTGAGTTTTTGTGCCGTCTCACCAAAAGCGATCGTCCTTCCCAGGGGATCATGCCGGATGAAGCCATCGAAGAAGCCGTGGCGGAAGCGCATCGGCGTCATGCATAGAAAATGACAGGATTTCCAGAACCCCTCTTCGAATTAAGTAGGAAAAAGGAGGGAGAACTGTTGCTTCATCCCGGGGACCTGTTGGTCCTGTTCCTGCTGTTCGGAGCGGGGTTGTGGTTATTGGCGCACAAATGGCGAAAACGTGACCGGTCGGTCGCCGCCGCATGGCAGTGGACCAATGCAAGCTCTGCCATACGGGGCGAAGTCCCCGATTTGTTGCGGGAGGAAGGGTTTGACGTGGTGGCGGCCAAGCAAAAGCTCCCCGTCTTTGTGCATGTGGGTTCGCAATCGTTTGAAAGCCGGTTATATGTGGACTATGTGGCCAAACAGGGTTCAGACGTATACCTGGTGATGGTGGCGCGGCCGAAAAAACCGTTGTCAATGACCGGTGCCGCCATTCGGGATCGTTTTCTATCCCTGTTTTTGGCATTTCATCCTGCGGGGATTTTGTATGTTGATCCGGAACGGGCGCATGTTCACCGCATTCATTTCGATGTTGCAGGGGTTCGGTTTCCCGGGCGACGCTCGTGGGTATCCTATTTGATAACCATGGTTCTGGGCATGCTCTTGGCATTCTTCATCCGGTAACCCATGGATCACCGAGGTGAAGTCATTGACAACCATTGGCATTTCCGTCAATAAAGGAAAACCCAAGACACGGATCGTCACGCGTGAATTGGTGCGATTGTTGGAAGAAAGAAATGCCGGCGTGGTGCTGGAGCCGGACATCGCACAGGAGATCGGTCGTCCCGATCTGGGTCTCCCGTTGGAACGTTTTCCCGAGCGGGCCAACATCCTGTTCGTCTTGGGTGGAGACGGCACCCTGTTGGGGTTTGCGCGTCGGTTTGCGCAGCATTCGTTGCCGATATTGGGATTCAATTTGGGTAACCTTGGATTTCTCTCCGAAGCGGAACCGGACAATCTGGCTGATGCAGTTGACCGGGTGATCGCAGGGGACTATTACATAGAAGAACGATTGATGCTGGATGCGGAGGTGGTGAGGGACGGGCAGGTGCTGGAACGGAGTGTGGCATTGAATGACGTCGGCATTGCCAAAGGCTCGTTCAGCCGCATGATCACTTGCTCGGTGTGGATGGACGACTCGTACTTGGGTACGTACTCGGGAGACGGCGTCATCGTCTCCACTCCGACCGGTTCCACTGCTTATTCCTTATCGTGCGGGGGGCCGATCGTATGGCCCGGACTGCAGACGATCTTACTCACACCGATCTGTCCGCACACGTTGACCGCCCGGCCGATGGTGCTGCCGGCCGAAAGCGTGTTGGAAGTGCGGGTCAGCGCAACGCATCAGGATATCGGTTTGACCATTGACGGTCAACTGGGTTTTCGGTTAAATGTGGATGATGTGATCCGTGTACGCCGGTCTCCGTACAATACCTTGCTGATCAAATGGCAGGAACGCTCCTTTTTTGAAGTGGTGAGAAGAAAGCTGCAAGGAGATACGGGTGAGGATCCAGGGTTGGAGGGCAAACGATGAAAGCGCAGCGTCACATCAAGATTCGCGAGATCATCGCAAGCAAGGACATCGAAACACAAGAGGAATTGGTGGATGAACTGAAAAAAGCGGGATTCAATGTGACCCAGGCCACGGTGTCCCGCGACATCAAAGAATTGCATCTCGTCAAGGTGGCGACCAACAATGGTCGTTACAAATATTCGCTGCCTGCCGACAGGCGCTTCAATCCGTTGCAAAAACTGAAACGCATGTTGGTTGAGTCGTTTGTCGGTATCGATCACAGCGAAAACCTCATCGTCATGAAAACCCTGCCGGGGAATGCGCATGCATGTGCAGCGTTGATCGACCATCTGGATTGGCCGGAGATTATCGGCACGATTGCGGGCGATGACACGATCCTGATGATTTGTCGCAACAAAGAGGTCGTGCCGGAGGTCGTGAAACGTTTTCTCGACATGTTGTAGGTTGTGGGAGTGGATAGAGATGCTTCGGGAAATGTCCATCCGCCATTTTGCCATCATCGACCATGTCCGTCTGATGTTTGACGACGGATTTCATGTGCTGACCGGGGAGACCGGTGCCGGGAAATCGATCCTGATCGATGCCATCGGCCTTTTGGTCGGAGGACGCGGTTCCGCCGATTTTGTACGTCACGGAAAAGAAAAGGCGGAGATAGAGGGATTGTTCGAGGTGCCGGCCGGACACCCCGTGAGAGAAGTTTTGTCCGAATTGGGCATCGAACCGGAAGAAGATATCCTCATCATCCGCCGGGAAATATCGGCGAGCGGCAAAAGCACCAGCCGGATCAACGGACGCATGGTCACCTTGTCCATGTTGAAACGAGTGGGTGAACGGCTGCTGGACATTCACGGTCAGCATGAGCATCAATCTCTGCTCAAGCAGGAAGAGCACGTGGAATGGCTGGATGCGTTCGGTGGCGAACCGGTTTTGGCCAAACGCAGGGAGTACGAAGCTGTTTACCGAAAATACCGTGATCGGGAACGTGAATGGCAACGCTTAACGGTGGACGAGAAAGAGATCGCCCAACGGATCGATCTGCTTCGCTTTCAACAGGAGGAAATTGCTGCGGCAAAGTTGACGGAAGGCGAAGAAGAAGAGCTGGAGTTGGAGCGCAATCGGTTGGCGCACGCCGAAAAAATCGTCTATAACGCGTCGGAGGCATATGAGGCGTTGTACGGGGAACGGCGGGGACTGGAACACCTGCATGACGCTTTGCAAGCGTTGGAAGAGATTGTACAAGTGGACGGATCGATCCGATCTGTTTGGGAAATGGTCCAAAGCGCATACTATCAGTTGGAGGAAGCTGCCCGGGAGCTGGGAAATTATCGTGACCGACTGGAATTTGACCCTGACCGGCTGGCCGAAGTGGAAGACCGTCTCCACCTGATTCGCCAACTGAAACGAAAATATGGTGAATCGATCCGCGACATTTTGTCGTTTGGCGAGCGTGTGCAAGAAGAGCTGGAGCGATTGTTGAACCGTGATAAAAACAAAGAAGCGCTGGAAGAGGAAATGAGGCAGCTTCGCGTGGAATTGGACCAAATGGCGGACGAACTGACCGCTCTGCGTAAACAAGCGGCCAGACGTCTGGAGGAGCGGGTGGAAAAAGAGCTGGCCGATCTCAATATGGGGGCCACCACGTTTCATGTCGCCTTTTATTCCTCTGAAACGCCCAACGGATTGACGCCGACCGGCAAGGATCGCATTGAGTTTCAAATTGCGCCCAACCCCGGCGAGCCGCTCAGACCCTTGGCCAGGATTGCATCCGGCGGGGAATTGTCGCGAATTATGCTGGCATTGAAAACGCTGTTTGCCGATGTGGATCACATTCCCACCCTGATCTTTGACGAGATCGATACGGGGGTCAGCGGACGCGCGGCCCAGGCGATTGCCGAGAAAATGGTGGCATTGGGGCGGAAAAGCCAAGTCTTGTGCATCACGCATTTGCCGCAAGTGGCATGTATGGCGGATACGCATTTTTACATTTACAAAGAAGCGGAATCTGGACACACCCAAACCCATGTCGAAAAACTGGACAGGCAGGGAAGAACGTTGGAGCTGGCCCGGATGCTGGGCGGTGTGGAAGTGACGGACACCACACGCGAACATGCGCAGGAAATGCTTCGAATGGCCGAACAGATGAAAAAAGCGATCTGAACGCGGAAATGTGCCGCATATGGGAAGTCGGGTTCCCAAATGCGGCTTTTCTGTTCGTTCTTCTCTAGTCGGCGTCACCCGGATCGTCAGGAATCATTTGTGTAACATAAAAGGGCCGGGCCGCGGGCAATGTAACAGTACCGACGGTCAACACTGGGTATCAACGCGATGGAGGTGCAGGCAGGAGCGCGGGAGTGTGATCCGTTTTGCGGGAAAAACAGAAAAGAAAATGGTGGGGTATTGTACTGGTTGGTTTCCTTATCTGGGCCAGCATGACACCGACCTTTCAACAGTTCACTTCGTTCCCCCGGGAATTGCGCCTGTTTTCCGGTGATCAGGAACAACTTCGTCTGACAATGCCGGCCACCGTGATGGCCGACATCGCCGATCCACACGTAGCGACGATCAACGGAAAAAGTTGTGCGAAACTGGATTTGCATCATCCGTTCACCGTCATGACCAAGCATCGCGGACAGACGCGGCTGACCCTCCGGTTGTTTGGTCGCATTCCGCTCAAGTCCTTGCAAGTGCGGGTTTTGCCCGAAATCCGCGTGATTCCCGGCGGACAATCGATCGGGGTCAAACTGCAATCAGCCGGTGTGATGGTTGTCGGTCATCATCTGGTGTCGCAGGGAGATGAGGCGATTTCCCCCGGAGAAAAAGCGGATATCCGCGTTGGTGACTATATCGTGCGCATCAACGATCAACCGATTCAAAACGTCAACCAAGTGTCAACCATTGTCCGGCATACATTCGGCCAACCACTGAAAGTGACGCTGGTACGCGGCGACCGTAAACGGGAGACGACATTGACGCCGGTCTTCGACAAACGGGAGGGCATCTATCGCATCGGCCTGTATATCCGTGATTCCGCCGCGGGTGTGGGCACATTGACGTTTTATGATCCGGTTCGGAAAGTGTATGGTGCGTTGGGTCACGTCATATCCGATATGGATACCGGTCAACCGATTCGAGTCGGAGGGGGGACGATCATTCGTTCCAGTGTCACTTCCATCCAAAAAGGAGAGTCGGGTGAACCCGGGGAAAAACGCGCGATTTTTTTCCAAGAGCATCACGTTCTCGGTTCCATTCGACGCAATACGCCGTTCGGGATCTTCGGCAGAATGGAACGAATGCCTGACAAGGGCCTGTACAATCGAACGGTTCCTGTAGCGTTGGCAGAAGAGGTAAAAGAAGGACCGGCCCAAATTCTGACGGTGGTGGAAGGGCAAAAAGTGGAGCGGTACAACATTGAGATCGTACATGTGGTTCATCAGAAATATCCGGCGACCAAAGGGATGATCATCAAAATTACCGACCCGCGGTTGTTAAAGAGAACGGGAGGGATCGTTCAGGGGATGAGTGGCAGCCCCATCTTGCAAAACGGCAAATTGATCGGAGCTGTGACACACGTCTTTGTCAACGATCCCACTTCCGGGTACGGCACGCTGATTGAATGGATGTTGCAGGATGCGGGGGTACTACAGACGGCGGGTCTCCATGAGACCCGTTTTCTTTTTTTATCATTAAAGGAAATGTATGGTCGTGTTTTGAGCCAAAAGCAGGAATGAACCTTGGAAATGTCGAAAAACTCCTTAGCACAATCAAAGAAGCGGACAGGGGGACATTGCCTTGAACAAAATCCGCGTTTTGTTGGCTGACGACAATCGGGAGTTTGCCGAGCTGTTACGGGAATATCTTGCTTCCCAAGACGATATGGACGTGATCGGTGTTGCCTACAACGGCAATGAGGTGCTGGAAAAATTGGAGAAAGACGTGCCGGATGTTTTGGTGCTGGACATCATCATGCCGCACTTGGACGGATTGGGTGTGTTGGAACAAATTCACGAACGGGGGATCAAACCGGTTCCCAAAATCATGATGTTAACGGCTTTCGGTCAGGAAAACATCACCCAGCGTGCAGTGGAATTGGGAGCGGCCTATTACATACTGAAACCATTTGACATGGCCGTATTGGCGGATCGGATTCGTCAGATGAAAGGGCAACCGGGTGCTTCGACCACAATGAAGTCAATGAATCCGCAGTCGAATCGCGCCAACAATCTGGATGCCAACATTACGAGCGTGATCCACGAAATTGGCGTACCGGCCCATATCAAAGGATATTTGTACCTCCGGGAAGCCATTACGATGGTGTACAACGAAGTGGAGTTGCTCGGCGCCATCACCAAAACGTTGTATCCACGGATTGCGGAGAAGTACAACACCACGCCCAGCCGGGTGGAACGGGCCATTCGTCACGCGATCGAGGTGGCCTGGAGCCGGGGCAACATGGAATCCATCCGCAACCTGTTCGGATACACCATCAACGTGACCAAGGCAAAACCCACCAACAGCGAATTCATCGCGATGGTGGCGGACAAATTGCGTATCGAGCACAAAGTGGGTTGACGCTCCACACACGTGAAGGCGTGGGATTATCATGAGCCACCGGGAAAACCCATCCCTTCAGGGTGGGGATGATTATGAGCGTCAGACGAAAGAAGGAATCAACTCTCTCGCCAATCAGACAGGATTTGTATCCATCAAGTCAATTGGCTGGTATTCCGGTTGGATTCTTTCGATTCGGATACCAGCCATTTCTGTAGTGGCTTGCCCCACACGGCTGAAGCACCAGAGGCCTTCTCGCTTCATCCGGCGTGGCAACCCATCCATCTAGGGGTAGAGGGAGCGAACGTCGATTTTGGGGCCATCTCTCCAGTAAATAGAAAATGACTTGGAGTTCCATTTGGACTCAAGTCATTTTTTGTTGTTCCGAATTTTATTTTGGTATTGGAACTTCCTGTATTTTGCTTTTGTCCTTGTCTGAAAAATCAAGGTTCATTATACTCAGGTAGGCGGTAAAGTACCGACTCTGACCATTCTAGGAACTTTAGAAAGGATTGACACCTGAGTTGAAACAACAATGGACGAAGGAAGAACTCATTGAACACTTTACTTTATTGCCCCCAGAAAGACAACTAATTGAGGCGAAGAACTTTCAGACACGGTTGGGATTTGCTGTCTTGTTCAAATACTTCCAGCACGAAGCCCGTTTCCCTGATGGCCCGGAAGATGTTCCTTTTTTGGTAGTTGAGTTTTTGGCCAAGCATCTTAGAGTAAGTACAGATCATTTCGGTCAGTATGACTGGACTGGTAGAACGATTAAGCGGCATCGTGCTGAGATTCGGAAGTTCTTTGGATTTCGCGAACATACAGCAGACGATCTCCAACAGATTTCCCAATGGTTGGCGGAGAAAGTATTAACCCACGTCCATGATATTCCTGTGTTGAAAGAGCGCGTTTACGCCGAACTCCGGCAGCGGAAAATCGAGCCGCCCGTGGACAATACCGTAGAAACACTGGTCCGATCCGCTTTGCATAACCATGAGCAGAGATTTTTCGCTCAAACGTTCCAAAGACTTTCCCCCACCTCTATCTCCAGAATGGACGCGATGATTGATGATTGGGCGGATGCCGAAGATGAGGTTACTGAGGAACAAGGGGATGCGGATCCGGAACGAATGACTTTCCGAAAGATCAACATGGGCCCTGGCCGCGCCAATAGAAAGAACTTGGAGGAGGAAATCAAAAAACTCAAGGAATTGCGCATGTTGGAGTTGCCAAACGATCTGTTTAAGAACGTGCCTCCCAAAATCTTGAGGAAGTACCGGTTACGTGTGGTTTCAGAAAAGTTGGTTGAGATCCGGCGCCATCCTCCAGAAGTGCGTTACACCCTGTTGTCGGCGTTCTTTTGGTCTCGACAACAAGAGATCACCGACAGCTTAGTTGAAATGCTGATCACCATTGTCCATAACATTAATGCTCAGGCCGAACGTAAGGTAGACCGCGAAATATTGCAGGAAATCAAGAAAGTACGCGGGAAAAACAATATCTTGGCTTCCCTGTTGGAAGCGTTGCTGGAAAACAAGGAACATGTCGTGCAGGATGTGGTATTCTCTGTCGTCGAGGAAGAGACGTTGCGCGATTTACTAAAGGAGTTGGCACCAAAGTGGTGTGGCGATCCATTGGGGCCGCCTTTTCCTTGTTCGTTTATTGCAATACATATGCTCTAACTTGTAAAAGCGATACTCCTTTTGGACCAATTTCTCCTCTGTCATGAATGATTTTCCTATTGACTCACTGTGTCTCAATTTCTCAATCCGGATGCTCACATACAGGATACACCCCTACTTACCTGGTTCGATGCTTCTTGAAATGAGTTTCGTTTATATATTGCGTGATTAAATTCGGAAGCATTTTTTTAGCCTTTTTAAGGTAAGCGCACAATGCCTCTTTTTCCACCTGCGATACATTCCAATCTTTTGGGATTGATGCGATCACTTTATATATTTGCTCATCCGGTAGTTGTTTAATTTTGTTCACGAACAAGAAAAAATCGCCTGGATTACGGACCTGATCAGCACACCAGTTATAAAAGTCGGTAGATTTGAGTTTCTGAGGCAGGAACTTAAGCGTGTATGGCGTCCAATTACAATCACGTTTACGCGAAAAATTATAATACGAAAAACTATGACCATGATCGATCATATAGATCTTATAGCTACCTTCACGCGGAATAGCTTGCAAGAGGATATTTCTTTTCAAACGGTCAATGTTATTGACCCATTGATCAAACACAATGATCCCGGCAAGTTGTTTACGGTTTATTATGTTCGGTTTGCGCGGGAGAAGGCGTGTAAAATTTTGTTTACAGTTATGAATGAATTCACTTGCGAACTGATGACCAGGTGCAAAGTTATGTTGGGTCAAGATCCGGTTCGCCCTGATAAATTTTTTTGATATATTTACGATTTTGAAACGAGGTACAGGAAGATTGAGTAATCGAGCTAATTGACCTGCAATGTATTCGTTGACAAGCGCTCTAGTCCCTTGCTTGGGGTTGTTTTTAAATTTAACTATATACAGGCGACCGTCGCTAAAGAGGATCAGTTGTGGACGAGAACTACCTCTAGGCATTCCTCGAATATGCTTGACCGGTCGTATATTCTTGTTGTACATGTTTCAGATCATCCTTTATAAAATATTTACACTGTTTTGAGTTTTATATCATATTCAACGCCGCCAATGAATGCATAGGGCATCAAAAATAAACGGACACAAAATGGGTTGTTTCCGGAGGAATCATTGCGGGGGACTGTATTGTCAACGTGAGGTATAATTTTTGCTGATGAAGCCATCAAAAAATTGCAGGGATCCCGGCTAGTGAAGTCGATGGTATTATTTCAATTTCCTCACTTCCCTCTTGGCTTCGTTTGTTCTTATCCACTCTTGGAGGATAGTAGAAATTTGGCATAACGCATGGGGTTAAAGTAGGTATTTTTGAACATCCTGTATTCCCCGGCAGAGTGAAAAGAGTATCGCAAATCGCGAAAGTTCACTTCGATTAACCAAGGATGTCCTTTATGATCGAGCCCGATATCCAGCCCTGCATCAGCAAAAGCCGGATACGTTTTCTCTAATGTCCGGCATACCTCTATAGCTAAACGCCTGACCTTTTGCAGGATGTCTTGCGGATTTCTATTCGGAAAAGCGTGGGATAAAACGGTGGGTGCTGGAATTGCCTTTCCGTTTTGTGACAGGTTCGTCAAAATTCCTTTATGTTGTGCAACCTTGACAACCTCACCGCTGATTTGCCACCGGCCGCCCTTCCCTTTCTGCACAGATACTCGCAAGTCAAATGGAGAGCCGTGATACTTGGCCAAGGGGATTCCTTGTTGAATTAAAAAATGATTGTTGGTCAAGCGATGTTTAGCCAGTTCCTGTTTAAGTTGAAATTCAGAAAGCGAACGCGCTTTACCTTTATAGGGATAAAATATATAGTGTTTATTTCCGACTGCTTGGATTTTGGAAACATTTCTCCCGAGTGATCCGATAACCGGTTTAATAAAGACAGTGGGATAACGCTGAATCAGTTGAAAGACGTGAGCGGGAGCACTTATTCCGCGAGTATCCGGGAGGTAAGGTTGAATCCTGGGATTTTGCCTGAGTAAACGGTGAATCATTAATTTATTTCGGTTAATCAGCGGATTGAACAATCGTTTGCCTAATAGCCGGGAGAGAGCCGTGAGCTTCGGGGAGCTTATTAATTCCCGCTTGTGTACGACATGGGGAAGTGGACAAACAGTTCGGATATATTGTTGTGTTGACGGTTTCCAAACGTAACCTGTCACCTGTCGCTTTTTTAAATTTAGCCCTTTTAAATCAAAAAGAATAGGGCATACACCATTCTTACATCCGTATTCAAAATAAAGTCGTGCCCTTTCATGCGTCGGTTTTCCCGATATGACTCTGTTTAGTAAAGTCGTTCCCAATAAAATCCCAACCTTATGTCTACAGTGCAAAGGAAACAGCCTCCTCTTTTTTCGTCTATACAGTAACAACTTATGATCAAAAGATTAAAAGGTATAGACTGACGCGGATCAAGTTCGAAATTGTGTGTAAATTTCCTCAGGCATGGTGCTGTAGCTTTTTTTGACTTACAGGCAGGCTTAAGGCTTGCCATTTGGAATCGAAAAGATATCGCTCATGATGGAAAGGTCATCTTACAGTTCAAACACTTATAACACTGGATGCATTTGGTATAACTTTTGGGTTAAAAAAAGTTGCCCAGCATTTTTTTAGCCTTTATAAGATAAGCGTATAATGACTTTTTTTCCACCTGGGAAACGTTCCAATCTTTCGGGATGGATGAAATCACTTTATATATTTGCTGATCCGGCAACTGCTCAATTCTATTTACGAACCGTAACAGCTCATCCGGACTGTGAAGCTGATTCAGACACCATTGATAAAAGGCGTTCGGTTTGAGTTTCTGTGGCAGGTATCTCAGTGTATGTGGTGTCCAATTACAATTAGGTATATTTCGAAAACTATGATAAGAAAAACTATGACCATGATCAATCATATAGATCTTATAGCGGCCCTGACGGGAAGTTTTTTTAAAAAGAACATTTCTTATCTTCCGGTCAATGTTACTAACCCATTGATCAAACACCATAATCCCGGCCAATTGTCCACCGTTTATGATGTTCGCTCTGACCGGGAGGCGTCGTTTATCTGGATTAAGTGTACAATTGTGCATGAATTCGCTTGCGAATTGATAGCCAGGTGCGAAGTTGTATTGGGATAAGATCGGGTTTGCCCTGACAAACGTTTGTGGTATATATACGATTTGAAAAGGGGGCACCGGAAGGTTAAGCAATCGGGCCAATCGCCCTGCAACGTACTCGTTGACAAGCGCTCTGGTTCCCTGGGCGTTGTTTTTAAATTTGACTATATACTTGCGACCATCGCTGAAAAGTATCAATTGGGGTCGGGAACTTCCCCTTGGCATTCTTTGGATATGTCTGACCGGTTGTATTTCGCCCATTATTTCAAATCACCTTTCCTAACACGACTTGAGATAGCAGATATTTTGCGTAACGCATGGGGTTATAGTAAGTGTTTTTAAACATCGCATATTTTCCGGCAGAGTGAAAAGAGTATCGCAAATCGCGAAAATTTACCTCGATTAACCAAGGATGGCCTTGTTGATCGACCCCGATGTCCAGTCCCGCATCAGCAAAAGCTGGATACGTTTTCTCCAAAGTTCGGCATACCTCTAAAGCTAATCGCCTGACCTTTTGAAGAATGATCTGAGGGTTTCTTTTCGGAAAAGCGTGAGACAAAACGGTAGGTGCCGGAACAGCCTTCCCGTTTTGCGACAGATTCGTCAAATTTCTCTTTCCCTGTGCTACCTTGGCCGTTTCACCGCTAATTTGCCACTCGCCTTTTCTCCCTTTTTGAACGGATACCCGCAAGTCAAAAGGAGATCCGTGGTATTTCGCCAATGAGATCCCTTGTTGAATTAAAAAATGACGGTTGATTAAGTGTTGTTCCGCCAGTGCACGTTTCAGTTGAATCTTGGAAAGCAAACGTTTTTTCCCTCTATAGGGGCGGAATATATAATGATGATCCACGGTTGATTGGATTTGGGAAATCCCCTTCCCAAGCGATCCGATCGCCGGTTTAATAAAGATGATGGGATAACGTTCAAGCAGTTTCAGGCCTTGAGTAGAAGCAATGAGTCTCAGAGTAACCGGGAGATGGGGTTTAAGACACGGGTTTCGGTTCAGCAAATGGTGAATTCTCCATTTATTTCGGTTAATATCGGGATTGAACAATCGCCTACCCAACAGCCGGGAAAGAGCCTTAAGTTTTGGGGAACGGATCAGAACCCGCTTGTGTACGACGCGGGGAAGGGGGCAAACAGTTAGAACATAGTGTTGTACGGACGGTTTCCAAACAAAACCTCTAACCTGTCGTTTCTTTAAATTCAACCCTCTATGATCAAAAAGGATCGGAAGCACACCGTTCTTAACCCCATATTCATAATAAATACGTGCTTTCTCGTACGTCGGCTCTCCCCTGATGACTTTGCGCAGTAAAGATGTTCCCAATAAAATCCCGATCTTAGGTTGATTACGCAACAGAACCGGCCCCCTTTCTTCACTCATAGAACAACATATGTTTAAAATTCAGGTGGGGTATAGACTAGCGTTGAAGCGTTAAAATGAATAGGCGATTTCCGAGCGGAGCGGACAACGTAATTCGCTTTTTATAGAGGCAGCATAGGTTAGCCCAACCACCAGAACCCAAGTTGGGAAAGGACAATTCCACCGATTCAAAAAAATCTTTTCCAGATCACGGCCTTTTCACGGCCTTTCTAAAAAGGAGGATTTTCGATGGAAGAAAACCAAGTTAGCCTTACCGCACTGATATCTGCCTACGCTCGTGCCTATCATGCTATGTACGATTCCCCAAAGATCTTTAATGATTTTCTCGCCTATCATTTGTTTACGGATGAGGAGTTCACAAACATGGGACGGAATCTGGCGGGGGCTCTCAAGTTTTTTGACCCTGAACGCGCTGCGTCGTGCCCTGACCAGGAGACCGCCTTGGCGTGGGTAATGCGAACCCAGAGCACACCCATAACCCTCAGTCGAGCGAGATACACCGAAGACAGCCTTGAGAGAGCCGTCAAACAGGGGGTGCAGCAATATGGGGTAGAAGGAGCATCTGTCGATTTTGGTGCCATCTATCCAGTTAATGGAAAACCGGATCAAAAAAGTTCCTAGAAGTATAAGTGTCGGAACTTATTCGCCGCTTTCACAAGTAAAACACCTTGGATTTGGTTAGATGAATACTCAAAAAGATAAGGAAGTTCCAATCCCATAATGTTTTTCGGTACTTTTTACGGATAAATTTCCACTTTCTGTATAGGTGGCCCCAAAATCGGTCTTCGCTCCCTCTACCCCATCTACGAAGGCTTCGTCCAAGCCTGTGAAGTTAGATTGGTTGAGCCTCTGACGGAGTGATCGGAAAGACCGGGTCAGTAGGAAAGCCGGGAATGACTCGTCGCTGCGCGTCTCTGGCAGCCACGGAAACAGCGATCGTATTCTCTCCCGGGCCTGAAGTCGTCAATTTCACCGTTACGGCACGGCAAAAATATTGTCAAAGGTTTGCAACTGGTTGGGTTCAACGGAAACGAGACGCTGCACATAGAGCTCTTGCGAGGCCGGCCCGTCCCCGGCTGACGGGACGGCACGAAACACTTCGAGCAGCACGTCGGCCGAATCTGCGCCGATATTCGCTGCGCGAACAGATAAAGACTTCATATCCCTGCTGCGGTTCTCATTAGCCCCGGTTGTAATGATCGCCATCTTTATCACCTCTTTCTGAATTCTCTCTAATTATGAATCTATCTTCCATTCGATTGGACTTAATGGCCAGTGTTCAAGTCTTATTTTTCATATCCTCCTGAAAGAGCGAAATGTGCTATAGTTGTTGGAACCATCGCAAAAGACGGGTAAAGGATGGGAAGCAACAAAAAAGGTGTGAGAGTGAACGATGCATGCAAATACTGAATTAAACCATATGAAAACGATCACCCGACGGGTTGATTTTTTGTTAAAATAAAAATAATTGATGCCGGTTGGTGAGGGCAGATACAGGATGACGCAAAAGAATCCATCACAAGACAAACCGATGTCGGAACAAGAGCTCTATGAGTTGATGAAAGAAATGTATGACAAAGAGATGGTCAGAAAAGACACGATGGAAATGCGCATTCAGATACCGATTGCCATGATCACGGCAATGATGGGCGGCTTTTATTACTTGGCAAAAAAACTGGTAACCGCCATTTCCATGACTTCCCCTTTGACATCCGGCATCTTGTTGTTGTTATTGGGAGGATCATTTTTGTCAATCTGCGTCAGTATGGTCTTTTTCTCCAAATTTTTGTGGCCGGTCAACTATGAGTGGATGCCCCGGACGTGGGATATCCAAGCGCAATATCCCGAAAAACAAGCGGTTCTGAGAAAGGCGCTGATCAAAAAATACGCCAAGTGCGCGGATATCAACTCAAGAATCAACGACCGCAGAGCCGATGATTTCGCCCATGGCATGCAGGCGCTCATCATTGCGCTGGCTTTGGCCGTTTTGGCTTGTCTGCCGTACGGTTGGTTTTTGTTCATTTCCAGATAAAACGCGGGAGGGAATCGTGGATGTCCGAACGGAACAACCAGTACGACGACGAATACGAATGGCTGGAAACGCGATCGCAAAAAGGACGTGTGAAAATTGAGTACCAGATTGAGGAACGACTTCATTTTGAGGCCCCTGGATTGTTCCGCAAACGGAAAAAATCCGAAGAAACGCAATCGGACCACCATGAAAACGACGACCGGGATACATAATCTCTGTCCCAACGGAGGGACCGATTTTCCGCCACGGCTGTGTGGAAGGCCGATCGGCGGACGATCGGTCCTTTTTCAATACGGTTGCCATCGGATCGTTTGCGCCCGGACAAAACGGCGGTTGACCGCGGGCCAGTTGACAACGTGCCACCAGGCTTTGATGTAGTCTTTCCGTTTGTTGGGGTATTTCAAATAATAGGCGTGTTCCCACACATCCAAAGGCAGGAGAGGGATCACATCCCATTGTGACAGGTTTTGGTGCTTTTCCGCCTGCAGGATCTCCAACCGTTGGGCGCGCGGTGCCCAGACGAGAATCGCCCAGCCTCCTCCTTCCACTTTTTCGGCAGCTTGCGAGAAGTGATTCTTGAACGCATGGAAACTGCCGAAATCCCGTTCGATTTGCTTTCGAATCGGGCCTTTGGGTGTTCCTCCGGCATGCGGAGCCATCGTTTCCCAAAACAAAGTGTGCAGATAATGCCCCGCTCCATTGAAGGCTGCTTCCCGTTCCCAATGTTTGATCAGATCGAAGTCGCCGGTTTTTCTCGCTTGCGCCATCATCAGTTCCGCTTTGTTCAAGCCGTCGACATAACTTTTGTGATGCTCGTCATGGTGCAGGCGCATCGTTCTTTCATCGATGTATGGTTCCAGGGCGTTGTAGGGGTAGGGAAGCGGCGGCAGCTTGTGTTTTCCCGGGGGAACGGGGTGGGTTTGGATTTCGGTTTCCGAAGCGGTCTCGGACGACGGCAACTCATCGTCGGATGACTTGTCGGACATACCGTGAACCGAAGCGGGGTGGGATGGACGATGGAACATCACCATCATCAATTTCTGATGAGTATGATGCACTTGATGCAGCGCCTCATACAACTGATCTGCTGTGCAATGCTGATCGGTGGCCATCTGTTCCAACGACTGAAATGCCTGATCAAATCGGTCCAGCTGTTTCATCAGGGACAGATCGCGGATGGATGGGCGAATGGAGGCGATTTTTTGCCGACCTTGGCGGGAGAGGGACAAAACCTGGTGGCGAAGGGAAGAGGTCCAATATCGATCGTATGAAACTGACATGCACGTTCCTCCTCGGGGATGGGCTACCATCCAGGATATGTGTCCGTACGGGGAGGTGTGCGTTGTGATCCCGTTCTGATCGGATTGGGGTGAGCCTCTTCCCTTTCAGCCTCTGTTTCGTTTCCACCCAAAGGTCGAATGCCGGAAAAAGGCCACCCTTTTTGGAAAGGATGGATCGGATCGTACGATCAGATGCGCCGTAAAAAGATCATCCAGCCAACGGCTGGTTGGCACAATTTTGAACCCCTGGCAACCGCCTATTTTCTCTTGATCCATCTCCGCAGTTTGGGCTGGATTTGGTTGCGTTTGAGGTCGCGGTAGAAAATAAAACCGGCGAGAAAACACAATCCGAACAAAAACAGCGCCAGTCCTCCTATAAAAGGAAGCCACGCAAAACGCCCGCTGGCAAAATAATTGAAGAAAACATCACGCATCAGCGTCCAGCCGTATACGCCCAGCGCTCCGGGGATACACAGCACGACGATGGCGAGCAATCGTTGGTACAACATGTCCAAACCGCCTTTCTTTCCTCTCTCCATAATGGTATCTTAATTCATGTCTGTTTTCCACGGTTTGGTCTTACATGAAAAACTTCCGGTTATGGTAAGATGATACCGGATTGACACCTCACACCACAAAGGGGGGAGATTGTGAAACGGTTTCTGATTGTGGGTGGGGGAAAGGGAGGAACGGCACTTCTTCGGACCTTGTCCGAAATGGACCGAGTGGCAGTGATGGGTGTGGTCGATTTGAACGAACACGCTCCTGCCATTCGTTTGGCCCGGGATAAGGGGATTCCGACCGGTACGGACGTAACCCCTTTTCTGCGAGAGCGGCCCGATGTCATCTTGGAGGTGACCGGAGACCCGTCCGTTTACGAACGATTGTGCCGTCTGACGGAACAGGGGACACTGGTCATCTCGGGTGCTGTCGCCAATCTCATGTTGCAATTGATTGATGAGAAAGAGACGTGGTTTGAGGCATGGCGTTCCCGGCAGCGGGAGTTGGATGCGATCCTCAACTCCACGCATGACGGGATGATCGCCGTCAACAAACAGGGGAAAATCACGCTGTTCAACCGGGCAGCCGAACGATTGATGAAGATGAGGATGTCCGACGTGATGGGCAAACCGGTTACGGAGACGATCCC
This sequence comes from Polycladomyces zharkentensis, assembly GCF_016938855.1. Lineage (NCBI taxonomy): Bacteria > Bacillati > Bacillota > Bacilli > Caryophanales > Thermoactinomycetaceae > Polycladomyces > Polycladomyces zharkentensis. Next base: position 510,269 of record NZ_JAFHAP010000008.1, on the reverse strand, counting down.
CAATACCCGGTTGGATTATGTGCTGAAAACCGGCAAACGGGAGCTGAACCGCCAACAGACATTACCCGACGGCACGCGAATCGTGACCAACCGCGTGCCGGTTACGGACCGTCATGGCAACGTGATCGGCGCCGTGGCCGTTTTTCGGGACATCACGGAAGTGGCCTCCCTGAGTCAGCAAGTGACCAACCTGGAAAGCATGAAAAGTTTGCTGCAAGCGATTATCGACTCCTCCGACGATGCCATCTCCGTCGTGGATGCACAGGGAATCGGCATCCTGATCAACCCCGCCTATACCCGGTTGACCGGTCTGAAGCCGGAGGATGTGATTGGCAAACCGGCCGACACCGACATTTCCGAAGGGGAAAGCATGCACATGAAGGTGTTGAAGACACGGCAACCGGTTCGCGGGGTACCGATGAAAGTGGGACCGCACCGCAAAGATGTCGTCGTCAATGTTGCCCCGATCATCGTGGAGGGGGAACTGAAGGGCAGTGTCGGCATTTTGCACGATATGTCCGAGATCAAGAAGCTGAATCAGGAGTTGGAACGGGCCCGTCGGATCATCCGAACGCTGGAGGCGAAGTATACGTTCGACGACATCATCGGTCGAAGCGAGGCGTTCACCTATGCGGTCGAACAAGCCCGCCAAGCGGCGAAAACACGGGCGACGGTTCTGTTGCGGGGGGAATCCGGTACCGGAAAAGAGCTGTTCGCTCATGCCATTCACAATGACAGCGACAGGAAATACCACCAATTCGTCCGGGTCAATTGTGCGGCTATTTCCGAGTCGCTGTTGGAAAGCGAACTGTTTGGATATGTGGAAGGAGCCTTTACCGGGGCGCGTCGCGGCGGCAAGAAGGGATTGTTTGAGGAGGCGAGCGGGGGCACCATTTTTTTGGACGAAATCGGGGAGTTGGCTCCCAACATTCAAGCCAAACTCCTGCGTGTCCTTCAGGAAAAGGAAGTGCTCCGTGTCGGCGGTACCAAACCGATTCCCGTCGATGTGCGGGTGATTGCCGCCACCAATGTCGATTTGGAAAAGTCGATTCGGGAAAAACGCTTTCGGGAAGATTTGTACTACCGGCTCAATGTTTTGCCGATCCACATCCCGCCCTTGCGTCAACGAAAAGAGGATTTGCCCGATTTGGCTTTGCATGTGATCAAACGGTTTAACCAGGAATACGGACGCAATGTGGAAACGATCGAACCGCGCGCTCTCCAGGCCCTGCAATCCTATTCATGGCCCGGGAATGTACGGGAGCTGGAGAACATATTGGGTCGTGCGATGATCAACATGGGTTATCACGAGCGAACCATGCGGTTGGAGCATTTGCCGCCGTTGGAAGCCACGTCCCGCGCGTCTTTCCCGAACATGGGTGATCAGACGGAAGGGGAAACGCTCCAGGAAGTGTTGGCCCGCGTCGAAAAGGAGACCATCCTTCGCACCTATCGGCAATGTGGCGGCAACAAGACGGAAACGGCCCGGCGGTTGGGGATCTCCGTGCGCAATCTGTATTACAAGTTGGAGCGTTATCAGTTGGATTCGGAGATGGAGATGTAATCATGCAATTTTTTGCAGGAAAGATCCATCATATGCGTGCAAAAAATTGCAGGGATTTTCTTCGCGCTCTTTTTGCGCATCTGTCGGATTTCACGGATAGCAGCGGAAAATGCGTTTTTTCTCCGCAGTTGTCCATCTGATGACGGAGATTGGCACGGGATTTGCACTTAACTGCATGAGGGCCGACCATTTCGAGAACAATATGGAGCAAAGAACCAGCAAAAAAAGACAAGGTCGGAAAAAAGAGGTGGAATCATGGAACCCATTCGTACTTTTTCTCAAATCTTGGCGAAAGCGGAAGCACTGGAACCTGTTACTGTCGCGGTAGCCGCAGCGGATGACCGGGAGGTGCTGGAAGCAGTCGCCGACGCGAAAAAACGGCAAATCGCCGATTTCCGCCTGTTCGGTGATCGGAACAAAATCCGGGCGATTGCGGATGAAATTGGTTTGTCACTGGACCCGGACATGGTGACCGATCAACCGAAACCTGCTCTAGCGAGTCGGGAAGCGGTTCAAGCTGTTCGCGAAGGACAAGCGGATGTGGTGATGAAGGGGATGGTCCAAACCGCAGACTTCCTGCGGGCGGTCCTCAACAAAGAGGCGGGCTTGCGGGGCTCCGGCGTGCTGAGCCACGTGGCGACGTTTGAGGTGCCGGGGTACGATCGGTTGATTCACGTAACCGACCCGGCGCTCAACATCGCTCCGTCACTTCAGGAGAAAGTGCAAATCGTGCAAAACGTGGTCCGGTTGTGTCACTCGCTGGATCTTGCCGAACCCAAAGTGGCCGTACTTGGAGCGGTGGAAGTCGTCAATCCCAACATGCAACCCACACTGGATGCGGCGGCACTCGCCCAAATGAACCGTCGTGGACAAATCAAGGGGGCTGTCGTCGACGGTCCGTTTGCGCTGGACAATGCCGTATCGGTGGAAGCGGCCGAGCACAAAGGGATCAAAAGCCCGGTGGCGGGTCGCGCCGATGTACTTTTGGTCCCCGATATCGAAGCGGGCAACATGCTCTACAAATCCATGGTCTACTTTGCCCGCAGCAAAATCGGCGGTCTGGTGTTGGGTGCCAAGGTACCCGTTGTCCTCACTTCGCGAGCGGATACGCACGAAGCCAAACTGAACTCGATCGCGATGGCGGTATTACAGGCGGATTTCAATAAACGTCAAGTATAAGGGGGAGCTCCGTCATGAAGCTGTTCGATTACCTGCAAAAATACGATTACGAACAATTGCTGTTCTGCCAAGACCGGGAATCCGGTTTGAAAGCGATCATTGCCATTCACGACACCACGCTCGGCCCCGCTTTGGGCGGTACCCGGATGTGGACCTATGATTCCGAAGAGGACGCCATCATCGACGCCCTGCGTTTGGCCCGTGGCATGACCTACAAAGCGGCGGCGGCCGGTTTGAACCTGGGCGGGGGGAAAACAGTCATCATCGGTGACCCGCGCAAGGACAAAAACGAAGCGATGTTCCGCGCGTTCGGCCGGTTTATCCAAGGCTTGAACGGCCGTTACATCACCGCCGAAGACGTGGGCACCACCGTGGAAGACATGGACATCATCCATCAGGAAACCCGCTACGTGACGGGGGTGTCCCCGGCATTCGGCTCCAGCGGCAACCCTTCCCCGGTGACGGCTTACGGTGTCTATGTCGGAATGAAAGCAGCGGCCAAAAAAGCTTACGGCAATGATTCGCTGTCCGGGAAAACGGTGGCGGTGCAGGGGGTCGGCAGCGTGGCATATGAGCTCTGCAAATACTTGCATAAAGAAGGAGCCAAATTGATCGTCACCGACATCAACCAGGAAAATTTGGAACGGGCCGTTCGAGATTTCGGGGCGGAAGCGGTGTCCCCGGACAAAATCTACGATGTCGAGTGCGATATCTTCTCCCCGTGCGCATTGGGGGCGATCATCAACGACGAAACGATTGACCGCCTGAAATGCCAAGTGGTCGCCGGGTCCGCCAACAACCAGCTGAAAGAGGAACGCCACGGCGACATTCTCCAAGAAAAGGGAATCGTGTATGCACCCGACTACGTGATCAACGCCGGTGGCCTGATCAATGTGGCCGACGAATTGTTGGGTTACAACCGCGATCGGGCGATGAAAAAAGTGGAAGGCATCTATGACAACATCATGAAAGTGTTTGAAATCGCCGAGCGGGACAACATCCCGACTTACAAGGCGGCTGACCGGATGGCGGAGGAACGGATCGCCACCTTGCGCCAATCCCGCAGCATGTTCTTGCAAAATGAACGCCACACCTTGAATATGACGCATCACGGTTAAAGTGTGTCTGGTGATCCATTGCAAAAGAATGGACTGTATCGACTGCTCCCAGACATGGCAATCGAGTTGTAGGAAATGGAGTGTATGGACGTGCAGGAACCGATTCGGGTATTGGCCATCAATCCGGGTTCGACCTCGACCAAAATCGGCGTGTTTGACGATGGGAAACAGATTTTGGAAGAAACGTTGCGGCACGACCCGGAAGAGCTGAGCAAGTTTGAAAACCTGTTTGATCAGTATGAGTTTCGCAAACAGCTGATCTTGGACACACTGGATCGAGAAGGAATCAACCTGACACGTCTGCGCGCCGTGGTGGGACGGGGTGGATTGCTCCGTCCCATCCCCGGCGGCACGTATCAGGTAAACGAAGCGATGATGAATGATTTGCGCTCCGGAGAGTATGGGGTGCACGCATCCAATTTGGGCGCCATACTCGCGCATGAAATCGCTTCCAAACTGAATATTCCCGCATTTATTGTCGATCCCGTCGTGGTGGACGAGCTGGAACCGATCGCTCGGATTTCCGGGATGCCGGCGATTGAACGACGCAGTATCTTTCACGCATTGAACCAAAAGGCGGTTGCGCGGCGGGTGGCGGCCAAATTGGGGAAATCATACCGGGAGTGTCGGTTCGTCATCGCGCATATGGGTGGCGGGATCACCGTCGGCGCCCACCAAAACGGTCGTGTGATCGATGTGAATAACGGATTGCACGGCGAAGGTCCCTTTTCTCCTGAACGGGCGGGCACATTGCCGGTGGGTGATCTGGTGGCGTTGTGTTTTTCGGGAAAATATTTTGCCGGCGAAATCATGAAAATGATCGTCGGCAAAGGTGGACTGATGGGATATCTCGGTACCACCGATGCGCGCGAAGTGGAAAAGCGGATCGAGGAAGGCGACAAAAAAGCCGAATTGATCTACTCAGCCATGGCGTATCAGGTGGCAAAGGAGATTGGCGCTTACGCCACCGTTTTGGAGGGGAAACTGGATGCGATCATCTTGACCGGCGGTCTGGCATACGGGAAGATGTTCACGGATCAGATTGTCCAACGAATCGGTTGGATCGCACCAGTGCACATCGTTCCGGGTGAAAACGAGTTGCAGGCGTTGGCCGAAGGCGCGCTCCGCGTGGTACGCGGAGAGGAGGAAGCCCTGACGTATCCGCCTGAACCGGTTAGAAAGGATGTGGAGTGAATCGATGGCGGAGAACTACGATTTGGTTGTTCTCGGAGCGGGGCCCGGTGGTTATGTGGCCGCGATCCGGGCTGCACAGTTGGGAATGAAAGTGGCCGTCGTGGAGAGGGAAAAGGTGGGCGGTGTCTGTCTGCACAAGGGGTGCATCCCCAGCAAGTCTTTGCTTCGCAGCGCGGAACTGTATCATGAGATGAAAAACAGTGAAAGCTACGGTATTTCCGTCGGCAACGTGAAGCTGGACATGAATCTGGTGCAGGCTCGCAAGCAGAAAGTGATCGATCAATTGCACAAGGGCGTACAGCATCTGCTGAAGAAAAACGGCGTTACCGTTTACGAAGGAACGGGCCGCATCCTGGGGCCGTCCATTTTCTCCCCCATGCCGGGAACCATCGCCGTGGAGCGCAATGACGGCGGGGAAGCGGAGATGCTGGTACCTCAATTCGTGCTGATCGCAACGGGTTCTCGTCCGCGCAGTTTACCCGGTCTGGAGATCGACGGCGTTCATGTGATGAACTCCGACCACGCCCTGCAAATGGACCGGTTGCCGAAGTCCATTGTTATCATCGGAGGCGGTGTGATCGGCATCGAGTGGGCCTCGATGCTGAATGATTTCGGGGTGGACGTGACGGTCGTGGAGTTTGCCGATCGCATCCTGCCATTTGAAGATGCCGACGTCAGCAAGGAAATGACACGCATCCTGAAGAAACGAAAAGTGAAAATCCATACCGGCACCAAAGTGATACCGGAAAGCGTGAAAGCTGAAGACAACACGGTGAAGCTGAAGGCGGAAAAGGGCGGAGAGACGATCGAGCTGTCCGCCGAGAAGGTGCTCGTCTCCGTCGGAAGACAAGCCAATGTGGAAGGCATCGGGCTGGAAAACACGTCGATCAAAGTGGAAAAAGGCATCATCCAGGTGAACGAATACATGCGGACGGCTGAATCCCACATCTATGCCATCGGTGATGTGGTTGGCGGTTATCAGTTGGCCCACGTGGCATCGCATGAGGGGATCATTGCCGTCGAACACATGGCGGGGAAACACACGCATCCGCTCAATCCGAACATGGTGCCCCGATGCACCTACAGCCGGCCGGAAATCGGCAGTATCGGCCTGACGGAAGACCAAGCCAAAGAACAGGGTTACGATATCAAAGTGGCCAAATTTCCGTTCCGGGCCGTGGGGAAAGCCCTTGTGTTCGGGGAGACGGACGGATTTATCAAGCTGATTGCCGACAAGAAAACCGACGACATCTTGGGTGTGCACATCATTGGGCCGCACGCCACGGATATGATTTCCGAAGCGGGATTGGCCAAAGTGCTGGACGCCACGCCGTGGGAGATCAGCCATACGATCCATCCGCACCCGACACTGTCTGAAGTGTTTGGGGAAGTGGCGATGGCGATCGATGGAGCGGCTATTCACGCCGGATGATTCTTGATTTGCTACTACTTTCGGTTTACAGATGGGAGGAAGCCCGACGATGGCGAGATCGCGTCATGCTGAACTGGGTTTGAGCGATGAGCAGGTATTGGAGATGTATCGCTATATGGTGCTCGCCCGCAAAATCGACGAGCGCATGTGGCTGTTGAACCGCGCGGGAAAAATCCCGTTCGTCATTTCCTGTCAGGGGCAGGAAGGCATCCAAATCGGAACCGCTTTTGCGTTGGATCGGGAGAAGGATTTTCTCTGCCCGTACTACCGCGACATGGGGATGGTGCTGGTCTTCGGGCAGTCGGCGAGGGATCAGATGTTGTCGGCGTTCGCCAAGGCGGAAGACCCCAACTCCGGAGGACGGCAGATGCCGGGCCACTTTGGCAGCAAGAAGTACCGCATTCTCTCCGGGTCCAGCCCGGTGACCACGCAGATGCTGCACGCGGTGGGCGTGGCATATGCCGCCAAACTGAAAGGCGAAGACCTGGTGGCCGTTACCTCCTGCGGAGAAGGTTCCAGCAACCAGGGTGATTTCCATGAGGCGTGCAACTTTGCCGGCGTGCACAAACTCCCGGTGATTTTCCTGGTGGAGAACAACAAGTATGCCATTTCCGTGCCGCTCGACAAGCAGGTGGCCGGCGGCAGCGTGGCTGCACGTGCCCAGGGATACGGTTTCCCGGGTGTGAAAGTGAACGGCAACGACCCGCTGGAAGTGTACAAAGTGATGAAAGAAGCGGTGGAGCGTGCCCGTCGCGGAGAAGGTCCGACTCTGGTCGAAGCCGAGTCGTACCGGTTGGTGCCTCACTCCAGTGACGACGACGACCGGACCTACCGAAGCCGCGAAGAAGTGGAAGAAGCGCGGAAAAAGGATTCCATCGTGCAATTCCGCCAATACCTGTTGGATGTGGGTGTGTTGACCGAGGACAAGGAAAAAGAATTGCTCGCCGCGATCCAAAAAGAAGTGGACGAAGCGACGGAGTACGCCGAACAGGCGCCGTACCCGCAACCCGAAGATACCTACAAACACGTTTATGCGGAATAGGAGGAGAACAACATGCCGGTGATTTCGTATATCGATGCGGTAACCATGGCGTTGCGCGAGGAGATGCGCCGCGACGATCGCGTGTTTGTGCTGGGTGAAGATGTCGGCGTCCGGGGCGGCGTGTTCCGCGCGACGGTAGGATTGTACGAGGAATTCGGGGAAGCCCGCGTGTTGGATACCCCGTTGACGGAGTCGGCCATCGTCGGTGTGGCGATCGGGGCGGCCGCTTACGGGATGCGTCCGGTGGCGGAGATTCAGTTTGCCGATTTCATCATGCCCGCCGTCAACCAAATCGTGAGTGAGGCGGCCAAACTGCGCTACCGCTCCAACGGCGACTGGAATTGTCCGCTCGTGATCCGCGCTCCGTACGGTGGCGGTGTGCACGGTGCGTTGTACCACTCGCAAAGCGTGGAAAAAATGTTTAACGGCATACCAGGATTGAAAATCGTGGCACCGTCCACCCCGTACGACGTCAAGGGATTGCTCAAAGCAGCCATTCGCGACGAAGACCCGGTCCTCTTCTTTGAACACAAACGGTGTTACCGCCTGATCAAAGGGGAAGTGCCGGAGGACGATTACACCTTGCCGATCGGAAAAGCGGAAGTGAAGCGGGAAGGTACCGACGTGACCGTGATCTCCTACGGTTTGACCCTGCATTTCGCCCTGCAAGCGGCCGAACAGTTGGAAAAAGAGGGCATCAGTGTACATGTGCTGGATTTGCGCACGCTGCTGCCGCTGGATAAGGAAGCGATCCTGGAAGCGGCGGCCAAGACGGGCAAAGTGCTGATCGTCCACGAAGACAACAAAACCGGTGGCGTCGGCGGCGAAGTTTCGGCCATCATCGCCGAAGAAGCGCTGTTTGAGCTGGATGCGCCGATCCGCCGTCTGTGCGGTCCGGACGTGCCGGCCATGCCGTACAGTCCGCCGATGGAGAAGGAATTCATGCTGAACGTGGATAAAGTGGCCAAAGCGATCCGCGAGTTGGCCGAGTTCTAGGATGTACCAGATAGGAGGTTGACTATGGCGACCGATGTGACGATGCCCCAGCTCGGTGAGAGCGTAACCGAGGGAACCATCACCAAATGGCTGAAAAAACCGGGTGATCCCGTTGCCAAGTATGAACCCATCTGTGAAGTGGCCACCGACAAGGTGAACGCGGAAGTGCCCGCCACCATTTCCGGCACGATGAAAGAGATCATCGCCGAGGAAGGACAGACGGTGGAAGTGGGGCAATTGATTTGCCGGATTGAGGAAGAAGGTGCCGCGGCAACGGAGGCCCCTGCCGAAGAGAAAGCACCGAAGGCGGAAGAAGAAGTCAAAACGGAAGCACCCGCCAAAAAGGATCAAGGCGAACCCTCGATGAAACGACGGTACTCGCCCGCCGTATTGCGCCTGGCGCAGGAGCACAACATCGACCTGGAGAAAATCGAGGGAACGGGAGCGGGCGGTCGCATCACCCGCAAGGATGTTCTGCGCGTCATCGAATCCGGTCAAGTTGACACGGTGAAAGCCGAGCAGGCGAAAAAAGAAGAAACACCGCAACAGGCACCGGCCGCGGAAGCCGCCCGCACAGCCACCGCACCGGTATCCGCACCTGCTGTATCTGACGGGAAACCGACAACCGGCATCACGCTGGAAGAAGGCGATCAAGAAGTGCCGGTCACGGCCGTGCGCAAAACGATCGCCCAACGGATGGTACAAAGCAAGCACGAAGCGCCGCACGCATGGACCATGGTGGAAGCCGACGTAACCGGGTTGGTCCAGTTGCGCAACAAGCTGAAAGACGAGTTCAAAAAACGCGAGGGCGTCAGCTTGACGTTTCTGCCGTTCTTCATCAAGGCGGTCGTCGATTCGCTGAAGGAATTCCCGTACCTGAACGCTGTCTGGGGTGGCGACAAGATCATCCTGAAAAAACGGATCAACATCTCCATTGCCGTGGCCACCGACGATGCGTTGTACGTGCCGGTGATCAAAGATGCGGATGAAAAGAGCATCCTGGGCCTGGCCAAGGAAATTCACCGATTGGTGGAAAAAACGCGCGCAGGCAAACTGTCTCTGGAGGACTTGCAGGGTGGTACCTTCACGGTGAACAACACCGGTTCCTTCGGTTCGATCGCTTCGATGCCGATCATCAACCATCCGCAGGCGGCGATCATCTCCATGGAGGCGATCGTCAAAAAGCCGGTCATCTTCAACGATATGATCGCCGTTCGCGACCGGGTCAACCTGTGCTTGTCACTGGATCACCGCATCCTGGACGGCCTGATGGCCGGACGCTTCCTGCAAGCGGTCAAACAGCGCCTGGAAGCGTACGGTCCCGACACGCAAATCTGATGTATGATACAATGAGTATGAAGGCACCCGTTGGGGTGCCTTCAGGTTGTCCGCAGAAGGCGGGAGGGATCACCGTTGTTTGAAGTGAAGCGATTGGGTCTCGTGCCGTATCACGAGGCGTGGGAGATGCAGAAACAGATCGTCAAATCGATCGATGAAGGAAACACATCCAATCAATTGTTGCTGTTGGAACATCCGCATACGGTAACGATGGGGCGCGGCAGCCATATCGAAAACTTGCTGTTGACCCGCGAACAATATGCAGAACGCGGTGTTGAACTGGTGGAGATCGATCGCGGCGGCGACGTTACCTATCACGGACCGGAACAACTGGTGGGTTATCCGCTGTTTTATCTGGGCGAACGTGGCAATAACGCGCACGCATATTTGCGCGATGTGGAGGAAGCATTGATCGTTGCCCTCCGCCACTGGGGCATTGAGGGGGGACGCAAACCGCCCTACACCGGTGTTTGGGTGGGGGACGAAAAAATCGCCGCTATCGGGGTAAAATTCAACCGCGGACGCCAACGGAAAGGATACATCACCAGTCACGGATTTGCGCTCAACGTCAATACCGATCTGCGGTATTTCAATCTGATCGTCCCGTGCGGCATTCAACAATACGGTGTTACGTCAATGGAAAAAATCCTGGGTGAACGCATCGACATGGCAGAAGTGATGAATCAGGTGGTGCGCGGTTTCAGCCAAGTATTTGGTTGGCCGGTCGTTGAAGAAGGAAAACGTCGGAACGAAGCCGGGTGATACACTTTAATTATGTTGACAGATTTTGAGGGGAGGTTTCCCCTCTTTTTTTATGCCATTGGCTGGCAGGCGGAATATCAACCTTTCAAGTTATCCAGAAGGGAACCCGGAGTTAACACGCCAATCTTTAAGAAACGGAGGGGATGTGGCGTGAACAAGCAGGTGACGGAAGCATTTGACGCTTTGGCCGATCGGTACGAAAAAGAAACCGACGGGATTCGACCGTACAACGCCTATTATGAACGGCCGGCGATGATGGCGATGTTGCCCGACGATCTGTCCGGGATGGATGTGTTGGATGCCGGTTGCGCCGCGGGTTGGTACAGTGAGCAGCTGCTCCGGTTGGGTGCCCGCGTGACGGCCGTTGATGCGAGCCCCCGTATGGTGGAGGCGGCAAAACGGAGGCTGGGCGACAGGGTGGATGTGAGATTACACAATCTGGAAGATCCGCTTCCATTTGAAGCGGAACAATTCGATTGGATCGTTTGTTCACTGTCGTTGCATTATTTGCTTGATTGGGCGCCTGTATTGTCTGAATTTGCCAGAGTATTGAAGTCGGGAGGACGGTTGCTGTTTTCTACTCATCACCCTTTTATGGACTATATGCAATTCGACTAAACGGATTATTTTGGGGTGACTTTGTTGCGGGATCAGTGGACCGCAGGGGATCGGAAGGTGGAAGTGCCTTTTTACCGGCGGCCGATTGGTCGCATTTTCACCGACATTTTGCAATGGTTCGATGTGGAACAGGTGGTGGAACCACAACCGATCGACGAATTGAAGCAGATCGATCCAGTAGTTTATGAGCGACTCATGACCCAACCCGCCTTTTTGATCATTCAAGGAAGAAAAAAAGCGGACTCCGGCAAGGGGACAGAGCGGAACAAGCAAAACCGAAAGGAAGAGGGAAAGCTGAACCTGCAAATACGACCCGCACTTCTCCGGGATGCGGGGGCCATCGCGCGCATCTACAATGCTGGCATTCGCTCGGGAAACGCCACATTTGAAACGAGGACGGTCACCGTGGAAGAACGGCGGCGATGGATCGAGCAACAGGGTGAGCATCATCCCGTTTTGGTGGCGGAAACAGATGGACAAGTCGTCGGATGGGCAAGCGTGCATCCCTATCGTGAACGCGATTGCTACCGCGGAGTCGGAGAGTTTTCGATCTATGTCGATGAAAACCATCAGGGTAAAGGCATTGGGAAGCAATTGCTTCAGGCACTGGTGGAGGCGTGCGCCCGGCGCGGCTATTGGAAGCTGGTATCCCGCATATTCCATTTCAATCATGCCAGTCGTGCATTGTGTCAAGCGTGTGGATTCCGTGAGGTTGGCGTGTATGAGAAACATGGCAAACGGAACGGTCAATGGGTGGATTGCGTCATCGTGGAGCGACTGATCGGGGAGAACTTGGGCTGACGAAAGAACCGTGTGATCCCCGTTGCAGCGCACAAAAAACGGCTTCCACCGGAAGCCGAGCGATTGCTGACAAAGTCGTTGGAGGGTGTGCCGTATTTCTTTCCTCTCGCTCCTGTAACGGATACGCTCAACGATCGTTCGTGGGAAAACGGCCACCCTCTCTGTCATAAACGTCTCTTTTTTTCCCGTCTGCCCACGGAGCGAAGAAATGGGCGTGTGACTTTGTCAACAAAACGGCTTCTGGAAAGAAGCCGTTTTTCAATAACTCACTGCAATCCCACAAACGTATCATAAAGGGCGAGCAGGGTGACTCCGATCAATCCCGCTGTGAAAATACCACCGATGATGAAACCGCTTTTGTTTTGGGTGCGCTTGTTGTACAGGACCCCGCGCACGGCCAGGATGCACATCAAGACCAAAATGACGACCATGTACATACCGATTACACCCGCTTTCTGACGATGATCTCCGACCTCGTTTTTCGTTACCCACTCTCAGTATAATCAATTCCCGCCGAAATACACAGACCCTTGATGGTGATGTTTTGTCAAATCGCGAATGCCACACTAAGCAATATGGTACTGATCACCATGGTGAATATGATGAGGTAAGCGACAAATTTGATCCAAAACGGTCGCACGATCTCCATCACCTCAAGTGTACATTGTAGCCCATTTATTGGCGGTTGTCCATCGAACGAAACCGCCCCGGATGAAAGATTTTTTGGTATATTAAAGATGATAGCGCATTCATTTCTTTCTGATTTGACAGAGATCACCCCAATGAAGAACGATTGGAGGATATGCGGTGACCAAGCGGACATTTCATGACGCTTACCGGGAGTGGAAAGAGAAAACCGAATCTTTTTTGACAAAATTTCCGGAACGAAAGCAATCTTTCGTCACCTCTTCCGGGATTGAGGTGGATCGGTTATATGTCGGAAGCGACGAAAATCCGTCAGATTGGGAACGGATCGGGTTTCCCGGCGAATATCCGTTTACCCGCGGCATCCGGCCGACCATGTATCGCGGACGCCTCTGGACGATGCGCCAGTATGCGGGATTCGGTTCGGCGGAGGAGACCAACCGGCGTTTCCGATATCTGCTGGAGCAAGGTCAGACGGGATTGAGCGTCGCGTTTGATCTGCCCACACAGATCGGGTATGACTCCGATGATCCCATGGCAAAAGGGGAAGTGGGGAAAGTTGGGGTGGCGATTGATTCGTTGGAAGATATGGAACGCTTGCTGGAAGGCATTCCCCTGGATCAGGTCAGCACCTCCATGACGATCAACGCGCCGGCCAGCGTGTTGTTGGCGATGTATATCGCTGTCGGGGAGAAACAGGGTGTTCCTTCCCATCAGTTGCGAGGCACGATTCAAAACGACATTCTGAAGGAATACATCGCCCGGGGAACGTACATCTTTCCGCCCCAACCGTCGATGAGGCTGATCACGGACGTCTTCGCCTACAGTGCGGAACATGTGCCCAAATGGAACACCATCAGTATCAGCGGGTATCACATTCGGGAAGCCGGTTCGACGGCCGTCCAGGAGGTCGCTTTTACGCTGGCCAACGGCATCGCCTATGTGGAAGCGGCGGTAAAAGCGGGATTGGACGTGGATCAGTTCGCGCCGAGGCTGTCGTTTTTCTTCAACGCGCACAATCACTTTTTCGAGGAAATTGCCAAATTCCGCGCCGCGCGCCGTTTGTGGGCACGCATCATGCGCGAACGCTTCGGTGCCCGCGATCCCCGGTCGTGGCAACTGCGTTTTCACACGCAGACCGGCGGTTCCACCTTGACCGCGCAACAACCGGACAACAACATCGTCCGCGTCACGTTGCAGGCGCTGGCGGCGGTGTTGGGCGGAACGCAAAGCCTGCACACCAATGCGCGCGATGAAGCCTTGGCACTGCCGACGGAGGAATCGGCGCGGATCGCCCTCCGCACCCAGCAGATCATCGCTTATGAGTGCGGGGTGGCCGATACGGTCGATCCGTTGGGCGGTTCGTATTTTGTCGAGGCGTTGACGGACCGGATCGAAGAGGAAGCGGTTCGCTACATTCAAAAAATTGATGATTTGGGTGGCGCGGTGTCTGCAGTGGAGCAAGGGTACATGCAACGGGAAATCCACCGCGTCGCATTGGAGACGCAGCGCAGAATCGAGTCCGGGGAAGAAGTGGTGGTCGGTATGAACCGTTTCCGATTGGAAGACGAACCCCAGCCGCCGCTGCATCGCGTCGATCCCGCTCTGGAGCGGAAACAGGTGGAACGGGTGCAGGCATTGCGCGCAAGACGGGACGGGCAACGCGTGCAGGAGACACTGGCCGCGTTGAAACGGGCGGCGGAAGGAACGGACAACCTGATGCCCCACATTCTCGCCTGCGTGAAGGCGTACGCTACGGTAGGGGAGATTTGCCATGCGCTGCGTGACGTGTTCGGCGAGTATCAACCGGTGTGACATGGATGAAATGACAGAAGGCGGTGATCGGTATGAATCGACCTATTCGCGTGTTGGTGGCCAAACCCGGTTTGGACGGGCATGACCGTGGCGCGTTGATCATCGCGCAGGCGCTTCGTGACGAAGGGATGGAGGTCATCTATACGGGTTTGCGCCAGTCCCCTGCACAGATCGTGGCAACGGCGATTCAGGAAGACGTGGATGTGATCGGTCTTTCCTGTTTGTCCGGAGCGCACAATGAGTTGTTTCCGGAAGTAACGCGTCTGTTGAAGGAACAAGGGGCTGACGACATCATCGTGATCGGCGGCGGGGTCATTCCGCAGGAGGATATTCCGTTTTTGAAACAGCACGGTATCGCGGAGGTGTTCACATCCGGTACGACTACTCGGGAGACGGCGGAGTTTATCCGCCAGGCGGTGAAAGCGAGGGAGGCACAAACATGAATCAGCGGCAGGCACCCCGCCAAATCAGTCACATCGGCATTGCTGTGCGTAGTTTAGATGAGGCGATACCACTGTACCGCGATATATTGGGCTTGGCATGGGAAGGAACGGAGACGGTGGAAAGCGAGCAGGTACGCGTCGCCTTTTTCCGGATCGGCGAAACGCGGATCGAGCTGTTGGAACCCTTGTCACCGGAAAGTGCCATCGCCAAGCACCTGGAAAAGCGGGGAGAGGGCATCCATCATATCGCATTGGAGGTGAGCGATATCGAAAGGCGCCTGTCCGAGTTGGCGGAGCAGGGCGTCCGGCTCATTCACGAGCGTCCCAAGCAAGGGGCACACAATGCGAAAGTGGCTTTTCTCCATCCCAAATCGACGGGCGGTGTCCTGTTCGAGTTGTGCGAACACGGGACGGATTCATCGAAATAGCTGGATTGAAACATTTCCCGCGAGCGACCTTTGAGCATGGTGAAAGCGGAGCGTAAAAATGGTTCACTCGATACAGGGGAAAGGGTTGAAAAGGAGATTTGGTCCATGAAAACCGGGATCAGCATCTCCGACGGAAGGGGGAGAAACCGTGCACAAAAAAATTGGCGAATTGGCCGAGAGAAGACGTCGGGTGGAGATGGGCGGGGGCGAGGAAAAAATCCGTTCGCAGCACGAAAAGGGGAAGCTGACCGCTCGGGAACGGATCGATCTGCTGTTGGATGAAGGAACGTTCGTGGAGCTGAATCCGTTTGTGGAGCACCGGGCGACTCATTTCGGGATGGACAAGGTGTCCGCTCCGGGCGAAGGGGTGGTCACGGGATACGGAAAAATCAACGGTCGGCCCGTTTATGTGTTTGCTCAGGACTTCACGGTTTTCGGCGGCGCCCTGGGTGAGATGCATGCGATGAAAATCGCGCGTATAATGGACTTGGCGGCCAAAAACGGAGCGCCGATCATCGGATTGAACGATTCCGGCGGCGCCCGGATTCAAGAAGGGGTCGTCTCACT
The DNA here is from genome assembly GCF_016938855.1 of Polycladomyces zharkentensis. Taxonomy (NCBI): domain Bacteria; kingdom Bacillati; phylum Bacillota; class Bacilli; order Caryophanales; family Thermoactinomycetaceae; genus Polycladomyces; species Polycladomyces zharkentensis. Next base: position 494,327 of record NZ_JAFHAP010000008.1, on the reverse strand, counting down.
GGACGGTTACGGACATATTTTTTACCGCAATTCGATTTACTCCGGCGTGATTCCGCAGATCTCGGTGATCATGGGACCCTGTGCCGGCGGTGCGGTCTATTCGCCTGCCATTACGGATTTCGTGGTAATGGTGGAAAAAACGAGCCAGATGTTTATCACCGGGCCCAAAGTAATTGAAACAGTGACGGGGGAGACCATCACCCCGGAGGATCTCGGCGGGGCACGGGTTCACGCCTCCGTGAGCGGAAACGCGCATTTCACGGCACCGACGGAGGCAGAAGCGCTCGATCAGGTGCGTCGACTGCTCAGCTATCTGCCGCAAAACAACATGGAAGATCCACCGCGCGTTTACGCGTCGGACGACGACGGATGGGTGGAGGAGTTGGCCGAGGTCGTCCCGGTGGAAGGAACCAAGGTATATGACGTACTGGAAGTGATCCGCCGCGTGGTGGACGAGGGATCGTTCCTGGAAGTGCAGGAGCGGTTCGCCCGCAACATCGTCGTCGGATTCGGACGGATTGCAGGGCAGACGGTCGGGATTGTCGCCAATCAGCCCAAGGTGATGGCGGGAGGATTGGACATCGATTCTTCCGACAAACTGAGCCGGTTTGTCCGTTTCTGTGATTGTTTCAACATTCCGCTGATCACGTTTGTTGACGTGACCGGGTTTTTCCCCGGCGTCAACCAGGAACACCGCGGCATCATCCGGCACGGAGCCAAAATCCTGTATGCGTACTCGGAGGCGACCGTGCCCAAAATCACCGTGATCACGCGCAAGGCGTACGGCGGCGCATACGTGGCGCTCAACAGCAAAGCGATCGGTGCCGATCTCGTTTACGCTTGGCCCAGCGCCGAAGTGGCGGTGATGGGACCGGAAGGAGCGGCCAACATCATTTTCAGCAAGGAAATCCGGGAAAGCGACAATCCCGAGGCGACGCGGGCCGCCCGCATCGCTGAATACCGGGAGAAATTCGCCAATCCGTATGTGGCCGCTTCGATGGGCATGGTGGACGATGTGATCGACCCCCGCGAGACGCGAAAAAAGCTGCGGGAAGCCCTGGAAATGCTGCGAAACAAACGGGAAAGCCGCCCGCCCAAAAAGCACGGCAATATTCCGTTGTAAGGCGGGGAGGAAACAATGGCGATCGATAAAACGATCCCGGTGGTTGTACATGTATTCAATCGCGGCAAGGTGGGCAAACCTGTACCAGCGGGGGAAGGATGCAATTCAATCGTCCGGTTGGAACCGGAGGAGTCGCCGAGTCGGGTCAAGTTGCTGGGGGCATTTGAAACCCGCTTCCTGTTCAACCCAAATGATGTGAGCGAATGGCGGTTGGCGGGCAGAGAGCGGCAGATGACGGTGTCGGGTTCCTCCTCATGGACGGATCGAACGGTCATGCATCGCGCCGAGCGGTTTCGCGACCGGAGAACGGTAGACGGGAGGAAGGACGGTTGGTCAATCGCGAGCGATTGTTGGAAACGTTTTTCGAACTGGTGAAGACGGACAGCGAAACGAAAGAGGAACGACAAATCTGCGATCTGTTGAAACGAAAGTGGACAGCGCTCGGCTTTCACGTCGTGGAAGACGATGCGGCCGAGAATACCGGCCACGGTGCCGGTAATTTGGTGGCCACGCTGGAAGGAACGGTGAAAGATGCCCCGGTCGTGTATTTCACTTGCCACATGGACACGGTGAAACCGGGCAAAGGTGTCAAACCTTCCATTCAGGACGGGTATGTCGTCTCCGACGGCACCACCATTCTGGGCAGTGACGACAAAGCGGGAATCGCCGCACTGTTTGAAGGCATCCGCCTGATCAAGGAACGGGGCATCGACCATGGCACGATTCAATTGGTGATCACGGTCGGGGAAGAGTCCGGATTGGTCGGAGCCAAAGCGTTGGACCGCTCGTTGTTGAAGGCGGATTTCGGCTTCGCATTGGACTCCAACGGACCGGTGGGGGAAATCATCACTTCAGCCCCGGCACAGTATCACATCAAAGCGACCATTTACGGCAAGGCGGCTCATGCCGGCGTCAACCCGGAAGACGGGATCAGTGCCATCCAAGTGGCCAGCCGCGCCATTTCCAAAATGCCGTTGGGCCGGATCGATGAGGAGACGACGGCCAATATCGGCATGTTCCGAGGCGGAACGGCCACCAACGTGGTCGCGGAACAGGCGGAAATCGTGGCGGAAGCACGCAGTCGCGATGAAGCCAAACTGGAAGCGCAAGTGAAAAAAATGGTCCAAGCCTTTGAAGAGGCGGCTCGGGAAGCGGGCGCCCGTGTCGAAGTGGAAACGGAAAAAATGTATCCCGCGTACAAATATGAGGAATCCCATCCGGTGGTGCAAACGGCGATCGCCGCGGTCAAAAAGGTGGGGCGCGATCCGAAGATCCTCGCCAGCGGCGGCGGCAGCGACGCCAACGTCATCTCCGGTTACGGCGTCCCGACCGTCAATTTGGGCATCGGTTACGAAAACATTCACACCACCAGCGAGCGGATGCCGATTGCCGAGCTGGAAAAAGCGGCCGAACTGGTTGTGTCGATCATCCGGACGGTCGCGGAGAAACATTGACGAAACGCTCAAGGTCCTCCCTCGGGAGGACTTTTATCTTCCCGAAGAGAATCCGGTTATGAACATCGTCCGCGGTGCCCCGATTTTCCGTTTTTGTGTCTGGCAGATCGATCAGGACGCAACGTTTCCCGGAGAGCGACTGACCAAGCCCTACCGAGCGGAGAACCGGGAAGCGCAGGAACCCATTCGCGGGCAATGTCCTTTAAGCGAAGCGTCCTTTATCCGCGTCCTGCGCGCCCCAGTTCGGAGAGGCCAAGACCAGCTTCTTTGCGGGGCGCAGGTGGAGCGATCCGGGAAAGCGAAGCGGACCGACTCGCCTGACACAACCTGACCACAGTCAGCAGTCTCAAGATCCTCCCTCGGGAGGATCATGGCGCGGGCAACCCCCTGTTTCTGAAATGGAAACCCGATCCGCCAATGGTTTTACGATCTGTGAATCGCTTTCGCCTGTGGTGTCGCGGCCGATTGAACCGAGGACGGCAAGAGCAGCCGAGTCGACGTGTGGGCGCCCCACGCCGCCAAGACCAACAACCCTGCAAGCACAAGGTAACCGGTGCCCGCACCGGTGTAGTCGATGGTCAGCGTACACAGTCCGATCAGAGAGAGCCGCATCATCATGCCCACCAATTGGAAAAAGCTGAGCACTCGGCCCATCAGGTGATTGGGGACGATCACCATGTACAGGTTTTGCCGGACAAGGCGGACGGAGGCATTGCACCAGCCGAACAGCGTGGTCAAGGCGACGTAGGCCCATCCGTAGGGGAATACGACAACAGCGGTCATGGCTGCCGCAAACAAGAGCGTGTTGCCGACGAGCGAACGAACCTCGCCCAACCATTTTGACATCCCGGTCACCAGGAAGCCGGCCGCCACCGCTCCGATGGCGTAAGTCATCTCATGCAGTGAGTAAATAAGGGCGTCAGCACGAAGCGTTTGTGCCACAAACACGGGGGCGAGCAGGTTGCCCACCATCACGGCGATAAAGGGCATGAAAACCGAGACGCCGAACAGCAGAAAGCCGCGTTTTTCCTTTATGTACCGCCAGCTTTGTGCGAACTGCATCAGCCAACCCGTTTCGGGGCTTTTACGTACATGCTTTTCCAGCGTAAACACGTAGTTCATTCGGCTGATGAGTAAGAGTGCCAACAGATAGGTGAGGGCATCAAACAGCAGCACGACCGGGAGGCCGTACCGTCCGAGCACCAGGCCCGCCGCTCCGCCGGCCAGGACACTGGCCGTCTGACTTTCGATTTCCAAGAGACTGTTGATCGACCGGTAGTGGCGCTCCTCAAACTTCTCCTGCACCAGGGCGGACTGCGTCGGATAGTGAACCTGAAAGATGAGAGTGGTCACAATAAACAACGAGATCAGCATCCAATGCCCGTAAGGAGCGCAAAATCCCCACAAGGCAAGGGCGAACAGGATGACAAATCCGACGGCGTTTTCCACAAGCAGGATCGTTTTGCGGGGGAAGCGGTCGATCAGCGTGCCGACATAAGGTCCGAGCAAAAACATCAAGATCGCTGAGACAAACATCGTGGTTCCCAACTGTTTTGCCGAACCGGTCTCCGTCACCAAATACCAGGAAATCCCGATCATGGTCATGCCCTGACCGAACCCGGAGAACAGGTTGGCCAAAAACAGTTTCTGAAAGTCCCGGTCGAAAAACACCTCTTTCATGGCGTATCCCCCATTCTCAATCGGGTTTGAGAATATCGTAACTCTGTTTTTATAATTTGTAAACAAAAAAGTTTATTATATAACCCAAAAATATCTCCCCGTAAGGGGAACAAGGGTTCAGGTTTCTTTCACAACCCCTGAATCGGTTCGCGGTAGTCGGATCACACGATTGGCAATGGAACCATCTTCCATCCATTTGTAACCGCTCATGTTCGCTCCGCTTTTGAAGTGGATCGTTCTTCCTCTGTGTACGGCTCTCGGATCGACCGACGGATCCGGCACACCTGAATCACCGGTTCCCGCACCCGTGTACAGGTGCATTGTTGATCGACCATCGGGTGCACATCGCATAGCCGGCCCGGTGAGTCGGGCAGCTTGCCCACCGATGGGCGTGGCGTTTAAAAACAAAATCATATGGTCTTCATCGACATACCGGTTTCCTTCCTTCATCGCCCTTGGTTCGGTGGCAAAAACGCAAAACCCCATTGAACGGTACAATCGGCGGGCCGGTTCGTTTTCGGCGTTCACGGTGAGCATCAGCTGTTCCAATCCCTCCATCTCCCGGGCGCGAGCGATTATTTCTTTCAACAATGCTTTCCCCACTCCGTGGCGACGGACTTCCGGTACGACATACATACCCCAGATAACCGCCTTATGCCGCAATTTTTTGCCTTTTTCCCGTTTGAAACCCACGTTTCCTACCAGCTGTTTATCCTGAAAGGCCCCGATCACAAATGATTCCGGGGTGGGGGATAAACGTTTGGCAACGTGTTCGACCGATTGAGCAGCAGTCTCCTCGTATGTAGCGGCGAAAGCGTCTGGCTGCTCTTTTAGCGCCTGCAACCTGACAGTCTGAAACAATGGTGCATCCGACGGGGTCAACAGACGAATCTCCATTGAACATCCCCTTTTTGAAGCCTATCATATCATGTTTTCCCCGACGGTGCAGATGTTGTTTCCTTTTTATTGAACCCGGAAACGAAACGAGAACGATAACGACCCACAAAATTCCACGGTTTAAGATGTGGGGGATAACTCCCTCTTTCCATACATGAGATAAACATGGAGAATAAAAGATAAGAGAAAGGGGGAATTGTTTTGACGCTGGTTCTCGTTAGCAGTGTTCTCTCTGTTTTGGGCTTCACCACCTATCTCTTTATTTCGGTTTCTCGTCGTCGCAATACTTTGTCATCCACGATCGGGATGAAGGTCTATATGGGATCTGCCATGATGGTCAGTCTCCTCATAGGCACAGTTTTAGGTGTACTTTTTCAACAGATGACGGCACCGACCATCTATACCGTACTCATCGGGATGGCAATGGGGTATGTTATAGGAAAGCCTTTTCATCTTGTCGCCTCACTGGATAGTATGTTGCACGGGATCATGGGGGGGATGATGGGAGTTATGCTAGGGGTAATGGTCGTCCCGGAGAATCCGGTTCTCATGGTCGGATTCATGAATGTCGTTTTTATCGTGATCATGCTCTTCCTCCTTCGGCTGATCCAACAAGAAACCCTGCGCTCAGATTCTTCTGACCCACATACCACTTCCTCAAAACAGACCACTGATTAAGATAAGAGCCCACTTACCCAAAATAAGGGGGAGTGGGCTGTTTTTTCATCACATGATGGGGGATGGCGTCGCCTGATTCGTTCCGTGATGATGTTCGTGCGTCGCGGTACATCCGTCAAAAACCACCGCAACGGTTAAGACCCAGACAGTTAACACGATCATGTCAATATTTTTCATCCGTTCATTCTCCCTGCTTTGCATTTTATCCCACCCATTGTTGAATGAAAGGGATCCGCTGGATGATCCATCGGTCCAACAGCCAGACCAAGAGCAGGGAGATACCGACCAGCGGGAAAAAGAGACCTAAGGCGATAACGATCACAGCCAGCCCTTTTGCTAGATGGAATGAATGAAGTCGGGGTGGGGCGCCCAGCTTTCCTTGAGGCCTCCGCTTCCACCATAGAATGAGCCCCATGACTGCTATCCCGATCAGACCCACACAAGTGATCAAACCCAGCAGTTGGTTGATCCACCCAAAATACCGTCCCTCATGCAGAGCAATGCCGATGGAGATTGCTTTCGCCAAGGGACCATAATCGTTGAAACGCAGATCGTACAACACTTTTCCGCTGTATTGATCCAGGTGCAGGGTTGCCTGGTCTTCCGGACGTTGTGGTTTGTTGGAAATCGTGTAAACTCCCTTGGGTCCTTCCGGAAAATAGATGGTAAAGCCGGAATGGATATTCCGCGATTCGGCGATTTGGATCACTTTCTCCAAGGACAGTGGTCGGCCTTGGGAAGAAGACGTTGGAACCGGCAGGTTTTCCGCCGCCCAAGGCACATCCGGAGCCACGTCTTTTGTTTTTTTCGGAAGAGTCGATTCGGGTTTCGGACCGAAGGAGAAGGCAAAAGCAGGATAACCTGTATGAGTGGCTGTCGCAACCCGATTGATCATGTCTCCCCACACTCCGGACCATGGCAGACCGGTAAAGATCAAGACAAGGATCAGTCCTGATAACCAGAAAGCGGGTACGGCATGCAAATCCCGCCAAAGAGTACGTTTCCCGTTTCTCAACCTGGGAAACAGCGTCCCCTGTCCGAATCGGCGACCCCGGGGCCACCACAGATACATACCGGTCAGGATCAGGATAAAAGCCCAACAAGCGGTCAATTCGATCATCCGGTTACCAAAGGTACCGCCCCACAGTTCTCCGTTGTGCAGATTTTTAATGATATTCATAAGCCGTTTGTCGTCATTCAAGTCACCAACAATTTTACCGTTATAAGGGTTAACAAAAACGGTCGTCATTTCCCCGCTCCGTAAAATACCCACTTCAGAGGTTCGATTGGACTGGAAACTCGGGGTAAAACGGGTAATTTTCGCATCGGGGTAACGTTTTTTCACCTGATCAATCTGTTCTGAAGGTGAAATTTGCTTCTGTTTGCTTGCCGGGATATAGTAGAGGTCTTTATACAACATCGATTCGATCTGAGGTTTGAACAGGTAGATACTTCCTGTTATCGCCAATAAAATGATGAACGGGGCAAAAATGATTCCCGCGTAGAAATGCCAACGCCAAATGGCGGCATACCACTGCTTTTCCGTATGCGGAATGTTTTCCATTTCCCTGTTTTCCTTTGTTATCGGTTCGGTAACGGACATGGAGATCCCACCTTGATGTGTCCAGATTTGTATACATGCTCATTGTCCTTGCGAACAGTGATATTGGATCAGAAACCTTATAAGGGAACAGAGGAAGAAGGTTCTCCATATCCCTGATGATGTTCATGATGATCATGATGTTGACCTCCGCCACAAGCGGTCAAACACAAAAACAACGATGCCACAACAGTACTGAAAATGATCCGTTTCCACAACATGGCTTCTTCGCTCCTTTTTTAATGAGAATGTTTGCGTCCGCATCCCGAGTTTCGTTTCATTTGATCATGAACCCGGTCGATCGCTTCGGAAAACGACAGCGCTATACCGCCGAAGCCTCTCACAAACTTCTCGGCTGTGGTCTTCTGTTCAAAAGACAAAACCTGGGGGTGACAGCAATGGAAATCCACTTCGGTATCCATGACATACCAAGCCCGATCTGCACTGATCGTGGTATTCGTCAAGAAATCCTGGCACATGGCCTGAAAGACTTCTTCTTGGATCTGTCGATGACGGAGCAATCCGCAATGACTGCAACAAGCGGTTTCAATCCGTTGATCCGTCAATATCAAGCGGTACATCAAGCGTGAATCCGGTTGACGACCACATAGCACGCATCCAGTATTGGCCGCAGTGTTCGCTTCTCTGTTCCATGTCACTCCGCCGTGGGTTTTTTTTACCCATCCTTCTTCAATCAAAGGTTTGAGATCCCGGTGTATGGTCATCTCAGATACTTTCAGTATTTGGCTCAGTTCGGAAATCTTCATGTACTTCCTTTTTTGAATCAGTTGGCGAATCCGTTCTCTTCGTTCTGTGGGCAACATTTGATATCCCTCCCCGAATTTTGTTATGTTTATAACATAACCACACAAAACTCAACCAAGAAGAGTGTATCAATCCCTGAAAAACAAGTGGGTTAAAGAATGTGATAAACTTGTGGCTTTTTGATGGATTTTTCACGAAAATAGAAATCAACTTCGGAAGGCAGTGGGCATAAAAAATCCGGTCCCATATCATGGGGACCGGATTCAGTTTATTCATTAAATAAGACTTCGCCGTTCATTTGCGTTATTGATTGAAAACGACCAAATGGCCACGGCGAAAGCGTCTGGCTGTAACGCCCGTAATCTATGAGTCTGAAACAATCGTGCATCCGACGGGGTCAACAGACTTTCCCGCACTGACGATTCCTGTTTCGTCAGACACCGCTTCGGCTTGGTGTATAATAGGGGTTGTCTGTACCTGTCGGCCACTTTTCAACATACAGGTGTGAGGGAGTGAAAGGGCATGAGCCGGTTGGAGGAAAAAACGGTCAAGAGTCAAACGATTTATGAAGGCAACATCATTCGGGTGCAACTGGATCAAGTGATTTTGCCCGACGGTGGAACATCCCAGCGCGAGATCGTCAAACATCCGGGAGCGGTGGCGGTAGTGGCCATTACCGATGAAAAGAAACTGGTGTTGGTGCGGCAGTTTCGCAAACCGCTGGAAAAGACGATCCTGGAGATTCCGGCAGGGAAATTGGAACCGGGCGAAGATCCCCGTGCATGCGCGTTTCGTGAATTGGAGGAGGAAACGGGGTATCAGGCCGAAGAGATGACACCGCTCGTCTCATTTTATACCTCGCCCGGATTTGCCGACGAGATCATGCATCTCTATGTGGCGAATGGACTGCGCAAAGGAGAGGCACAACCGGATCAAGACGAATTCGTGGAACTGGTGGAGCTGACGTTGCCGGAAGCTTGGCAGCGGATCGCCGATGGTGAAATCTGCGATGCAAAAACAGTGGCAGCCGTCTATTATTGGCAACTGAAGGAGATACAGAAATGAACGGAGCGGGGCACAGTGAAACGGGGGAACCACTTTGTTCCCCCCGTCTGAGTTCCTTTTTCGCCGATCTGCACATTCACATCGGGCGTACCGAAAGAGGTCTTCCCGTAAAAATCAGCGCCGCGCGCAATCTGACGTTTGACCGGATCGTAAGGGAATCCGCCCAACGAAAAGGATTGGACATGATCGGCATTATTGACGCCCATTCTCCACCGGTACAGGAAGAAATCGCGGCGCGGCTGAAAGCGGGGGTGTACCGCGAGCATCCGGACGGGGGACTTGTTTACGGTGAGACTGTCGTCATACTGGGGACGGAGATTGAAGTGAAAGAGCCCGGTTTCGGAACGGCTCATCTGTTGGCATATTTTCCGTCATTGGATGCGATTCGGCGGTTTACGCATTGGCTGTCCGGTCGAATGAAAAATGTGCAGTTGAGCACCCAACGACTTTACGCGCCTGTGAGTGATCTGCAGGAGCAAGTGACGGAACTGGGCGGTTTGATGATACCCGCTCATGTGTTTACCCCGTTTAAAAGCGTATACGGCAGTGCGTCGGACCGGATGCGCGATTGGTTGGACATGGAACGGATCGCGGCGGTGGAATTGGGTTTGTCCGCTGACAGTTCACTGGCTGACCGGCTTTCTGAGCTGTCCGCTCTCACGTTCGTCACCAATTCGGATGCGCATTCCATCCCCAAGATCGGTCGTGAGTATAATGAGCTGTGTATCGTCGCTCCCAGCTTTTTGGAGTTAAAGCGGGCACTGCTCAGACAAGGCGGTCGGCGTGTCATTGCCAACTATGGTTTAAACCCCAAGTTGGGCAAGTATTATCGGACGCGTTGTCTCGGATGCGAAGCGCTGTTGCCGCCCGAGGAAACCAAGCGATGCCTGAGATGCGGCTCGCACAAGGTGGTGAAGGGCGTATGGGATCGCGTGGCGGAAATCGCCGACCAACCATCGATTTCACCTGCCCATCGCCCGCCGTATGTGTATCAGGTACCGTTGGAGTTCATCCCCAAACTGGGTCCCAAAACGCTGGATAAGCTGCTGGACCGGTTCGGCACGGAAATGCGCATCCTCCATCACGCCGACATCGAAGAGATCGCGGCGATCGCCGGAACGTCCATCGCCGAGCACATCCGTTTGGCGCGGGAACAGCGCCTGCAATTTGACGAGGGTGGCGGCGGCATGTACGGCAAAGTGAAACAGGTCCAAAACCAAACTTGATTCAGGTGTTGCCTGAGTCCGTGGGCTCCGATTTCCCGTTACCACTTCGCTGACAGCGGGTGGCCATTTTTCCGCTGGCGACCTTTCGAGCCGATTCGGGACCGAGTGGGAGCGGCGAGCTCGGAACCGCGAGTGGTTCAAACACTTCGGCCACTGTTTCTCCCTCTCCTGTTCTCCTAAATGATGGTATGTTTCTCCACTCACGCTCATAGAGATAGAGTAGGACAAGGAGGGGAACAGGGTGAAACGCAATCGGAAGCGGTTCGGAATCTGGGTGCAACAGCATGTGCAAAGCTTGCTGTCGCTGTATATTTTCGTTACCGTCCTATTCGTGATGGGCGTGGTGTTCGGAGCGATCATCGTCAATACGTTGTCTGATTCACAAAAACAGGATTTACTTCATTATATGGGATATTTCTTTCAGGGGTTGAACCGGAACAACATTGCCGAGCCGCGTATCGCCTTCCAGCATGCGATGGGGGATCATCTGAAAACCCTGGGTTTAATGTGGATCTTGGGTTTGTCCATCGTGGGGCTGCCGATGATTTTGATCCTGGTGTTCTTAAAAGGGTTGGGCATCGGTTTCACGGTGGGCTTTTTGGTGAACCAACTTTCCTGGAAAGGCTTGTGGTTTGCGATGGTGGCGGTTTTGCCGCACAATTTGCTCGTGGTCCCGGTCATGATTTTTGTGGCGGTGTCCGGGCTGCAGTTTTCGCTTCTGTTGGTGAAAAACCGGCTGATCCAGCGGCGAGGGACGATCTATCCCCAGTTTTTGTCCTATTCCGTCTCCGTTACGGCGATGGCGGTCGTGTTGGTGATCGCGTCGTTTTTTGAGGCGTATGTGTCACCGTGGCTGATGCGCTCCGCCGTTCCTCCCCTGAATCAGGTGCAGGCATGGCTGGGTGCCATCATAAACTTGTAATGATTATTATCTAATATTGGTTTTTGATAGGTTTGACTTTCTGCCACGGCCTCCCATATAATGAGGACAGGAAATGCAGTGGGGGGGTGTGGATGTGGAAGAACGGGTAAACCGCATCAAACAACAGCTATCTGCCCATAACTACAAATTGACCCCCCAACGGGAAGCGACCGTCCGCGTACTGTTGGAAAACGAGGAAGACCATTTGAGCGCGGAAGATGTCTACCTGTTGGTGAAAGAAAAGGCGCCGGAAATCGGTTTGGCTACGGTTTATCGGACATTGGAACTGTTGAGTGAATTGCAGATCATCCACAAGCTGAACTTTGGCGATGGTGTCACCCGGTATGAGTTCCGCGCCGAAGGAGCGGAGCACCATCATCACCATCTGATCTGCCTGAACTGCGGTACGGTGGATGAAATTGTGGATGACTGGTTGGGACCGATTGAAGAACGTGTGGAACGGGAGTTTGATTTTCAGATCATCGATCACCGCTTGACTTTCCACGGTATCTGTCATCGCTGTAAAGACAAGGTGAAAGATCCGAAAAAACTGGTTGGTTCCAAAGTCACGTGAGATCCGACGGGATCTCACGTTTTTGGGTTTTCTCTTCCTCTTGGACGAGGAAGAAAGCGTTTACAATCGACGGGTAACCGGGTACATCCCGTATGATCACTCCCCCTGCAATCAAATCCATTCCGGCTGCTGTATGATTGACCCGTGTCTGGTGGTATGATAAACATACCAAAGGAGGCTGGACTCGCATGATCATCGGGGTACCCAAAGAGATCAAGAACAACGAGAACCGCGTCGCGATCACGCCCGCCGGCGTGGACGCACTGGTGCTCGCCGGGCATGAGGTGCTGATCGAAAAAGGTGCCGGTGAAGGAAGCGGCTTTGTCGACGAAGATTATGTGGCGCACGGAGCCAAGATATTGAACTCCGCCGAGCAGGTTTGGTCTTCCGCCGACATGATTTTGAAGGTGAAGGAGCCGCAACCGTCCGAATATCGCTATTTCCGCGAAGGGCTGATTCTGTTTACCTATCTCCATCTGGCTCCCGAACCGGAGCTGACTCAGGCACTGATGGAGAAAAAAGTGACCGCCATTGCTTATGAAACGATTCAGCTGGACAATGGTTCCCTGCCATTGTTGACACCGATGAGTGAAGTGGCCGGTCGCATGGCGGTGCAGATCGGCGCACAGTTCCTGGAGAAACCCAAAGGAGGCAAAGGTGTCCTGTTGGGTGGTGTCCCGGGCGTTTTACCGGGGGAAGTGGTAATCATCGGCGGTGGTGTCGTGGGTACCAACGCGGCAAAAATGGCATTGGGACTCGGAGCGAATGTGACGTTGCTCGACATCAATCCGGATCGGCTCCGTCAGTTGGACGACATTTTCCATGGCCGTTTGCGGACATTGATGTCCAACAGCTACAACATCGCCCAAGCCGTGAAAAAAGCGGATCTGCTGATCGGTGCGGTGTTGATCCCGGGTCGGCGTGCTCCCCGGCTGGTCACCGAAGAAATGGTGAAAGCGATGACGCCGGGATCGGTGATTGTGGACGTCGCCATCGACCAAGGCGGGTCCATCGAAACGATCGACCGGATTACGACGCACAGCGATCCGATTTATGTGAAACACGGCGTGGTGCACTACGCGGTGCCCAACATCCCCGGGGCCGTGCCGCGGACATCGACGATCGCACTGACCAACGTCACGATTCCCTATGCGGTGCAAATCGCCAACAAAGGGTTGGAACAAGCGATTCAAGACAGTCGTCCGTTGGCCAAAGGAGTCAACGTGATTCAAGGTCATGTCACCTACCAAGCGGTGGCCGAAAGCCTCGATCTGCCGTATACGCCTCTGGACGACGTGATGGGACAGGCCTTGACGGGATAAGGCATAAACGCGGCGGGGGTTCCATACGATTGTAGGGAAACCGTTGAAAGGGACGAGGTTCCATGATCATCTCACTCAGACGCTGGGTGGAATGGGGGAAGTTTTTTCTTCTGTTCATCCTGCTCACGCTGTTGTTTTATCAGGTGATCACATTTTTCGGTCTGTTGGTGGAACCCAAGCCGCGTTACCGAGAACCGGGTGGTCGGGCCGTAAAAGTGTTCGCTCAGCAAATGATTCCCCGTCCGTCTGAAGAGATGGGGATGAAAGAGCGCCTCCTTCTGTTTTACTGGTTGGGGGAATGAAAGCCGCAAGGGTCGGTTTGCCCGTGCGGGCTTTTTTGTTCAGAAATGTGGATGGGAAGGTGAATCGGAGATGAAACGTTTCAAACGTGTCGCATTGATTGTGTTGGACAGCGTGGGCATCGGCGCCCTGCCGGATGCGGCGGATTACGGGGACGAGGGGGTAAATACCCTCGGACATATCGCCGAACATCGCAATGGTTTGCATATGCCGAACATGAAGGAGCTGGGATTGGGCAACATCGAACCGGTGCAGGGAATTCCGCCTGTGGAAAGACCCCGGGCGCATTACGGCAAGATGATGGAAGTCTCCGCGGGAAAAGATACGACGACCGGACATTGGGAAATAATGGGTATTCATACGACCGTTCCGTTCAAAACCTATCCGAACGGTTTTCCGGAAGAACTGATCACCGCTTTTGAAAAGCGCATCGGCCGCAAAGTGTTGGGCAACAAACCGGCATCCGGCACGGCCATCATCGAAGAGTTGGGCGAGCAACACATGAAAACGGGAGACGTCATTGTCTACACGTCAGCCGACAGCGTGTTCCAAGTGGCGGCACACGAAGAAGTGATCCCGCTGGAGGAGTTGTATCGCATTTGCGAGATCGCACGAGAGCTGACATTGGACGAGCGTTACTCGGTTACCCGTGTGATCGCGCGGCCGTTCGTGGGTGAGCCGGGCAATTTCACGCGTACGGCCAACAGGCGGGACTATTCGATCAAACCGCCTCACTCGACGGTGATGAATCATTTGGCCGAAGCGGGATGGGACTCGATCGCGATCGGCAAAATCTCCGACATCTACGACGGGGAGGGCGTGACGCGGGCGATCAAAACGAAATCCAACATGGACGGCGTCGACCGGTTGTTGGATGTGTTGAAAGAAGAATTCCGCGGCTTGGCGTTTGTCAACCTGGTCGATTTTGACGCCAAATACGGCCACCGGCGCGATCCTGATGGATATGCCCAAGCGTTGGAGGAGTTCGACGCGCGTGTGCCGGAGATTTTATCCGCATGCGGGGAAGACGATCTGTTGATCATCACGGCCGATCACGGGAACGATCCCACGCACACCGGCACCGACCACACGCGTGAATATGTACCGTTGTTGGTGTGGAGTCCCGCACTTGTGCAAGAAGGGAAATCGTTGGGCATTCGCGAAACATTCTCAGATGTGGGAGCGACCATCGCCGACAATTTCGGCGTGAAAATGCCGAAGCACGGCCGCAGTTTTCTGGGTGAGTTGCGTTTCCAGTTGTGATCGGAGAGGAGAGAGATTGATGGAAGAGATGCTGAAAAAAATCAAGGAAGCGTCCGCATTCATCGAAGCGCGTTTGACGGTCCGCCCGGAAATCGGATTGATCCTGGGTTCCGGATTGGGCGTGCTGGCCGATGAGATCAAAGATGGGGTCAAAATTCCCTATGAAACCATCCCGCATTTCCCGGTATCAACGGTGGAAGGACATGCGGGCCAATTGGTGATCGGCAAGCTGGAAGGCAAATCGGTCATCACGATGCAAGGCCGTTTCCACTTGTATGAAGGGTATCCCCTGACAGCGGTGACATTCCCGATCCGGGTGATGAAAGCGTTGGGCGTACGCCGTATGATCGTCACCAATGCGGCCGGCGGCGTGAATGAATCGTTTGAACCGGGTGACCTGATGCTCATCCGGGATCATCTCAATCTGACAGGCCGCAATCCGCTGATTGGTCCCAACCATCCCGAGCTGGGCGTCCGTTTTCCGGACATGTCGGAAGCATATGCGGCATCCTTGCGCGAATTGGCGCATACGGTTGCCAAGGAACAGGGATTGCGCCTGCGTGAGGGAGTGTATGCCGGATTGCTCGGACCATCCTATGAGACGCCGGCCGAAATTCGCATGTTGCGCAAACTGGGAGCTGACGCGGTCGGCATGTCCACCGTCCCGGAAGTGATTGTGGCCCGGCACGCGGGCATTGAGGTACTGGGCATCTCGTGCATCTCCAACATGGCCGCCGGCATTTTGCCCCAACCGCTCAGTCATGAAGAAGTGATGGAAACGGCGGAACGGGTAAAAGAAACATTTATCCGCTTGGTCAAAGGCATTTTGAATCGGATCTGATCATATGTCTCATATGTCGACCCAGGAGGAGGATGCCTGTTTGCTTGCGGGAAACAGGCGCACCGGAGCATAATGGCGAAAGTTGAGGAGGAACCGAGATGGCAAATCGTTTGCAACAAATCCAGGAAGCAAAAGCATATATCGAACAACAAACGGATATCCGCCCGGAAGTCGGGTTGATCCTGGGCTCCGGACTGGGCGTGCTGGCCGACGAGATCGAAGACGCGGTCAAGCTTCCCTATGAAACCATTCCGCATTTCCCGGTGTCGACGGTGGAAGGGCATGCGGGCCAATTGGTGATCGGCAAGCTGGAAGGCAAAAATGTTGTTGCCATGCAAGGCCGGTTTCATTATTACGAAGGATACAGCCAGCAGGAAGTGGTGTTTCCCGTATACGTGATGAAATTCCTCGGTGTCACCACGTTGATTGCCACCAATGCCGCGGGCGGGATGAATCCGACGTTTGTACCCGGAGATTTGATGATCATCACCGACCATCTGAACATGACCGGAGACAACCCGTTGATCGGCCCCAATATTTCCGAGCTGGGTCCGCGTTTCCCGGATATGTCGCGGGCATATGATCCCGAATTGGTGGAGCTGGCCGAAAAGGTGGCCGAACGGCTGGATATCCGCGTACAAAAAGGTGTGTATGCGGGTGTGAGCGGTCCCACCTACCTGACTCCGGCCGAGCTGATCATGTTGCGCAATCTGGGCGGTTCCGCCGTCGGCATGTCCACGGTGCCGGAAGTGATCGCGGCCAACCATGCCGGTCTGCGCGTGTTGGGCATTTCTTGCATCACCGATATAGCCATCGGTGAGGAACTGGAACCGTTGACGCATGAACAGGTGGTGGAAGTGGCCAACCGGACACGGCCCCGGTTTATTCGGCTGGTGAAGGGCATCATCAAAGAGGTGGCCGTTTGATGCGCACGGTGGACTTGATTCGCAAAAAGCGGGACGGACAAGCATTGACGACGGAGGAGATCGAATTCCTCATTCGGGGATATGCCAAAGGGGAGATCCCGGACTATCAGGTGTCCGCTTGGGCGATGGCGGTCTATTTCAACGGCATGACCGATCGGGAAACGGCCGATCTGACGATGGCGATGGTCCGCTCCGGTGAGCAAGTGGATCTTTCCTCGATTCGCGGCAAAAAAGTGGACAAGCACAGCACGGGCGGCGTGGGGGACAAAACGACCCTGGTCGTGGGGCCGCTGGTGGCCGCCGCCGGGGTTCCCGTAGCCAAATTGTCCGGGCGCGGTTTGGGTCATACCGGTGGCACAATCGACAAGCTGGAATCCATTGCGGGTTTTTCCACCTCGCTGACGAGGGAGGCGTTTGTTCGCCAGGTGAATGAGATTGGTATCGCCGTGACCGGTCAGACAGCCGATCTGACCCCGGCGGACAAACAGCTGTACGCGCTGCGCGATGTAACGGCGACGGTGGATTCCATCCCCTTGATCGCCAGCTCCATCATGAGCAAAAAAATTGCGGGAGGCGCCGATGCGATTGTGTTGGATGTGAAAACGGGCCACGGCGCCTTCATGAAAAAAGAAGAGGATGCCATTCGACTCGCGGAGGCGATGGTGGCCATCGGTACCCAAGTGGGTCGGGAAACGGTGGCTGTTATCAGCGACATGAACCAGCCGCTCGGGTTTGCTGTCGGCAATGCGTTGGAAGTCAAGGAGGCGATCGACACCCTGCGCGGTGAAGGGCCGGCGGATCTCACCGAGCTGAGTTTGACGCTGGGAGCACAGATGGTGTTACTGGCCGGGGTGGTGTCCACGTATGCGGAAGCGCGTTCCTTATTGGAATCCAAGTTGGCAGACGGCTCCGCATTGGAGAAGTTTCGCTCGTTTATTCGGACTCAACAAGGAGATGCGTCCGTTGTGGACCATCCGGAACGCCTCCCGCAAGCACAATACCGGATTGAGGTATTGTCTCCGACTGACGGCACGGTATCCGTTCTGCAGGCGGAAGAGATCGGCTTGGCGGCGATGAAGCTGGGGGCGGGGCGCACCACCAAGGAGGACCGGATCGACCACGCGGTGGGCATCGTTCTCCGCAAGAAAATCGGAGATGCGGTACAAAAGGGAACACCGCTGGCCACTCTTCATGCCAATGACTTGTCACGCATCGAGGAAGTGAAGGCGCAGGTGTTGGCGGCATACGAAATATCCGGGCAACCGGTGACGGCGCCGAAGTTGGTCCGCCACATCGTGGATCGAAACGGGATCGTAAATGTATGACGGGGAACCGTGGGGTTCCCCTTTTTTTGTCTTCACGATTACAGGGCAACGAACCCATCTCCTCCCGGAACATACACATAAGTAAAAAAGTCCGGTCGTTGAGGAGGGTGCCCTGTGTTACACGCAGATGTGACGATTGAGCCGTCGCAAGTGCGGATGTTGGTCGAGACGCATTATCCCTTTCGTGTTACCCGGTTAGAGAAGGTACGTGCAGCCTATCGGGTGGAAACCGATCAGGGTGTGTATGCGTTTAAAAATGCCCGCAAGATGAAAGACCTCGGCTTTATCGCCAGTGTAGTGGAGCATGTAAAGAAAAGGGGGTTCACCCGTCTTCCCGCCCCGATCGCGACGAAGGATGATCAATGGTTGGTGGCATACAGGAATCATCCCTATTATCTGGAAGAATGGCTGGAACATGTAGAAGAGGTGTCGCCCAAACGTCACGATTGGCTGAGACCGGCCGCCCGTGCGTTGGCGCAATATCATGCCTGTTTCAAGCGGTACCGCCATTCCCGGTGCCCTTCTCGGCGACAGGAACGCGATATATGGCCGAAATACCTGATGGCGCAGTGGCGTTGGCTCAGCGGCGTACAATCCGCTTGGGCCACCCCGGTTGACGGAATGGAGCATCTCTCTTTCTTGAAATACCGCCTGCAACTTGCCTGGCAGTCGTGGAAACGGGCGGAGGAATGGCGACGATCGGGGAACGGACCGATCAGCGTATTGTGTCACGGCAGTCTTCATCATGAAAACATCCTCATGGATGGGGAAAAGCAGGTTTGGCTGATCGACTACGAACGCATGGCTTGGGATGATCGGGTAAGAGACTTGGCCCAATTGATGCAATATCACTTTCCGCGCCACGGATGGCCCGAGCAGGAGATGTCGCGATTTTTGGACGGCTATCACAAAGAATATCCGCTCCGGATTTCCGAATATGCCGCCTTATGTTCCCGAATGGCCGCGCCGCCCAAATTTTTCCGTTTGGCGCGCAAAGTCACCGCCGAACGCGGGACCTCACTCCTTCGGCGATGGGACGACACGGTCCGGACCGAAAAGCGAAAAGACCCGTATCTTACCTATTTATACCATCGTGGTTAAAAGTGGCAGCGTGTTGGAATAATCCTCCTGTCCGCCGCTCACACTAAAGCTAGTCAGGATAGGAGGGAAGATCCATGCGATCTCGAATCGTGATGTCCGTTTTGATGGTTACTTTGTTGTTCACGGGAATGATGCCGCGCGCGTTTGCGGAAGAGCGCGATTTGGCACCCAACGCCCGATCCGCCATCCTGATGGATGCGGATACGGGAACGATTCTCTACGAGAAAAACGGGCGAGAAAAACTGCCGCCCGCGTCCATTACCAAAATCATGACGATGTTGCTGGTGATGGAAGCGTTGGATCAGGGGAGAATCAAATATGACGACACTGTCCGCGTCAGTGAGCATGCGGCGCAGATGGGCGGTTCGCAAATTTATCTGGAACCCGGTGAGCGCATGACGGTGCGGGATATGTTAAAAGCGGTTGCAGTGGCGTCGGCAAACGATGCATCCGTCGCCTTGGCGGAACATATCAGCGGTACTGAAGAAGCTTTTGTCAACGAGATGAATCGACGCGCACAAGCATTGGGCATGAGGGATACACAGTTTCGCAACGTGAACGGTCTGCCGGAAGAAGGCCATTTCACGTCTGCGCATGATATTGCCATCATGTCCAGAGAGTTGCTGAAGCATCCGGAGATCACCAATTTCACGCGCATTTACGAAGATTATCTCCGGCAGGGTACTTCCAAGCCGTTCTGGCTGGTCAATACCAATCGTTTGGTCAAATTTTATCCCGGTGTGGACGGCTTGAAAACCGGATATACTTCAGAAGCGAAATTCTGCTTGTCTGCATCCGCCAAAAAAGGAACTTTCCGCGTCATCGCGGTCGTGATGGGGGAACCGGATACCAAGTCGCGCAATCGGGACGTATCCCGCATGTTGGATTTCGCTTATTCACAGTACACCAACCGGTTGATTTACCGCAAAGGTGATCCGATCGCCGAACGCCGGGTGGAGAAAGGGGACCCTGGAAAGATTCGTGTTGAAGCACCATATCCGTTGAGCATCCTGATGAGAAAGGGAGACAAACCTGAACAATACCAACGCCGGGTTGTGTGGGATGATTTGAAGGCACCCGTTGCCAAAGGACAAAAGATTGGTGAGATTCAAATCGTGAAGGACGGGCGGATTGTCAGTAAAATGGCATTGAACAGCCCGCTGGCGATCCCGCGTGCCGGTTTGTGGGCGACGTGGAAACGGGTAAGCAAATCGGTGCTGTGGATTCCGGAGAAGGCAAGCTCCCCGTCAACTTCCTGACGGGCATACTTGATCAAGAACGAGCGGGAAAACCCAGGAAAGGGAGCGTCGGACGCGGGAGGGGTTGGTCCCTCTCGCAAGTCCGACAGAAACGAGGCGGAAAGTGCGAAAACACTGAAAACGAAACGAAAATCACCCAGGCTTAAACAATCCATCATGGATGGATGTGGGTTGCCGCGCCAGATGGAGCGCGAAGCCCACGGCAACCAAAGGGAGTGCCTCCGGGCACTTCAGCCTTGTGGGGCGAGTCCCTTTCAATCGGGTGACAGATGTCCCCGATTTTTTTGTTCTTTTGTCAGGCGGAAGGAAAGAATAGCCAGACTGTAGAAATAGTGGGTGAAAAAAGAGGGGAGTGAGGATGATTGAGCTTCGCCGTTGATGTGGCTCGGCACCGTCACATTTTGGTCGTGCGGTTGTCGGGAGAATTGGACCATCACACTGCTGAACAGCTAAGAACCCGGATTGAAGAGGAGCTGTCGACCGGCTTATATACGGACTTGGTATTGAACTTGTCCCAACTCACTTTCATGGACAGTTCCGGCTTGGGTGTCATACTGGGGCGGATCAAACGAATTTCCCAACTCGGAGGGAAGATGGTGCTGTGTGCGGTCCATCCGTCAATCACCCGATTGTTTGAGCTATCCGGATTATTTAAAATATTGGAACGATATGACTCAGAACAGGCAGCGATTTCGGCTTGTGAGGTGGCATCATGAACCGCATACATAACAACTTCATGGAATTGCGGTTTGCCAGCCGGTCGGAAAATGAATCTTTTGCACGGGTGGCAGTCGCTTCCTTTATCTCACAACTGGACCCGACGATGGAGGAGTTGACGGATATCAAAACCGTGGTGTCCGAGGCGGTTACCAATGCCATCATCCACGGATATGAGGGACGGGAGGACGGTATCATCACCATCCGGACCGAAATCGAAGGTTCCAAGGTCAGCATTGTGATCGAGGATCGAGGGGTGGGGATCACGGACATCCATCAGGCACGCCAGCCGCTTTATACATCCAAACCGGAGCTGGAGCGGTCCGGCATGGGATTTACCATCATGGAAAATTTCATGGACGAAGTGGAAATCCTCTCACGCCCCGGCTACGGCACGACGGTACGGTTGGTCAAGCAGCTCAAAACCCATCATCAAACGATGAGCAATTGAGGGTTGCCCATGGATGCGGACGTACGCAACGCCAAGCACCCCCACCTGTCGGATGAAGAGGTCAAAAAGTTGATTCGGATGAGTCAGGATGGAGATGATGACGCGCGCAACCGGTTGGTTCGGCATAACATCCGCCTCGTGTGGTCGGTGGTTCAGCGGTTTATGAACAGGGGATATGAAGCGGAGGACCTGTTTCAAATCGGCTCGATCGGGCTGCTCAAAGCGATTGACAAATTTGACCTGTCATATGACGTGAAATTTTCCACGTATGCGGTGCCGATGATTATCGGCGAGATCCAACGTTTTCTCCGTGACGACGGGATGGTCAAAGTCAGCCGATCCCTCAAGGAGTTGGCCAATCGCATTCGGAAAGTGAAGGACGATTTGGCCAAAGAATTGGGACGGGCACCGACCGTTCAGGAAATCGCTGATGTATTGCAGGTGCCGCCGGAAGAGATCGTGTTCGCGCAGGAAGCCAATCGGTCTCCCGCATCCATTCACGAAACGGTGTATGAAAACGATGGAGACCCGATTACGCTGATGGATCAGATTGCCGATGAGAAGGAACAAGTTTGGTTTGACACCATGGCGTTGCGGGAAGCGATCGACCGATTGAACGAGCGGGAACGATTGATCGTGTACTTGCGTTACTATAAGGACCAGACACAGTCGGAAGTGGCGGAGCGGTTGGGTATTTCGCAAGTCCAGGTGTCCCGGTTGGAGAAGAAGATCATCCGCAAAATGAGAGAGGAAATGGACACCACCACGGACGATTGAAAGCTCCGGGAGGTACTTGGGCTGTTGACAAAGTGGTCAAATTACTCGCGATATCGGGTGAGCCGTTTTCTCCACTCGCTTCTCAATCACCAAGCTGAGGAGGATCGTTTGTCCGAATTCAGCCACCATCAGTTTAGCATAGCAGCTTTCCTTGTCATACGGAGATGAAGACAGGGAATTCGGGCCTGCGGACTTTGTCAACAACCCGAGCACCGAGAGGTGCTTTTTTCTTTGCATGTTCCGGGCGGTTCCGTTTCATACTAACTCCAGACAGTGGACGGAAAGGAGTTGTCCCGGGTGTCTTCCATGGTCTATGTCCGTCTCCGCAAAAAAGTGACCGCTCGTCCGGGGCAGATTCTGCGGTTGCGTGATGTGGCACAAGTCATTGTGGATGAACCGCATGCCGCAGTTGAGGAGATCCCGGTATATGAACCAGGCTTGAAAGACGGAAACCTGGCGGTGCTGGACCTGATCGAAGTGGTTCGTCGAATCCGATCGGCGTTTCCAGGTCTTGATGTGCGCAGTATCGGTCCGGCGCAAGTCATCATCGAATTGCAATCGGATCGTATCAGACCGCGACGGTGGTGGGTGGCGGGTGTATGGTTGCTGTTGTTTGTGGGTTCGGCTTTGGCCATCATGAATTTTCACACCGATGTCAGCATGAGGGAAGTTCATCAACGCATCTACTACCTGATGACGGGACAACGTGTACAGGAACCGCTGGTGTTGCAAATTCCGTATTCATTCGGCATCGGGATCGGGATGATCGTCTTTTTTAACCATCTGTTCAAACGGCGGTTAAATGACGAACCCAGTCCGTTGGAGTTGGAAATGTATTTGTACCAGGAAAATCTGGATCAATATGTCATCGAACACGAAAAACAAAAAGAGCGGAGCCGATTATGATCGTGTCGCAATGCGCATTGCTGATCGGGATCGGCTTTGCAGGCGGGATTGCGGTAGGAAGCGGGTTTGTCGCTTTTATTACGGTGTTGGATATCGTACCGCGTCTGGCTCAGTTGTCCAAGACCCCTGATCGGATTCATGCATACGAATCTGCCATTGTCGCGGGGGCTGTTACGGCAACGTGGTTGGATCTGAGAGGGTGGTCATTTGACGGTCCCATTTGGTTGACGGCCGTGGTTGGATTGTTGGCGGGTTGTTTTGTCGGTTTGTTGGCCGCGGCGTTGACTGAGGTGATCAACGTTTTGCCCATCTTGGCCAAGCGGCTGGCAATGCAGGACGCCTTGCTCTATCTTTTGATGGCCATGGCGATGGGGAAAGTGGCGGGATCGCTTTTTCAATGGCTGATGTTTCACTTGTGAAATGGAGGGAAGCAAGAGTGGGCACGATTTGGACTGCATTTTTGATCGGTGGCTTGATTTGTGTGATCGGGCAATTGTTGATGGATTTGACACCGCTCACGCCGGCTCATGTGCTGAGTATTTTGGTCGTGGCAGGAGCGATTCTCGATGGGATCGGATTGTACGAACCGCTCATCAAATTTGCCGGAGCGGGTGCGACAGTCCCCATCACCAGTTTTGGCAACGCATTGGTTCACGGTGCATTGCAGGAGGCGAAGAACAGCGGACCGATCGGGGTGTTGTCGGGCATTTTCCAAATCACCAGCGCGGGGATTTCCGCGGCCATCATTTTCGGTTTCTTGACGGCGGTAATCTTTAAGCCGAAAGGATGAGCCTACATGCCCAAGCGAAAGGTGATTCTGATCACGGACGGCGACCGTGCGGCGCAAGCGACCGTCGAGGAAGCGGCCCGTCAGGTGGGAGGACGGTGTATCTCTGCCTCAGCGGGAAATCCAACCCCGTTGAGCGGGGAGGAAATCGTGGAGATGATCCGTTCGGCCAAGCATGATCCTGTATTGGTCATGTTTGATGATTGCGGGTGGAATCAAAAGGGGCGGGGAGAGCGCGCATTGGAGTATGTGGCCAACCATCCCGACATCGAGGTGCTGGGTGTGATCGCCGTGGCATCCGACAGCCGGAAAGTGTATGGCACACCGGTGGATGTGGCGTTGGACCAGGATGGCAATATCGTTCATCATCGGGTGGACAAGGATGGACATGAGTTGCACCGAGAACCGCTTCGTATCTATGGAGATACAGTGGATGTCTTAAACCGGATCGAAGTGCCGATCGTCGTCGGGATCGGTGACATCGGCAAGATGGAAGACCATGATCGGGCGGAATGGGGAGCACCGGTGACGACCAAGGCGGTGGAGCTGATTTTGCAACATGCCAACGGGGAGTTGGGTGTTGAGAGATCGATTTTGTGACAAGCGGTGGCCTTTCCGTACTGACCTTTCACTTTGTTGGCGATTCGCTGACCGATTCGCCTTTTTTTGCATCTCAATATGCATGTGCACCGATTTTTTGTTGATCCCCAAGCCATCTGAGATATAATGAATATCAATAATACGACACTGTGTGAAAGCACGGACTGTCTACAGGTTTACGGGAGGAGACAACGGTGTATTTGCATGGTACCAGCCGCATCAACGAATACGGTCACCTCGAAATCGGGGGATGCGATACAGTCGAATTGGCACGCCGTTTCGGCACACCGCTGTATGTGATGGACGAAGAGTTGATCCGAAAACGGATAAGAGAATTTCGGTCCGCGATGGCCGAGACGGGATTGCCTCATCAGGTGGCTTATGCCAGCAAAGCGTTTTGCACCTTGGCCATGTGCCGACTTGTCGCTGAAGAGGGACTTCACCTGGATGTCGTCTCGGACGGAGAGTTGCATACGGCGCTTCGGGCCGGCTTTCCGCCCGAACATATTCATTTTCACGGCAACAACAAAACGCCGTTTGAATTGGAGATGGCGTTGAACGCCGGGATTGGGCTGTTTATCGTGGACAATTTCGTGGAGTTGTCCATGTTGAACGATCTGGCAGGCGAAAAAGGGATGAACGCCCGCGTATTGCTTCGCGTGACGCCCGGAATTGAAGCTTATACGCACGAATACATCCAAACCGGCCAGGAAGATTCCAAGTTTGGCTTTGATCTGGCCAGCGGACAAGCGATCGAGGCTGCCAAATTGGCTCGGGACGCGGCACATCTGTCATTGGAAGGGTTTCACTGCCATATCGGCTCACAAATTTTCGAAACGGACGGATTCCGTCTGGTGGTGGATAAGATGGCCGCCTTTGCCCGTAAATGCAGGGAAACGCTCCGGGTGGAAACCCGTATTCTGAATCTGGGCGGCGGGTTTGGCATTCGTTATCAAAAAGGGGATCATCCTCTGCCGATCCGCCGGTATGTTCAAGCCATCGCCGATGCGGTGAAAGCGGCGTTTGCCGGAGAACCGGTGATCCCGGAAGTCTGGCTGGAACCGGGCCGCAGCATTGTCGGTGAGGCGGGGACCACGCTCTATACGGTAGGGACGATGAAAGAGGTACCCGGTGTACGCAAATATGTCGCCGTGGATGGGGGAATGACGGACAACCTGCGTCCGGCGTTGTACCAAGCCAAATATGAGGCATTACTTGCGAATCGTGCTGCGGAAGAACCGGCGGAAGTCGTTTCGATCGCCGGCAAATGTTGCGAGAGCGGAGATATGTTGATCTGGGACCTGCCTCTGCCGTCACCCCGAACGGGAGATATTCTGGCAGTCAGCTGTACGGGGGCTTACAACTACAGCATGGCCAACAACTACAACCGCATCCGGCGGCCTGCCGTGGTTTTCGTCCGGGACGGCCGAGCGCAGGTTGTCGTCCGCCGGGAGACGTTGGATGATCTGATCCGCAACGACTGTCTCTCTCCCGAGCCTGTACAGGTCAAACGGGAAGAGGAAGAGCCTGTGGGATGAAAATACGCACCAGTCAATGGTGTTTTGCAGTCGGAGGGCCGTTGATTCTTTCACTGAAAGACGCTGGAAACGAACACTTGAATGTATCGTCACCTGGCGTCCGCGAAAACTGTTTCGCGGGCGTTTTCCATTTGTTGGACCCGTCAACAGCAAAAACACCAGCAAAAAACGCTGGGTAAAATCCATGATATGTGTATAGGGTAAATAGGATCCTGTTGGGTTGTGACCAGTGACCCGTAAGACTATCTAAGTTACGTCGTTGTTTTGTGAATCCCTTTCCTTTTTCCCCATGGTTTCAGATATGAGATCACAACCAAAAACAGTAAGATGGCGAAACTGATGGCAGTGCCTGTAAACAGCATCTCCCTGTTTTCAAGATACAAGGGATTTTGCAGAGGGTGAAGTGAACTTGAGAAAATCGGTTCAAAATTGTCATGGATCCATATTCGCATGAAATTGCCGCCGAATACAATGGCTGTAATATTCCCGAGCCATTTCGCCATCACCCAATAATATTTTGTCATTCCCCAATGCGTTCGTACCGCCAGCCAAACTCCCGTAATGAGGGAGGCAAACGCACCGGGAATAATGAGAAACCAGTCAAAAAACTGAATAAACAAGTGTGCGGCATGGATGAGCGCACGATCAGCAGTGAATTTTGTGGAAACCGCCAATAGAAGTGTGCCAATCAGACCGCTGAAATAAATGATAACAGAGAGGATATGGGCAATCAGCCAGCCTTTTTTCTGATTCATACTTAATTTTTTTGATCTTTTTTTCCCGATCCAACTGATGATTCCAGCCAAGGCCAAAAGCCCTGTCAGCATGGTCCATATACCGAGCGATATATTCTCTTCTTTTCTCACTCGAAAATTCAGCAGAATATCTGACCCGTATGTTGCATGTCCATTCAGTGATCATGTGTCGGGGCAAAAAGTCACGATCGGAGCAACGTCCCTGTTCTCTCAAGGAAGGAATCACAGCTTTCGATCTTCGAGACAGGATGAAGGAGAAGTCACTTTTCCAGCCATACCTCCAATCCAATCCCAGTCGGATCCTCTTGAATCTTACATTTCGTAAACCTGCTTTTGGACACCATTTCCCTGAACTGATCTTTTGTGTAAGCCCGTTTCATGAGACTGAACTTAAAAACCCATTTTGTAAATAAACGATTGATTCCGGTGAGGCCCAAATCCTCTTCTACATGTTTGTCGATTGCCTCATGGGAAACATCTCCCCGCAAATCGAGGATCACCGCTTTTCCGCCGGCCTTCAACACGCGATTCATCTCGTCAAGGGCAATGATTGGCTGTGAAAAGTTCTTAAAGGCCGCTCTGCAGATGATCAAATCAAATGTTTCGCTATCAAAGGGCATCCGGGCTGCATCCCCTTGGCGAAAGTCGATTTCAAGACCTGCTTCCTTCGCATTTTCGCGTGCAATCTCCACGAACGTTTTACTGATATCCAAACCGGTTATTTTGTAGTTGCCGAGTTTGGCAAGTTCGATGGATAAATATCCCGGTCCCGGGGCAATCTCGAGAATATCAGCTTTTTCCGGAAGACATGCCGCAACTTTTTTTGCATCGTTTTTGTAACCCGCGATGCTTTTTCGGGTATTTTTCGCATACCACCTGGCAATGGGACCTTCCATTCCAATTCCTTTATATCCTTTTGTGGCTTGATCGGACATATGCGTTCTCTCCTTTTTGTTTCCTATATCCCGAGCATCCCCTTGAACATGACAAACAGGGTTTCGTCGCTGCATTCTTTCTCCAACAAAACCCGGACCTCCTCCATCACACAACTTCTCATTCATACCCAATTCACCTATTGGAGAATTTTGTTGCTATGGTACGTAGCCATTGCTCATCCCATTGCAGTTTTTCCGTTTGTATATCGTCAATGATGGATCGAACCCATTCCATTCGGTCATGAACATCGCACGTTGATACTCGGTCTCAAGCAAAAACAAGCGAGGAAGCCCCTCCGCCATTGCTGTCTGCAACTGGTTTTCAATTCGAGCCAGTGCCCCTTCAAGAGCACGCTCTCTTTTCTTCAGTTGCTCCACCACATCTTCAGGTGTTAATTGCATCAGTAAGGAAACGGCGGCGGGAAATTCCAAAAATTCTCGGCACATGTGTGTTCGGAATGGCATTGTTGTCTTGCAAATGAGAATGTCCAATTACAACCATCTTTTTTCTTACAATTTGTCTGATTTCACCTAGTTTCCCCTTTGATAACGTTAAGAACAGTAAGCGGTTGCAAGATCTGAAACAGGAGGAACGGCTGATGAGGGTCGGTGTACCGAAAGAGATCAAAAACAGAGAATATCGGGTGGCCATCACCCCGGCGGGAGTACAGGCACTCAAGGATGCCGGGCACGAAGTATGGGTCCAACAGGGAGCCGGAGTGGGAAGCGGTTTTGCCGACGAGGAGTACGTACGGGCCGGGGCGCAAATGGTGTCCGCGGAAGAAGCTTGGTCGGCGGATATGGTGTTGAAAGTCAAAGAGCCGCTGCCGGAGGAGTACCGCTATTTCCGGAGCGATTTGTTGCTGTTTACGTATCTGCATCTGGCGGCTGATCGGGCGTTGACGGATGCGTTGGTGCAATCGGGTGTCACGGCGGTTGCTTATGAAACGGTACAGCTCGACAACGGCGCATTGCCGCTGTTGGCACCGATGAGCGAAGTGGCGGGACGGATGTCGGTTCAGGTGGGTGCCCAATCGTTGGAAAAGCCCAAAGGAGGATTGGGTGTCCTTTTGGGTGGTGTACCCGGCGTTCCCCCGGCCAATGTGGTGATCGTGGGCGGCGGTGTGGTGGGAACCAATGCCGCGAAAATGGCGGTTGGTCTGGGTGCCCAAGTGACGATTCTGGATGTGAACGGGCAACGTCTGCGCGAACTGGACGACCTCTTCGGCGGTCGTGTCCGTACATTGATGTCGAACCGCTACAACATCGAAGAAGCAGTGCAGCAAGCGGATTTGGTGATCGGGGCAGTTTTGATCCCCGGTAAACGCGCACCGAAATTGGTGACGCGGGACATGGTCGCCAAAATGAAACCCGGATCGGTGATCGTCGATGTGGCCGTGGACCAAGGGGGATGCGTCGAAACGGCGGACCGGGTCACCACGCATGAGCAACCCACCTATACGGTGGATGGCGTCGTCCATTATTCCGTGGCCAATATGCCCGGTGCGGTGCCGCGAACCTCTACGCTGGCCTTGACCAATGCAACCTTGTCTTATGTATTGCGGCTCGCCGAAGGAAAACTGCATGAAGATCCCGCGCTGTTGCGCGGTGTCAACGTGGCGGCAGGTCACATCACGCACCGTGGTGTAGCCGAATCGTTCGACATGGACTACGTTTCGCCTGAGGAAGCTTTGGGCAGCAAGCTGACAGTTTAATCCCTTGTGATGACAACCTCTTTTTCCCTGTTTGATCCCTCACACGGCTTGGGCTGTGTGGGGGTGTTTTTGCAAAGGAAATGTTGTCCATATCCCCCGCATTGTCGGCAAGCATATGACGGCCGCTCCGTCCTGAGAGAACGCGGGACGCGGGCAAAGTCCGTTTGGAGAAATTGCCCGCGCGATTGAATCCTGCGCCACTGGTTCTGCTTTTGGAAGGGATTGGTCAGTCGATCTCCCGGGAAAACACAGTCCCCTTCCCTTCATCTCCTTTGTGCCTGGAGAAACCGATGTGCCGATAAAGCAGTCTCCAACGCGAGGCGACGATCTGGGGAGTCCCAATCTTTTCCCAGCAATTGCCCGATTTGTTCCAACCGATAGTACAGTGTTTGGCGATGAATGTACAAAGCGTTGGCCGTCTGCTGTTTGGAGAGGTTTTCAGCCAGATACACTTCCAGGGTTTTGGTCAGTTGGGTGCCGTGTTCCCGGTCGTACGCCAAAAGCGGCCCGATTTGGGCCTCCACGTATTGCGCCAAAACGGCGGGAGATACCTGCAAAAACAACTGCCAAGCGTGGAGATCCTCGCAGTAGACGACAGGTGCCGACGAAATGCTTTCCCCGTCGTCAGCCGGGGCATCAGTGGCGGGCTTGATGAGGGACAAGGCCGCAACGGCTTGCCGCCACGCTTGAGGCGCTTGCTCCCAGCGATTAAAAGCCAGACTGACACCCGCTTTCCATTCAAAGGGAGCGAGATGAGACCAGTTGAGAGATTGCACGGACAAACGGTCGAATCCGCGGCGCAACCGGTCCTGAAACGACAGGTTGGCGGAGGGAGTCAGGTCGGCGAGAACCAGCACCCAAAGTCCTTCGCGCGGAGCGGTCCATACACCGATGCCCAGCGGTGTTAATTCAGTTCGTATGGTGTGCGTCCACTTCAGCAAGGCGATGTTTTGCATGGTTTCCACACGGTTGTATTCCGGGTCGTTTCCATGGCGGGGCTCAACCGCACCAATCGCGAGTTGTCCGCCTTGATCGACTGCTGCGGAAAGCTCCTTGGGAGGTCGGGTCGAACCCGATTCAATCAGGTGATCCATCCACTCTTGTGTCACTCGCAACCGGCGTTCTTCCAACGAAATGCTCCGCAACAGTTCCTGGGCGAGTGCCGTAGCCGCGCGTTCCATGACCAGTCGTGCGAAGTCGGTCGGTGCGGTGGAACCGCTCATTTGCAGCTCACCCACTTGTACGTCCAGGACGACGATCGGATGAGAAAAGATAAGCGGATGTTCCGGGATTTCCCGGAAGTCGGGATATACCAGGTCTTCCCCCAGATAATCGACCAAACGGACCGCATACCCTGTTTCCTGATACAGCAGTCGAAGGATGTTTTTCACTCCCTGTGGTTTCAGTACCAGCTGGTGAAATTGATGGGAGAGCCGTTCCAACGCCAGCAACTGCCGGTGATGACGATGGATCAGATCACCGTGAATGTCCTGTGTGATCTCAATGAAGGAAACCGGTTCTTCAAACACGATGATCGGGAAGGCGTGCTGGTCGGCAAAGGCTTTGGCTTCCTCGGACAGGTGGACGAATTGATGGACCAATTCGATGGCCAGGGCGGACACGCCACTTTCCCACAATTCGCGAACGAACTGTACCTTCAACTCCTTTTCCTCCCCCAGCCCCACCCCGGTCATGAGAATCATTTCGTTCCCCCGCACATAAGATGATCCGTCCATGATCTCCAGGATGTGAACCCATTTCACCTCGCGGTTCAGGCCGCGGGAGCCTGCCGCCACTTTGGCGTGCCGAAACAGCGGGCGCTTCAGGATATCGGAGACGGTCAGTGGCGATTGGATGTCCATGGCACTTCCTCCCACGATGCGTCGGTTTCATGATCATGATACTTCAAGGGCAGGGAAGAGAGAAAGTCAGTTTTTTTACCAGCAGAACGCAGGGAACGAACCGGTCTGTGGCAAGTTTGTGCCTCTTTTTCTGGTAACGGGTCTAATTTTTGCGTGCTGTGTTATGATAGGGACGAAGGTGGTGCGTCAGAGGAGGGACCATGGTGAGTCGAGGATTGAAATGGTTTGCATGGACTACCGCGTTCGGGCTTTATCTCATATTGCTCATGGGAGCGCTGGTGACCAAAACGGGTTCGGGAAAAGGATGCGGCAATACATGGCCGTTTTGCAACGGAGAAGTGTTCCCGACCTATGCCACGTTTCAGACGTGGGTGGAGTACAGCCACCGCGTCGTATCCGGGCTGGTCGGTCTGTTTGTCGTGATTTTGGCCGTCTGGGCATGGAAAGTGTTCAGCCGTGATCGTGTGGTACTGTGGTTGTCCATCGCCAGCGTTTTTTTCGTGGTGCTGCAGGGACTGTTGGGAGCGGCTGCCGTGGTGTGGGGTCAATCCGACGCCGTGTTGGCTACCCACTTCGGTTTTTCGCTGATGTCGCTGGCGGCTTGTGTATTGTTGGTCTTGTATTTGGAGCAAAAGGACAAAGAATCTGCTTCTCCTGACAGCAACGTGTCGTCCCGATACAAGTTCGGGGTGTGGGGGATCACCGTCTACACGTATTTCGTCGTGTACACGGGCGCTTACGTGCGCCATACCGGTTCCAGCCTGGGATGCGGAGAAAACTTCCCCGGCTGTGGCGGACAATGGCTGCCCGACTTGACCAGTTCGGCGGGCATCCATCTGTTGCACCGAAGCGCGGCATATTCCCTGTGGCTGTTGGTGACGGGGCTGCTCTGGGTCACCGTCCGATCTTATCGCCAACATCGTGAGTTGGTGCGTGCCGCTTGGTTCGCATGGGGGTTTGTCACCTTGCAGGCAGTGACCGGCATTGCCAGTGTGTTGTCCGGCATCCAGCTGATCATCGCCCTGTTGCACACGACGGTCATCTCCATCTTTTTCTCGGTGATGTGTTATTTGTGCATGCGGGTGGGCGTGCCTTGGCGTCACGAACCAGCCCTCAGGGAAGAAGCTGTGAAGTGAGGGTGGTCGTTTCCGTAGACTTTTGTTTTGACTTCCGTTATACTTTGAAGTACAACCGTATAGGCAACATTTGATAACATCCTTCGGGGCAGGGTGAAATTCCCGACCGGCGGTGATGGCGGACGATTCCGCCTCAGCCCGTGACCCGCGAATTCGCGGTGGATCCGGTGAAACTCCGGGGCCGACAGTGAGAGTCTGGATGGGAGAAGGATGAACGGGATGCGTGTACCCTTTTTGTGGATTGGGAAAATAAACCAATTCCACTGAAAGGTTTGTTTTGCTATGCACACTGTTATGCGTCATCCTTGTTCATGTTTTCACAAGCCCCGGAACCCCGGGGCTTTTTCTGTACCGTCGTGATCCCCGACAGCAAAGGAGACAGGATATGGAGCACCATGAGAAATGGATGCGGTTGGCGTTGCAGTTGGCGCGATCGGCCGAGGGGCAAACCTCGCCCAATCCGCTGGTGGGGGCGGTGGCGGTCAAGGAGGGCCGGCTGGTCGGGATGGGGGCGCATTTGCGTGCGGGCACGCCGCATGCGGAAGTGCACGCGCTGGACATGGCCGGCCCGGAAGCGCACGGCAGCACGTTGTATGTCACGCTGGAACCATGCAATCATTATGGACGCACGCCTCCATGTACGGAAAAAGTAATCGCCTCCGGAGTGAAAACGGTCGTGATCGGTTCGAAGGACCCTGATCCGCGTGTGGCGGGAAGCGGCATTCGACGCTTGCAGGAAGCGGGCGTCGGGGTGGTGATGGGCGTACTGGAGACAGAATGCCTCCGGCTCAATGAAGCGTATTTTCATCACCGGCGGACTGGCAGACCCTTTGTCACATTGAAAACGGCCACGACGCTGGACGGCAAAATTGCGACACATACCGGGCACAGCCGGTGGGTGACGGGAGAAGCCGCCCGGGCGGAGGTGCACAGACTCCGTCATATCCATGATGCAATCATGGTGGGTGTCGGCACTGTATTGGCAGATAAGCCGCGGTTGACCACGCGATTGCCGGGAGGCGGCCACAACCCGATCCGGGTGGTGATCGACAGCCGTCTGCGTCTACCGACGGACACACCGGTGGCGGACGTGACGGAAGCACCGACGTGGGTGTTTTGTACTGACGAAGGTGACCCGGAAAAAGAGGAACAATTGCGTGCCAAAGGGGTCAAAATCGTATCCACCGGACCCGGTCCACGTGTCGACTTGCACCGCGTGATGCAGGTTTTGGGGGAACACGGTGTGCTGTCGGTATTGGTGGAAGGCGGCGGAACGCTGAACGCCGCATTGTTGCGGGAACGGTTGGTGGACAAAGTGATCGCATTTGTTGCCCCCAAGCTGTTAGGTGGGAAAAACAGTCCCACTTCCGTCGAAGGGGAAGAGCGGGAGACGATGGCGGAGGCGATTCACCTCCGGGATCTCGAAGTGCAACGCTTTGGAGAAGATTTGTGCGTGATCGGATATCCCGTATTCCCGTCATAAAAGGAGGGATCCGGTTGTTTACGGGGATTGTCGAAGAAGTGGGTTCGATCCGGAAAGCGGTCAGGCAGGGGATGGCGATGGAGCTCACCATTGCCTGCCGCAAAGTGTTGGAAGGCGTGCAATTGGGGGACAGCATCGCCGTCAATGGGGTGTGTCTCACTGTGACCCGTTTCGGAGAGGACTATTTTACCGCCGACGTCATGCCGGAAACGATGAAACGAACCAACCTGGGTTCCCTGTCCGTCGGTTCACCGGTCAATCTGGAACGCGCATTGGCCGCGGGACAACGGTTGGGTGGTCATTTCGTCCAGGGACACGTGGACGGCGTCGGTACGATCACAGATCGAACGCCTTATGAAAATGCGGTGCTGTTCCGCATTTCGGTTCCGTCGGAACTGACTCGGTTTATGGTGGAAAAGGGGTCTGTTGCGGTTAACGGGATCAGTTTGACGTTGGTGGATGTGGGAAAAGATTTCTTCACCGTATCGGTGATCCCCCATACCTTGACCCATACCCAATTGCATGCGGCCAAAGTGGGAGATCCGGTCAATGTCGAGTGTGATATGATCGGCAAATATATCGCCAAAATGCTGGGCAAGACAAAAGAGAACGAAGGGTTGACGCTGGAGACACTCCGGCAAAACGGATTCGCATGATTGTTTGACAGGATGCGAAATGGACAGAGGTCTGGAGCGTGTCTGGTCATGCTGTAAGTAGCGATGTTTTGCCAGGCAAACGAAGACTCGGGGAGCGCTGGATTGAAATCGCGGGCCATTTCCTCAAGACAAAGCATATTTTGCCTGCGAACTGTGCTGACCGGATTGTAGCGGCCATCATCTGCTTCCCCGCAGGGCAGATGGAGCGAGCCGGTAAGCACCGGAAAGCAATGTGTGCAGTATTCACCAGACACACCCTGGTCAATGGACAATGGGCAACGTATTCCCAAGGGATGGATCAAACCGCCCGGCGGTTGAACATGTGCGAAAGGAGGCGGGGGAGATGTATTCCTTCGACCCGATTGAGGAAGCCATTTACGAATTGATGCAAGGAAATGTCATCATTGTGGTGGACGACGAAGACCGCGAAAACGAAGGGGATTTCGTGGCGCTGGCGGAAAAGGCCACGCCGGAAGTGATCAATTTCATGATCAAGTATGGGCGTGGGCTGGTGTGTGTGCCCATCACCGAGGAACGGGCGCAGGAGTTGGACCTGCCGCCGATGGTGCACCACAACACCGATACGCATGGAACGGCGTTTACGGTGTCCGTCGATCACGTCAGCTGCACGACCGGCATATCCGCTCATGAGCGGTCGGCCACCATTCGGGCCTTGATCGATCCGAAGACGCGCCCTGAAGATTTCCGTCGTCCGGGTCACATCTTTCCGCTGATCGCCAAAAAGGGCGGGGTGTTGCGTCGGGCCGGCCACACGGAAGCGGCTGTTGACTTGGCACGGATGTGCGGGGCATATCCGGCAGGTGTCATCTGTGAAGTGATCAAGGAAGACGGTACGATGGCCCGCGTGCCCGACCTGATGGAGATCGCCAAGCAACACGATTTGAAGATCATCACGATTCAGGATTTGATTCAGTACCGCAACCGCAAAGACAAACTGGTCGAACGCGTTGTCGCGACGAGAATGCCGACGGAGTTTGGCGAATTCACGGCCATCGGCTACACCAATGAAGTGGACGACCGGGAACATGTCGCATTGGTCAAGGGAGAGATTGATCCGGACAAACCGGTGCTGGTCCGGGTGCACTCCGAATGCCTGACCGGTGACGTGTTCGGTTCGCACCGCTGTGACTGCGGTCCCCAGCTGCATGCAGCGTTGAAGCGGATCAACGATGAGGGATCGGGCGTATTGCTCTACATGCGACAAGAGGGTCGGGGCATCGGACTGTTGAACAAGTTAAAAGCCTACAAATTGCAGGAACAGGGACTGGATACGGTGGAAGCCAACTTGAAACTCGGTTTCCGCCCCGATCTGCGCGATTACGGGATCGGTGCACAAATTTTGCGAGACCTGGGTGTGCGCAAGATGCGTTTGATGACCAACAACCCGCGCAAAATCACCGGTTTGAAGGGGTACGGGCTGGAAGTGGTCGAAGTGGTGCCGATCCAGATCCCGCCCAATGAATCCAATGAACGGTATCTGTTGACCAAGAAAAACAAAATGGGACATATGCTCAATCTGTAACAATGAAGAAAGGAGCACGGATCGTGGCAAAAGTGTACGAGGGAAAATTGGTGGCGCAAGGTCTTCGTATCGGTATCGTGGTGAGCCGGTTCAATGAGTTTATCACCAGCAAGCTTTTGGGCGGTGCGCAGGATGCCCTTATTCGGCACGGTGCAAATGAGGCGGACATCGAAGTGGCCTGGGTGCCGGGTGCGTTTGAAATTCCTTTGATCGCCGATCAGATGGCGGCTTCGGGTAAATACGACGCGGTGATCGCGTTGGGGACGGTCATCCGCGGGGCGACGCCTCACTTTGATTACGTGTGCAATGAGGTGGCCAAGGGCGTTTCTCAAGCCGCTTTGAAACATGGTTTGCCGGTGATTTTCGGCGTCATCACCGTGGACACCATCGAGCAGGCGATCGAACGGGCCGGTACCAAAGCCGGAAACAAAGGCTGGGAAGCGGCGACCGCGGCGATTGAGATGGCCAATCTGCAGCGGGAACTCCGAGGCTGATCGGCGGACGTCCGGGAGGAAGCGCATGTGGACGTCAAAATCAAACTGGACACGTTTGAGGGACCGTTGGATCTGTTGCTCCATCTGATCGAACGGGCCGAGGTGGACATCTACGAGGTACCGATCGCGCGGATTACCGATCAGTACATGGAATACTTATCAGCGATGCAGGAATGGGAGATGGAGATCGCCAGCGAGTTCCTGGTGATGGCGGCCACATTGCTGGCCATCAAAAGCAAAATGTTGTTGCCGCGGCAGGAACCAACGGAGATGGAATTGGACGAATATGCCGAGTGGGAGGAAGAGGCCGACCCGCGTGAAGCGTTGATCGAGCGGCTGTTGGAGTACAAGAAGTACAAAAAGCTGGCCGACGTGTTGCGGGAACACGAATCCAGCCGCAGCCTGGTCTACTCCCGTCCCCCGATGGATCTCACGCCGTATGCACGGGAACGGAATCCGCTGGAAGGAATCCGACCGGACGATTTGTTGCAGTTTTTCGTGGACGTACTCCGCCAGCAAAAAGAATCGCAACAAGTGGCCCGGGTCTCGCGGGAGGAGATTTCGATCGGCGACCGCATCAGCGAGATCATCGAACGGTTGCGCACCGAGGGAGGGGCTGTTCGCTTTTCCCGTCTGGTGGAACGCGGTCGTATCACCCGGGAATGGATCGTCACCACGTTTTTGGCGATCTTGGAGCTGATGAAGGCCAAACGCATCATTTGCCGACAGGAACGACTGTTTGACGATTTGTGGATTGTCGCGGCAGATGTGAGGGGGGATCAGTCGCTTGGAACCGCGGGAGAGGAAAGCGATCATTGAAGGGTTGCTGTTTGCCGCCGGTGAGGAGGGTTTGCATCCCAAAGAGATTGCCGAGTATCTGGAAACCGATGTCCGCACCGTTCGGGAAACGATTCGCGAGATGCAAGAGGAATGGCGGCAGGCGGGCCGTGGTGTGCAGATCGTCGAAGTGGCACAGGTATACCAGATGACCACCTTGCCGGAACACAGCCCGTATTTCGAAAAACTGGCCCAGGCGCCCAATCGGTCTGTTTTGTCCCGTGCGGCTTTGGAAACGTTGGCGATCATCGCCTACCGTCAGCCGATCACGCGCATGGAAGTGGAGGAAGTGCGGGGCGTTAAAAGCGAACGTACCATCCAATCCCTCGTGCGCAAAGGATTGGTGAAGGAAGTGGGACGTGCCGAAGGATTGGGCCGTCCCATCCTGTACGGAACCACACGCGAGTTTTTGGACTACTTCGGGTTGAAGAGTTTGGACGAACTGCCCATGCCCGATACGATTTTCGACTGGGCAGAATGGGAGGCAGAACGAAAGGAATTGTACAGGCGCTTGGGTGTGGACCGTGATGCTGTGTCGGAGACGGCAATCTCGACCGAAGAGGATCAGATGGAGAAAGAAGGGTGAAACAATCCCCGCACATCGTTCCCGATGTGGCGGGGTTGTTTTTTGACAAAAT
The DNA here is from genome assembly GCF_016938855.1 of Polycladomyces zharkentensis. Lineage (NCBI taxonomy): Bacteria > Bacillati > Bacillota > Bacilli > Caryophanales > Thermoactinomycetaceae > Polycladomyces > Polycladomyces zharkentensis. Next base: position 456,176 of record NZ_JAFHAP010000008.1, on the reverse strand, counting down.
ATCATCATATGATCATACATCAATGGGCTGATGCTTGGACATACATCTGCTCACCGCATGTCACAAAGCATGGGGAGAGCCGATAAGGATATGGGCACTGCTGAAGGAAGTGGAGTTGATCATTTGCGGGTTGGTCGAGAACCTGAAAATGAGCCTTCCCGCCGTGTCCAGCATATGAGCCAATTTGAAAAACGCCGGTCTGGTCAAAGAACGTGTCAGGGACAGTGGGGTTTAACTCATTGGACTGGACCCGATTTTCCTTTCATGCAAAGTTTGTTGTCCCGTTTACTGGACATGCTTAGGAGATGGATGACTTAGAGGAAGGGATAAGGGTGACGTGCGGATCATGACGTTCATGCACAGGAAATGGTTGCAGAATTCATGGGTACGTATTTTCTGATGTTTGCAGGGACAGGGGCGATTGTCATCGATGAGATGACGAACGTATCGGAGGGGCACCGTGTTGGGATGGTGGTAACAGCTTAGATCCATGCGTTCTGTCGCATCAGGGTGCCTGCTTGAGGAAAACAGGGTTAAAAACAGAACAAAACAAAAGAAAACACAGAAAAATGGATTTACGAACTGAAATTGTCCGATTTATCGGGCGATATCATGGCTGTTTATGAAAAATGAAAGCCGTTTCATGTTGACTGGAGGATAAGGATGAGATATTTTAATAGCGAGAAAACAAACAAAAAGCAAATAAACAAAATAAAACAAAATATCCAATTCATCTGAAAGCAAGATAAACAAATAAGATCAGGTGCCTATAAGGCTGCGGATATGGATGAAAATAAGCTGCTCCCTGATGGTTGGCAGAAATGTGACGATGGAATATCGCACAGGCTACGCGGGCAGTAGATATTGTCTGTGAAGAACTTGACTGTTCTTGATTTGTTTGAAAGCGGTTGCGTGATCTGAAGGCATGGCGATACTGGTTTCGTGTGGAGATGGTGGAAACTTTCGTGGACTTAAGATGGGAATTCATGCTTGATGGAAGCCAAAACAAGCTATAAGTGCCGTGATTGGCAACATACCCAATACAGGCACAAACATGGTTGAGCGTGAAAGCGTGACAAAATTGCTCTTACATCAGGTGTTCATATAAAAATTGAGGTGGGTGTATGTGGCAGGTGCCAAGCGCTGGTACATCCCTGACGCGTTCTTGCCAAGTACGGGACAGGGAGAAAAGTGGGAGAGTCATGAATCAGTTTGTGTACTGAACTGTTCCGAAGAAACAGCCGAGTTGACGTTCCATTTTTACTTTGAAGATCGTGATCCGATCCACGGTGTACAGGTTTCGATTCCGGCGAAACGGTGTAAACACATCCGCCTCGATCAGCCCGAACAATTAGGGGGAACTGTACTTCCACGGGACGTGCCGTACTAGATTGAGCTGGAATCCAGCCAGGACGTGATTGTGCAATATAGTCGGTTGGACGTCACGCAACCCAACTTTACGCTTATAACAACCATCCCTTATTTTGACTAGCGGTTGAGGAGGGGCAATCGTGGTATCCCAAGCCGAAATTGAGTTGTGGGTCAAAGTGCATGAAGATAAGGGTATCTCCGTTGAGACCGTGAAAAACCGGCTCAAGAACTTAGTGATCGAAACACCCTCCTGGGGATACGCTGATTGTGGGACTCGCTTCAAGGTATACAAACAGGTCGGGGTTCCGCGCAATCCGTATGAGAAACTGGAAGACGCTGCGGAAGTTCATCGCTTGACCGGAATCTGTCCAAAGGTTGCGATCCACATTCCGTGGGATCAAGTGGATGACTACCTTCACTTAAAAAGTTACGCAAACGAGTTGGGACTTGAGATTGGTGCGGTAAATCCAAATCTGTTTCAGGATGACGACTTTGCGTTGGGGAGTGTCTGTCATCCTCGTGAAGAAGTTCGCAAGAAAGCGATTTCACACATTCTCGAATGCGTGGAGATCATGAAGTTGGTCGGGTCGGATGTGCTCAGTCTATGGTTTGCTGACGGGACCAACTACCCCGGACAAGACCACATCCGCAAGCGGAAGCGCTATATGCTCGAGGCGTTATCCCAAACTTACGAGGCGCTTCCGGAGAACGCGAGGATGTTGATAGAGTACAAATTCTTCGAGCCGGCCTTCTATCACACGGATCTCGCGGACTGGGGCATGTCTTATCACTATTGCTTAAAGCTCGGTGAACGGGCGCAGGTCCTGGTCGACTTGGGCCATCATCCGCAAGGGACGAACATCCCCCACATTGTCGCCCTTCTTTTGGACGAAGGGAAACTCGGGGGTTTCCATTTCAACAACCGCAAATATGCGGATGATGATCTTATGGTCGGCACCATTGATCCGTACGAGCTGTTTTTGATCTGTAACGAGCTGATAGACGGGGAAAACGACCCGGCGACAGCCGAGTGCGCCCGAAACATCTCGTACATGATCGACCAATGCCACAGCATTGAGAGCAAAATTCCCGCGATGATCAAATCCGTTGTCAACATTCAAACGGCCTTTGCCAAAGCGTTGCTTGTGCAGCGGGATGCATTGAGAAAAGCACAAGAAGAGGGGGATGTCATTCGCGCCGAGTCGATCCTGAAGGACGCCTTTGAAACGGATGTGCGACCGCTGCTTGCTCTCGTACGGGAAGAGATGGGGTTGCCGCAAGATCCGCTGGCCGCGTACTTGCAGAGTGAGTATCCGAAAAAGATCCTGGAGCGCGGTATCGGCGGCCAAGGGTGGTGACGAAAATGGCCATTTGGCGCGGATTCGCGGTGGACCTGGGTGCGAGCAACGGGCGTACCGTCATCGGCGAGTACGACGGGGAACGGCTTTTCCTGCGTGAGATCAAACGTTTCCAGAACCATCCTGTCGGGCTTGGTGACACGCTGTACTGGGATTTTCTGAACTTGTTCAGCGAGATTCAGGAGAGCCTCGTCAAGGCCTGCAGCGAGGGGCTGATCCCTTCAACCGTTGGCGTGGATACGTGGGGTGTTGATTTTGGTCTTATCGACGAATACGGCGAGCTGGTTGCCAATCCGCGTCACTATCGTAATCCCCAGCACGGTTCAGTGCTCGACGAAGTTTTCGCCCGGGTTCCCGCGAAATCGCTGTACGAACAGACCGGGATTCAAATACTTCAGATCAATACCGTTTTTCAATTGAAGTATCTCTGCCTCCATCGTCCTGAACTCCTGGAACGCAGCCGTCACCTGCTGCTCTTTCCGGATCTCATCAACTACTTTTTAACGGGGGAGATGGCCAGCGAGTTCACGAATGCCACGACCACGCAGCTCTTCAATCCCAGACTCGGGACGTGGGCGTATGATCTGATCGACAGACTGGGTCTTCCAAAAGATCTGTTCTTACCGGTCGTTCCACCCTTACGGAAGCTGGGGTCCGTCCGCAAGAAACTGGTGACCGGAACGGCTGCAGGGAGAATGGACGTGGTCAATGTTGGTGAGCACGACACCGCATCAGCGGTGCTTGCCGTTCCGTATGAGACGGATGACTTTGTGTACATCTCAAGCGGTACATGGTCTTTGGTCGGCGTTTTGTCGAACGAACCGATCATCACGGATTTGACGAGGATTCATAACTTCACAAACGAAGGCGGCGTCGGCGGAGTGTACCGACTGTTAAAAAATGTGATGGGTTTGTGGATTCTGCAGGAAGTTCGGCGTATGTTCCTCCGGTCGGGAGTGAACTGCGATTTTGTCGATTTGATGCAGGCCGCAAAAGAAGCGCCTGCGCTGAAGACGCTGTTTGATCCGGATGCGGTTGATTTTCTGGCGCCGGAGGATATGATTGCAGCCATTCAGGATTACAGCAGACGAACAGGTCAACCTGTTCCGGATAGTCCTGGTGAGATCAGCCGCGCCGTCTTGGAAAGCTTGGCTTTGAAGTACCGCTGGGTGATTGAGCGGCTTGAGGAGATCACGGGGAAATCCTTGCCAATCATTCACATTGTCGGAGGCGGTGTAAAAAACACTGTCTTATGCCAGTGGACGGCGGATGCAACGAACCGGATCGTGATCGCGGGGCCTGTCGAAGCGACGGTGATTGGAAACCTATGCGCGCAATTGATCGCGTCCAACGAACTTTCCGGTATCTCAGATATTCCCGCGTTGGTGGATCGTTCCTTCGAGAAGAAGGTCTACCGACCGACCTCGCAGCGGGAAGGATGGGATGCGGCTTACGAAAGGTTTGTCCGGCTCCTGAAGATGCACCATTCACTTCAATCGGATTCTGAGTTGGCGAATTCCGCGCACGATACCTGATAGGAGGACGACAGACATGAAAACCAGCTACGATCTCCATGCTGCCTTATCAGATCTTGTCAAACGGTCCAACCGTCTGGGAGCTGACAGATCGGTCTGCAACTGGGGCGGCGGAAATACATCCATGAAGACCCTGGAGACCGACTTCCGCGGTGAAAAGGTGGAAGTGCTCTGGGTGAAAGGAAGTGGCTCGGATCTGGCTGATGCGACGGATAAGAATTTTACGGCACTCCGCTTGAACGATGTGTTGCCATTAATGGAGCGGGAATCCATGACGGACGAGGAGATGGTTGAGTACCTGTCGTACTGCATGCTCAACAGTCGCCATCCGCGTCCGTCAATTGAAACGCTGTTGCACGCTTTTTTGCCGTTTCCCCATGTGGATCACACGCACCCGGACAGCATCATCTCCTTGTGCTGCACGAAAAACGGCAAGGAGATTGCGGAGCGCATCTTCGGCCGGCGCATGGTGTGGGTCCCATACATTCGGCCAGGGTTCCGGTTGTCCAAACTGATCGCAGAAGCGGTGGCGGCGAATCCGGATTGTGAGCTTGTCCTGATGGAGAAGCACGGCTTGATCACTTGGGGAGACACTTCGGAAGCGTGCTACCGCAACACGCTGAACGTGATCGAGGAAGCCCGTCAATATATCGAGGACCGCGTGAATGAACAGGAACTCTTCGGAGGCGTGAAGTATGAGGCGCTTCCCCAAGAAGTTCGGAAAGAGATTGCGGCTCGGATTTTGCCCGTTATCCGCGGAATGGTGTCGGAGAACAAACGGGTGGTCCTGACGTTCGACGACAGTGAAGATTTCCTGCGCTTTACGGGCAGTCGGGATGCAGAGAAGTTGTCTCAAGTCGGTGCTGCTTGCCCGGATCACCTCGTCCATACAAAGCGCGTGCCGCTCTATGTGGACTGGGATCCGACGACGAGGGATGTGGACGGCCTCGTGCAGGTGCTTCGCGACGGGCTTGCACGTTACAAAAAAGAGTACATGGCATACTTTGAGCGCAACCGCGAAGGAAATGAACAAATGAGCGATCCGTATCCCCGTGTCATCCTGCTCCCAGGGCTCGGGGTCGTGGCCACAGGCAAGTCGAAGAAGATGGCGGACATCGCCGCCGCTTTGTACCACCGCGCCGTGGCCGTGATGCGCGGCGCCGCGACTTTGGGCGAATTTGTCTCCCTCAATGAAAAAGAGTCGTTCGACGTCGAGTATTGGCCTTTGGAGCTGTACAAGCTCACACTTGCACCGCCCGAGAAAGAGCTGTCCAGGTACGTCGCTTTTATCACAGGAGGCGCGGGAGGAATCGGCAGTGCGACCTGCAAACGGTTGGCGGAGGAAGGGGCTCACGTCGTGATCGCAGACTTGGCGTTGGAAAATGCCAATCGCTTGGCGGAAGAGATCAACGCGTTGTACGGCGAGGAGCGGGCCGCCGCGGTTTATCTTGATGTAACCGACGAGAACGCGGTGCAGCGATCTCTTGCGGAAACGATTCTCAAGTACGGAGGCATTGATATCCTGGTATCGAATGCGGGACTCGCCAGCTCGGCGCCCGTGACGGAAACATCGCTGGCCGAGTGGAACAAAAACCTGGCGGTGCTCGGCACCGGTTACTTCCTGACTGCGCGCGAGGCGTTCCGTGTGATGGAAGTGCAGGGAATCGGCGGCAGCATCGTTTTCGTGACGTCGAAGAACGCCATTTACGCCGGCAAAGACACCTCCGCCTACAGCAGCGCAAAAGCGATGGAAACGCACTTGGCACGTTGCTTGGCTGTGGAAGGCGGTAGCCGCGGCATTCGCGTCAATTCCGTTTTGCCGGATGCCGTTCTGCAAGGGTCGAACATCTGGAGTTCGAGCTGGCGGGAAGAACGGGCGCGCGCATACGGCATTCATCCTGACGAGCTTGAGGAGTATTACCGCAAGCGCACCATCTTGAATGTCAACGTATTGCCTGAAGACATTGCCGAGGCGATCCTGTTCCTGGCGTCCCAGCGGTCCGCAAAAACAACGGGTTGCATGATCACGGTCGACGGTGGTGTCGCAGCTGCGTTCCCCCGTTAAAACCCGTTGCAATTTCTCGTTGGTTGGGGGAACGGGACACCGTGTCTGGTTCCAGGCGGCGGCAGTTGTACGGATCGCTGCTGCCCGTAAGGATTCGTGGTACAAAAGACTTCGATACAAAACAAAAGTGGTGGGAGAAAGAGAGATGTTGGTAGCTGAGCGTCATCGAAAGATCATAGAACTCGTCCAGTCCGAAGGAAGCATCCGTGTCGCTGAACTGAGCAAGCTCTTCCAAGTCACGGAGGAGACCATCAGGCGTGATCTCGATAAATTGGAGGCGGAAGGGAAGGTCATCCGCACGCATGGCGGGGCGGTGGCAAGAGAGGAACGTCCCCTTGAAATTCCTTTTGAAGAACGGGAGATCGAGAGGATTAAGCAGAAAAAGGCTATCGCTCTTCAAGCGGTACAGTTGGTGGAGACCGGGGACTGTATCTCATTGGATGCAAGTACGACGGCTTGGCAGATGGCACGCATCTTGCCGGATATTCCGCTCACGGTAGTAACCAATTCCATTAAGGTCGTCATGGAGCTCAGAAACAAGGAGAATATCCAGGTGATTTCCGTCGGAGGTGTTTTGGTGCCTCGGTCACTTTCGTTCGTCGGTCCATTGGCGGAACGCTCCGTGGAGGGTTACCACGTTCAGAAAACGTTCCTCTCCTGTCAAGGGTTGCATCTGCAGTACGGGTTGAGCGAGGCCACGGAAGAGCAGGCACGGGTGAAAGAGAAGATGATTCGAAACTGTGACAAAGCCATTTTGCTCATCGATTCGAGCAAGTTCGGCGTGCGTGCGTTTGCGCCGATTACGGATGTAAGCGATATCGACACCATCATCACCGATGACGAGGTTGATCCAAGCATGATCGAGTCGCTGCGTGAGGTCCGGATCAAGGTCATCACTGCGGAAGTTTGATCAGGGACTGTAAGCGAAAGCGGAAGTAGTGCCGGAAGTAAATAAGTGTGAAGGGATTTGCTTGGGTAGAAGAATCAGAAAATCGCTATCCTCCGTGATTTCAGCAATCAATCCACCCTTCACGTACGGTGCAGTGAAGGATTTGTACAAAGATGAATCCAATGAGGCACAAGCTGTGTTGGACATGTTCAACGCGGCGGTGCCTCGATCTTCCACAAATTTGGATACGGGAGGTGAAATTCACGCTGAAGAAGATGGGAGAATGAGCTTGATTGGAGAAACGCATCAAAACAGAAACTGTGGATTTCACAATAAGAGGTGATGGTCGTGACGAGTTTCAGCGTGTGTAAACTTCGTTGCGAGTACAAGGAGAATCCCATTGGCATCGACGTATTGAGGCCAAGGTTCAGCTGGCAAATTCAATCCGATGCTCGCGATGTGATGCAGACTGCCTATCAAATCCAGGTTTCGGAGAATGACCCTGATTTTCAGCAGGTGATTTGGGACACGGGACAGGTACGATCGGATCAATCGGTCCATGTGGAGTACGAAGGGCCTCCTCTGAAATCATGCACGAGATATTACTATCGTGTACGAGCTTGGAACCAAGAGGGGGAAATGTCAGAATGGAGCGAAATTGCGCTATTTGAAATGGGTCTCCTTCGTGCCGACGAGTGGAGGGCAAAGTGGATTACCCCAGAATTTGAAACGGACCAAACGCAAGTCTGCCCGCTACTAAGGACCACGTTCACAATTGAGGGACAGGTAAAAACAGCGAGAGTGTATGTAACCAGTCTGGGGTTGTATGAGCTCCAACTAAATGGAGAACGGGTTGGAGACTGGGTGCTGACACCTGGCTGGACCAGTTACAACAACCGCCTGCAGTACCAAACCTATGATGTTACTCATCACTTGCGGGGGGGCGCCAATGCGATTGGTGTGATTCTTGGGAATGGCTGGTATAAGGGCGAGCTCGGTTGGGAAGGGGCTCGGAACGTTTACGGGAACCAAAGAGCAGTGTTGCTGCAGATGCACATCCAGTATGCAGATGGTCGCAACCAAACTGTCGTTTCGGACGAAACGTGGACATCCCAGACTGGACCGATACTCATGTCGGAAATTTATCATGGGGAGATATATGATGCAAGATTGGAAAGATCGGGATGGAGTACTGCAGAGTACGATGACAGCGACTGGTATGGGGTGACTGTATTACCCCGCGGGAAAGATATGTTGGTCGCTCAAGAAAACATGCCGACACGCATCGTGGAAGAGATTCGGCCGGTCCGTCTCATCCACACGCCTGCGGGTGAGAAAGTGCTGGATATGGGGCAGAACATGGTCGGCTGGATTCGTTTCAAAGTGAAGGCGCCCGCCGGAACCGAGATCGTTTTGAGACATGCGGAAGTCTTGGACAGGGATGGCAACTTTTACACTGGGAATCTGCGTAAGGCAAAACAGACGATTCGCTATGTTTGCAAGGGCGAGGGGGAAGAGTGGTATCAACCTCACTTTACTTATCAAGGTTTCCGTTACGTGCAAATTGAAGGTGTCCCCGGCGATGTAAAGCTGGACGACTTTATCGGTTGTGTCATCCACTCGGATTTGGAGCAGACGGGTCGATTTGAGTGTTCCAATGCGCTTGTGAATCAGTTGCAGCATAACATCTTGTGGGGACAGAAGGGGAATTTTGTGGATATTCCGACAGACTGTCCCCAGCGTAATGAACGACTTGGTTGGACGGGTGACGCACAAATATTTATTCGCACGGCCGCCTTTAACATGAATGTGGCGCCATTTTTCACCAAGTGGCTTCGGGATCTCAAGGCGGATCAATGGCCGAGTGGAGGTGTACCATCCGTCATTCCAAACATCTTTCCTGAAGATAGTGAAGTCTTAAGCTCATCGTCGGCATGGGCGGACGCGGCTGTGATTTGCCCGTGGACGGTTTACCTCTGCTACGGAGACAAGCGTTTGTTGGAAGAACAGTACGACAGTATGAAGGCTTGGGTAGAGTACATGCGCAGTCAGGGAGACAATGAGTACTTGTACAATACAGGATCTCACTACGGGGATTGGCTCGGTTTGGACGCCAAGGAGAACAGTTACAAAGGTGCCACGGACGAAGACTACATCGCAACCGCTTTTTATGCCTATTCGACGCGCCTGCTTGCTCGGGCGGCACGCGTACTCGGCAAACACGACGATGTTGAGGAATATGAAACGCTCTACAAAAATATCGTCGAACATTTCCGCCGAGAGTTTGTGACGCCCAATGGTCGTCTGTCTGTTCCAACGCAAACCGCCCATGTACTCGCTTTGTGGTTCGATTTGGTGGATGAGTCACATCGGGGGCGTATTGCGCGAACATTGGCAAAATACATCGAAGACAACAACTGTCACCTTTCAACCGGCTTTGTCGGTACTCCGTATCTATGCCATGCATTGTCTCAAAACGGATACAACGCTCTGGCATACAAGTTGCTTTTACAGACAGATTATCCGTCTTGGCTTTATCAGGTGACAAAGGGAGCCACCACAATGTGGGAACATTGGGACAGCATCAAAGTCGACGGATCGTTTTGGAGTGACGATATGAATTCATTTAACCATTATGCGTATGGAGCAGTCGGAGAATGGTTGTACCGTGTAGTGGCCGGAATCGATACCGATGAGGAGCACCCTGGGTACAAACACATTTTGATTCGCCCGAAACCGGAGCCTGCGTTGAAGTATGTCAAAGCATCGCTGCAGACCATGTATGGTGAGGTTGCTGCTCACTGGGGATTTGTGGATGGACAACACATGGAAGTCTTTGTGCGAATTCCCGCTAATACTACGGCAACTGTGGTTTTGCCGCATGCGACATTAAGCGCTGTTAGGGAGGGCGACAGACCACTTGAGAAAGTCAACGGTATTCATTGTTTCAAACAAGTAAATGAGGGTGTGTGTATGGAATTGGGTTCCGGTGTCTATCAATTCAACTACCCACTGCAGGATCAGGTTGCCAATTAGACGAAAGGTCCGTCGCATGTTTGTTGAAACCGATTACAAAACAATAAATACAGAATATTTAATAAAAATTTGTTTGGGGGTGTCGTTATGAAGAGTGCAGGTACTGTGGCTAGTCTCGAGGACCCGAAAAACTCAAAACAGCAGTGGAAGTGGACATTATTGGCTTCCATGGCCAACTACATCGACTCAGGCTCGATTGTGGCGGGAGCAGCCAGTTTGAGTCTCTGGCAGAGCTATTTTCACATGTCCAACACCGCTCTCGGACTGTTGGCCGCTTTTAGTTCAAATGCCATCTCGGCCGGGATCGGAGCCCTGATTGGCGGGAGAATTTGTGACCTTTTTGGTCGAAAAAGAATTTACTCTTGGGATTTGTTGGTTTATGCGTTTGGTATGTTGTGGATCATCTTTGCCGTCAATGCCTGGATGTTAGCCATCGGTTATTTCATTGTGGGGTTGGCCGTTGGTGCAGATGTCCCCGCATCATGGACCATCATTGCAGAATATGCGCCAGCTAAAGCACGCGGAAAGCTGAGTGGTATGGCGCAAGTTCTGTGGAACATGGGACCGATTGTCTGTCTGTTGCTGTCCTTGGTGCTTTCTCCGCTGGGGATCTTGGGTGCAAGGTTGTTGTTTGCTCATCTCTTTGTCGTTGCAATCGTCACGTGGTTATTGCGTCGCGGCATGGTCGAATCGGTACGTTGGCAGAATGCTGTGGAAACCGCTACTTCAGTGCAATCCACTGTGGCGGGGACTGTGTCCAAGAATTTTGGCGTGGCAAATGGTTATCGAGATCTTTTCACCCAACCGCACTTGGGCGCATTGGTCTTTTTGATTTCCATGTACGGAATTTGGAATCTCACAGCGGGGACGTCCGGATTTTTCCTTCCATACATTTTGGAAACAGTGGGGGGGAACAGTCAGGCGACCAGCGTGTTCATGCAGTGCTTGGGATTTTTGTTCGGAGTCATTGGCACTGCGCTCATCTTCATGCCTTTGAGTGATCGTGTTAACCGGCGCGTTTTGTTCGGAGTCAGTGCCTTGATACAAGTGATCGGCATGTCACTTCTGGCGCTCTTTCCGTTAACGCCTGTTGTTGCTTTGCTGCATGTGTTTTTGGGTGGCTTTGCGAGTGGTTTTGGTCAACAAGCATTCTTCCAACTGTGGTCTTCTGAACTGTTTCCGACCATGATTCGCAGTACGGCCCAAGGCTTGGCTTTCGCCGTCATCAGAATCGGACTTGGTATCTGGAGTTTGTTTGTACCAGTGCTAACGGCCACCGGGTTCACAACGTTGGCTTGGATTCTCACCGGATTCCTTATCGTCAGTGGCTTGATAGGAGTCATTTGGGCACCACAAACAAGTGGAAAGTCTTTGGAGGAAATCGAGGCGGAGCGGACTGCCTTGACGAAGAAGGTTTGACTGCTCTTTTCCTCGTTCGCACTTCTCTGTTGTGCCTTGTCCAGATATTGACCACTGCCGATTCGTATGGGACGCTTTGCTCGCCCATTGTCCGGAAGAATGGGATACGGTCGCCCGGATAGGCGTCATGGGTGCGGTACCGTGGGAAACTTTGTCATGCAAATACATTTCATTGGCGCGGGACATTCCGCGCCTTTTCATATGGATATGGCCCTAATTATCGATGATGATGAGCGAGCCGGAAAACCCGGCCCTTTCGGATTGGGTTGAAAGCGAGTGTCGGATGTGACTGCCGGTACCTTGATCGGTTTCCATCCATTTGCATCAACGGCTGTGTGTAATTCAGCACGACTTTTCTTGCTTCATTTTTCAATTGTTCATAAAACGCAAGACGAGCGGTTCTCAATTGTATGCAAACAGGAATAAATGCCCAAGCTAAAAATAGACGGCAGGAGGATCGAGGAATGAATACGCTGTTGTGGATCTTGCTTGGTTTGGGCGTGATGGTGGTTTTACTCAGCTTGACAACGGTTCGCTGTCACATTCAATACAAGCGTGTACATACGGACGACCGGATCAACATTACTTTCCGGTGGTGGAAGTGGTTCCGTCTGCGATGGACAGTGCCATCACTCCAGCTGTTCGGCATGACGGAAGACGGAAAATGGCAGCTGAACCTTAAGGCAACCGTCCGTCAAAGTCGGAGGCGTTGGCAGGAACGCTTGTCGTGGGGTGTACTCCGGCGCATGCACCGGCAATTTGTTTGGCTCAGGGAACACGTCCATCATTTGCATCTATGGTTACGCGGCCTGCTGAGGCGCTTTCATGTGGAGAGCCTGAGTTGGCGCTCGGCGATCGGAACGGGGGACGCGGCGGAAACCGGCGTGCTGACCGGCCTTGCCTGGGGAGTGAAATCAACGGTCGTCGGGGTGGCCGGTGCTTATGTGCAATGGGAACGTCCGCCGCAGATCCAGGTGGACCCGGTGTTTGACAAGGCGTATCTGGAGACCGATTTCCAATGCATAGTGCGATTTCGGATCGGGCACGCTATCCTTGCCGGTATACGATTATTGCTCAATTTCCGGGTAAGGGGGGAAGCGAAACATGGCTGAACATCCCATTCAGGGACTGATGTCAACCGCCATGGAAAACCTGAAAGAAATGGTGGATGTCAATACCATCGTGGGGGATCCGGTGGAAACGCCGGACGGCAGTGTGATTATTCCCGTCTCACGCGTCGGTTTCGGGTTTGCGGCGGGCGGGAGCGAATTCGACACCGCCTATGCCGACGACGGTTCCCAAGGGGACAAGGGACAACAACGGGAAGGCGGCAACGGTCAGTCGTCGGGCAAATTGCCCTTCGGAGGAGGCAGCGGCGGCGGAGTTTCGATTACGCCGGTGGCGTTCCTCGTGGTGGGGGAGAAAGGGGTGCGTTTATTGAATATGGACGGCAACACGCACCTGTTTGACCGTTTGATCGATTTTGCACCCGGTTTGGTGGAACGTGTGCAAAACACGTTGAAAAAAAGGGACAAACAAGGAGGATGCGAACCTCCCCGTATGGATATATAACGGAAGAAACACCGTTTCCGGCAAAGCGGGCGGTGTTTTTTGTTGTTCTTTTTTCATATCCCTGTCCCACCGGCATATAAATGTGTACAAACCATGGTTGGGGTGGGAGGGTTATGCGGCATTTCAGAGGTGGGGCGTTTATCCTTTTGATCATCGGACTGATCGGCTCGCTCGGTTGGGGATGGGGCTCGTCTGAGCCCCGGGTGAGTGCTTATGCGGCGGCGATGATCGATGTGCAGTCCGGTCGACTGTTATATGCCAAACATGCGGATGAGCGCTTGCCAATCGCCAGTTTGACCAAAATCATGACGGCCATCGTGGCGATTGAAAACAGCCGTCTCACCGACAAGGTGAGCGTTCCTCCCGAGGCGGTCGGTGTGGAAGGTTCGTCGATTTACCTGAAAGCGGGTGAACAGATTCGGATGGGGGATCTGTTGTACGGCCTGATGCTCCGATCCGGCAATGATGCGGCGGTGGCGATCGCCCGGCATGTCGGCGGATCGGTGGAAGGGTTCGTCTACATGATGAATGAGAAGGCGGCCTATCTCGGATTGGAAAACACCCATTTCGCCAATCCGCACGGACTGGATGCACCGGATCATTATTCCTCCGCTGCAGATTTGGCGCGGCTGACCGCTTATGCGTTGAAAAACCCCACTTTTCGGGAAATTGTCAGGACGCAGGTAAAAACCGTTCCGTGGCCGGGAGAAGAATGGCACCGCAAATGGTATAACAAAAACAAGATGCTCCGATTTTACAAAGGCGCGGACGGGGTCAAGACGGGATTCACCAAAAAAGCGCGTCGAACGTTGGTTTCTTCCGCCACGCGGAATGGCAGGCAGTTGGTGACCGTTACGTTGAACGCACCCGATGACTGGAATGATTCGATGCAATTGCTGGAGTACGGATTTCAGCGTTTCCATCCCGTCGAGCTGGTGAAAAAGGGGCAAGCCTTCCAGACGGTAAAAGGGGAGAAAAAAGGAGAGCTGGTGTTGCGAGTGACCGCCGAGCGACCGTTCGTTTATCCGTTGACGGAGGAGGAACGGCATCAAGTATCTGTCGAACCGGTGCTTTCCTATCCGCTGAAAAAAATGGATCGCGAGGGGCTGCGTGTGGGGACGGTCCGCGTGCTGGTGAACGGCCAACCCGTCGGTGCGGTTCCGCTTGTGACACGGTATCAAGACGAGCCTTCCGTCTTTTCCGAATGGATGGACGTGTTTCGGAACCTGATGGGAATGGGGGCGGGGGGCAGTGGTTAATTACATATGGATGTTCATGATCGCCAGCGGAGTGGTGGCTGCCGCCCTGCAGGGGAGATTGGATCTGGTCACGTCCGCCGCGTTGAAGGGAGCCAAGGAAGGGGTGGCCGTCTGTATCGGCCTGATCAGCATTTTGGTGTTTTGGATGGGGATGATGCGGATCGCACAGGACGCCGGGCTGTTGGAGAAGCTGGCCCGGCTGCTGCGGCCGCTGGTACGTGTGTTGTTTCCGTCGGTACCGCCGGATCATCCGGCGATGGGTTACATTTTGTCCAATATGACGGCCAACCTGTTTGGTCTCGGTAATGCGGCCACCCCCATGGGCATCAAGGCGATGGAAGAATTGCAGAAGCTCAACCCAAACCCAAAAACGGCTTCCCCGGCCATGTGCACCCTGCTCGCCCTGAATACCTCCGGATTTACGCTGATTCCGGCGACGATTATCGGGATTCGCATGAAATACGGATCGGTCGATCCGACGGAAATTATCGGAACGACCTTGTTTGCAACCGGATGCGCGACACTGACGGCGATCCTGGTGGACCGCCTCTATCGCAGTCAATGGGAGAAACGGTCCGGTCACTAGGATGTGTATGAGCAAGTCCGTTAGGGACAATGTTTCCCGGCAGTGACTTACCAAGCCAGGCTGAACGAAGATCCGGGAAGCGCAGAAATGGGAATTCGCGGGCAATTTCCGCTAAGCGCAGCGTACTTTGCTCGCGTCCTGCGCTCCGCCAGGAGCGGCCCTGCTTCCTTGCAGGATGCAGGTGGAGCGAACAGGCAAAGCGATTGGACAGGATTTACCGGTTACGCCCTGGGACATATTGGATCAAATAAACGGGGGGATGAAAAAGTGGTCGAAGTTGTCTCTTTTTTGTCCAAGCTGATGTTGCCTGCCATTTTGGCGTTCATTCCCCTGTATGCCACATTTCGCAAAGTGCCGGTGTATGAAAGTTTTACGGAAGGGGCCAAGGAAGGCTTCCCCACCGCGATTCAGCTCATTCCCCACTTGGTCGGAATGATGGTGGCGGTTTCCGTTTTTCGGGAAACAGGTGCGCTTCATTTTTACCTACGCTTATTGTCGCCATTGGTGGATGGGATTCATTTCCCGAAGGAAGTGATTCCGCTCGCGGTGTTGCGCCCGATTAGTGGTGCCGGTTCACTGGCATTTGTTGAAAGCATCTTTCGTACATATGGGCCGGATTCGTTTCTCGGGCGGCTGGCTTCCACGATGCAGGGAAGTACGGACACGACGCTGTACGTGCTGACCGTTTACTTTGGTGCGGTTGGCATCCGGCGCACGCTGTATGCCGTCAAGGTGGGATTGTGGGCCGACTTGGCGGGGATGCTGGCGTCCTGGTTCATAGTGGTGATGGTGTATGGTTGAGTCATGCCGGAGGGATGGCATGCGCTGACCCGGCGATCGCATCCAACCGATCGGATTGAATGGCACAACCAAAGTATCGGAACACGCTCCCAAAGTCATCCCCGCGAGCAAAGGTTCCCATCATTACCGGATCTTCATCGGACACAACAGGGACGGAATACGGTTATCACCGTTGAACCGGCAGGAGAGTGAACGACTGCCCATGGTACTCCATGATCGGTTTCCGCCTTTGAAATAACCCATGCGTATTTCCGGCGGGTACCCCGGACTTCAGACGGCTTCAGGTAAAGCACTTTACTTCGCTGTAAGTAAGGTGCTTTTTTTTGTTTGGTTGTGCGGTTCCACGCAAATCTATTTTTCAAGCACGGGATAAACGGGAGATGACGTTGCTAGATTTTAGTGGAATTGTGAAAGAACAGGGACGTGCCCAGCGCTTTTCTTGTCCGGATACATATACATATAGTACAGATTGATAGAAAGGATAGATGGAAGAGATCGACAATTGCCGACCAGTACACGTGTACACGGAGGAGGTTACATCGTGTATCTCATCATAAACAATTTGCTGGAATGAAAGGAGTAAAAACATGTTTCAGCCCATGGTTTGGATGACCGTTTTTTCTTTTTTGGCTACGCTTTTCTTTCTTTTTTGGAGACCCGGCGGGATCAATGAAGCGGTTCCAGCCACGATCGGTGCGATTCTTGTTTTGCTCAGTGGAAGTGTTTCCGTTTCAGAGCTGGGTCAAATATCGGAAACAATCAGCGGTGCAGCCATCACCATTATGGCAACGATCGTGATGGCCACTGTCTTGGAAAGCTTTGGATTCTTTCACTGGATGGCGGAGAAACTTGCTGCCAAAGCGAGAGGATCAGGCATACGCCTGTTCTGGTATGTCAACCTGTTGTGTTTTATCATGACGGTTTACTTCAATAATGATGGCAGTATTTTGATCACGACACCGATTTTGCTGTTCTTGCTGAATAACATGAGATTGAAAAACCATGAAAAAATACCGTATTTGTTGTCCGGTGCTTTGGTCGCAACTGCTTCCAGCGCCCCCATTGGAGTAAGTAATATTGTGAATTTAATCGCACTGAAAATTGTGCATATGGATTTGTATATGCATACGGCGATGATGTTTGTTCCCGCCACGCTTGGATTGTTGTTCCTGGTTCTGCTGTTGTTTCTTCGTTTTTACAAAGTCCTTCCAAGAGTGGTCCCTACTACCGTCATCGGCTTCACAAATCCAACTTATCATCCGCTCAAAATGCCCGCTTCATCGTCCTCGGAAAAGGAACGTTCCCGATTTATGCGCAACATCCTCATTTTCGTGTTTGCCGTCCGCATCAGCCTCTTTGTCGCTTCTTATTTTGGGATTCCCGTCTCTGTCATGGCGGTCATCGGCTCTCTCATCTTGTTGGGATGGAGATGGATTTACTTCAAGATATCCCCGACCGATATGCTGAAAAAAACGCCTTGGTATATCTTCATTTTCGCCTTCAGTATGTACGTCATCATTTACGGCTTGCATAACATAGGGTTAACGAAGTGGCTCATTCATTTCATGCAACCCATGGTTTCCGGAAGCCTGCTGCATGCGAGTGTGATGATGGGGGTGCTTCTGTCTCTTCTGTCCAATATATTTAATAATCATCCTGCACTGATGGTTGGAACACTCACGTTAACCAATATGCATCTCGACCCGCTCACCCTAAAAATCTCCTATCTCGCCAATGTCATCGGAAGCGATATGGGATCGTTACTTCTTCCCATAGGTACGCTGGCGACGTTGATGTGGATGCATATCGTAAAACGCGGAAAAGTCAAGATTACGTGGGGGCAGTATGTAAAAATTACGCTTTTGGTCGTTCCACCTGCAACGCTGGTTACGTTGGTTGTCTTGTATTACTGGGTTTCTTGGCTGTTTTAGTCTCATGCGGGAAGAAAGGAGAATTCAAATGAGTGATTATCAGCATCTTATTGGAAAATATATAGATATCGAGATATCAGGGAAAAATTTCTGCAAAGGCACCCTGCTTGATATCGGGTTGGATATCATTGTTGTATACAATAACAAAACCCAACAATTCTTCTATATTCCGATTGTTCATATTCAGCGGTTGAAGGAAGCCACAATGGATGAAACACTCCCGTTTGTCTCTCAACCGGAAATACCGCTTGCCAGTGAATCCATTTCATTTCGTAAAATATTAACAAACGCCAAAGGACAATTTGTTCAAATATACGTGACGGGGAACAAATCGATTCATGGATATTTGACCAGCATCATGAATGACTACTTTGTCTTTTATTCTCCCGCGTACAAAACATTGTTTATTTCCATGCACCATGTCAAATGGCTGATTCCCTACAATAATCAAGAGACAACGCCTTATTCACTGAGCCATCAGCACCTTCCCGTCAACCCCACTTCCATTCCATTGGCCAGGACCTTTGAAGAGCAATGCAAAAAATTGGAGAATCATATTGTGGTCATCGATGGTGGGGACAACAGTGAAAAAATCGGACTTGTGCAGAAGGTCGGAAATAACAGGCTGGCTCTTGTCACAGCGGAAAGGGAAACGGTGTATTGGAATTTACAGCACATCAAAACGATCCATTTACCTTAGACGGCCATTTTCATTCTGCTCAGGAAAGGTTGCGAGCACCGATTTTGAGGAATAGGGAAAAAGCGCTGAACGGTTTCCGCTGTTTCATATAGAAGCTGTCTGATCTCGCCTTGACGGCGTCTTTTTTTTTTGGTCTTTTTGGTGACACATTTTCGCCTGCCTTGTGAATCCCGTTCCGGATGGATAAGATGACTATTGAGGTGAAATGATGGAGCGATTGCAAAAGGTTTTGGCGCATGCGGGGGTGGCCTCGCGTCGGAAATGCGAAAACATGATTTTGGACGGACGGGTTCGTGTCAATGGGGAAACGGTCACGGAGCTGGGGAGAAAGGTGGATCCGGCGCTGGATCGGATCGAAGTGGACGGCAAACCGATCATGACGGAACGGAAGCGGACCTTTTTGTTCTACAAACCGCTTCGTGTGATCACCAGCATGTCCGATCCGCAGGGACGCCCAACGGTGGCCGATTATTTCCGTGAGATCGATGAGCGGGTGTACCCGGTGGGACGATTGGATTATGATACCGAGGGATTGTTGCTGATGACGAATGACGGGGAGCTGGCCAACCGGCTGACGCATCCCAAATACGAGGCGGATAAATGTTACTTGGCCACGGTAAAAGGTCATCCGTCGGAGGAACAGTTGGATCAATTGCGCCGCGGGATTCGGCTGGAGGACGGGTGGACCGCTCCGGCCCAAGTGCGTCGGGTGAAGGAACGTCGCAACACCACTGTGTTGGAGATCGTCATCCATGAAGGGCGCAACCGTCAGGTCCGCCGTATGTGCGAGGCGATCGGGCACCCGGTGGTTCATCTGATCCGGACGCGGATCGCCTTTCTGACACTGGGATCGATGAAACCGGGAACCTATCGTGAGCTGAAGCCCCGTGAACTGGAGCGGCTCAAGCGTTTGTTGGATCTCTAGATCTTTCAAACAATCTTCAAATTGGCCAAAGGGTGCAAAAAATGGTCACGATTATAATATAGGAAGGGATTCAATGCCGTAACGGGGGTCGATCAGATGGAAAACACCAAATGCAGATGCGGACACAATAACCCCGTCGGTACCATACTGTGCGAGTACTGCGGAAAGCCGCTGGAAGAGGACAACGATGAGAAGCGTCCGTTGGAGATGAGATATGAGGGGAAGGCCCGCCGGTCCCAAACCTATCAAACGACGTGGTTTGACCGGGTGTGGAACTTTTTTTCTTCGGTAAAAGTGGCGATCGTGCTGATCCTCATCACGCTGATCGCTTCGGCGATCGGTACGATTTTGCCGCAGGAGCGTTATGTGCCGTCACCCGATCCTGCTCAATATTACGTGGAGCAGTACGGAATTTGGGGTGAGTGGTTCTACAAGCTGGGTCTGTCCAGCATGTATGATTCATGGTGGTATGTCACCTTGCTGGCCATGATCGGCATCTCATTGGTCGTATGCAGCCTGGATCGCGTGATCCCGCTGTACAAAGCGTTGAAAAACCAGCAAGTGACCAAGGACCTCTCGTTTATTTCCCGCCAAAAAGTGAGTCATACGCTGGAAGTACCTGAAGAAGAACGGGATGCATTGCTCGACCGGTTGGCGAGCCAATTGCAAAACCGGCGCTTTCACGTGCGCCGGGAAGGACATGCCCTGCTGGCCGAGAAAGGACGGATCAGCCGTTGGGGCCCCTATATCAATCATATCGGGCTGATTCTCTTTTTGTTTGGTGCATTGTTGCGCTTGGTACCCGGTTGGTACCTGGACCAGTTTGTATGGGTGCGTGAGGGCGAAATGGCCAAGGTGCCGGAGATGCCCTATTATGTGAAGAATAATAAGGCGGAAGTGGAGTTCTACGATCCGAAAGAACTGCCGGGCAAAAAGGAGAATGCCCAACCGACCGTGAAACAGTACAAATCAGATATCACGCTGATGCGGCAAGATCCGCAGACCGGGCGATTGGAACCGGTATCACGCAAGATGATCATGGTAAATCATCCGATGGAATACAAGGGTTTGATGCTGTTCCAGTCGGGATTTCAGCCCAACCAGCCCGTATCGCTGCAGATGACGGTGACGGATAAGAAGACGAAAAAAAGCGTCGGTACGTTTACCGTCAATCTGTATCACCCCAAAGAGTCCTATCCGCTTCAAAACGGGGGAACCGTGCGGATTTTGAACTATTTCCCCGACTTTACGATGGAAGGGGATCGACCGGCGACCAAATCGGAGTTTCCCAACCGTCCGGCTTTCGTTTTTGAGGTGATCACGCCGGAATTGAAGCAGGGTGAGAAGTCCTGGATGATTGCGCAGACCAACCTGGACGATATCAATCGAAACAATCGGTATGACATCAATATGACCGGGTTGCAGGTGGTTGACCAGTCCGGGCTGATGGTACGCGTGGACAAAAGCTTGCCTGTCATCTTTTTCGGCGCGGCGGTCTGTATGATCGGTCTGGTGATGGGCTTTTACTGGCAACATCGACGGGTCTGGCTGCGTTGGCACGAGGGCAGACTGTATTTGGGCGCTCATACCAATAAAAACTGGTTCGGACTGAAACGCGAGGTGGAACAGATCGCTGAACGGGCAGGCCTGAAGTTGTCTTTGACCCAGCTTGGGCAGGAGTGATGAAAAATGGTTTGGGAAAAAGTAATGGAAAATCTGCTGTTGTGTACGTTTTTTTTGTACGTGTTGGCTTCGGTCGTGTTTGTCATCGCCATCGTGGGGAAAAAGTGGAGTACGGGTGAAGAGGTTCACGTAAGGCGATGGTCCCGGTTGGGCATCATGCTCACCATTGTGGGCGTGTTGTTTCAAGTGATGTTCATCATCACGCGGATCATCATCGGCGGCCATTTTCCCACCAGCAACATGTTTGAATTCGCATCGTTCCTCTCGTTTACGATCGTGCTTGCGTTCATTGTCATTTTCTACATGTATCGGACGGTTGTGCTCGGGGCGTTTGCCATGCCGATCGCGGTGATCATGTTGGCATACGCTTCCGTGTTTCCGCGGGAAGTGGAGCCGTTGATCCCGGCGTTGCAAAGTTATTGGCTGTTCATCCACGTCACCACCACCGCACTGGGGGAAGGAGCGTTCATCGTCGGATTCGTGGCCGGTTTGATTTATCTGATCGGTGCTGTCGGTCACGAACGGGGAACCACCGGTGCTGCCGTATTGGAGGGAACCCTTCTCCTGTTGGTGATGCTGATCGGCTTTATCCTCACCAGCTTTGCGTTTTCGATGGCCGGTTATCATGCGGAGATCCAGCACACCTTTGAAGGGCAGCAATTGGTGCAGGTGTACGAAATGCCGCCAATCGTGGGACCGAACGGCGGAGAAGTGTTGCGGATGCAGCCATTTTTGGGGATGACGCAACCGTTGTTTGAAGCGCCGTCCTGGATGCAGGGACAGGAAGCGGCCCGCAAGTTTAACTCGGTGATTTGGTCGGTGTTGTCCGGTTTGGTTCTCTACGGTTTGATCCGGTTGGCGGCACGCAGACGGATCAGTGAGCTGCTTTATCCCATGGTGAAAAACATTTCGTTGGAGATAGCCGATGAAATCAGCTATCGTGCCATCGCCATCGGATTCCCCATCTTCACGCTGGGCGGCCTGATTTTCGCCATGATATGGGCCCAGGAAGCATGGGGGCGTTTTTGGGGATGGGACCCCAAAGAAGTATGGGCGCTCATCACCTGGTTGTTTTACAGTGCCTATCTGCATTTGCGCCTTTCCCGTGGTTGGCACGGGCTGAAGTCCTCCTGGATGGCGGTGATCGGATTTGTCATCATCATGTTGAATCTGATTGTGATCAACCTGGTGATCGCCGGCCTCCATTCTTATGCATAATCCGTGAAAGAAGAGGTTGTGCCAGTGAGGTGAAGGTTAATGGAAAAGCGGGAACGTATTTTGATCGTGGATGATGAGGATCGCATCCGCCGATTGCTCACCATGTATCTGGAGAGGGAGGGGTACCAAATCGAGGAGGCGGAGGACGGGGAAACCGCTTTGGCCAAGGCGTTGGAAACCGATTACGATCTCATCGTGCTGGATCTGATGCTGCCGGGGATGGACGGAGTGGATGTCTGCCGCGGCATTCGCAAAAAAAAGGCGACCCCGATCATCATGCTGACCGCCCGGGGAGAAGAGGGTAACCGGGTGGAGGGGTTCGAGGCCGGGGCGGACGATTATGTGGTGAAGCCGTTCTCCCCACGCGAGTTGGTCCATCGGGTTAAAGCGGTTTTGCGCCGTTCGTCGGCTACTGCGTATCTGAAAACGGACACCGAGACGCACAATGTGATCGTCTTCCCCGATCTGACGATCGATCATGATGCGCACGAAGTGCGTGCGGGTGGCAAAACGGTGCAGTTGACGCCCAAGGAATATGAGCTGCTCCATTATCTCGCACGTTCACCGGACAAAGTGTTCACACGGGAAGAATTGTTGCGCGATGTTTGGCAGTATGAGTTTTTCGGTGACTTGCGCACTGTGGACACGCACATCAAACGATTGCGCGAAAAACTGAACCGCGCCTCCGCAAAAGCGGCCAAGATGATCACAACCGTGTGGGGCGTGGGGTATAAGCTCGAGGTGCCGAAGGATTGATTTGGAGAAGTGTTGTCGGTAAGTTGTGGCTGACCATCATCGGTTTGGTCACGTTGCTGTTGGTGATGCTAAGTGCGTTCCTGAGCGACCAGGTGGAAAAGACCCACCAACACAGCCAACAGGAAAGCCTGTTGGCATTGGCGCACAAGATCCAGCATGATCTGGAGAAAAAAGGGGCGAAACGCGGGACATACCTTAGTGACATGCTGAGGATCTCGGAGTTGTTCGATACGTATATGATTGTCCTCGGACCGGACGGGGCTGCCGAGCCGATCGGCGTTTCGCCCACCATCGCCAACGTTCCTTGGCAACAGCTTCTGGAAAAGACGGATATCGATCGCGTGTTGCGCGGAGAAACGGTCGTCATGAAAGACAGGGTGTTCGTGGAGGAAGGCGAGGGGATGCCGTTTCCTCTGTTTAAAGAGGACATCCTGATGGTGGCCGTACCGCTGAAAAAAGGGTCCCGCATTGAGGGAGCAGTGGTGCTCTACCGGACGCAGAATCAACTGCAAAGCGAAACGGACATCAAAAGGTGGATCTATTACTCCGCCATTGTCGGATTTTTTTTGACGACCATTTTTGCTTTCTTCCTTTCCACCCGGATCACCCAACCGCTGAAGCAGATGAAAAAAGCGGCGGAACGCATGGCTGAAGGAGAATTTAACATTCGTGTTCCCGTTCGTCAGCATGAACGGGATGAAATCGGGGATTTGGCGGCGACATTCAATCGTATGGCGGAGCAGTTGGAGGAGCTGGTCCGCGCGCTCTCCCATGAAAAAGAACAGTTGGCCAGTATTTTGCGCAGTATGGCCGACGGGGTGATCACGCTGGATGCCAATGGACGTATTGTGCTCACCAACCCGCCGGCTGAACAATTCCTGTCCGCGTGGGCTGACGAAATGGAGGAAACCGTTTCGGACGATCCCAAAGAGCGGTTACCGTTGCCCTTGCGGGAGATTTTCGAGACGGTGGTCGAAGACGAACTGGAACAGTTCGGCGATATCGAAGCGCACGGTCGTACATGGGCGGTGGTGATGGCACCGCTGTACGCCAACGAACAGGTACGCGGTGTGGTGGCTGTATTGCGCGATGTGACGGATGAGCGCCGTTTGGACAAGTTGCGCAAAGATTTCGTTGCCAACGTCTCCCATGAATTGCGCACACCGCTGGCCATGCTCCAGGGGTACAGCGAGGCACTGTTGGACGATATCGCCCAATCACCGGAAGAACGGCGTGAATTGGTACAGGTGATTCATGACGAATCGTTACGCATGGGACGTTTGGTACGGGAGTTGCTGGATTTGGCGCGGATGGAAGCGGGACATGTCGAAATTGTGCGCTCCCGTTTGCGGGTGTCGGAATTGGTGGAACGTCTGTTGCGCAAATTCCACACGATTGCCCGGGAACAAGGTGTACAGCTTACGGGCGAAGTGGAGCCGGATCTGCCGACCGTCTATTGGGATGAAGACAAAATGGAGCAAGTGTTGACCAATTTGGTGGACAATGCCATCCGCCATACGTCCCGGGGTGGCAAGGTGTCGTTGCAGGCGATGCGGACCAACGGTTCCGTTCGCCTCATCGTGCAGGATACGGGCTCCGGTATCCCGGAGGAGGATTTGCCGTTCATCTTTGAACGGTTTTACAAAGCGGACAAAGCTCGGACCCGCGGGCAGGCGGGAACGGGATTGGGTTTGGCGATCGTCAAGCATATCGTCAACGCCCATGGCGGCAATGTGACCGTCAACAGCAAAGTGGGCGAAGGAACGACGTTTGCGGTGCAGCTCCCGATCGGCACTCCCACCGACGCAGCGGGAGAGAGCGAAAAAGGACGCGGTTGATCCGCGTCCTTTTTCATTTCTTTTGCTCTGTCGGCGGTACCTGTGGGCGCATGATCACCTGATTGTAAATGACGCCGGGCGGTGCAGTCACCACATGCCAAACCGTTTCCGCGACGTGTTCCGGTTCGAGGTAGTACGGTTTGACGGAACCCCCGAAAAACTCCGTTTTAATCGAACCGGGGCAAATCGCGGTCACTTTCACTTCATGCGGTTTCAATTCCTGCGTCAGCACGTCGTTCAGTGCCATCAGGCCGAATTTGGAAGCGCAGTAGGCGCCGCCTCCCGCAAAGGTGACCGTTCCGGCGACGCTGGAGATGTTGACAATATGCCCCTTTTGCCGGATCAGATGGGGGATCGCATGTTTGGAGAAGAGAAAGGCGCCTTTGAGGTTGACGTTCATCATGGCATCCCAATCTTCTACGGACAATTCGTGAACGGGAGCGAACCGGCCCAATCCGGCGTTGTTGACCAAGATGTCCAATCGACCGCATGTTTCCACGGTGTAGGCGATCGCATCCTGCACATCCGTTTCGTTGGTGACATCGCAGACAAACGGAAGGATCCGATCCGGATGCATCCGGGCCAGTTCCTGTAACAACCCTTCACTGCGTGCGCATGCCACGACGGTGATACCGCCTTTTGCCAGTCGCAAAGTGATTGCTTTGCCCAATCCTTTGCTGGCGCCCGTGACGACGGCAACCCGTTGTTCGCTCACATGAATCCCTCCTGTTTCCAATTGATGAACTTGCACTTGGGGAAAAGGGTTCCTCTCGATTCACCATGGCGGTGTTTCCGGGTCATGTTTGATCCATCACGTCCGTATCGTTTTTCCCGGGCTCGTTTGCCCGCAGGAAAGAAAGCTGGCCGCGGGTAACGTGCGCTGTGCTTGGAGGAAAATGTTTGTGAAGGTTCCTTTCCTGGGAAAAGTATCGTCTGATTAATGACCGGACAGGCCCTCATCATGGTATCACGTGATTGGTGAGGGAAACAAGGCAAGCGCAGGCCGACTAACAAAAGGAGATGAGCGCCTGACGGAATCGCCGATCATCGGAAAATCGCCATTTCTCATCCAAGAACGAAACCCCTTCGCCGAAACGAAGGGGTTTCGTTGAGAGAAGAGCATTACAACCCGATGTGAATGGAACGGAGTTTGTCGTTTCAAAGATCAATTTCCCTGACCGATTGAACATCGTCCAATTGGGCCAACTGCGCCAAGATGTCGGGGGAGACCGGTTTGTCGACGGTCAGCATCATGATGGCTTGTCCGCCGATTTGTTTGCGCCCCACCTGCATCGAGGCGATGTTGACGTCGCGGGTTCCGAGCAGGGTACCCACTCGACCGATCACACCGGGTTGATCCAGGTGCTGGATGAGCAGCAGATGTCCTTCCGGTACCACGTCGATCGGATATTCATCCACTTTGACAATGCGCGGTCCAAGGCCGTTGAGCAGAGTGCCCGACACTTTGCGTTGTGCTTGATCGGTGGTGATCTCCACGGTGACCAGGTTGGTGAATCCGCGCGTTTGTGACGTTTTTTGTTCGGTGATGTTCACGCCGCGCTGTTGCGCCAGGAACGGTGCGTTGACATAGTTGACGTCCGACAGGTGATAAGAGAGTGCTCCCTTGATGATCATCCGAGTGAGCGGCGCGGTGTCCAGTTCCGTCAGTTCGCCGGAATACGTGACGGTCAACGCATGCAGTGCACCCGGCGCAGCCTGGGCGATAAACTGACCGAGGCTTTCGGCCAGGGTTTGATACGGTGCCAGTTTTTCCTGCAGCTCCACCGGGATGGATGGCAGATTGACGGCGTTTTTGAACGGTTCACCCCGCAAGATGTGAAGGATCTCTTCCGATACGTCGATCGCCACGTTTTCCTGTGCTTCCACGGTGGAGGCGCCCAAATGCGGGGTGACGATCACCTGCGGCAAGTCGAACAGCGGGTGCTTGCCGGGCGGTTCTTGTTCAAACACATCCAACGCGGCACCGGCCACTTTCCCGGCCTGGATCGCTTCCAACAGCGCGTGCTCGTCGATGATCCCGCCACGGGCGCAGTTGACGATGCGCACGCCGGTCTTCATTTTTTCAAACGCCTCCCGGTTGATCAGGTGGCGGGTTTCTTTGGTCAAAGGCGTATGAACGGTAATGAAGTCCGCTTGGGCGTACAATTCGTCCAAGGTGGCCTGGGTGACGCCGATCTTTTTGGCACGTTCCGCAGTCAGATACGGGTCGAAAGCGACCACATTCATGCCGAATGCGTGCGCCCGTTTGGCCACTTCCGTCCCGATGCGGCCCAGACCTACGATCCCGAGAGTTTTCTTGTGCAGTTCCACGCCGACGAACTGCTTCCGTTTCCATTCTCCGTTGATGGTGGAGCGGTACGCTTGCGGAATGTTGCGCGCCAGCGCGATCAACATGGCAAAGGCGTGTTCCGCGGTGGAAATCGTGTTGCCGTCCGGCGCGTTCACCACCACCACTCCGCGGCTGGTGGCGGCGGCGACATCGATGTTGTCGACACCCACCCCGGCGCGGCCGATGGCTTTCAGTTTTTTGCCGGCCTGAATCACTTCGGCGGTGACTTTGGTCTGGCTGCGGACGAGCAAAGCGTCGGCATGTTCAATCTCGGCCAATAATTCTTCCGGGTTCAGACCCGTTTTTTTCACGACCTCTACATCGTCTGCTTCGATCAGGCGTTCAATGCCTTGGTCACTGAGCGGATCCGTGATAAGTACGCGATACATTTGCCCAAACCTCCTCGCAAGCTTTTACGGCGGAACCCAGTTCAACAGGCATGCCCATGCGGAACAATGCCAGTTCGATGGCGTTGAAAACGGTCAATACGTCCAGCGGATCGCAATAACCCATGTGACCGATGCGGAAAATCTTCCCTTTCAGGTGTTGTTGTCCGCCGGCGACGACAACGCCGATCTGGCGCAATTCTTTCCGGAACGCTTCCACATCCAGTTGCTCGCCGCCTTTGACCGCTGTCACGGTGGGGGAAGCGAACGCATCCGGTGCCAACAATTCCAATCCCAATGCGCGAACCCCGGCGCGTGACATCTCCATCATCAGGCGGTGGCGCGCCACGATGGCCGGAAGTCCTTCTTCTTCGATCAGGTTGAGCACTTCTTTCAAGCCGAACAGCAATGAAACGGCCGGTGTGTATGGGGTGGTCTGTTTGGCCAAGTTGTCGCGATAGGCGACGAGGTCCAGGTAAAACCGCGATCGCGGATTGCGTTCGATCACTTCCCATGCCCGGTCACTGACGGCGATGAAGGCGAGACCGGGTGGCAACATCAGCGCTTTTTGAGAACCGGTCACCATGATATCGACGCCCCATTCGTCCATCCGGCAATCCACTGCCCCCAAACAGCTGACACCGTCAACGATCACCAATGCGTCGGAATGTTGGTGAACGGTACGGGCCAACTCACGGATCGGGTTGAGCACACCGGTGGACGTTTCGCAATAGGTGAGAAACACCGCTTTGACCTGCGGATGCTGCCGGAGGAAACCCGCCAATATTTCCGGTTGACAGGCTTCGCCCCAGGAAATGTCCAAACGACGCAACGGTATCCCGTAGCGTGTGACGATTTTGGCGAATCGGTCGCCGAATGCGCCCGTGACGACGACGGCCGCTTCCTCACCGGGGGCGACGGCGTTGACCACGGCCGCTTCCAGTGCGGACGTCCCGCTGCCGGTGACGAGCAGTACCGGTTGATCCGTTCCGAACACGGGTTGCAACCGTCGGCTGTTTTCTACCACCAAACGGGAACATTCCCCGCTGCGATGTCCGATCATCGGTTGGTTCATGGCCCATTGCACCCGAGGCGGGATCGGTGTGGGACCAGGGATGCGCAAATGCGTTTTGTCTGCGAACGGCATACTGTTTCCTCCTTCCAAAATTTGAGCACAATCAAAAAGCCTCTCGTCTGCACACCTACTCCTATGGCAGGTGAGGGACGAGAGGCTCGTGGTGCCACCCTCATTCGCCGCAAGTTTGCACTTGCAGCCTCGGCGGGTCTGCCCGAAGGCGACCCTGGGATAACGGCTCCGCCGTTCCGGCCTACTGCCTGTTTCAGGGTTCAGCCGGACAGCTCCGGAGTGCTCCACGGCAACGGACCACCGGTTCGCAGCGACCACCGGCTCTCTGAGGGTTCCGTTTTACCGCTTGGCTCCTTCCTCGCTGTTAACATGGGATTCAAGCTTATCGGAAAGTTTGGCATTTACTTTACCATGGACGTAAAGAGGTGTCAACAGCCTGAAATGTGAACATTTTTTGTTGGAGAGGATGGAATGTTCGTTATTGACCTGTCTTCGCGTTGAATGTGGCCGGGATCTGCTTTGCTCTCTGTTCAGCCCAATTTTCTT
Source organism: Polycladomyces zharkentensis (assembly GCF_016938855.1). Classification (NCBI taxonomy): domain Bacteria; kingdom Bacillati; phylum Bacillota; class Bacilli; order Caryophanales; family Thermoactinomycetaceae; genus Polycladomyces; species Polycladomyces zharkentensis. The sequence goes on along the minus strand of NZ_JAFHAP010000008.1, from coordinate 426,865 downwards.
TGTGATACGATGGAGGGGCGCCATATCGGACTTGTCTCGGAAATGGGAGATAAGGAGGGGGAGCATGCAGGGAACCGGGACCTTTTTGACGGCGGATCTCAACGACAGTCAGAAGGCCGCAGTGACGCACGGGGAAGGAGCTGCTGTTGTGTTTGCGGGTCCTGGAAGCGGCAAAACGACGGTGTTGACGCGCCGTGTTTTGTATTTGTTGGAGCAAGGGGTGTCACCCGAACGGCTGATGGTGGTCACCTTCACACGTGCCGCCGCAAGGGAAATGGAAAACCGTTTGACACAAGCGGCGGGAAGACCGCACAACGGATTGTGGATCGGTACCTTTCACTCCCTTTTTTTATCCCTGCTGCGTCGGTCGGGGCGTTCCGTTCCGCGTTTACTGAAGGAAACGGAGCAAACGCAGTGGTTGCGGCAACTGTTGATCGAGCGGGAACAGCCGGCCGATGACGAGGCGGTATCCACTTTGCTCAACCAGATCGGTTTGTGCAAAGGAAATTTGATCCTGCCTGAGCGGTTGAAGGTGAAAAAGGAAAAGAACATCCTGTTTCGCGACCTTTACCAAGCGTATGAATCGCGGAAACGAATGAACGGGGTGTGGGATTACGACGACATTCTCGTCGAAACGTATCGTTTGCTTCAGGACCCCCGGCATCAATCCGTGTGGTGCGGGTATTGGGAACATATCCTGGTGGACGAGTTTCAGGACATCAACCGGGTGCAGTTTGAGACATTGCGTATATTGGCTCCGCCCAGCGGCAATCTGTTTGTCGTCGGGGATGACGACCAGGCGATCTATTCCTTTCGCGGCAGTGATCCGCGGTTGATGCAGGAGGTTCGCACATGGTTTTCTCCTTGCCGTACGATTGTACTGTCCACCAATTACCGTTCCACCGACTCCGTCATCGAACTGGGCCAACGGTTGATTCGCCATAATCGGCGCAGGCAAGAGAAAACACTGAACGGTACGGGCAAACAGGGACCCGACCCGGTGTGGATGGAGCCGGCTGACGAGGAAGAGGAGGCGCGGCAGATTCTCGCCCGTTTGGACGACGGGGTGGAAACGGCAGTGTTGTACCGGACATCCACACAGGCCCGTGCGTTGATCGACGCGTTGGTGCGGGCGGATGTGCCTTTTGCGGTGGCGGAGGGGGATGCGTCTTTTTACCGCCGTTGGCAAGTGCTCGATATCATGGCTTATTTACGGTTGGCTGATAATCCGAACGATTGGGATGCACTGGTGCGTGTCATCAACAAACCGAAACGGTATCTGTTCGGGGAAGACTGGATGGATCAAGCGTGGAGAATCTCCCGAAAGACGGGCCAATCGTTGATACAGGCGTTGGCGGATCTCTCCGGTTTGGAACCCTACCAGCGGAGACTGTTGCAGAAGTTGGCTGCGGATGTGGCGGCGTTGCGAGGGATGAATGCCTCACAGGCGGTTGCCCATATCCGGGAACAGATCGGTTACGATGCGTTTCTCTCATCATTTGCCCGGGAAACCGGAAATGACGAATCTGCGGTGAAGGAACCGGTGGAGGAACTGGCGGTGGCAGCGACCCAGTTTTCCAGCCGGGACGAGCTGTTGGGCCACGTTACCAAAGTCAATGAAGTGGTGTCTCACCAACCGGAACAACCCCGTGTGCACTTGATGACGTTTCACCGGGCAAAAGGGCTGGAATTTGACCGTGTATTCCTGATTGGCCTACATAGCATGGTACTTCCGCACCGGCGCAGTTTGCAGGTGCCTGAACACAAAAAAGCGGAAGCGTGGGAAGAGGAACGGAGATTGTTGTATGTGGGCATCACGCGGGCGAAAAGGGAGCTGTTTCTGTCGGTCAGTCGGACGCGTCAAGGCAAACGGGTGGCACCGTCCCCGTTTTTGCGTGAGATGGGATTTGCGGACGGAGTGGATCGGAAAGAGGGATCGGACACGGAACAGAAGCGGAGGCCATCCGTGTCTGTACCGGCATCTTCATCCCGGCGTCCGCAGCCGCAGCAGAAGTTTCACGGCGAGGCTGTCCACGTGGGCGATCGAATCCGGCACGTCAAATGGGGAGAAGGTGAAGTCATCGAAGTGGCGCCGATCGGCGGTGTGGCCCCCGGACGCAAGGTTGTCATTCGCTTTCCCACGGGTGTCCAGTCCTTGCACTACGAGTTGTCACGACAACTGGGGTTGTTGTCGCCGGAAGAATGATGCAGGTTCAGCGGACACCGTGTCTTAAGGTGTCCGATATTTTTATAAATCGAGCGGGAAAAGAAAGCGAGCGCAGGAGCGGGAAGGCTTGGTCCCTCTCACATTTCGAATCTGCTTGGTGACGTTTCTATGTCTGTTTATCAGCTAAGATTGTCTACTTGATTTCTCTTGGGATCATCTTCTCACTGTTTAAGTCTTTAACTAAAGAGGAGATTCTGTGAGGGAGAATCCGCATACTGGTGGCCGCCAAACATGGGGAGGGTCTAAAAGGTGAATCAGTTGGACGGGCAACGTTTAAGGGAAAAAGTGATTGAAAGTATTCATGAGAAGAAGGAAAAAACGCTTGTCGGTATAAAGGAAGTATTGGCAAAAAATCATCCTGAAAAAACGAATGTTCTCCTTTTTGATACTGAGCTGGATGGTGAGTTTCTAGCTGTCGTGGCCTATTCAGCCGAAAGTGTCTCGCACCCCCATCCTCACCCAACCCATGTCATCTCGGTGGATCTTACTCAATACATCGACTTTGATGAGTTACCGTTAGACGAGGAGGAAGATGAGGATACGGAGCTGGAAGATGAGCTGATTGAATTTGGTCGAAATTATTTTGTCAAATGGTTTGCTAAATGCTTTGAAGAGGCTGGGGGTAAGAATTATCCGCTTCCTTGTATGATTCGGGATGCAGATCGTGATAGGTATTACCATTTGCAAGAGAATCGATGGTTAGATAATGAGAGTTTTAACTTAAAAGCCGCCTTTTGAAGGCGACTTGCGGCGTACTCGTAATTCGTTAAGGATAGTGGAAAGATTCCCTGTAGAGCGGGAATCATCATCAGCAGGCTTTGGTTGAGATATTCGTTCACTTTAGAGACATTCGGCTACATTGCCGGGTGTCTTTTTTATTTGCTTTCCAAGAAACAAAACAATGTACACGAGAATCTTTGGCGCATCATATCCACCTTTGTTATGGCATCCTGTCCAGTTTTCGCCCGCCGGAGATATGCAAGATTTTCACGATAGTGGAATAGCGCAGAAGGACTGCTTTGTTCACGTGCAGTGCACGTAATAATCCAAAACCAGAGGAGCATATTCTATAAAAACCGACTGACCTCCAAAACAAAGGGAGCATATCCATGAAAAACCAATCTCGGAATCAGGCATATATACCGCAGCCGATAAGGGATGATGGCGCCGGCGCGCCCGATTTCGGCCCGCGGGATGTGATGCGCGACCTTGAGAACCCTGATATGCTGGTTCCACCGGAAACCGACGCCGGAACGATCCCCAACTTGAAGTTCTCTTTCTCCGACACCAATATGCAGTTGAATCACGGTGGCTGGTCACGGGAAGTGACGGTCAGACAACTGCCGATCGCAACCGCGCTTGCGGGTGTAAACATGAGTCTGACGCCGGGTGGTGTGCGTGAGTTACATTGGCATCAGCAAGCAGAATGGTCCTACATGCTTTGGGGCCGGGCACGCATCACCGCGGTTGATCAGAACGGACGGAACTTCATCGCCGATGTCGGTGCAGGCGATCTGTGGTATTTTCCCGCCGGAATCCCACACTCGATTCAAGGGCTGGAGGAAGGTTGCGAGTTTCTGCTTGTTTTCGACGACGGCAGTTTCTCCGACCTCAACACTCTCTCCATCTCCGATTGGTTCGCGCACACACCGAAGGATGTGTTGGCGGCGAATTTCGGTGTGCCGGAAAGCGCCTTTGCCCACATCCCGACAGAACAGCGATACATTTATCAAGCGAAAGTACCCGGTCCGCTGGAAAGTCAAAAGGTACGGTCTCCATACGGTACTGTGCCACAGCCCTTCACACACCGGCTGCTGGCGCAGAAGCCGATCGTAACCCCGGGCGGGACGGTACGAATCGTCGATTCCACCAACTTCCCCGTTTCGACTACAATTGCAGCGGCGCTGGTAGAAGTCAAACCGGGCGGAATGAGGGAAATGCATTGGCATCCGAATAGCGACGAGTGGCAGTATTACCTCTCGGGCACGGCACGCATGACGGTGTTCGCAGCGAATGGCAAGGCCCGAACTTTCAATTATCGGGCCGGTGATGTAGGATATGTACCTCGTTCCTACGGGCACTACATCCAGAACATCGGTGACAAGAGCCTGTGGTTTTTTGAGATATTCAAGACTGACCGATATGAAGACGTGTCGCTGAACCAGTGGATGGCACTGACTCCTTCTGAGCTGGTACAGAGCAACTTGCATGTGGGACCGGAGTTAATGAACGCACTGCGGAAGAAGAAATGGCCGGTCGTCAAATAGGAGATACCCGGGGATAACACAGAGGGTTCTCGATTGCACAAAAAGCCCGAAAACACAATGTGGTGTCCAATCCTACATTATCACTGATGTGGCGAATTCCTGCTATATTCAGCGAATGAGCGCGCGTCTATGATCCCCTTTATATGCTGAAACCATAAGGTACCTCCTCATTTTCACGCTTACCGATCCATTGGAGGTGAATTTCAGCCGGTTTGCAGTCCAGCCGGTAACAACAAGCAGCTGTCGCTTGGTCGCGGTCCCCGTATCGGCCAAATCATCTATCAGAATGAGGGATCTCCAATCCAATGAAAGAGTATCAATAACGTGGACAGGGAAATGGTCATCCGGAAAAAAGTCATCAGAACGAAAAGCAGAAGGCCTCAGTGGGCCTTTCTGGATTCGTAGTTAGCGGTAAAATAGTTGGCAATACGGCCGTTTCACTAGGATCGCTATGGCTTATAAGTGAAGCCGTCGGGTTGACACCGGATACTGACAAGCCTTACGACTTGAAAATTACGAGCGGTTGGCAGGTCGGATACCCATGGCAGGAGATCGACTGCCCTAAGATCGTCTACCCGGAACAAGTAAATACTCTTTGGTTAACGATGTTATCATCTCTTATCCATCAACAGATCACCAGTCTCGTACATTTCAATCAATATTCGATCAATATTTTAATAATTATAAATATATAAAAATAATTGACTTCATCATTTATTCTGCTTATTATAAAAAATAGGCAACCCCGATATAAAGCGTGCGGGTGTCCGGCGTTATGAAGGAAATATGGATGATTAGCAGTCAGATCGGTCGTGCCATATCGTTGCATATCGCTGTGTTTGAAGGAGATCCGAATCAACATCCATCATTCCCCGTCTTCAACCTTATTTGAAACCGCTTACTGAATTTGCTCACACCACAATGGTGTCCGGTTGTCGAGACGATGGGGATCCGTTTATCGTGGACTCCGCCATTTGCAGACAATCAAGTCAGGCCGATCAGTATGGTGTTCGGGATTGGAAGCGTCCATTCGGCCGCAAGGCAAAACAATCATCAAAGGAGGTACTGCGTTGTTTCCGAACTCATTTGAGTACATAGCCCCCACCACGCTGACGGAGACGATAGAACTGTTGCAGCGTCACGGCTACGACGCGAAAGTGCTCGCCGGGGGACAGAGTCTGCTGCCGATGATGAAACTGCGTGTGGCTGCACCACCGATCCTGATCGACATCAACGGTATTGATGAGTTAAAAGGGTGGCGAGAAGAAAACGGTTTCCTACGGATCGGAGCGTTGGTCAGACACTCGGAGCTGGAGCATGCGGATGAGTTGCGGGCCCGGTACCCGCTGTTGGCCGAAACCGCCGTCTGGATCGCCGATCCTCTTGTGCGCAACCTGGGCACGGTCTGCGGGTCGTTGGCACACGCTGATCCGGCCTCCGACTGGGGGGCAGCCATGTTGGCGTTGCATGCCCAGGTGGAGGCGATCGGGCCCGGAGGGAAACGGCAGATTCCCATCGACGACTTTTTCGTGGACACGTTTACACCAGCGCTGGAGGAGACCGAGATCGCAACGGCGGTACTCATTCCGACGCCGGCGGGCCGGACGGCCGGGAGGTATCTGAAGATTGAACGGAAAGCCGGGGACTTCGCGATTGCGGGATTGGCCATCCACGTTTCGATTGCTTCCGACGGGACCGTAGCCGAGGCGGGGTTTGGCATTTGCGCATGCGGCCCGATTCCGTTGCGAGGGAAGCGTGCGGAGGAGTACTTGCTGGGCAAGAAGCTGACGCCGGAGACGATTGAGGCCGTCTCCCGCTTGGTTCCGGAAGATGCCGATCCGACGGATGATCTGCGCGGCAGCGCGGAGTACAAGCGGGATGTTCTGCGTGTGTTCGCCAAGCGGGGATTGTCCGATATCGCCAAAGAACTGCAGGGAGAGGTGGTACTCCGATGAAGATCCGGGTTCGCGTCAACGGGCAGACATATGAATCCGATGTGGAGCCGCGGAAGCTGCTGGTCTACTATTTGCGGGATGACCTGGGGCTTACCGGTACCCACGTCGGATGCGACACGACAAGCTGCGGCGCCTGCACGGTATTGCTCGACGGCAAGGCGGTCAAATCATGTACGGTGTTGGCTGTTCAGGCCAACGGATGCGATGTGATGACCGTTGAAGGGTTGGAACGGGACGGCCAGTTGCACCCGTTGCAAACGGCGTTTTGGGAGGAACATGGTCTGCAGTGCGGCTACTGTACTCCTGGCATGTTGATGTCCGGCTACGCTCTGTTGCAAACCAACCCGCACCCGTCGGAAGAGGAGATCCGGAGGGGGATTTCTGGAAACCTTTGCCGTTGTACAGGATATATGAACATCGTGAAAGCCATCCGATCGGCTGCTGTAAAATTGGCCGATGCATCTGCTGAACCTTCCAAGGAGGTGGCAGCCAGTGGCAGTTCGTCAGACTGAGTTGCGTCCATTGGGCAAGTCCGTCGGGCGCAAGGAGGACCCGCGTTTCATCCGCGGCAAAGGTCGTTATCTCGATGACATCTCATTGCCCGGCATGCTGTACATGTGTTTGGTCCGCAGCCCGTATGCGCATGCGCGGATCAAGAGCATAGATACTTCGGCTGCGCTGCAAGCGCCGGGCGTCAAGCTGGTGATCACTGGTGAAGATCTGGCGGCGATGAACTTGGCCTGGATGCCGACCATGGCCAATGACCAACAGATGGTGCTGGCAACCGGCAAGGTGCTGTTTCAGTACCAGGAGGTCGCCGCGGTTATCGCTGAGACGCGTGAGCAGGCAGAAGATGCCGCGCAGTTGGTCTATGTCGAGTACGAACCGTTGCCCGTCGTCGTCGATCCGTTCAAGGCGCTCGAGTCCGACGCGCCGATTCTGCGTGAGGACAGGGAGCAGAAGTCCAACCTCATTTTTCACTGGGAAGCCGGCGACAAGGAAGCGACGGAAGAACTGTTCCGAAACGCCCCGGTGGTGGTCAAGCAGGATGTGCGCTTTCCCCGCGTCCATCCGTCGCCGCTCGAACCGTGCGGCTGTATCGCCGACTACAATTCGGCGACCGGGAAGCTGACATGGTACGTGACGTCCCAAGCTCCGCATGCGCACCGCACAGTCTTGTCGTTGGTCAGCGGCCTGCCGGAGCACCAGATTCGCGTGATTTCACCGGACGTCGGGGGAGGGTTCGGCAACAAGGTCCCTGTTTATCCCGGATATGTATGCGCCATCGTGGCCTCGCTCAAGCTGGGCAAACCCGTCAAGTGGATCGAAACGCGTACCGAAAACACCACCAGCACCGGTTTTGCCCGCGATTACCACATGACTGCCGAGATCGCCGCTGAAGAAGACGGGCGGGTGCTGGCATTGCGGGTAAAAACGATTGCCGATCACGGAGCCTTTGACGCGGCGGCCGATCCGTCCAAATTCCCGGCTGGACTGTTCAGCATCGTTACCGGCTCCTACGACTTCAAGGAGGCGTTCGTCGAGGTCGACGGCGTTTATACAAACAAGGCACCCGGCGGGGTAGCCTACCGCTGTTCGTTCCGCGTGACCGAGGCGGCATATTTGATCGAGCGCGTGATGGATGTGCTCGCTCGTCGTGTGGGCGTTGATCCGGCTGAGTTGCGGAGACGCAACTTCATCCGTAAGGAACAGTTCCCTTACAAGTCTCCGACGGGTTGGACCTACGACAGTGGTGACTATGAGAAAACGCTGGCGTTGGCGCTGGAGAAAATCGGCTATGAACAGTTGCGCAAGGAGCAGGCGGAAAAGCGGGCCCGAGGGGAATTGATGGGCATCGGTATCTCCACCTTCACCGAGGTGGTCGGTGCAGGGCCGAGCCACACCTTCGACATCATGGGGATCAAGATGTTCGACAGCGCCCAAATTCGTGTCCATCCTACGGGTAAAGTGATCGCCCGCTTGGGAGTCCGTCACCAGGGACAGGGGCATGAGACGACGTTTGCCCAGATCATCGCTGAGGAGCTGGGGCTGAGTACGGATGATGTCATCGTCGAAGAGGGGGATACTGACACCGCCCCTTACGGACTGGGAACCTACGCCAGCCGCTCCACCCCGACCGCCGGTGGTGCCGCAGCGCTCTGCGCCCGGCGGATCCGCGAAAAGGCAAAGAAAATTGCGGCACACCTGCTGGAAGTGGGGGAAGACGATGTGGTGTTTGATGGCGTCGGATTTTCCGCCAAAGGCCTTGCCAGCAGGACTGTCACGATGAAAGACATCGCATTTGCGGCGTACACCAATGTGCCGGAGGGAATGGAGCCCGGGTTGGAAGCCACGTACTATTATGATCCACCCAATCTCACTTTTCCCCACGGTGCATATATTGCGGTCGTCGACATCGACAAGGGAACGGGCGCGGTCAAAGTTCGCCGTTTTCTCGCTGTCGACGATTGCGGCACCGTGATCAACCCGATGATCGTCGAGGGGCAGGTGCACGGGGGATTGACGGAAGGCTTTGCGATCGCGTTTATGCAGGATATCCCCTTCGACGAGGACGGAAACTGTCTGGCGACGAACTGGATGGATTACTTGGTTCCGACCGCGTTGGACACCCCGAAGTGGGAGACCGACCGGACCGTGACGCCCTCGCCGCACCATCCCATCGGGGCGAAGGGAGTGGGTGAGTCACCGAACGTTGGTTCGCCGGCGGCGTTTGTCAACGCGGTGGTGGACGCCCTGGCACCGCTGGGGGTCGAACATATTGACATGCCCATTTACCCGTGGAAGGTGTGGAAAATCCTGCGCGAGCACGGAGTGACCGAGTGACGGCTTGAACAGAAGGACGGGGCGGAAGCGGCTTCTCCCAACAGGACCATCTGAGAGCCGGCCGCCCCCGGGTTGTTTTCCTGCATCGATCAGCGCGGGCGATCCGGTATGGGCAGGTGCAGGATTCACAGAAAAAGTTGGGCAAGGAGGTGGTTCCGGCAGGGGGTACCTCTGCCGGATCACGCGGATGCATACAATACCGGACGAGATTCGCTTGTTGGAGGAGCGACGGGAACCCTACGCTGTGGTGACCGTGGTCCGTCGGGTCCGACCCAGTTCGGCCAACGTGGGTGACCGGGCCGTTGTTACTTCCGACGGCCGGATGTTCGGATTTGTCGGAGGTCAATGTACGCGCGGATTGGTGACGGATCAAGCTCGGCAGTGTCTCAAAACGGGTCAGAGCCAATTACTGCTCATTACTGCCAATCCACCCGCCGAGACGGAGGAGGGGGTAACGGTTTTACCGATGACCTGCCATTCTGAGGGCGAGGTGGAATTGTTTATCGAACCGAAGCTCCCGGATCCGCTCCTGCTTGTGATCGGAGATTCTCCCGTTGCCTTGGCGCTGGAGGAACTGGCTCCGAAGTTTGGGTGGTTTCCCCGGCGACTGGCATTGGAGCAAATGGAAGGGAACGATAATGATCCGGCAGACCGTTTAAAAACAAACGTATCGAAGGTATATGAGTCGGACATGTACGCGGTGGTGGCGACGATGGGACAGTACGATGATGATGGACTGTTGGCACTTTGGGAGTTCCCGTTAGCTTACGCCGGGGTGGTCATCAGTCCGAAGCGCTGGCGCTCACTGCGGGAAGCGTTGCTCAGCGCGGGAGCGTCGGCAGAGTTTTGCGATTTTGTCGCCGCGCCTGCCGGTTACGACATTGGCGCTGTGGGACCGCAGGAGATCGCACTCAGCATCTTTGCGCAGATGATCGAGCGGCGGCGCCGGCAGGTGGAAGTCCGCTACCACCCGCCATCAGGTGCGGTAAACACGCAGCCGGCCACCGAGAAGGCTGCGCCCGCGGCCACGGCGCAGCGGCTGGGGACGGGTGTCGACCCGGTTTGCGGAATGATTGTCGATCTCGACAACACGCCTTATCGTACGGTACATGAAGGAAAGACATATGGATTCTGTTGTCCTCACTGTTTACGGAAATTTCAACGAGAACCGGAAGCGTACGCGATTACCCGGTAAAGTGGGCGCGACGATCGATTCCGGCAAGGAGGGATACAGGTGCGAACCTATCAAGGAGAGTTTGCCATTGAATTACCGCGTCAGACTGTGTGGGAGTTCATCATGGATCCGCATCGGGTAGGACCGTGTGTTCCGGATCTTCTGAAGCTGGATGTGGAGAGCGAGACCCGCTTTCGCACACTTGTCCGCGTCGGTGTCGGGCCCGTACGGGGCAAGTTTGACATGATGGTGGAAGTGTCAGTGATCGAGCCGCAAGTGTCTGCTGAACTCTCCGTCCGAGGTGGAGGGATGGGCAGCCGCGTGGATATGAAAGCGAAAGTCACGCTCGGTGACACGGAAAGTGGCGGAACGAAACTGGATTGGCGATGTGACGCTGCGATCAGCGGACCGATCGCCAGTCTCGGCGGTCGGATGATTGACAATGAAGCCAGGAAAATCACAGAAAAGCTGTTTGCCAATTTGCGTGAGGCACTCTCATCCGTGTCGGAACAGGTGGCAGCGACGTCGGCGGAGACGGTGGAACCCGAGACGACGGACTGACATACCGGGGCCGCCGTGCGGAGGGAATGAATGGTGGACGATCGTGTGGAGAAGTTGCGGAAACATTTGCAGGACGCCAAATATGTGGCAGACGAAGGACTGGCCATGGTACTCTACTTGGCACAGCGTTTGAACCGGCCTCTGCTGTTGGAGGGGCCGGCCGGTGTCGGCAAAACCGAGCTGGCCAAGGCGGTGTCAGTGGTTCGCGGTGTGGAGTTGATTCGTCTGCAGTGCTATGAGGGATTGGATGCTGCACATGCATTGTATGATTGGGATTACCCTAAACAGCTGTTGTTGACCAGGGCTGCATTTTCCGGCGAGGCCGGGGGTAAGGCGCCGGACATCTACACCGACCGTTTCTTGATTGAACGGCCATTGCTGCGTGCGTTGAAGACCAAACCCGCCCCCGTTCTGTTGATCGACGAGGTGGATCGGGCGGATGAAGAATTTGAAGCGCTGTTGCTGGAGTTTCTGTCAGAGTTCCAGATCACGATTCCGGAACGGGGATCCTATCGGGCTGAAGTACCGCCGACGGTGATTCTGACATCCAATCGCACGCGTGATTTATCGGATGCGTTGCGGAGGCGCTGTCTTTACTATTGGTTGGATTATCCGAGTGTGGAGCAGGAGGCGGCGATCATTGCCCTCCATGTACCCGATGTGGCTCCAACAGTCGCCCGCCAGATAGCACGCGCGGTGCGCCGGTTGCGCAAGTGGTCGCTCCTCAAACCTCCCGGATTGGCGGAGTCGATTGATTGGGCGCGTGCTGTTGCCGAGCTGGCGGCAGGAGAGTTGGATGAATCGGTCACCCGACTGACGCTCGGGTGCCTGTTGAAGACGCAGGAAGATATGGAACTGGTTCGAGAGAAAGGACTGGCTCTGTTGTGGAACGCCTAGACCTGTCCGGACTGACGGGGATGACTGCAGCGGTAATTCGTCAGGTGCGGGAGTTTACCCCTTTTTTGCGAAAACACGGGTTTCGTGTGGGCACGCCGGAGACGTTGACCGCGCTCAGGTGCTTGACGGAGGCGGACCTGTCGATGCCGGAAGAACTCTTTTTGGCACTGCGCTCGGTCTACGCCCGATCGCCGGCCGAGTGGGCATCGTTTCCGCATCTGTTCAAGCGCCACTTTTTGAATCAGGGTACGCGACTGGAAGAAAAGAAACGGGTTCAAGCGGAGGAACGGTCCGGTAATTCGCGAAGTCCAACTGTGACGCAGGATCACCCGCCCATCTTGAGTTTTGCCATGCAACCGGGATCCAGTCCGAGTCAGGGAGAACGCTACGCCCTGCAGGCCGATCCGTCTCGGTTGCGGGCGGTATTGGCCGTCTCCAAGCGGGCTTTACGACAATTTGACAGTCCACCGGGGCGACGGTTTCGCCGTGGGGGGCGCGATCGGGTGAATCTGCGCGCGACGATGCGCGGGAGTGTTCGTTATGTGGGAGAACCGCTCCGCCTGCATTGGCAACAGTATCGTCCGGATCGGCCATCGGTTATGATTTTGATCGACATTTCCGGGTCGATGAAGGAGTATGCTCCGTTCATGACCACCCTTGCGTGGTCGTTTACGCGTCTGCGCCTGCGCTGCGAAGTGTTCGTCTTCTCGACTCGGCTCAAGCGCGTCACACATCTGGTGGCGCGCAAAGCGATTCAGGGAATCCCGGTGTCGGAACTGGCAGAACTTAAGGGCGGGACGCGCATCGGAGAAGCGCTTGAGGAGTTGCTGTACAAATACGGTGGTCTATTGCGGCGACATACTTTCGTGATCATCGCATCAGACGGGTTTGACGCCGGCCATCCCGAGCGCCTGCGCTCCGCTCTGCGGACGCTTTCTGAACGTGTCCGGCATGTGGTGTGGCTCAATCCTCTGCTCGGAGATCCTGAATACGAGCCGATCTCGAGCGGTATGTCCGCCGCAATGCCGTACATCCATCGGTTGGTCGACGTACACGACTTGGAAAGTTGGCGGCAGGCGGTGGAGGAAAGTCAGATTTTTCAACCTTCCTCCGTGCCTGTGACGCCGTTGTCTGTGCGTACACAGGATGTTTAGTGCCCCAATGATCCGGCGTTGATCATGATTCTTCATCGTTCCTGCACGTTCCCGTATGGTTCCACACTGGTACGGCTCTTCAAAGGGGACGTTCACAGGGGAGTGGAAGCTTGTCCGATCAGCGGGATCTGGCAAGTGGGAAATTGAAATCCATTGTTCTGCGAGGAAGTTGGCCGAACGGTTTCTCCATTTCACCAACGTTCTTACCCGAAAGGGGACGATGTTGGAGATGTTTCCCTCTCAACATGGATATGACGAGAAGCCGATCAGCTTGGCATGAACGTGAAGCTGTGTTTGTCGATGTTGGCTCGTTCCCGTATGGACATGTTACGGAGGCCTGTGACCCGGGCTCCTTCCAACAATTGGCTTCACGCAACCATTCCCGGAGGTGATGACGGACGTGAAAGAGAATCGGGAAATCGCTCTGGCAATGGAAGAGGGGAAGCGGGCGGGGAGAAAGATGGCACTGGCCACCGTTGTCCGCGTGAAGGGATCCGCCTATCGCCGGGAAGGCGCAAAATTGCTGATCGACGAAGAAGGTAAGATGACCGGTGTGATCTCCGGCGGTTGCTTGGAGCCGGACGTAGCGGAAGTGGCCAAACAAGTGATGGCAGACGGTAAACCGGTCCTCAAACGCTACGATTTGGATGAGGATCTCGTGTGGGGATTGGGGCTGGGCTGCCCGGGTACCGTCGACGTGTTGATTGAACCGGTTTCGTGGAGTGGGACGAACGACGCGGGTGCTCCGCCATCATTCGACGGGTTTGCGGGAAAGGAGGCATCCTCATGAGCGTACGGAAGGAAAACGAACGGCAAGATCCGGATCGCGACCCCTTTGCCGCATGGACCGAGTGCCTCAAGAAAGAGCGGGCGGCTGTTTTGAACACATTGCTGGCGTTTTCTCCTTTCCCGGGCCTTCCAACCGGGATGCGCCTCTTCGTCCCCGAGAACGGCGAACCCCTCGGAGACTTGGGCGATGAGGACTTGAACAGGTTGGTCGTCGAACGGGCACGAGAAAAACTGGAGGCCCTGTACCCCAAGTCGGAAACATGCAGATTTTCCTTGCCCGGAGGCAGGGAGGCGGAGGTTTTCGTCGACGTCAACCTCCCTCCGTCGGAACTGATGATTTTCGGTGCCGGCCATGACGCGATTCCGCTGGTAAAGTTGGCTGTCCAGGCGGGGTTCAAAACGACGGTGGTGGATCCGCGCCCGGCCTACGCCACCGAGGATCGCTTTCCGGGAGCCCGGATTATTCTGGCCGATTCGGGTTTATGGGAGGAACGCGTGATCATCGGGAGACGTACGTATGTTGTTGTGATGAACCATCACCTGGAGCGTGATCGGGTTGCCATCCGGCTTGCCTTGAATTCACCCGCTCCTTATGTGGGCGTGCTTGGGCCACGATCTCGCTGTCAACGGATGTTGGAGGCATTGGAAAAGGAAGGGGTGACCTTCGGGGAAGAGAAACTGACCCGGATGTATAATCCCGTAGGTTTGGACATTGGTGCCGAGACACCGGAGGAGGTGGCGATCAGCATTCTGTCGGAGATTCTGGCGTTTCGAAAGGGTCACGCGGGCGGGTTTTTGCGGGGAAGGGACAGCATTCACCAACCCGTCCGAAAATGAACGCGGCCGGTTTCCCTCTCTTTGTGATTCGTTCGTTATTTGGGTGGGGAGATGGTTGTGAGCAGCGGCAATTTTGAAAACCGATGCCGAAAGGTGTTGACCATGGAGACCGGTGTGTTTGCTCTGATCCTCGCTGCGGGGACATCTTCGCGAATGGGGACGCCGAAACAACTCCTCGAATGGGGAGGCATGCCGTTGTTGGAGCAAGTAATCCGGAAGACACTTGCATTCCCCTTCCCGGAGGTGGTTGCCGTGGTCGGTCACCGGGAGAAGGAGATCAGGCGATTGATCCGGATCGAGGACCATCGCTTCCGCTGGGTGGTCAACCGGGATTACGACGCCGGACAGAGCACGTCCCTTTTGTCCGGTTTGGCTAGTGGAGAAGGCCGATACCACTCGGCGATGGTGTTTTTGGGCGATCAACCCCTGATTGCGGAAGAAACAATCCGGCAAATCTTTGAAAGCAGCCTCAAACAGCTTCACACCTTTCAAGAGTCCGAACCCATCGTCGTCCGGCCCTGCTTCCGGGGTATTCCCGGTCATCCGGTTTTTTTGGGGAATGTCCGGTCGATGAATTTGGCGGGGCTGAAGGGGGATTGCGGGGCGAAGGAAGTGCTTCGCACTGTACGGAACCGGACGATTCTGCCAGTGGAAGATCCAGGTGTCGTGCTGGATATCGACACTCCTCAGGCTTATAAGAGCGCCTTGCGGCTTGCCTTCCGTCCGCGTGACAGAAGCTCGAATGTGATTCGTGGGAAACACGGTGATCGCATGGGAACAGAGTGAACCAAAATTTTGGATTCAGCCGTCATCTCCCCGTTTCATTTGCTGCTCTTAATGTTTCCGGATGAGCGGCGTACCTGTTACCGCTACGCTGGTTACCTCTCGTTCTCATGATTTACGCAGTGGGAGTCTTCGCCACCGGAAACTTCCACCGTGACCTACCGTAATCCTGACCGGATGAGCTGCGAACGAAGGAAATTCCCCTGACAAAACCGTCTTTCACCCTACGATTGAAACGAGGGCTTTCAGTTGGCAATTTCCAGTATTCGAACAAAAAGCTGACAAGCCCCTCGCAAAACGAATCGGTCCGGAATCAAAGATTTATTATCCATTCTTCCGCCATCTCGGTAAAATGAAGAGAAGGAGAGAGACGAGAAGTCTGCTTCGAAGGCGGGAGGGAGGAACGTGAGACGATGACCGGAATCAAGGACACGTTGGGCCGTCCGCTTCGGGATTTGCGCATTTCCGTGACGGACCGTTGCAATTTTCGTTGCCGCTACTGTATGCCTGAAGAAGTGTTTGGTCCTGATTACAAGTTTCTTCCGCGGGAGGTTCTCCTCCGCTTTGAGGAAATCACCCGTCTGGTGCGGATCTTTGCCAGGCTGGGCGTGGAAAAGATCCGGATCACCGGAGGCGAGCCTCTGCTCAGAAACGGGTTGCCCGATCTGATCCGGATGCTGTCCGGTGTGGAGGGGATTCGGGACATTGCCCTGACGACTAACGGCTCTTTACTCGCCAAACAGGCCCGCGCCCTCAAGGAAGCCGGACTGAAGCGGGTCAACGTCAGCTTGGACGCGCTGGATGACAAAATCTTTGCCGAAATCAACGGGGGGCGTTCCGATGTCCGATCAGTGTTGGAGGGGATCGAGGCAGCCAGTCGTGCCGGGCTGAGGGTGAAGGTCAACATGGTTGTCCAGAAGGGGGTCAATGACGGGCAGATCATCCCCATGGCCCGCTATTTTCGCGGAACGGGGCACATCCTGCGCTTCATCGAATTCATGGACGTGGGCAACAGCAACGGGTGGAACCTGGACCAAGTGGTGTCCAAAAGGGAGATCATCGAGCGGATTCACAGGGAAATGCCCTTGGAACCGGCGGAACCCAACTATTACGGTGAGGTCGCCTCCCGCTATCGTTACCGGGGAACAGAGGAGGAGATCGGGGTGATCTCCTCGGTGACCGAATCTTTCTGTTCCACTTGCACCCGGGCGCGACTGTCCGCAGACGGACGGCTGTACACCTGCCTGTTCGCTTCCGAGGGATACGACCTCCGCGGCCCGTTGCGCGCGGGGGAGAGCGACGACGAACTGGAAGCACGCATTCGCGAAGTCTGGAACCAACGACGGGACCGTTATTCTGACGAGCGATTGAAAAACACCCGGATACGTGACCGCAAAAAGGTGGAAATGTCTTATATAGGCGGTTGAAAACAATCTATGGCACATTCGGGAGAGTGGATCCGGAAGAACCTTTTCATTGCACGGTTTCGGTTCGTTGGCAGGTGGCAGTGCCCTGAATCGTTTAACTGAAACTACAAAAAACCCCGGCAAAAGCCGGGGTTTTACATTACTTCTGCTCTTGATAGCGTTTGAGGCAGGCTTGGTACAGGTCTGCTGCAAATTGGGCATCCTTCCAGCCTTCGATTTTGGTCTCTTTATTCTCCAGATCCTTGTATACTTGGAAGAAGTGCTCGATTTCTTTCAACACGTGCGGTGCGACGTCATCCAGGGATTTTACGTTGTCCCAGCGCGGGTCGTCCGCAGGCACCGCCAACAGTTTCTCATCTTGGCCTTTATCGTCGGACATCAGCAGAACGCCGATCACGCGCGAGCGGATGACGCATCCCGGGAAGGTGGGGAAGGTGGTCAATACCAAGATATCCAACGGATCGCCGTCTTCGGCCAAGGTGGATTCCAGATAACCGTATTCGGTCGGGTAATGCATCGGGGAGTACAACACACGATCCAGACGGAACACGCCTTTTTCCTTGTCGTATTCGTATTTGTTTTGACTGCCGGTCGGAATTTCGATAAATGCATCCACGATCAATTCTTGTTGTGCCATGTCTCGTTTATCCTCCTTATGTACGGATGTTTCCATCGAACGGGACCATCGGAATTGTCAGTCTCGCTCTACCCACCATTGTAGTCGGATTGGCGTGCCGAAGCAAATCCGTTTTGGTTGAAATCTTTGTGGTACAATGGATGGGAGAATGAAAGAAAAGAGGCGTTGGGATGGATTCTCAGGAGCAGTATCATATTTCGCCGAAAGTGTTCGCCCGTCAGTACCGGAGAGGAGAACTGGGGGACGGGATTATCCTGGATGTACGTGAACCTGAGGAATGGGAAGCGGATCATCTGGACGGTGCGATTTTGATCCCTCTGCATCATCTTCCCAATCGGTTGCACGAGCTGGATCGGGACAAAACGGTGTATGTGCTTTGCGCCCATGGCATCCGCAGCATCTATGCCGCCAATTTCCTGCTCAACCAGGGATTTCGTCGCGTTGTCAACGTGGATGACGGGTTGGCGGCGGTTCGCCTGTATCTGGATGCTGACGCTGATTGACCTGAAAAAAGCTGCTCGATCAGAGCAGCTTTTCGTCGGTTTATTCTTCCACTTTGATGGAGTCCGTGGGGCAACCTTCTTGTGCGTCACGCACGTCGTCCCACAGCTCTTCCGGAACGTCGGCCGTACCGGTATTGTCGTCCAGGATCACGTAAGCGATACCGTCTTCGTCGTAGTCATACACGTCAGGGGCGGTGGCGCCGCAAGCACCACAAGCAATGCAAGTGTCTTTGTCTACCCAAGTACGCATGTAAAAAATCTCCTCCCATATAGTCCCCAATTGAACCTAATCTGTTTTGAACCTAATCTGTTTCACACCTCATTTTAGAACGAGTTGTATAGAATTGCAAGTCGATGAACGAAAACAGGCGAACAACCATGAATTTTGCCGATTGTTGGGAATGTAAGACATTAAGGGGTGAAACATGTTGCAGGCCAATCAAAAAGACGACTCCCGCAGGCTGTTGTTCCATCTTTATGCGTCACAAGCCATATTGATGCTGACAGGCTTTCTCCTCCTGCAATGGATGGATGGAGGATGGCATCGCCTGTTTTACTGGCAAGATCCCGTTCTGTGGTGGAGCGGACTGGGATTTGGCCTGTTGGTGGTAGCGGTGGACATTGTGTTGACGAGGATGGCTCCCGCTCATTGGTGGGATGACGGTGGGATCAACCGGTTGTTGTTTCAAGGACGCTCCCCCGTACACATTGTGTGGATCGCTTGTCTGGTAGCGGTGGCGGAGGAGTTGTTGTTTCGCGGTGCATTACAATCTTTGATCGGGCTGTGGGGTTCCTGTCTGTTGTTCACGCTGGTGCATTTTCGCTATTGGAAACGAATTCCGTTGATGTTGTTGGTGTTTGCAGTCAGTCTGGGCTTCGGCATGTTGGTCGAATGGAGCGGATCACTGGTTCCCGCAATCATCGCCCATTTTGTCATTGATTGTATCACCGGCATTCGAATTCATTTGGATTGGGATCGTCTTCAATGAAGTGTTATTCCGCAATCCCCTTCGCGATATACATGGAAAAAGACGGAGGGGTGACACGGATGCGCTTGCGGGGATGGATGGAGTTGGCCGGTGTAATCGGTTGGTGGTGGGTGACAGTGCGGTTGTTTCCGGATGATTGGCAGGGATGGCGACGATATTTATCATGGCCTTATTGGGTTTTTTTGGCCAGTTTTCTGCCTTGTTCGTTTGTGGTGGCTCGATGGGGCATCCGCTCCTTCGTCCGGATGTGGGAGTGGCCGTTTCCGTGGAGCCACCCCCTGCGCCGTCTTGAGTTGATTCGCTGTGCGACCGGGATCGGATTGGGATGGTACGGGATCTCTCAATTGGGCGGGCATGCCGTAACGGTTTTGGTGCTGTTCGGGGTGCGGGAAGGGTGGCTCCTCTATCGAAAGTGGCGCGCGCTCGGGTGGGGGAAATATACGGCTGCCTCAGCGCGGGACGCGAGGAACGGGTTCTCCGATACCACCTCAAATCCCCCTTGACACAGTGGGACAATCATACTAAGATAAAAATTGTCACATCAAATGAAGCGGAGAGATACCCAAGTGGCCGAAGGGGACGGTTTGCTAAACCGTTAGGGGGCCGAATGGCCCCGCGCGGGTTCGAATCCCGCTCTCTCCGCCATGTGTGGCGGCGTAGCTCAGTTGGCTAGAGCGTACGGTTCATACCCGTGAGGTCGGGGGTTCGAGGCCCTCCGCCGCTACCATCACGCAGGGGCGTAGTTTAATGGTAGAACGGAGGTCTCCAAAACCTCTAGTGTGGGTTCGATTCCTACCGCCCCTGCCAAAACGTGGGGGCATAGCCAAGTGGTAAGGCACGGGACTGCAAATCCCTTATCCCCGGTTCGATTCCGGGTGCCCCCTCCATTCTATTGGAATGAGGATCGACGATAACCCGTCAAAGGGGTTCTTTTTTTATTTGCAACAGGATGTTCAGGTGCATTCCCCGCCCATATGATGTATCATGTAATTAAAGAGAGAAATTGGAGACCTGTTTGCGTAACGAAACGCAATTCACCCTCATACGCTGTATGGAGCAGGTCTCCAGCGAGGGAGGGTAAACCCATGCGCGTCGAGCGTTTAGGGCGAGACAAGGTCCGCTTCTACTTATCCATGGACGATCTACTAGATCGCGGGATCAACAAAGAGGACATGTGGCGAGATATCCCCAAGGTGCACGAACTGTTCAATGACATGATGGAACAGGCGTATCAGGAGCTGGGGTTTGAGATTGCGGGGCCTGTGGCGGTAGAAGTGTTTGCCCTTCCGACGCAGGGGATGGTGGTCGTAGTCACCCGCGGTCGTACCCCTGAGCCCGAGGACGATCTCGATGACGACATGTATGAGTTGGAAGTGACGCTGGAGGAAAGTGAGCAGATCATTTTCCGCTTTTCGGATTTCGAAGATCTCGTTCAGGCGGCGATCCGCTTGCGGTCTTTGATTCGCGGGGGCGGCAAGGTGTACGCTTACCAGAATCAATACTTCCTCGTGTTTGACGAAGAAATCCAAACGGATTATCTGCAAGCCGTCATCGCCATTTTGACTGAATTCGGAGAACCTTCCACGCTGACCGAACATATGTTGGCCGAATACGGTAAAGCGGTAATGACGAACCATGCGATCGATCAATTGATCCGCTATTTTGGCCAATAAGCGTACGCATCGGTCCGGTGCGTATGTTTGATGGATACACGTAAGGGGCTGACTCCCTGTGTGAAAGGGAAGTCGGCCCCTGCTTTTTTCCACGGTCGGTAAACCTTTATCCCCACCAATCCGTTTCTTTCAAATCCGGTTGCAACAGCCATCGGCCGTTCTGCATTGCCAGCTGATAATATTCCGTTGTGCGCAGTCGTTGCCACTCTCCAGCCAACACTCCCGGAAACACGCGTTCGATGGACAAGTGCTGGGTGCGATGTTGGCGCAATGCTTCCATGATCGCCTGCCGATGGGCTGTCACATCAACCGAGGTGGTGACATCATCGTCGGGTGTGGTGTAAATGGCTCCCGCATCAGGTGCTGTTGATCGGGGTATGACCACATAGTACAATTTGAAATTCCAGCGGTTTTTTGCCTCATCACAGGCTTGCACAACAGCTTGGTGCAATGCGCGGTGGTCGGCATGGCCAGAGATGCCATCAGGCGGGAAGGTGACGATGACGTCGGGGCGTACTTTCTCCATCACCTGTAAAATGTCCTTGGTCAATTCCTCCCTGGGCAAGCGGGACAACTTCCCGTCGCCGAAATTCCGCTGGATGACCATGTGGATTCCGAGGATTTTCGCTGCACGTGCCAATTCCCTTTCGCGCACATCACCCAACTCTTCGGGACGGCATAAAGGAGGGTCCCCCACCTTGCCAGCTTCGCCCCGCGTGGCGCAATACAGGATGATTCTTACACCGGGATCATGGGCATATTTGGCGATGGTCCCGCCGCAAGTAAACGTTTCATCATCGGGATGAGCAAATAGGAGCAACGCAGTTCGCGTCATAAGGTTCGATCCTTTCCTTTCAAGGAGATCCGGATGCCGGTGATATTCAGTCACGATTTTCCCCTGTTCCCTGTAATCGTTCCCCAAAATCGATTTTGCGCTTCTTTCAAAAATAGGTCAACCCGTATATTCTTGCGTTCTGCGTTTGTTTTTCCGGTTCACCCCGCCGGAAGCAATACATGTCCGCTTCGAAACGGACCGCAGGCGGTGAGCAGTATCTCCCAAAAAAACCGCGTTTCCCCTCGTGGGTGATCCACCGCTGTCCCCTGCATATTCATTCATTAGGAATGGAATTTCATTTTTTTTGAAATGGCTTTTTGTCTCCCTTCATTGATTCGTCAAGACAAATGGTGTTTCTTCAATAGGGGATGTGTTGTATACTGTGTAAGGACGACCCCATGTTTTTTTGAAAAAAAGTGTATACTGAGCATTGGATTGATGGGAACTTTCTTTTGAGGTGGTAAGGGATGGGACAACAGTCTGAGAGGACCAACGAATCCGTGGAACCGAAAGAAAACCTCGACGTACTCGCATCCACGCAGGTCGTGATCAAGCAGGCGCTGGAGAAGCTGGGTTATCCGGAGCATGTCTACGAACTGTTGAAGGAGCCTTTGCGCGTGTTGACGGTCCGAATCCCGGTGCGGATGGACGATGGTTCCGTCAAGGTGTTTACAGGCTACCGCGCACAGCACAATGACGCAGTCGGTCCGACAAAGGGCGGTGTGCGCTTTCATCCGGATGTAACGGAAAATGAAGTGAAAGCGCTTTCGATTTGGATGAGTTTGAAAGCGGGAATCGTCGATTTGCCGTACGGCGGCGGGAAAGGCGGGATCGTCTGCGATCCGCGGCAGATGTCCTTCCGCGAATTGGAACGGCTTTCACGCGGCTATGTTCGGGCGATCAGCCAAATTGTGGGTCCGACCAAAGATATTCCCGCG
Organism: Polycladomyces zharkentensis; assembly: GCF_016938855.1. NCBI lineage: Bacteria > Bacillati > Bacillota > Bacilli > Caryophanales > Thermoactinomycetaceae > Polycladomyces > Polycladomyces zharkentensis. The sequence continues at coordinate 404,375 of NZ_JAFHAP010000008.1, read as the reverse complement.
CCGGATGTATTTACCAACTCACAGATCATGGCGTGGATGATGGATGAATACAGCCGAATTCGCGAATTTGACTCCCCCGGATTCATCACCGGCAAACCGCTCGTGCTGGGCGGGTCCCGGGGCAGGGAGACGGCTACGGCCAAAGGTGTGACGATCATGATCCGCGAAGCGGCCAAGAAGCGCAACCTGGACATCAAAGGCGCCAGGGTTGTAATCCAGGGCTTTGGCAATGCCGGCAGCTTCCTCGCGAAGTTCATGAGTGATGCGGGGGCCAAGATTATCGGCATTTCCGACGCCTACGGCGGTTTGTATGATGAAAACGGATTGGATATCGACTATCTTCTCGATCGACGCGACTCGTTCGGAACGGTAACCAAGCTGTTCAAAGATACGATCACCAACCAGGAACTGCTCGAGTTGGATTGCGACATTTTGGTACCGGCAGCGGTGGAAAACCAAATTACAGCATCCAATGCGCATCGCATCCGTGCCAACATTGTCGTTGAAGCGGCCAACGGCCCGACCACCTTGGAGGCGACACGCATTCTGCACGAGCGGGGGATTTTGCTCGTCCCTGACGTGTTGGCCAGTGCAGGTGGCGTGACGGTTTCGTATTTCGAATGGGTACAGAACAATCAGGGTTATTATTGGTCCGAAGAAGAAGTGGAGCGGAAACTGGAAGAAATCATGGTCAAAGCATTTGAAAACGTCTATCATACAGCACAATCCCGCAACGTGGACATGCGCCTTGCCGCTTACATGGTGGGCGTGCGAAAAATGGCCGAAGCCTCCCGTTTCCGCGGTTGGGTATAATAAAATAATAAAGAAATGCTGAATAGAAAACACCCTGTCTCAGGGTGTTTTCATCGTCAGGGGTGGTGAAGCAATGGAAGATCTGATCATCATCGGAGCGGGACCGTGTGGATTATCCGTTGCGGTGGAAGCGAAAAACCGGGGGCTTTCCCCGTTGGTGATTGAAAAAGGATGCTTGGTCAATTCGATTTATCATTTTCCCACACACATGACCTTTTTCAGTACCCCGGAATTGCTGGAGATCGGGGATGTGCCGTTCGTGACCGCCCGTGAAAAGCCGACCCGTCACGAGGCGTTGGTATATTATCGCACGGTAGCGGAAAAATATGATTTACGCATCCGTACGTACGAAAAAGTGGTGCGCGTGGAGAAAGACGACGACGGCGTTTTTGACGTACAGACGGAGAAAAACGGTCGATCCCTTCAGTATCGAACCCGTCACGTCGTCATTGCCACCGGTTATTATGACAATCCCAATTTGATGGGGATTCCCGGAGAAGATCTGCCCAAAGTACATCATTATTTTGAGGAAGGACATCCGTTTTCGGGATTGGAAGTGCTGGTGGTCGGAGGGAAAAATTCGGCGGTGATCGCCGCGTTGGAACTCTATCGGGCCGGGGCAAAGGTGACGATGTCCTATCGCCGATCGGCGTTTACCGACAGTGTCAAAGCCTGGTTGAAGCCGGTAATCGAAAGCGCGATCCGCAAAGGCTGGATCCATATGTATTGGAACAGCGAAGTACGGGAAATCAAACCGGATACCGTCGTTCTGGAGCAGGAGGGGCGGCGGTTGGAAATTGCCAATGATGCGGTATTCGCCATGACCGGATACCGACCGGACCGTTCCCTGATGGAAACATTGGGGGTGACGTTCGATCCAAAGACGGGGGAACCGACCCATGATCCCGACACAATGGAAACCGACGTGCCGGGTCTTTATATTGCCGGAGTCATTGCGGCGGGACATGACGCCAACAAAATCTTCATCGAAAACGGACGCTTTCATGGAGAAAAAATTGCCGAACACATAACGCGTAAGGTATCCGTATCGTAGGTGACGGATTTGGGTAAAATGATCATACACGTTGGGAACGGATCAGGGTGAGCGGCATATGAACAAAGACAAGTACTGGGTGCGGATTCGTTGCAAGCGTTGCGGAGAGCGGTTCGTACTGAAAGGACGTATGCGAAAAGGACAAATTGAAACAGGTTTCAAGCAATGTTTGTGCGATAATCAAACCGATTTTGACATCCATACCGAGCGATGCTGAAACAGTGACATGCTTCGCTTGGACGTTTCCGAAAGACAGTGTCTCACCGCAAGGCACTGTCAGCCAGTGACAGCCGGTTGAAACCGGCTTTTTTTGTTGCATAAAGGGGGAATCTTTGGCCCAGACTACCTCCAAAGGCAATATCATGGAGGGGGAAAGCATGAAGCGGAAGTTTCCGGTGCGCGTTTTACTCCTGGTCAGCTGTTTCACCCTCGTGTTCTGTCTCACCGGTTCTCTTGACACTTCCGCCGCCCGTGTGGGCAAATACAGCGGAAAGTTTTCTGCGAATGATATCCAGTTGATGGCCAATGCGATTTACGGGGAAGCAAGAGGAGAGCCGTATATCGGGCAGGTCGCCATCGGCGCCGTCATTCTGAATCGGGTGGCGTCACCCAAGTTTCCCAACAGTATCCCGGGTGTCATCTTTGAGCCGGGAGCGTTTACGGCGGTATCGGACGGTCAGATTTGGTTGACACCCGACGCGACCGCCAAAAAAGCGGCGATGGACGCGATCAATGGTTGGGATCCCGTGTCAGGATGTTTGTACTATTTCAATCCGGCTACCGCCACATCCAAATGGATCTGGAATCGTCCGCAGGTCAAACGGATCGGCAAACATATTTTCTGTCGTTGAAGAGGGAGGAATCATGACGTGTACAGACGCATAGCCGCGATACTGTTTCCCATTGCCGTGATCGCGCTGATCGGTACGGTGGTGTGGGGTTATCAAGAGAACCAGGATAAGAATGCAGTGCTGATCAAAGCGGAAAACCAGTATCAGCGAGCGTTTCACGAGCTGAATTTTCACTTGGATCAATTGCAGGATGAGTTGGGCAAAACGTTGGTTTTACAAACGCGGCCATCCATGGTCAACTGCTTGACCAATGTCTGGCGGCTCACTTATGCTGCGCAGAGCGATCTTTCCCAATTGCCGCTGACATTGATGCCATTTAACAAGACAGAGGAATTTTTGTCCAAGATGGGCGATTTCAGTTTTCGCGTCGGATTGAGGGACCTTGATAAACAACCGTTGACGGACAAAGAATGGGGCACGCTGCGGTCATTGTACGAACGGGCGAGTCAGGTGCAGACAGAATTGCAGAAAGTGCAGTCCCAGGTGTTGTCGCGCAATTTGCGTTGGATGGATGTGGAACTGGCGCTGGCCACGGAAGGGAAAAAGATGGACACGACCATCATTGACGGGTTCCGCAAAGTGGACAATACGATGGACGCTTATTCCGAAGTGGATTGGGGACCCACCATTCACAACCAGGAAGCCAGGAAAAAACAACAATATGTGCGGCTTCCCGGAAAGCCGGCAACGGTGCAGGAAGTAAAAAACAAACTGGCGTTTGTGCTGGGTCGGCCTTCCACGCGGGGCATCGTGGTGACGGAAAACCGCAAAGGGGACTTTCAAACGTACTCCGCCCGGTTGAAGCGGGAGGACGGTTATGTGGTTTATGCGGACTTCACCAAAAAGGGCGGCTATCTGGTATGGTTGATGTTCGACAGACCGGTTGAGCGGCAACGGTTGTCAATCGGGGAAGCGCAGCAGCGTGCATCGCGGTTTTTAAACCGGCTGGGCTATCCAACGATGCGGGCCGTTTCGTATGATTCCTCGCAACGGACAGCGACGTTTACGTTTGTTCACCAAGAACGGGGAGTGTTGATCTATCCGGAAACCGTCACGGTGAAGGTGGCGCTGGACAATGGAGAGATCATGGCGCTGCAGGCCAATGATTACGTGTTCAATCATCCCGTGATGAAATCGCTTCACCGTCCCCGCCTGTCTGCGAAACAGGCAGAAAAGGCGGTCAATCCCCGGCTCAATCTGGAGAAGAGCAATCTGGCTGTCATCTACGGTGAAGACGGCAATCCCGTCCTGTGCTACGAGTTTGTCGGTTGGCTGGGAGATGACCAGTACCGCATCTTCATCAATGCGGACAACGGACGGGAAGAATTTGTGGATAAGGTGAAAAAGGCGGATACGACATCGTTGTAACGACAGCCGAAGTGCGGGGCGGCATGTCTGCCTTTGCAGGGTGAAGGCCGAGCAAGCCGGAAGGAGAACGCGAAATTTTAAACGGGACCGTTTATCCCGTGAAACCACCGGGGATACGGTCCCTGTCCTGTTCCTCCCTTTCACGTGAACGAAGATCCCACACCACCAGCGGGAAAATGACAGAAAAAAATGGTGAAGGTCATTGCACGGGACAGGGTTTTGTGGTAACCTAAAAACAGAATTGACAACAAAGGAATACATAGCGGATTGCGAAATCGCTGTCTGTCTCACGGTCGGAGTTTTTCGATAGGGGATCACTTGAAATCGAGTTGAATCGAATAAAGTTATCCACAATCGAGCAGGCTCGACCTGCTCGTTTTCATTTCATCCCGCTTATGGGAGGAATCGTGGGCATGAAGTCTTTTTCAGTCGCGATCGACGGCCCGGCAGGTGCCGGGAAGAGTACGGTTGCCCGACAAGTGGCGGACCGGCTGGGACTGACGTATGTCGATACCGGCGCCATGTATCGGGCAGTCACTTGGAAAGCCCTGCGCGAGCAGGTGAATCCGTCGGATGAAGTGGCTGTGACGCGTTTGGCGCAGCAGACCCAAATCGATATTCATCCGACAGACATTTGGGTGGATGGTGTTCGTGTAACCGAAGAGATCCGCTCCCCCGAGGTGACAGCCCAGGTGTCGGCAGTGGCCCGAATCCCCGGTGTCCGGGAGGCATTGGTGGAGAAACAACGGGCGATTGCACAAAAGACTGGTGTTGTCATGGATGGCCGGGACATCGGCACCTATGTGCTGCCCGATGCCGATGTGAAAGTATTTTTGACCGCTTCCATCGAGGAGCGTGCCCGTCGGCGGTATCTGGAAATGATGCGCCGCGGATTTTCCGCAAATTTGGAGGAATTGAAAGAAGCGATTCGACGACGGGACGAAGCGGACACCACTCGTGAACACGCCCCTTTGCGCAAAGCGGATGATGCAGTGGAAATCGACACCACGTCCCGTTCCATCGACGATGTGGTGGAGCGAATTTTGGAACTCTGTCGAACCAAAGTGGGCGGTGGAGAGTAAGATGTTATATCCATTTGCGCGTTGGGTGTGCCGTTGTTTTTTCACCTTGGTTTATCGCTGGAGAGTTGATGGGGCGCATCACATCCCGGCTGACGGCCCTGTTATCGTTTGTTGCAATCATATCGGCAATCTGGACCCTCCGCTGGTCGGTTCGGCACTTCAGCGCAAAGTGCATTTCATGGCCAAAGAGGAGTTGTTTCGCATACCCCTGCTCAGACAGCTGATTCAAGCTTTGGGAGCGTTTCCCGTCAAACGGGGGGCATCCGATAAACGTGCGATCAAACTTGCTCTGGAATTGTTGGAACAGAAACGGGTTTTGGTCATCTTTCCCGAAGGGACGCGTTCGAAAACCGGGGAGTTGGGCGATGGCCGACCCGGTGCGGCATTCCTCGCATTAAAAAGCAAAGCGACCGTTGTGCCGGCAGCGATCATCGGCCCTTACCGACTTTTCCGTCCCATCCGCCTTCGTTTCGGTCCCCCTGTTGATTTGACACCGTGGTTGGAGACCAAGGTGAACACGGAGACGACCAAGGAAGCGACCAAACGGATCATGACGGAAATCCGGCGTCTGATCGAGGAAGGAAGCGGACAATGAAGGTGATGATCGGGGCTGTTCTGGTTGTATGGCTCCTGTTGACGCTTCGTTTGCGACAGCATCCGCTTGCGGTCGTCAAACGTTTTCCGCGAGTGATGGTTCTCGTTTTGGTCGGATTCTTCCTGCTCTCTGTGGCTTGGCGATTGGGAAAAATAGGTGCAGTGGTCGGGATGATCGGCGGGCTGGTCATTCTGATCCCGTTGGTGTTGGGCATCATGAAAGAAAGCGGGCGCATGTCTTCTTGAAATCACAGGAGTGGGCATTTCCCCATTCTTGCGAATCATTGGGAATCACCCGTTTGTTTTCGATCACATGCCGGATCGTAGGGGGTTGTGATGGGGAAGGTCCAGCCATCACGTAAAACGATCCCTGTCATCGGACTCGTCGGAGTGCCGGCTCGCGGGCGGTCCATTCGTTTTCATTCGCTCTCTAATTTTTTGGAGAGGATAGATTGACTGATCAGCTTGCAGGGAAATGAGGAGGTTGTCGTCATGGTGGAAGAAATGAAATCCGAAATGGCAGAAGTGACTCCGTTGAAGCGTGGGGACGTGGTCAAGGGCAAAGTGACCAAGGTGGAGGACAACCAGGCATTGGTGGACGTCGGATACAAATTTGACGGTGTGATCCCGATTTCAGAGTTGTCCAGCCTCCATGTGGATCGAGTGTCCGACGTTTTGCAGGAAGGACAGGAAGTGGAGGTCAAAGTGCTGCGCGTCAACGACGAGGAGGATAAATTGATTCTGTCCAAACGTGCGGTGGATGCCGAACGCGCCTGGGCGGAACTGCAACGGAATTTTGAATCCGGCGAAACGCTGGAAGCGACTGTGGCTGACATCGTCAAAGGCGGTTTGGTCGTAGACGTAGGCGTTCGCGGCTTTATCCCGGCCTCCTTGGTGGAGCGTCACTTTGTGGAAGATTTCTCCGATTACAAAGGACGTACCTTGCCGCTGAAAGTCATCGAAATCGATCCTTCCAAAAACAAATTGATCCTGTCCCATAAAGCGGTTTTGGAAGAGGAAGCTGAGAAGCAGAAACGGGCCACACTGGAAAGCTTGCAGGAAGGTCAAGTGATTGAAGGCACGGTACAGCGGATCACCGACTTCGGCGCTTTCGTGGATATTGGGGGCGTGGATGGTCTGGTTCATGTGTCCGAGCTGGCTTGGAACCGGGTGGAACATCCGTCCGACGTATTGGCCGAAGGTGACAAAGTACAGGTGAAAGTGCTCAAAGTGGATCGCGATAACGAGCGGATCAGCTTGAGCATCAAGGAAACGCAACCGGGTCCGTGGGAAAAAGTGGGGGATGAGATCAAAGTCGGTGATGTGATTACCGGTACCGTGAAACGTCTGGTTTCCTTCGGTGCCTTTGTCGAAGTGTATCCGGGCGTGGAAGGGTTGGTTCACATCTCGCAAATCTCCCGCAAGCATATCGCCACACCTGCTGAAGTATTGGAAGAGGGACAAGAGGTGCGCGTCAAGGTGCTGGATATGATGCCGGAACAAAAACGGATCAGCCTCAGCATCAAGGATGCCGAACAGGAAGAAGCGCGCAAAGAACTGCAAAACGTTGACCGCAACAACAATAACGGCGGATTGAATGTCACGTTGGGCGACGTGTTCGGTGACCAACTCCGCCGCTTGAAATAAGTTTTCCGGACATGGACCGAAAACCGGCGAACTTTCAAGTTCGCCGGTTTTTTCATGCTAAAAAACGGATCAAGGCGCATACTACATGATACAGTGAGATGGAATCATTTTTTTATGACAAAGGAGCGTTTTGACATTGGCACCGGGTATTCCGGCGCAACTATGCGTCTGGACCGTTTGGATTTTATCAGTCACCGGCTGGTTGCCGCAGATCCACCAAGCATTCCATGTGCAAGATCCGATACGATTCCGCAGATGGTTGTTGTCATGGGGGCTGGTATTCCCGTTGGAAGTGCAAATCACGCCGGATGTGCATGTTCAATTGTCCTGGTTGTGGTTGGCGGCTGGATTTTTGGTGTTATTGACCAAAAGCGACCGTCGCGCATGGGGAAAGCTGTTGAACAGTATGGCAATGGCCGGTGTGGTTTTTTTTCTGATCAGGGAATGGTCTTGGACGCGTCCGTCTTTTACAGGATTCTGGCTCCATGGGATCATGTTGGGGTTGCTGTGGTTGCTTCTGTGGACGGGGCACAAAAACTGGATTGATCGAACAGTTGCTGTACTGGGCGGACTGTTTTTAGCGGATGGAATTTGGTTGATCCTTCATCGCCAGATGTTTCGGCCGCTTCAAATCGGAAACGGGGCATGGATGGATACGGTGGTGCTTTTCTTGGCGGGATGGTTGACCGTGCATCTGTGCGGGAAATCAACGACCGACTGGGTTCGTGTGCGGCTGTTTCGAACAACGCGTTGATCAGGACGGGGAGGTTGGGATTGGATGATAGAAAAGATGATGCGTTTGGACCTGTATACGTGGGCGGTGATCATCGGTGTGATGGCCGGCTTTGTGACACGGCTGTTGATGTTGCGGACCGATTATCGGCACTACCCCACATACCCGCACGGGCACGTGATGCATTTGTCGTTGGGGCTGATCGCCGCCGGTATGGGCGCCGTCGCTGTCCCCGCATTGTTGGATCGCAACTATACGGCCATCACGTTTTTGGCTCTGGCAGCACAACAATTTCGCGAAGTTCGCAATATGGAACGGGAAACGATGTCCAAACTGGATCAAATGGAACTGGTGCCTCGCGGCTCTTCCTATATCGAGGGAATCGCCATGGTATTTGAAGGGCGAAACTATTTGGTCATTTTTTCATCGTTTATCACTTCCCTCGTCGTGGTGATCAGCCATCGCTGGTACGGTGGCGTCATCGCGGGATTGGTCATGATCCTCGTGGCAGCCCGCCTGCGCACCGGGAAAGTCCTGCGGGAAATTGCCGAAATTCGCCTCGGAAACCTGCGTTGGGAGGGGGCCAACCTGTTTGTGGACGACATTCATTTGATGAACGTGGGGCTGAAAGGGGATCGGGAACGAATCGAACGACACGGGGTGGGGGTGGTGGTTCGGCCGCTGAATGACGTCAGTGTGGTGACATTGGCCAACTTGGGACAACGACAGGCGATTCTGCACGATGTTTCGGCCACACTGGGGGTCTACCGCGATACCGGGGATGCCGGATTGGTGCCGATCGCCAAACGGAAGCTGGAAGACGGTCGATTGGGAATTCTGGTGTTGCCGCATGAAAAGGATGAGCAGAAAGTCATCGATGCCGTGGCTCGTGTACCCGTGCTGGAGAGCGCCATCCGCATGCCGATGGAGGCCCGGCATCGCAACACTGCGTCGGGCGGGAGGGGATTGTCATGATCGATATCACCATTTCACAATCCATATTGGCTGTCGTCTCCTGTAAACCGGACCGAATGGGCAATGGTGCGGTTCCCGTTTTTTTGGCACAATCAACGGAAGAGGTGCAGCACTTCAGTGCGACTCTGGCCAACATATTGGACGGTATGGCGCATGAACTGGAGCCGGAGACCGTGATCGTCGTGAGGCATTCATGAAGAGGAGGATTTATCTCAGTGAGGATGACGGAGCCGCTGCGCTGATAGCGGCTTACGGGGACGCCCATCGCTGGCGGAAAGATGGGGTTCCCGCAGATGTCGTGGCATGGGGACGAAAAACCGGCATGGATTGGGCGCAGGTGGGTCGGTTGTGGCCGGCAGGCTCAAATGAGGACGGTTATGCGCTGTTTTTCGGTGGGGTCAGGCAAAACGGGAAGGTTGTCAAAAGGGCAATCCATTATTTCCTGCCGCTGGTCGGGTCTTCTCCTCTGGATTGGGAGATGATCCTTTTGATATCCCGCAGTCCACGGGTGCGGTCGTGGCATGAACTGGAAAAACAAGTACCGCGTCTGTTCCCGCAGGTGGCAAAGGAGCTGAAACGGTGAACATCATCTATCATTGTTACGGCAGTGCACATTCATCCGTGATCGCCGCAGCGATTCATTTGGGGAGACTGCCGGATTCACGGGTTCCCGGTGTGCGAGAGATTATGGCATTACCCGATTTCGACCGATCCGATGACCGTCATCTCGGGTCTCTTTTTTACAAGGGAAAGGACGAAAAAGGATTTCGCGTATATACGATGGGCTTGGGCGGCCAGCCCGCGGCAGCGCTTCAAACGATCAAATCGATCTTGGTGCTGGCGGGTGCCGATCCTGAGTCCTTTCACTTTGTCGGCGCGTTGAGGTGTATTACAATGATGACCAAAGTGGGCGGAGCATTGTCCCGGCGTTATGGCATCCGCATCATCGGCCGACCGATCGCAGCTTGGGGGATCACACGCAGTTACCCGACGTTGGTCGATTTGGTGAAACAGGTGAAACGGCAGTTGCATGGGGCGGGAGAAGCGGGGAACTTGACCGGGGTGTGCCCGATCGTTCACCGATCAGAGTAATGAGTGGACGGCTTTCCGCGAGCGGCCACTGGACCGGAAAACGTCGCCCCAAGGGTGGGAGAAAGCGGTTCAGGCCGCTTTTCTGGTTGATTAATCGTGGTTTTACGGATAAGATAAGGTATGTCTGGCTGACAGGTTCGGATTTGTACGATTTGAGGAGAGGTAGCAGATGAGTTTGCCAGTAGTAGCGATTGTGGGTCGGCCCAATGTGGGGAAATCGACCATTTTCAATCGGATAGCAGGGGAAAGAATCGCCATCGTGGAAGATAAACCGGGGATCACCCGTGACCGGATCTATTGCCGCGGAGAATGGAACGGGCGCTCCTTCCACCTGATTGACACCGGTGGACTGGAGTTTGGCGGCGATGACGAGATGTTGGACCATATCCGACACCAAGCCGAGTTGGCGATCGAAGAGGCACACGTCATTCTGTTTCTCGTCGACGGTCAGGCAGGGATGACCGCAACCGACGAAGAAGTGGCGCGCCTGCTTCATCGTTCCAACAAGCCTGTGGTCGTCGGGGTGAACAAGGTGGATCATCCCAACCATCGGGAAGTGATCTATGATTTTTACCAAATGGGATTTGGAGATGTGTTTCCGATCTCCGCCCTGCATGGTACAGGGACAGGTGATTTACTGGACCGCATCGTCGAGTTGTTCCCCGATTTGGAAGAGGAAGTGTATGATGAAGACACGATCCGCGTCTGTTTGATCGGCCGGCCCAACGTCGGCAAATCGTCGTTGGTCAATGCGATCTTGGGGGAAGAACGGGTGATTGTCAGTCCGGTGGCGGGTACCACCCGGGATGCGATCGACACGCCGTTTGAGCGGGACGGGCAAAAATATGTTCTGATCGATACAGCCGGTATGCGCAAAAAAGGACGAGTGTACGAAACCACGGAGAAGTACAGCGTGTTGCGCGCGCTCAAGGCGATCGAACGTTCCGACGTCGTACTGGTGGTGTTGGATGGGGAGCGCGGAATTGCCGAGCAGGACAAGCGGATTGCCGGTTATGCGCATGAAGCGGGACGGGCATCCATTTTCGTGGTGAACAAGTGGGACGCGGTCGAAAAAGATGACAAGACGATGGACCGTTTTCGCAGGGAGATTCGGGATGAGTTCCACTTTATGGATTATGCGCCCAGCCTGTTCGTCTCCGCCAAAACAAAGCGGCGGGTGCACACGATTCTGCCGATGGTGAATGAGGTCGCCGAGCAACATGCGATGCGCGTGTCCACTTCCGTGCTGAACGAAGTGTTGACCGATGCGGTACTGACGACACCACCGCCGTCGGACAAAGGGAAGCGTCTGCGGATTTTGTACGGCACCCAGGTATCCGTGAAACCGCCGACATTCGTGTTGTTTGTCAATGATCCCGAGTTGGCGCATTTCAGCTATCAAAGGTATCTGGAAAATCGGTTGCGCGAAGCGTTCGGTTTCCACGGAACGCCCTTACGATTGTTGTTGCGTAAAAGGAACGAATAGAACGAGAGGAAACTCGTGGCTTGAGGGGAGACGATCATGATTGGCCTGGCAGTATTGTTGTCTTATCTCATCGGTTCCATCAGTTTCAGTTATGTAATCGTACGCTTGGCAAAGGGGATTGATATCCGGCAATATGGCAGTGGCAATGCGGGAGCCACCAATACGTTGCGCGTAGTGGGGAAAGGACCGGCTGTCCTGGTATTTCTGCTGGACGGTGTGAAGGGAATGCTGGCAGTCGGTTTGGGGTACTGGTTAGACGGCTCCCCTGCCGCCATGATCTTGTCCGGCTTGGCGGCGATTGTGGGGCATAATTGGCCGATATTCCTGGGCTTTCGCGGTGGAAAGGGTATTGCAACCACCATCGGGGTGATGGCGGTTCTGACTTTTCAGGCAGCGCTGATTTCCGGGATTTTCGCCATCGCCTCGATCGTTTTGACGCGTTACGTATCGCTCGGCTCCTTGATCTTCGTGGTCGGTTTGCCGATCATGATCGGCTGGATCGGGTATCCTTCTCCTTACTTTACGGTGAGTCTGGTGATCGCACTGCTGGCCGTCATCCGTCATTCCCGCAATATACGCTCGTTGCTTGCCGGAACCGAACGCCGGTTGGGATCAAAGGAACGACGATAGGAATGATCGGATGGAGGGAAGTGCATGTCAAAGAAAACGGCCGCCGTGCTGGGAGCAGGCAGTTGGGGAACTGTCCTGGCGACGGTATTGGCGGACAATGGTTTTGAAGTGATCATATGGGCCCGACGGGAATCGACGGTGCGGGAAATCAATGAACAGCACCGCAATTCCCGATACATACCGGATGTGCGTTTACCCCGGTCCGTGCGTGCCACCATGTCGATCCAAGAAGCGATACGCGACCGGGAGATGGTGCTTTTCGTGATTCCGTCTCAGTCAATGCGTGAAGTGGCGCGTGCGGCGGCACCCCATTTGCGGAAGGACGCCTTGATTGTCCATGCGTCGAAAGGATTTGAACTGGATTCGCTCAAACGGATGTCGGAAGTGTTGAAGGAGGAACTGCCAACCGCGCTTCGGGAGAAGATCACGGTATTGTCGGGACCGAGCCATGCGGAGGAAGTGGCAAAAAAATCGCCCACGACTGTCGTGGTTTCATCCGAACGGCAACAAACGGCAGAGATGGCGCAGTCTTATCTGATCAATCCGTATTTCCGCGTCTACACCAATCCCGATATGGTGGGAGTGGAGATCGGAGGGTCACTCAAAAACATCATCGCATTGGGGGCGGGTTTATCCGACGGACTGGGCTTTGGAGACAATGCCAAAGCCGCCTTGGTCACTCGCGGGTTGGCTGAGATTGCCCGGTTGGGCATGGCGATGGGTGCCCGTCCGATCACTTTTGCCGGACTGGCTGGTGTGGGGGATCTGGTGGTCACATGCACCAGTCGCCACAGCCGCAACTGGCGTGCGGGGCACATGCTCAGCCAGGGCATGACCTTGGATGAGGTACTCGAACGTATGGGGATGGTGGTCGAGGGCGTGAAAACGACGCGGGCCGCTTACCGTTTGGCTCGGCAATATCAGGTGGAGATGCCCATCACCAACGAATTGCACGCGGTTTTGTTCGACCGGAAAGATCCGCGCCAAGCGGTCGAGGATCTGATGTGTCGTGGCAAGACAAACGAGATGGAGGAAATTGTCCAGGGATGGTAGGATTGGGCGATTGGTTGGGTACCGGTTTTGTGGATAACATCATATCCTGTAAGTACAGCTCACCATTACCGATCAATATCAGCTCTTAGAATTCGGGTTAGGGACCAGACTCAGTTGGCTGAAGCGGTAATGGATCGATGAGAGGGGTAACGCCGGTTGCGTTACCCCTGTTTTTGGTGTCGTTCGTTTTCGGTTTCGGGAAATTCGCTCACTTTGGCAAACGATCTCAGAAAGGCTTGCAACAGTGGGGATTGCAGCAAGTTCCACAGTTGACGCAAATCCAGATTGCCCAGTAATCCCAGCGGCGAAGGAGGACCGGTGCTATCGGGGTTGCCGGGGTTGTTGGGGTTGCCACCCGGAAACGGCAGGGACGGTGGACGGTTTCGGAAGCCTCTCGGCGGGCCGAAGGGGAAGAGAGGGCGACGCGGGCCACGTCTGTTGGCCATGAAGTGCTGAGCCAGTTCAAACATCTGATATGCTGAGTCCATGATACGTTCGATCCGTTGGATGGATTGACTTAAGTCCTGGAGGGTCGAACGGACATTGGCAAACCCGGAGATGATGCTGGCGAGATTGAGTGAAGAGAGCGGTTCGGCTTGAACCGGTTTGGTCGTGGGTTGTCGGGGCTTGCGGGTTTGCGTGCGACGACGGGGATTCGGTTTTGCTTTTCTGACACGCGTATTTGTCGGTTTCAACGGAATTTCCTCCACTCGGGCTTTTGTCATCCTATCCTATGCGTTTGCACCAGAGAAGAATAAGGACAGTCGCCCGTTTCGTTGGTAGGCATCCGTGGATTTGCTATACTGTAGGAGAAACGAGGAGGGACAACTGTCGTGGATGTGATGATGGCGCTGATTTTGCTGGTGTTGGCCAATTTTCTGATCGCGCTGTCCAGATTGAGCCGGGGGCGAATCTGGCGGGGTTTCTGGAAAATTTTCGCCTTTTTGGCCTTGATATCGGCTTTTTTGTTTGGAATGCGTTCGTTTTTGTAAGAGGAGGATGGACGATGAAACGTTGGATCGGGTGGATCGCTGTTTTGCTCGGCTTCCTGATCATGACGGGGTGTATGTATCCCCAGCATCTCCGTCAGGACATCGCACATCTGCCCCAGCATGTGGCGACGGTGCAGTCGGCGGTGGACGCGTATCGAAAGAATGAGGGGAATCGGTTGCCCATCAAGGAGAGTGCCCCGCAAGCGCCATTTCTGTACGGGAAATACATGATCGATTTTTCCAAATTGCAAGGTTATATCAGCCAAATTCCGCCCAGCGCGTTTGAGCAGGGCGGGGATTTCATCTATGTGCTGACGGTGGTGGACAAGCGGTTGACGGTCCGTCTGTATGATCTGCGGGTGACGGAAAAGCTGCGGGAGTTTCAGCCGGCCATACAGGTTTATCATGAGAAAAACGGGAAATGGCCATTCGCAGCCTCGGTAGGGAACGGATTCTATACGATCGATTACCGGGTGTTACGGACGGACCCGGTGACGATTCCCAGTCCATACCACCCCCAATTGCAGCTTCCTTTGTTGATTGACGACAAAGGGCGGCTGTACGTGGATTACCGAATGGATGTGATGCAATACCTGCAACAGTCTTCGAAGCGTCTCCCCGAAGGGACCGATATGGTGGGTTGGCTGGAAAAACAGTCGTTGTTTCTTCCGGCACATACACCACCGATGCGGTTGGTAAAAGGGGAACCGGTTCTGGATCGGGTCAGGTAAGCGGTTAACCGGGGGCTGCCATTCGTTGATTTGGCTGGCGAAGGATGACCCAATCCGGCGAGTGATCTTTTGAGCATAGGCGAAACAGGAGAAGGAAAAAGGCTCAGTCGGTTTACCCTGAAAGAGGGGAGCCGACTTTTTCGTTTGGGGTTGTGAAGTCAGGCGGCAACGCTTGCCCAAGGCGACCAGAGACCCAACCCGGTTTCTCGGGGAGTTGGTTTGCTCCTGTGCGGGAGAATAGCGGGAGATTCAGCCGGGCTGCCTTGGCGTGAATCACGGAAAGCATATTTGTCCCCAGGTTTTCATACATGTGAAAACAAACGAGTCTGATTTTACACGCAAAGGACTGAGACGGATGGAGACAAATGCGTTGACCGTGGTGTTGGTATTGGCCGCTTTTCTGCTTGGAAGGCTGTCAGCGTCGGTGAAAGTGGTCGGGTTTCGCACCAAATTACAGGAAAAAGACAATCATTCTTCCCAAACGCCGTTTCGTTGGTGATCAGCGGCAAAAGTTCACGGGTTCGGATTTCCCGTCTGAAGCTCACAACGGAAAATGGGAACCCTCCCACCGGAGTCTGTCTGCAGATAATTGTCCAAATGCTTCCGGGGTTCGCTCCACCTGTGCCCTCACGGAAGTGGGTCATGGTCGCTCTGACCAGGAACGCAGGACGCAGGCAAAGTAACGCTTCACCGGAAGGAAGTTGCCCGCGATTTCATTCCTGCGCTTTCCGGGTCTTTGCTTGCCTCTGAAGCATTTGCTCGTCACGGAATTACCGGATGCGCACTCGAAATCACGGGAGGTTTCTACCGCTTGGCCGATTCTCAGCCGCAAAAAGCGGCTCTTTTTTTTGACCGGTATCATAAAGAGGAAATGCCCTCATATATTTATAGTGTCCAAAAATCGTACGGGAACAGCGGAGGGGAAGGGAGCGCCCTTTTCGCACCGGCGACAATCCGTTGATCATGGTAACGGAACCATTGAAGGAGGGGTTCTCGTGAAAAAAGTCGATATCTTCAAAGATATTGCGGAACGGACAGGAGGGGATATTTACCTCGGGGTGGTCGGTGCGGTGCGCACCGGGAAGTCGACGTTTATCAAACGGTTTATGGAACAAGTGGTGATTCCCAACATCAGTGAAGAATCCGACCGCATTCGGGCGACGGATGAGCTGCCGCACAGCGGGGCGGGCAAGACAATCACGACGATCGAGCCCAAGTTCGTGCCCAATCAGGCGGTCAAAATTCATGTCAGCGAAGGATTGGACATCAATGTCCGTTTGGTGGACTGCGTCGGCTACGCGATCGAAGGGGCCAAAGGATATGAGGATGAGAACGGCCCCCGCATGATCAACACCCCTTGGTTTGACGATCCCGTTCCTTTCCAGGAAGCGGCCGAAGTCGGCACGCGCAAGGTAATCCAGGAACATTCCACATTGGGCGTAGTGGTGACAACGGACGGCAGCATTACCGACATCCCCCGCTATGCGTATGAAGAAGTGGAGGAGCGGGTGGTTGAGGAGTTGAAAGAAGTCGGCAAGCCGTTCATTATGGTGCTCAATTCAAACCGCCCCTACTCGGAGCAAACGCAGGCGCTCCGACAGGAGCTGGCCGAGAAATACGACATCCCCGTGATGGCACTGTCAGTGGCCAACATGGGTGAAGAAGAGATTCTGCAAGTGATGAAAGAAGTACTCTTCGAGTTTCCGGTTCATGAGGTGAACGTCAATCTGCCGAGCTGGGTGATGGTGCTGGATGAGGATCACTGGTTGCGTCAGGAATTTGAGAACTCCGTCCGTGAAACGGTAAAGGATATCCGGCGTCTGCGCGATGTCGATGCCGTGGTGGACCAATTCGTGCAGTACGACTTCATCGAGCGGGCCGCCCTCTCCGGTATGGACATGGGGCAAGGTATTGCCGAGATCGATCTGTACGCGCCGGATGAATTGTACGATCGAATCCTGACCGAAGTGGTCGGAGTCGAAATTCGCGGAAAGGATCACTTGTTGGAATTGATGGTGGAGTTCACGCGAGCCAAAAGGGAATATGACAAGGTAGCGGAAGCGCTGAAAATGGTCCGGACGACCGGTTACGGGGTAGCCGCGCCGACGCTGGACGAAATGACGCTGGATGAGCCGGAGCTGATCAAACAGGGTTCCCGGTTCGGGGTCCGGCTCAAGGCGACGGCACCGTCGATTCATATGATCAAGGTGAATGTACATTCCGAGTTTGCCCCGATCATCGGATCGGAAAGGCAAAGCGAAGAGCTGGTCAACTACTTGATGCGTGATTTCGAACAGGATCCATTGAGAATTTGGGAATCGGACATTTTCGGCAGGTCGCTCAATTCGATCGTGAGGGAAGGCATTCAAGCCAAATTGTCGATGATGCCGGAAAACGCCCGTTACAAACTGCAGGAGACACTGGAGCGGATCATCAATGAAGGTTCGGGCGGACTGATTGCCATCATCTTATAAAAATGGATTTCCATTCAAAAAGCGCTCATTTGGAGTGCTTTTTTTGCTCTGTTTTTCGCAAAGATGGGTACGAATCCCCTTGAATTCTCCCCACTGTCTGTATTACTATAGGTTTGTCCCTCACGACCGCCTGAGTATCGCCTACTTTCCAGCTTTGGAAGGTGCGGTAGGCGGTGAAGCGAAGGGGGTCTTGAGAGAGGAGGTGAGGGTTGTGAACAAAACGGAATTGATTGCCAAAGTGGCGGAAAAAACCCAAATGACGAAGAAAGATGCCACCCAATCCGTTGAAGCCGTGTTGGAAGCCATCACCGAAGCGCTGAAAAACGGCGAGAAAGTGCAACTGATCGGGTTTGGCAACTTCGAAGTACGTGAACGCGCTGCCCGCAAAGGGCGCAACCCGCAAACCGGAAAAGAAATCACCATTCCGGCCAGCAAGGTTCCGGCTTTCAAACCGGGCAAAGCGCTGAAGGACGAAGTGAACAAGTAATGAAAGGTACTAATCACAGGCTTCAGCCTGTGGGGGTACATATGAACGTCAAGGCCCGTATCCCGGGCCTTTTTATTTTATGGTATAATGGCGGGGACGTTTCAGAATTGCGCCAGCGGACAGTCGGCATAGGAATCAATGTCAAATGGACAGACTATGTGGAGGCGAAATGAAAGATGCGAGTAGATCACGAAAAGATTCAAACCGCGGTGCGGATGATCTTGGAGGCGATCGGAGAGGATCCGGACCGGGAAGGTCTGAGGGATACACCGGCTCGTGTGGCTCGAATGTATGAGGAAGTGTTTGTCGGATTGGATCAGGACCCCGGCGAATATTTTTCGGTCATATTCAGCGAAGAGCATGAAGAGTTGGTATTGGTGAAGGATATTCCGTTTTTCTCCATGTGCGAACACCATCTGGTTCCGTTTTTCGGAAAAGCGCATGTCGGATACATTCCCCGCGGCGGTCGTGTGACCGGTCTCAGCAAATTGGCGCGGGCGGTTGAGGCTGTTGCGCGGCGTCCGCAACTGCAGGAGCGCATCACTGCGACCGTGGCGGATGCCATCATGAAAAAACTGGATCCTCACGGTGTGATCGTCGTGGTGGAGGCCGAACATATGTGCATGACGATGCGGGGCGTGAAAAAGCCGGGTTCCAAAACCGTCACATCGGCCGTTCGCGGCATATTTGCCGAAAATGCAGCGGCCCGTGCGGAGGCGCTGAGCCTGATCGGAATTCGCTAAAAAAATTTTCCCGACATCCCTTGACAGAAATCCAGTTCCGAGATATATTAATGAATGTCGCTTCTGCTTCAAGATATATCTTGGAACGATGTCGGGCTATGGCGCAGCTTGGTAGCGCGCTTGCATGGGGCGCAAGAGGTCGTCGGTTCAAATCCGGCTAGCCCGACCAAACCAGACTCTCCGCGAACGGTCGGAGAGTCTTTTTCTTTTGTTGATACTCCATTGACAGGTGTCGGCGATTGAGGCATAGTGTGATTGATCAATAGAGGAGGCGATGGGGATGGAACCGATTACAAGCGATTATATCGTGATCAAGGCGAAAGAAAACGGGGTCAATGTGATCGGGTTGACACGGGGCAAGGATACACGATTTCATCACTCGGAAAAGCTGGACAAGGGAGAAGTGATGATCGCACAATTTACGGAACACACTTCAGCGATCAAGGTCCGCGGCAAGGCGACGATTTTAACGCGATATGGAACGATCGACACGGATGAGTGAACACCGGGAGGCATGATTTCCCCGCCGTTCCGATACAATGGTCTCAGGACGGGGAAAGGGGGAAGGGTCTTGGAGCGATTGGCCCGGGCGTTGTTTGCGTCGGTGTTTTTGTCCGTGATGCTGGCAGCATTGTTGTCGTTGGCACCGGTGCTGTCAAACCGCGAGAGTGGATCGCTTCCCGCTTTTCGGGTGGAAAAGCCGGTTCATTTGACGGAGGGGACGCTGGTTGATTTTTTATCCCGCCAACCGATGCAGATGCGGCTTCATCACGTAGAGTGGGAGCGTAACCGTTTATCGCTGGATTTGTCGACGGCCCGTTTGACGAGTGAGCAGTACCGGGAGATGTATCTCCTGATTCAGCGTACGCTCACGCAAACGGATAATGTGGAATCGGTTCGTCTGACAGTATATGATGCATCACCGGCGACCCCTGCACCGCTGATGACGGTTCGGGCGACACGGGGGGATCTGTGTGAGAGTCCCGTGCAGCAGGAGTCCGGGTGGTCGTACCAACAACTGATGGAACGGTTTTTTGAGGTGAAACGATACTGATGACCCGACCGTCTGAAGAGGTGATTCGTGTCGCTTCGCCAAAATTATGGTATACTGGACGAGAAGATTGTGTCATCGATTTGTCTGTAGGTGGGGGGCGCGACATGACGTCCGTACATACCGAATGGGAATCCATCGTGGAAGAAGTCGCTCATTATGCAGAAAACCCGTTTGTCAAGCGCTGTCTCGGCCGACCCCATGTGCCATCTTTTTTTGTGCAGGTATTGTATATGATGTTGAAGTCGCATGAACTGCCCGTTTCACGGATTCGCCGGTTGTGTACGGCGACCGCTTTGTTGCAGATGGCCTTGGACATTCACGAAACGGTCTCCCTGGACAAGCCCCGAACGGAAGAGCAAATGCGCATACGTCAACTCACCGTGTTGGCGGGTGATTATTATTCCAGTCAGTTTTACCGTTTATTGAGCGAGCAGGGGGAAGTGGAAGTCGTAGCATGTTTGGCCCAGGCAACCTGCCGCATCAACGAAGCGAAAATGCGTTTGTATGCGTTGCGCGACGATACACGAACGTCATCCTCGGTGTGGCTTCCTTTGATTCGGCGAATCCGGGGCGAATTGCTTGCGGCGTTGGCCGATTTTTTTCATGCAGAAAACCGGTGGGGCCATCCATGGCGTCCGCTGGCAGAGCGCTTGATGGCGCTCGATTACCTCGTCTCACCCGGTGTGAAGGAGATATTTCCGTGGTTGACCGACGAATCGGTTCCAACCGTTCTGCTGGGGGAGATCCAATCCAGGCTGGAAGGAATGAAGCATCCGGAAGCGCGCCAAGAATGGGCGGAGGCGATCCGGCGCAGATTTGCTTCGGTATTGGGAGAGCCGCTAATCCGGGAAGGGTGAAATCATGTCGGTGGATCAGGACAAAATGTTTCGGTCGAAAGAGCAGTTTGTCCACAGTGTCTTTGAAAGCATTGCCCATCGTTACGACCGGATGAACACGATCCTCAGTTTCAGGCGTCATAAGGCTTGGCGCAAGTTCACCATGAAGATGATGGCGGTCAAGCAGGGCGACACCGCCATCGACGTCTGTTGCGGGACGTGCGACTGGGCGATTGCGCTGGCGGAGGCTTCGGGAACGGGAGAGATCGTGGGGCTGGATTTCAGCCAAAACATGCTGAAAGAGGCGGAGAGAAAAATTGGTGAAAGGGGACTTGACCGGCAAATCCGCTTGATTCATGGCAATGCGATGGCATTGCCGTTTGCGGACAACACCTTCGACCACGCGACGATCGGATTCGCCTTGCGAAACGTGCCCGATTACCGTCACGTATTGCGTGAAATGGCCCGTGTGGTCAAACCGGGCGGTCAGGTGGTATCCCTGGAATTGTCCAAGCCGACCTGGGCACCGTTTCGCGCGGTATACTATCTGTACTTTCGGCGGATTCTGCCGTGGCTGGGCAAGTGGTTGGCAGGACGGTACGAACAATACCGCTGGTTGCCGGAATCATTGGTTCAATTTCCCGATCACAAGGAATTGGCACGCATCATGGAAGAAATGGGTGTATTCGAATCGGTTCGGGTCTATCCCTTGACCGGCGGGATTGCGGCGGTGCACATCGGTATCAAGAAACGGAATGCATGAGAGCTGGAGAGGTCGATGCAGGATGCAATGGTGGCAAAAGCTCAGGATCATTCTCAATATGATCAAGTTTGAACATACGGTGTTTGCATTGCCATTCGCCTATCTGGGGGCCGTACTGGGCAACGTGATGGTGGAGGGCAGTCTGCCCACCTGGCCTGAGATCGTCTGGATCACCGTCGCCATGGTGGGTGCGCGCAGTGCGGCAATGGCGCTCAATCGGCTGATCGACCGCCATATCGATGCGAAAAACCCGCGAACGGCGCAGCGGGAGATTCCGGCTGGCAAAATTTCGGTCCCGGCCGTGTGGGTGTTCGTGTTCTTTTCGTTCCTGCTGCTGTTTGTGGCTGCCTGGCAATTAAACCCACTGGCCGTCAAACTGATGCCGGTCGCCGTGTTGGTGTTGACCGTTTACTCCTACACCAAGCGGTTTACTTGGGCGTGCCATCTGGTGCTGGGGGCGGCGCTCGGTTTGGCGCCCATGGGCGGATGGGTGGCCACCACCGGGCAGTTGGACGCGACGGCATGGCTGTTGTTTGCGACGGTGACGTTGTGGACGGCAGGATTTGATGTCATCTATGCGTGTCAGGACATCGATTTCGATCGCCGGGAAGGGTTATATTCCATTCCGGCACGATTCGGTCTGGCCCGTGCACTCCGCTATTCGGCATGGATGCACGTCGGAACCGCCATCGGTCTGATCCTGCTGATCCAAATCACACCGCTCAGTGCGTGGTACGGTGTCGGGGTATTGATCGCATTGGTGATCCTGTATTATGAGCACCGAATCGTGTCACCCGATGATTTATCCCGTCTGAACACGGCCTTTTTCACGATGAACGGCGTATTGAGCGTGATCGTGTTCCTCTTTGCGATGGCGGATGTGATGCTCAAATGAATGCCAAACGGTTTGTGGTGGGTATGACGGGGGCGAGCGGCGCCCCCTATGCATTGTGTTTGCTGGAAGAACTGCTTCGCCAGGGACACGAGGTGCATTTGGTGGTAACGGAAGCCGCCTGGCGGGTACTGAAGGAAGAGCACGATTGGGATGTGTCCGTCCGGGAGACGGTTTTTCGCGATCGGTGGCGGCATTTGCCCGGACGGCTGATCCATCATCCGATCAAGGACATCGGGGCTTCAATCGCCTCAGGTTCTTATCCGGTGGACGGGATGGCGGTGATCCCCTGTTCGATGGGGACCTTGGCGAAACTGGCTGCCGGATTGTCCACCAATCTCCTGGAACGGGCGGCGGATGTGATGATCAAGGAAGGACGGCCGCTCGTATTGGTGCCACGCGAGACCCCGTTGTCCCCTGTTCACTTGGAAAACATGTTGCGTCTCTCCAGAATCGGCGTCAAAATCGTTCCGGCAATGCCGGCTTTCTACCACCGTCCCGAAACACTGGACGACATCGTGAGGTTCGTGGCCGGTAAGGTGCTGGATCAGATGTCGGTTCCGCACCAATTGTATCGACGATGGGAGGGAAGGCGATGAGACCCCTGCGAATCGGTCGAATCGCGTTTACGAATGTCTTGCCGATTTACCATTATTTTGAGGCGGACGGGCTGCCGGTGGAGCTGGTGCCCATGGTGCCGTCCCAATTGAACCGGCTCATGGCCGCCGGAGAGGTCGACATGGGACCCATTTCCTCTTTCGCCTATGCCGAACAGTATCCAAACTACGTCCTGTTGCCGGATTTATCAGTCAGTGCCAGGGGGCGGGTCGGTTCCATTTTTTTGTTTACGCGTGATGCCGATTTGTCCGATCTGCGTTCGGCCAAAATCGCGCTTACCAACACCTCGGCTTCGTCAGTGGCGTTGTTGAAGGTACTGCTCAATGGATTTGAGGGGGGAAATCCCGAATACATCACCTTGCCGCCTTCGCTCGGTGAGATGATGGAGCAGGCGGATGCCGCTCTGTTGATTGGTGACGATGCCATTCGGGCACAGTGGGAAAATCCGGGATACCGCGTGTTGGATATGGGGTGGGAATGGTACCAACGGACCGGGTTGGACATGGTGTTTGCGGTTTGGGCGGTACGCAGGGAAGTGGTGAAGGAGCGGCCCGATGAGTTGTATGCAGTATATGAACGGTTCTTTGCCAGCAAAGAACGAAGCCGACTTGATCCCATACCGGTCATCCGCGAGGCGCAGCGTCAACTGGGTGGTGATGAGGCGTTCTGGCGGAAGTATTATAACGGGTTGTGTTATGATTTGCGCCAGCCTCAATTGGAAGGATTGGAAGCGTATTATCGACGTGCCGCCGAGATTGGGCTGTTATCCCCGAATGTGCGGATTGAGATGTTGGATTTGCCTGCGGGCACAAGTATGGGCGAACCAAGGTGAATGTCATGAGACTCCAGGATATTTATGAAGACTTGAAAAATGACTTGCAATTGATCGAGCGGGAGCTGTCGGCAACGGTCGCGTCCCGGGACAGCCAACTGGCGGCGTCGGCCGGCCACTTGCTCCATGCAGGGGGGAAACGGATCCGACCTGTTTTCGTATTGTTGTCAGGTCGGTTCGGCCGGTATGATCTGGAGCGGTTAAAAAGAATCGCCGTCCCTCTGGAGCTGATTCACATGGCCACACTGGTGCACGATGACGTGATCGACGATGCGGAGACCCGGCGGGGCAGAAAAACGGTAAGGGCCCAATGGGACAATCGCATCGCCATGTACACCGGGGATTTCATTTTTGCCCGCGCATTGGAAGTGGTCTCCCGGATCGACCATCCGCGGATTCACCGTATTTTGTCCCGGGCGATTGTACAGATGTGCCGGGGGGAGATCGAACAGATCCGCGATTTCTATAACGCCGGTCAGCATTTGCTGCGTTATCTGCACCGAATCAAGCGGAAAACGGCGCTCTTGATGGCGATCAGTTGCCAGTTGGGGGCGCTGGCAAGCAATGCTTCCGAGGAGATTGTGCGGGTGTTATACCGTTACGGATATTATGTGGGCATGGCGTTTCAGATTACCGACGACGTGTTGGATTTGACAGGGAACGAACAACAACTCGGCAAGCCGGCTGGGAGCGATTTGCGACAGGGAAACGTGACATTGCCGGTCATTCATACGCTGCACTACGGAAAAAGGGAGGACCGTGAACGGATTTTGGCGTATTTGCGTTCACGCGGTGAAGAGGTGTCCTTGGACGAGGTGTTGGCATGCGTCCGCCATGCTGAAGGGATCCCCTTTTCGCTCAACCTGGCTGAACGGTATTTGGAGAAGGCGCTGTCAATGGTGGACGCCTTGCCGCCATGCGACGCGCGGGAATCGTTGCGTATGATCGCCAGGTTTGTAGGCACGCGCACGTATTAGAATGTCGCTCGTCATTGCCTGAGCTGAAACTTGATCCGTACAATGATCTGATACCATGTTTGCTTTTAACCGACTGAATCTGATACAATTCCGTTGGGCTACCATGTGGTAGCCCTTTCAACGGGCGATTTACATAGCATGGAGGCGAAACCATGGAAAAAACGTTTGTGATGGTCAAGCCGGATGGGGTACAACGCGGACTCATCGGCGAAATTGTGTCTCGATTCGAGAAAAAAGGGTATCAGCTCGTGGCGGCCAAATTGATGTCGGTCTCCCGGGAGCTGGCTGAAAAACATTATGCCGAGCACAAAGAGAAGCCGTTCTTCGGCGAATTGGTCGACTTCATCACCTCCGGTCCGGTGTTCGCCATGGTGTGGCAAGGTCAAAACGTGATCGCCGGAGCACGGCAAATGATGGGCAAAACCAATCCCGCCGACGCCGCGCCCGGTACGATTCGCGGTGATTTCGGTATCAGTGTGGGGATGAACATCATCCACGGTTCCGATTCACCTGAGAGCGCGGAACGGGAAATCAATCTCTGGTTTGGTGAACAGGAACTGATCACCTACGACAAAACCATCAACAAATGGATCGGATAAACAACAGCCCGGAATTTACTCCGGGCTGTCATGATGATCCGGGGTGCTTCGGGTCAAAAACGGATTGTTTCTGAAGCTTCCCGTCACGCTACCGTTAACGTGCTCAAATGTCGCTCGCTGGATCATGGTCACCTTCCCCACGGATGGGTCTCTTTCTTTTTCATCCTCAATTCCCCTCTTCCAAATCCACCCATTCTTCGGCCCATGCCTGAACGGCATCCATCACCGGTCGCAGTGCTTTTCCCTTTTCGGTAAGCGCATATTCGATCCGCACGGGTTTTTCCGGATAAATGTGGCGTTTTAACACCCCGGCGGCTTCCAATTCCTTGAAGCGTTCGGACAGCATTTTATCGCTCATTTGAGGGATGCTGTCGGAGATGTCGCGAAACCGTCGGGGACCGTCCATCAATGCCCGGATGATCAATCCGGTCCACCGTTTCCCCAGCAGTTCAAAAGCGGCTTCGAATTTGGGACAAAGATGATGTGAGTGCATGGCCATCACCTCCTGGATTTTTATTTTATCATAGTTACTTGACAAAAGTAAGTTATAATCGTATGATACAGATGTAAAGTAAATTACTGATAAAAATATAGCAATAAACAATAGGAGAGTGAGTGGAACATGATGAATCTGGGTCTGTTGATCATTCGATTGGTGGTAGGTTTGACGTTTGTGGGTCATGGTTTACAGAAGCTGTTCGGTTGGTTCGGCGGCCATGGGTTGAAAGGAACGGCCGGTTGGATGGAATCGATCGGGTTGCGTCCCGGTTGGTGGATGGCGTTGTTGGCCGGTCTGGCCGAAGTGATCGGAGGGGCGCTGTTTGCGGCTGGTGTAGGAACGACTTTGGGTGCGGCCCTGATCGTGTTGACAATGTTGGTCGCCATCTTCAAAGTGCACGGGAAAAACGGTTATTGGGTTACCAACGGTGGGATTGAGTATAATGTCGTTCTGATTGCGGTAGCCGTTGGAGTGGCTTTGATCGGTCCCGGTTCCTACGTTTTGATCGGCTGAGGGGGAGAGAATGTTGACCCATTCCTTTTTTATCGCTCACGGCTCCCCGCTCCTCGCCGTACAGGACATCGCATACACCCGGGACTTGCGGCGGTTGGGGGAGAAACTGGATCGACCCGAGGCGATCCTGGTATTCACCGCCCATTGGGTAAGTGGGAGACTGACTTTGACGGCCACGGATGAGATTCAAGATACCATCCACGATTTTGGCGGTTTTCCGGGAGAACTGTATGAGATTGCCTATCCGGCAAAAGGATCGGTCCACGTCGCCAACACGGTGCAGAAGCTGCTGCGAGACCACGGGATTGAGGCGGTGCTGGATGCACATCGGGGGCTGGATCACGGGGTGTGGGTGATTTTGCGCCATATGTATCCGGCGGCGGACATCCCGGTGATCGCGGCTTCCGTCAATCCCTCTCTACCACCTGAAGAGCAGTACCGGATCGGGGCGGCTCTTTCCTCCCTGAAAAAACGCAACATCCTGATCATCGCCAGCGGCGCCACGGTTCACAATTTCCGCTACATGAACTTTGATGCGCCGGATCAGACCGATGAATGGGCGAAGCAATTCGATGATTGGCTGATCGATCGCATGGGGGAATGGGACACCGATTCACTCTTTCACTACCGACGCTTGGCACCGCATGCCCTCCGGGCCACACCGGATGCCGAACACTTTTTGCCGCTGTATATCGCGATGGGGGCGGGCGATGACAACCGTACCGCTCGGGTGTATCATCAAAGCTATCAGTACGGTTCATTGAGCCATTTGATTCTACAATTTGATTGAGGTGAGGGACCATGATTCGCATTATTCCATCTGAAGAAAGATATACGGCCGACCACGGTTGGTTGACGACACGGCACAGTTTCTCGTTTGCGGAGTATTACGACCCGAACAATCTTCATTTCGGACCGCTCCGTGTGTTTAACGACGATATCGTGCAGCCGGGAAAAGGGTTCGGTATGCACCCTCACGCGGATATGGAAATCATCAGCTATGTGATCGACGGTGTGTTGGAACACCGGGACAGCATGGGTAACCAAGGTTTGATCCGCGCCGGTGAGGTACAACGGATGACGGCGGGAACGGGCATTTTCCATTCGGAGTACAATCACTCCCATGAACGACCGGTCCATTTTCTGCAAATCTGGTTTTATCCTGAACGCAGGGGTTTGACCCCTTCCTGGGAACAAGCATCTTTCCCCAGAGAAGCGCAACACAACCGGTTGCTGCCGGTTGTCTCCGGTAAACCTCGGGAAGGTGCACTGTCGATCCATCAGGATGTCACGGTGTATCTGGCGCAGTTGGATGCGGGGCGTTCATTGACGCATGAACAGGAAGACGGACGCTTGATGTA
Source organism: Polycladomyces zharkentensis (assembly GCF_016938855.1). Classification (NCBI taxonomy): domain Bacteria; kingdom Bacillati; phylum Bacillota; class Bacilli; order Caryophanales; family Thermoactinomycetaceae; genus Polycladomyces; species Polycladomyces zharkentensis. Next base: position 376,626 of record NZ_JAFHAP010000008.1, on the reverse strand, counting down.
TCTGTTTCTGATTGAAGGATGCGTAAAATTGAACGGGGAACATACGTTGAAAGCGGGAGATACGGCCCGTATCACTGATCTCTCCCGCATCGTGATCACGGCTGGGGAAAATGCGCATTTCATGCTGATGGATTTGGCGTCTTTGGATTAAGCGGACTGGACAAAGCACCCTTGCTGATCGGTGACTCGGGTTGCCGACGACTTCCCGGTGTAACTTGACACCGGGAGATTGCTGACAAAATGGTACAGGGTGTCGTGTCCCTGTTTCGCACAGCAAAACGGCCGCTCGTGGGAATGCAGCCATCCTTCTGTGCGAAGCGGATAGGAGATAAGCCCGACCGGGCGAAGTCCGGAAAGCGCAGGAATGGCATCGCGTGCAATTTTCTCGAAGTGAAGCGCACTCGGGACTTGTCGGGTAAGCTGCATGATCCGCTTCCTTGCAGGGAACAGGTGGAGGAAGTTGCTTCTGGATACTTTTGGTTGTTGCCTTCATGTTTCGCAGATCTTGGTCGGAAAGCCTATATCGAAAAGCTCACTGGCGCCAACGCGAACTGGTGTCTTGCGGCCAATCTCCTCCGCTTCGACAATGGAGCCCAAGTTACGCCCGATGACAGAAGGGGACTTCATTGCCACGCTTATTAAGTGGCACGAACCATGGCATACAATCTGTACCCGGTGTCAAACGACACCGGGTTTTTTGTGTATTGAGCGCCTGTCGCTTCTTGTGTACAATGATGTAAACTGCCCACCTGTGAAACGGGGCGTTGCGGTTTATCAGAAAATCACTGTGTTCGGCAGGTTGACGGCTGTCCCACTCGCAAAGTTACGAGATGTCACATTGTCAGCGGAGGCAGTGATCCCGCAAGACTGACAATGAATCCAATCTTTACGAGGGCAGGTGCGACTGATGTTTCTTGGATCAACCAAGAATACGGGAACTCCTGCCTTCTTGGCTTTCTGCCGGGTATTCCGGCGAAGTTGATGTGCGCCATGAATGTTGTCCGCTCACGAATGCTTTTCATGTCTTTCCAGGCAATCGTGAGACGGTGTTCGTCAGAACACGTCAGCTTGTCCACAACACGGTTCCCTTGAATGAGCCCTCGATGATGCTTGATCATGGTCAGGGGGACTTCCTGCTGTACGTCTTGTTCTTGAAGGCCGGCTGATTTGTTGACACGTCATCGTTTCCGGAAATTTGCGGGTTTGCTCGCATCAAATCCGTTTCATCGTCATTATGCATAGTATTTTGAATAATACCCCGTATTGATCCATTGAATCTGTCGGGAGCTGAAAAAAAGAGGCATTCCCCTCTGCGCCATGAATGATCATGAACAGCCAAGGCGTTTTCAGTCGGCTCATCGTATGGTATCATATCAAGCAACTGACACTCTTTAGCAATTAGAAGCTAAAAAGCGCGAAAGTGGAGAGGAAGGTCGCGAATGAGGTATTTGACAGCGGGGGAATCGCACGGCCCCCAATTGACGGTGATTATCGAAGGACTGCCGAGCCGTATGCCGTTCTCCAAACAGAAAGTGGATGAACAACTGGCCCGGCGTCAAAAAGGATACGGACGCGGACGCCGGATGCAAATCGAGTCCGACCAAGTCCAGGTTCTCTCGGGCGTACGGTTCGGTCAAACGACCGGAGCGCCGGTCACGCTGGTGATCGAAAACAAGGACTTCCAGCATTGGCGGAAAATCATGAGCTTGGACCCCGTACCGGAAGAAGCGGAAAAACGGCGGGTCTCCCGGCCGCGCCCCGGACATGCGGATCTCAACGGTGCGATCAAATACAATCACCGGGACATGCGTGATGTGTTGGAACGTTCCAGCGCAAGGGAAACGGCAGCCCGGGTGGCCGCGGGAGCGGTGGCACGCCAGCTGTTGGAAGCGTGCGGCATTCGCATTGCCGGTCATGTGGTGTGCATTGGGGGAGTGACGGCTCAACCGATGGACTTGCCGCTGGAAGAATGTGTGGCACGTGCTGAGGCTTCTCCCGTCCGCTGTCTGGACCCGGAGGCGGAAAAGGAAATGATGCGCCTGATCGATGAGGCCAAGAAGGAAGGGGATACCCTGGGCGGCATCGTGGAAGTGATCGTCGAGGGCGTGCCGGTCGGTTTGGGATCGCACGTGCATTGGGACCGGAAGTTGGACGCGCGGATCGCCCAAGCGATCGTCAGCATCCAAGCGTTCAAGGGCGTGGAAATCGGCATCGGTTTTGAAGCGGCCCGGTTGAAAGGCTCCCAGGTTCATGACGAGATCATGTGGGATGAATCCCGCGGGTTTTACCGCCGGACCAACCGCCTTGGCGGATTCGAGGGCGGCATGACGACGGGCGAGCCGATTGTGGTACGCGGCGTGATGAAACCGATCCCGACGCTGTACAAACCGCTCAGGAGTGTGGACATCGACAGCAAGGAACCGTTCTTGGCCAGTATCGAGCGTTCCGACAGCTGTGCCGTGCCCGCCGCCTGCGTCGTGGCGGAAAATGTGGTGGCATGGGAAGTGGCCCGGGCATTGACCGAGAAATTTTCCAGCGACACGATGGATGAATTGCTGGATGAACTGAAGCGGTACAGGGAAAGGGCGGCGAAATTCTGATCATGCGCACGTTGGAAGTGGCGTTGGGCGATCGGTCCTATCCCATCGTGGTCGGTTCCGGTTTGTATGCGGATTTGCCCCGTTGGCTTCAACAGCGTCAAATCACGCCCGCACATTCACTGTTGGTCGTGACCGATTCCAGTGTGGCGCCGCATTACGGCAAACGCGTGCTGACACCGTTGGAGTCGGCCGGATACCGGGTTCGGATGATTGTGGTGCCGGCGGGTGAAGCTTCCAAAAGCCTGGATCAGTTGTCCCGGTTGGTGGAAGAAGCGATTCGCTTCGGCATGGATCGGGACAGCGCGGTGTTGGCGCTCGGCGGCGGAGTGGTCGGAGATTTGGCCGGGTTTTTGGCGGCCGTTTACATGCGTGGCATCCGGTTCGTGCAACTCCCCACGACACTGTTGGCTCACGACAGCAGTGTGGGCGGGAAAACGGGGGTCAACCATTCGCTGGGCAAAAATATGATCGGTGCGTTTCATCAGCCCGAATTGGTGTTGTTTGATGTGGATACACTCGCCACTTTGCCTGAACGGGAGTTGGCTTCCGGCTTTGCCGAGGTGATCAAACACGCACTGATTGCCGACGCGGATTTCGCGATGTGGCTGGCACAACATCATGAGGCGCTGTTGCAACGGGACCCGGCTCTGCTGACGGAAGCAATCGTGCGTGGATGCGCCATCAAAGCACAGGTGGTGGCCCGCGACGAACGCGAATCCGGTCTGCGCGCCATATTGAACTACGGTCACACCATCGGCCATGCGTTGGAGGCGGTGACAGGCTACCGTCGTTGGACGCATGGCGAGGCGGTGGCGATCGGAATGGTGGGAGAAGCGATCCTGGGAGAGCTGTTGGGGACGGCACGGGACGTGGCCGGGTTCACCCGGCGTCTGCTCGCGTTGTACGGTCTGCCCGTAAGTTTGGATGAACCGCTTTCCGATGAGGAATTGCTTACTCTGATGCGCAGGGACAAAAAAGCGCGACAAGGGGAATACGTATTTGTTTTGCCCAAGGGTATCGGTACGGTGGAAGTGAAAAAAGGAGTCGAGGAGCGTGTGATACGCGAAGCGTTGCGGCGGTTGAAGGAGGAATAAGATGAAGGTGCGAGGCATTCGCGGCGCAACCACGGTGGAAAAAAATGAAGGGGAACCGATTTTGTCGGCGACGGAGGAATTGTTGCGGGAGATGATCCGGCGCAATCAGGTGACGCCGGAGGATATCGCTTGCGTGTTCGTTACGATGACCACCGATTTGAACGCGGTGTTTCCGACAGAGGCCATCCGATCCATTCCGGGATGGGAGATGGTTCCTTTACTGTGTGCCAATGAAATCCCGGTGCCGGGAAGTTTGCCGCGTTGTATTCGTCTGTTACTGCTGATCAATACGAATCGGGGTCAGAAGGAGATCGAACACGTATATTTGCGCGGTGCCCGGTCGCTTCGGCCGGATCTGGCGAAAAATGAGTCATTGACACCCGACGGATTCTCCGATACAGTGATGAGTAAGCCGAGTTGAGCCGAGTTGGAGACGAGACGGGAAGAGCATAGCAGAGCGGAGCGGAGTGAAAACGAAACGGACAACTCCGACCAAAGCGCCTCTGCTTTGGTCGTTTTTCTTTCCTCACTGATCCTCCCGTTGCTTCTCTGTTCTCTTCCCGCCGGTCGTCTCATCAGCCCGCACATCATCGACCGGAGGGATACCGATGCCTGCTTTGTTGACCCGCGTTGTGGAAGGACACGATTTGTCACGTGACGAAGCCCGTCAAGTGATGGATGAATTGATGAACGGCTTGTGGGAGCCGGCGCAAGTGGCCGGTTTGCTGACCGCTTTGCGCATGAAGGGTGAAACGGCCGAAGAGTTGGCCGGAATGGCGGAGAGTCTCCGCAGTCGGGCGCTTCGCTGGGAGAAGCCTGCGACCGACGCCGTGGACACTTGCGGAACGGGCGGCGATGGCGGCCGTACGTTCAATATTTCCACCGCCGCCGCGATCCTTGCCTCCGCTTGCGGGGTAAAGGTGGCCAAACACGGCAACCGGGCTGTTTCATCCAAAAGCGGCAGTGCTGATGTGCTGGAAGCGTTGGGCGTGCAGATTTCCACCACACCCGATGCTGCACGCGCCATGTTGGAACAGACGGGGATTTGTTTTCTGTACGCGCCGTTGTATCACCAAGCGATGAAACATGTCATGCCGGCAAGAAAAGCCCTCGGATTTCGCACTTGTTTCAATCTGCTGGGTCCGCTGGCCAATCCGGCCGGGGTTCGTCGCCAATTGGTCGGCGTGTACGACCCTGATTTGACGGAAACGGTCGCCCGCGTATTGTTGATGTTGGGCATTGAGCGGGCCATGGTGGTGGCCGGGATGGACGGCCTGGACGAAATCTCCGTGTCCGGCCCCACACGGGTGAGCGAGGTACGAGACGGTCGTGTCCGCACGTATACCATCACACCCGAGGAAATGGGTTTGATCCCTGCACCGCTGGCAGCGGTGGCAGGCGGCGACGCACAAACCAGCGCCGGTTTGATCCGCCGGGTGCTCGCCGGCGAACCGGGGGCGCCGCGGGACATCGTGTTGGCCAATGCCGGAGCGGTGTTGTGGGTGGCGGATCGAGTTGACAGTCTGGCCGAAGGCGTGCGGATGGCTGCCCGTGCGATCGACGAAGGAGCGGCGTTGCGCCAGTTGGAGGAGATGGTTCGGTTTTCGGTGGAGGTGTGTTCGCGTGTTTCTTGACAAAATCGTATCGGTGAAACGGGAGGAAGTACAGCGGTTGAAAAGCCGCCTGACATCGGAAGATGCAAAACGGGCCGAACGTATGCCGCCAGTGCGATCGCTGGCGCAGGCCATGAAGCGGAAGAACGGTGTTCCGGCTTTGATCGCGGAGGTGAAGCCGGCTTCGCCTTCAAAGGGTACGATCCGGGAAACGGTCGATCCCGTTCAAATCGCAGCGGCATATGAACGGGGAGGTGCCGCAGCGATTTCGGTGTTGACCGACGAAACGTTTTTCAGCGGCCGGGCGGATTACCTGACCGCGGTGAAGCAAACGGTCCACATTCCGGTTCTGCGGAAGGATTTTTTGCTTGATGAAAGTCAAGTGGTGGAAAGCCGGTTGATCGGGGCCGACGCCATCCTTCTGATCGCGGCCATATTGGATGAGGAGCGCATCGTTGCGCTGTCCCGCAGGGCGCACGAACTGGGATTGGAAGTGTTGATAGAGGTACACCGGGAAGAGGAATTGGACCGGGCGCTGGCGGCAAAACCGGATGTATTGGGTGTCAACAACCGGGATCTGCACACGTTTGTGACGGATTTGGCCACCACGGAACGGTTATGCCCCTTGTTGCCCGATTCGATCCCCGTCATCACCGAAAGCGGCATCGCTTCACCGCAGGATGTGGCACGGGCGGCAGCTTGCGGCGTGGACGGGATGCTGGTGGGGGAATCCCTGATGCGTCAGGATGATCCGGAATCGGCGGTACGTGCGTTGCTGACGGGGGCGGTCTCGTGCGAACAGCGGTGAAAATCTGCGGCTTGCAAACGGAAGCGGATGCCGAGACGCTTCACGGTTTGGATGTGGATGCGGCCGGTGTCATCCTCGTTCCGGGGCGTAAGCGTACCGTGCCGGAATCGCGGTTACCCCGTTTGTTGGCCGCGCTGCCTCCGTCTGTCAAAGCGGTGGCCGTGTTGCAAAACGCGTCGTTTCCAGAAGCAGAACGATGGTTGAAACGGTATTCGTTTTCCGCCGTCCAGTTGCACGGTGACGAATCCCCTGCATATTGTCGCCGGATCAAAGAAGCATGCGGAGTGGACGTGATCAAGGCGTTTTCCGTTGTTCCGGACGGTCCCTTGCCTGACCCGGATGCCTATGCACAGTGGATTGATACGGCATTGTTCGACTCTGCCGGCGGCGGGTCGGGACGGCCGTTTTCCTGGGAACGGATTCCCGAAATCCGAAGCATGTGGCGGGAAACGCCGTGTGACGTATGGGTGGCGGGTGGTTTGACGCCGGACAATGTCGGCCAACTGGTCACCGCATATCGTCCTGACGGGGTGGACGTATCCAGCGGTGTGGAGACGAACGGAAGGAAAGACCCTGAAAAAATCCAGGCGTTTGTGGAAAGGGTGAGAGCCGGTGAAAACCCAACTCCCATTGGAAACCCAAGTTGATCAAAACGGCAGATACGGCCGGTTCGGGGGTCGTTTTGTCCCTGAGACTTTGATGTACGCGTTGAACGAGCTGGAATCGGCGTTTCGGGAAGCGATCGCCGACCCCGCATTTCACGAGGAATTGCGGACCCTGTTGGAAGAGTACTCCGGCCGTCCCACACCGCTGACGTACGCCCAGCGGTTGACGGAATACGTGGGCGGCGCCCGGCTGTTTTTGAAACGGGAGGATTTGAACCACACAGGCGCACACAAAATCAACAATACGTTGGGACAGGCACTTTTGGCCAAACGGATGGGGAAAAAGAAACTGATTGCCGAGACCGGAGCCGGTCAACACGGTGTGGCGTCAGCGACGGTAGCCGCCCTGTTGGGGATGGAATGCAAGGTATTCATGGGAGAAGAAGATGTCCGCAGACAACAGTTGAACGTGTTCCGCATGGAATTGTTGGGGGCGGAAGTGGTGCCGGTCCGGTCAGGGACCCGGACGCTCAAGGACGCCACCAGTGAAGCGATCCGTCATTGGGTGACACACGTGGAAGACACGTTTTACATGATCGGTTCGGTGGTGGGGCCGCATCCGTACCCGGAGATGGTGCGCACATTCCAGCGTGTGATCGGCGATGAAGCGAGGGCGCAGTTTTTGTACCGCGAACACCGCCTCCCCGACCATGTGGTGGCCTGTGTCGGCGGCGGGAGCAACGCGATCGGCATGTTTGCGGCGTTTTTGGCGGATCGCGATGTGCAACTGCACGGGGTGGAAGCGGCCGGTCACGGCCTGTCCACCGGCCGGCATGCGGCGACGTTGTCCAAAGGGAAGCCGGGTGTGTTGCACGGTTCGTTCAGTTATTTGCTACAGGATGAACATGGCCAGGTGATACCGGCGCACTCGATCTCCGCCGGTCTGGACTATCCCGGTGTGGGACCGGAACATGCCCATCTGAAGGAGTCCGGGCGGGTCCGCTATACTTCGGTCACGGACGAAGAAGCGTTGGACGCGGTTCGCCTGCTCTGCCGGACGGAAGGCATCCTGCCCGCGCTGGAGTCGGCGCATGCGGTGGCGGAGGCAGTGCGTCTGGCCCGTACGTTGCCTCGGGAGCAGACGGTGTTGATTTGTTTGTCGGGGCGCGGGGACAAAGACGTGGAGACGATTCGGGCGGAGGAGGCGAAACGGCGATGACGGTCATCGAACAAGCGTTGCGGAAACCGTCGGAAGTCCGGCTGATTCCGTTTTTGGTGGCGGGAGATCCCGATCCGGAAACGACCCTGGATCTGCTCCGCCTGTTGGACGAAGAAGGGGTGGCCGTGGTCGAATTGGGTGTACCGTATTCCGATCCGTTGGCCGATGGTCCGGTGATTCAGGAAGCGGCCACCCGGGCGTTGTCCCATGGAATGAATCTGTCCCGTGTGTTGGCGTTGGCCAAAACGGCGCGTGAGCAGGGGGTGCGCGTTCCATTGGTTTTGTTCTCTTATGTGAATCCTTTGATACAGATGGGTTTTGACCGGTTTGCGAAAACGGCTCGCGAGGCGGGGATCGACGGGGTGATCGTTCCTGATTTGCCGGTGGAGGAAAACGAAGCATTGCGTACTGCTTGTGCCGATCACGGTTTGGATGCGATTCCGCTGGTGGCGCCGACGTCGCGGGAGCGGGTCCGGATGATCGCCGGGCAGGCGCAGGGATTCGTCTATTGTGTCTCTTCACTGGGAACGACTGGGGTGCGGGACGGATTTTCACGGGATGTGGACGCATTTTTGGAAGAAGTCCGGCGTGTCAGTCCGGTTCCCACTGCGATCGGCTTCGGCATTTCGCGTCCGGAACACGTCCGCCGTTTTTCCCGCCATGCTGATGCCGTTGTCGTGGGCAGCGCGTTGGTGCGCTTGATCGGCGAACGCCGGGAAGCCCTGCAAAATCCCGCCAAACGGGAACAAGCGCTCGCCGAGATCCGGGCATTTGTCAGGGAGCTGAAAACAGAGTAAGATAGAGAGAAAAACGGTGGGAGGAGCCCGTGGCATGAAACCGAAAGCAGCCATTCGCGGTTTGCCTGTGTACCAACCGGGCAAACCGCTTGAAGAAGTAAAGCGTGAGCTGGGACTCAAAGAAGTGATCAAGCTGGCTTCCAATGAAAATCCGTTCGGTTGTTCGCCGGCGGTGTGGGAATCGTTGGCCACCGAACGGGAATTTTTTGCCATGTATCCGGAAGGGGCGGCACCCGATTTGCGTCGGGAACTGGCTCTTCATCTCGGTGTGGACGAAGCGCGCCTGATTTTCGGAAACGGTTCGGACGAAGTCGTCCAGATGTTGGCCCGTGCCTACCTGGAACCGGGGACCGAGTCGGTGATGGCGGATCGGACGTTTCCGCGATACTGGACATTGACGCGGATGGAGGGCGCCACACCGGTGGAAGTGCCGTTGGTTGACGGCACACATGATTTGGAGGCGATGGCGTCGGCCGTGAACGAACGGACGCGCATCGTGTGGATTTGCAATCCCAACAATCCGACGGGCACGATTGTGGATCGGGACGAATTGGTCCGTTTTCTCGATCGGATGCCGGAGCATGTGCTGGTTGTGGTGGATGAGGCTTATTATGAATATGTGACCGATCCCGCCTACCCGGATACAATTTCTCTTTTGGATCGCTATCCGCAGTTGTTTGTTCTGCGCACGTTTTCCAAGATCTACGGGTTGGCCGCTTTCCGAATCGGGTACGGCATCGGTCACCCGGACGTCGTGACGGAGCTGGATCGTGTTCGCGAACCGTTCAACGTCAACCGTCTGGCGCAACGGGCTGCCCGTGCTGCATTGGCGGACCAAGCGTTCGTGGAGCGTTGCCGCCGTCTCAATCGCGAAGGGGTGGAGACGATCAGCCGCCAGTTGCACGAATGGGGATTGTCCCATTTCCCTTCCCACGGTAATTTTGTGTTGCTGGATACGGGCAAGCCGGCTGACGAAGTGTTTCAATCGCTTTTGAAACAAGGCATTATCGTCCGTTCCGGACAGGCGCTTGGCTATCCGACGCACATCCGGGTCACGGTCGGCTCACCTGAACAAAACGCCCGCTTCTTGGACGCATTGGCCGTCAGTCTGGGCAGGCAAAGGAACGAAGTCCGTTGAATCAAGGGAAAGTGACGGTTATCGGGATCGGTCTGATCGGCGGGTCCCTTGCTTTGTGCATCAAGGAGCGGACGGGGTGCACGGTTTGCGGCTGTGACGTTTCCGAGCGTTCGTTGGAATTGGCCCGCGCCTCCGGCGTCATTGATGAAGGAACCACGGATATGGCGAAAGCGGTCAAAGATGCCGATTTTCTGTTTTTGGCGGTTCCCGTCGGGCTGATTACCCGTCTGTTGGTACAATTGCGGGAAATGCCGCTCAAACCGGGATGCATCGTTTCGGATGTCGGCAGCACCAAAGGGGAGGTCGTCCGGTACGGCCGGGAGCTGAGCCGGATCGGTGTCACTTTCATCGGCGGGCATCCGATGGCCGGTTCTCACCGTTCCGGCGTGGAAGCGGCTGATCCGTTGCTGTTTGAAAATGCGTATTACATATTGACGCCGACGCCGGAAACACCGTTGGTGGATGTGCAAAGGTTGAGCCGTTTGTTGCAGGTGGCCACTCGTGCTCAGTTGGTGATCATGGACCCGGATCATCATGACCGGGTCGTGGGGGCGATCAGTCATTTGCCGCATGTGATCGCGGCCGGCTTGGTTAACCAGGTGGGGCGCTACAATGAGGAGAATGAGTGGTTCCACCGGTTGGCGGCGGGCGGTTTCCGGGATTTGACGCGCATTGCCGCCAGTCATCCCGTGATGTGGCGGGATATTCTGATGAGCAATCGCCAGATGATGTTGTCGTTGATGGACGACTGGTTGGAGGAGATGCAGCGGTTCCGCCGGGCGATTGAAGCGGGTGATGCGCAGGAAGTGGAGGCGCTGTTCGACCGGGCGAGACGTCTGCGCGAGCGGTTGCCTGAGAGGAAAAAAGGCATCCTGCTGCGACCCTATGAATGCTATGTAAACGTCCCCGACCGTCCGGGAATGATCGGGGAAGTGGCGACGCTTTTGGGGAAGCATGGCATCAACTTGAGCAACATCGGTGTAATGGAAAACCGCGAGGAAGAAGCCGGGGTACTCCGATTGTCGTTCCGTACCGAAGAAGATTTGACGCAGGCGGTGGCGGTGCTCAAACAAGCCGATTATACGGTGATCGAATAAGTGCGGGAGGGAGAGAACCATGGACATCATCCGATCCACCCCCAAACGGCCGTTTCATCAATCGGTCCGGGTGCCGGGGGACAAATCGATCAGCCATCGCGGGGTGATGTTTGGAGCCATCGCGCAGGGGACTACGCAGGTGGACGGTTTTTTGCCGGGAGCGGACTGTCTCAGCACGATCGCGTGTTTCCGTCGGCTGGGCGTGGAGATCGAACGCGAAACCCCCACGACGGTACTGATCAAGGGGAAAGGGTGGGATGGTTTGCGCGAGCCGTCCCAATGGTTGGATGTGGGCAATTCCGGTACCACCATTCGACTCATGCTCGGCATTTTGGCCGGACGCCCCTTTTTCTCCGCCGTGGCCGGGGATGAGTCCATCGCGCGCCGTCCGATGGGACGCGTGGTGAAACCGTTGCGGGAGATGGGAGCGTTCATTGACGGCCGGGAGGGTGGTTCGTTTACGCCGCTCGCCGTTCGCGGGGGGCATTTGAGGGGAATCGAGCACGTGAGCCGGGTGGCCAGTGCTCAGGTAAAATCGTGTCTTCTGCTGGCCGGTTTGCAGGCGGAAGGAACGACGGTGGTACGCGAACCGGCTGTTTCCAGGGATCATACGGAGCGGATGCTCCAGGCTTTCGGTGTGGAACTGGAAACCGAGCCCGGCCGGGTGGCCGTCAGGGGCGGCCAAACGTTGACAGGTCAATCCGTCCGCGTACCCGGAGATGTTTCGTCGGCAGCGTTCCTTTGGTCGGCAGCACTGATGGTGCCGGGCAGTCGTGTGACGGTGCGGGATGTGGGGCTCAATCCGACCCGGACCGGTATTTTGGATGTGTTCCGCATGATGGGCGCTGAAGTGGTGGTGGAACCGAAAGGGGAATGGTGCGGTGAACCCGTCGGCGATGTGACGGTGTCGGCGGATGGTCTCAGTGCCGTGGAAGTGGGAGGCGATCTCATCCCGCGCTTGATTGACGAAATCCCGGTGTTGGCTGTAGTGGCGACCCAGGCGGAAGGGACGACGGTCATCAAGGATGCAGCCGAGCTGAAGGTGAAGGAAACGAACCGCATCGCCACCACGGCGACGGAGTTGCGCAAATTGGGCGCCCAAGTGGAGGAGACGGAAGATGGCCTGATCATCCACGGTCCGACCCGATTGAAAGGCGGCGTCTGCGACAGCCACGGCGATCACCGCATCGGGATGGCGATGGCGATTGCCGGTCTGGCAGCATCGGGCGAAGTGACCGTTCAAAATGCGGCCGCCATCGATGTGTCTTTCCCCGGTTTCGCCGAGCTGCTGGAACAATTGGGAGCGTGACGGGCAAAGTTTGGGATTGATCCGGAGACTAGGCAGATTCGGGTGTACCTTTTTCCTTAGCATTACGGTTTCGCCGGCGCAAAGGTCGCTCGCGGGAAAAAGGTCACCCTTCTCTTCCCCGACCGGAACGCCATAGGTTTGTTGGAAACGAAGCAACACCGGATGGACCGGATGATTCACTTTCAAGGGGAGGAGTGTGTCCAAAAAGCGTCGGGTTTAGCGAACCATGGTTCGGACGCGCCAGATGAAAAGAGACACCCATACCACGATCAACGACGTAAACAGGTAATAAATCCCGGGAATCTGTCCGCTCAAAAACATAACACCGCAACAACGGTGAACCCAGTCGATGGCCGTTCGGATGACGGCATCGGTCGACCATTCATCGGCCAGCAGGTTGGGGGCGCATCCCCGTCTCCCCAGTGAGTTCATTTTCTCTCCCCGAACCGCTCTGTTGCTCGCAGTTCTGTAGGATGGATCTTCTTTTTCATAAAACAGAAAATTGGGAATTACCTGTTGACCTGCCTGTATCGTATGACTATAATGAAAGTACAGTATGGTTTCTCTCCACTCCTATCCATTGGTGCACGTTCTGTGCCTGCCGCCGCGAGGCGGTTCTTTTTTTGTCCCATTTTTCATACATCTGTGGCAGGGGAGGGAGTCGGATGAAAGAGAAACCGCATATGTGGTTGATGGAAGCGGTCTTTGTCATCGGCATGCTGCTGTTGTTGAAAAAATGGGTGTTTCCTTTTCTCATATGGCAGTGGTTCGGTTCGGGCGATGCAGCCTCCAATATGTTGATCGGTACGCATATTGCCGTTGCCGTGATGACTGCGATGGTGTATGTGGGACTGGGTTCCGTTTCCAACCAGGTTTACGGCTTGTCGTTGGCTTCGGTATGGGGAATGGGAACGTTGTTGCATGCAGTCTTTTTTGTTCCCGTTTTTCCTTGGACCGCCACCATCCGCGAAAGCTGGACCGGTTTGTTGGGAGACGGTGTACATTTGTTCCTGCCGGGTATCCGTCCCTCCTCCTTGACAATGTGGATGGTGTGTACAGGTTTGTTGATGATCGGGCGGCTGTTGCGAGTGCGTGACACGGAAGAGGAAGCACAACGCCGTGTGAGGTACCCGATTGCCATCCACGCTCTCCCGACGAAGAAGGAAAACCGTCCCTCAAAGCGCATGTAGCAGAAAATTGACACGCCACACGTCTGAAGACGTGGGATTCTTGGGTTGTTGTCGTCCTAAGTCCGTTTCCGCTTTGGACAAGGCCCGGATTCGGGGGTGTGTCCCATACGGTGCAGCAATGCTGCATTATCCGCATGGGCGGCGCACCTATTACCAGTATGCCGTTTCCTCCTGATCACGCTCATGGTTTCACCCGGTGGGAGTCTTCGCCACCAGCACCTCCTGTCATGACGTACAAAATCCTACTGCCGGCAGGATGCGCACAGTTCGATGAATATACCAACCTTTCGTGTACGCTCTGACTATCCCCGTGAAGGGGTAACGGGCAAAGCACATTCCATGATTCAAATATCCCATGGTCGGCGTGTGCTTCGTTTCTGTAAATCCCAGAAAGCTGAAACATCACTCCGTGCCAATAATGCACGGTCCGGTCGCACGAAGAAATGTGCGATTTTTTACTTGCAAATTCATAAACAAGTTTGCTCCACAAACCATCCTCCTTTATATCCCCACGCTTACCATGCGTGACGAGACATCGACATCACCAGAATCGGAGGTGTAAGTTTCGCCGATTTCGTCGATGATAAGGAATAGGAAATAGTTGGGATGGAGGGGTCGCGGTGAACCTGGCGGATTTGCTGACTTACGCGGACATCGAACAATTACGGCGTATGCAGGAGCATTATGGGGTGGAAGGCGACGCTCATTCCAAACATCATATGATCTGTTCGTTGCTTCGCCACTTGGGGCGTCCTTCCGTTTTGAGCGCGCTGGTGTACGGGCTGGAAGAGGAGGAGCGGCGTTTTTTGCAACTGCTCTGCCTTGATTCCCGGGAAGTGTACAGCATGGAAGATCTGCTCAGCAAAGAGCGGATGGCATGGGGAAAAAACGAGGGGAAGCCACGTGAACTGGTGAGCAAAGGGTTGCGGTCCGGTTGGCTGTTTCCCGGATTTACCTCCGATTCCCGCCATTTGTATCGGGTGCCTCTCGATTTTCGTCAGCGCGTGATGCGTGTGATGGCGGAACTCAAAAGGCAGTCGCTATCCGGGGATCAACCGGAACCGACGGTCTACCGGGATGAACAAGGATTGATTCAACAGGATTTGAAACGGTTTTTGTCCTTTGTCTCCCAACATATCGTTCAATTGACGTCTGAAGGCGCCATCTACCGGCAACAACAACGCCGGTTGCTGGCGCAATTTGCGGTTCGCGAAGAGCTGATTATGAAAAAAGGTTACCGGTTCGGTTTCGGACGCCGCTATCATCAATATCCGGACCGTTTTTCGCTGATTTACGATTATGCGTATTATCAGGGATATATCGCCGAAGAAATGGACGGTTATCTCCGTTTAACGGAAGCGGGTGCGGGGAAAATCATTACTGAAGGACCGGATGAAACCCGGGAGATGATCCACTTCTGGATTCGTCTGTATCGACACGCGTTACCCTGTTTGCCGGTGTTGATCCGGTGGGTCGATTTACTGGCCGGCGACCGTTGGATGTCATCGTCCGATCTGCTTGTCGCTCTGGAAGGGTGGGTACAGGATTACTACTATGAGACGAGAGAACAATTATTTCACCGTCTGTTGAAAATGATGCTTCATCTGGGAATGGTGTGCTTGGGCGAAGCCTCCGGTGGCGGTTGGCTGGTTCGGATGACACCGTTGGGACGTCGCTTTTTGCAACAAGGTTCCGGATTGGGTGAAAAGGAGATGGAGGAGGATTTTTTCCGTCCTTTTCCAACTCGGTAATTTTCGCTTGCCGGAAGGAAACTTACCGCTTCCCATGGAATAAATAAAATAACAAGATATCTCAATTTTCAATCGCGGGATGGGGGGATGAACGATGAGCGACTGCGTGACGACGTCCGAGAAAAAGGAGTTCATCGAGTGGTTTTTGACCCACTATGAGCTCCAAAAACGGGAGGCCTCCTGGTTGCTTTGCTATCTTTCCTCGGAAGAGCGATTGCTCCAACGGGTTCATTTTGTCGACAACTTACGCGGTTTGCCCAAGACTTTGTTGATCTCCACGAAATGTTCCCAAATGCCCGCGTTTCGTTTCCAAAAGAACCGGAAAGTGTATACCGACGTCGAAACGGCGTTTTATGATATCCGTTCCTGTCCCGATGAAGAAATCTACATTGGCCTGAGCTTCAAAGACAGGGCGACCTGTCCTGAATATGCCGCTGTATTGGAGGGAAATCCCATGGAAAAACCAGACTTGTTGCAAGAACCCCTGTTGAGTCTGATGGCGGAGATGATCCTCGATAAAGCGGTACAGGAATTTCAAAAAAAACATCTTTATCGTCAAATTGACCAGGCGCTGGCCGAAGGAAATAAAGCGGCGTTTTTACAGCTGACAGAAGAATGGAAGAACCTGCTGGAATTCAATCGTTAAGTTCGATATAATGCTCGGCGTAAGCCGGGCGATTTTTTTGTTGGAGGGAAATCAATGAAGTGGAGTCAGTTGGATACGACCGAATGGGGGCGGTATGCTCCTTTTTTGGACACGCTGCTCCTGCCGGTCTTCCGGTTGCGGTTTGAGGAGAAACAGCCGAAGCTGGAAGAGGCAGCGGGAATCGGTGCGGTGGCGGATCTCTTGGAGAAGACCTTGACGGGGCGGGTGTTGCTGTTGCCGCCGATTCCATACAGCGGCGCCAGTCCGAAAGTATTCCGACCCTATGTTGAGAGTGTTCTGTCACAGTTGGGAGGTTCCCTGTTTCACCATCTCATCCTGCTCGTACCGGAGGATCTCGCCGAAGAGTGGGGAGAGTTTCAAAGTCCTGATTCCATCAAGCTGTTGGTGGCCGGGGTAACCGTATACCGGTTGGTGTCGGATCAGGACATCCAAACGGAAGCGGAACGATTGCAGGCACGCATCATCAGACTATGGCAAACGGGATGATCTGAATGAAGAGAAGGAATCAGGGATACAGTATAAAAAGAAGGCGACGGAAAACGTTACACCTTTTTAACGATTCGGTCATCAATCGATACGGAAGACTCCGAATTCTTGACATTCATTGAGACGGTTGGCTATCATGGATATGTCCTAGTAAGCTAGATGGTTCCGGTCCGGTGGACGTTTAACCCGCATAGAGGGAGGTCGGACGAGTCGTGAGCAAAGATCAGGGACGGCAGAAATCCGGTGTGTCCCGCCGTCAGTTTCTTACATACACGTTGGCGGGCACAGCCGGTTTTCTTGCCTCAGGCGTGTTGTTCCCGATGGTGCGCTTTGCCATCGATCCCATGCTGAAAAAGGGAGAAGGAAGCCAGTTCGTGGAAGTCGGTGACGTGAATGAATTTAATGAACAACCTCGGGCGATCACATTCAAGGTCCACCGGAAAGACGGTTGGTACGAACCCAAAGAAGGGGAAACGCTTACCGCGTGGATCCGGAAATCACCGAACGGTGAAATCCTGGCTCTTTCTCCGATTTGCAAACACTTGGGATGCACTGTGATGTGGAACGGGAACCCGCAATTCAAAGATGAGTACTTTTGCCCCTGCCACTTCGGGCGCTACGACAAAGACGGGGTCAACATCCCGGGAACACCGCCGCCGGCGCCGTTGGACACCTACGAAACCAAGGTGGAAAACGGCAAACTGTATCTCGGCAAGATTAAACCGCGAAGCGGGGTGTAGGCAAGAATGTTGCGAAGCATGTACGAATGGTTGGATCGTCGGCTGGACATCACTCCGCTGTGGCGTGACGTGGCCGACCACGAGGTTCCGGAGCATGTGAACCCGGCTCACCATTTCTCAGCATTTATTTACTGCTTTGGTGGGTTGACCTTTTTTATTGTCGTGATTCAGATTTTGTCCGGTATGTTCTTGGCCCTCTATTACGTGCCGGATATTGTGAACGCTCACGCGAGTGTGAAATATCTGCAGACCGAAGTGGCCTTCGGGTCCATCGTTCGGGGAATGCATCACTGGGGAGCCAGTGTGGCGATCGTGATGCTGTTCCTTCACACCCTGCGCGTCTTTTTTACCGGAGCGTACAAAAATCCCCGTGAGTTCAACTGGGTGATCGGGATGCTGATCTTCTTCGTGATGTTGGGACTCGGCTTTACCGGTTACCTGTTGCCTTGGGACAATAAGGCGTATTTCGCCACGAAAGTAGGGGTGCAGATCGCGGCATCGGTTCCTTACATCGGCCCGTACATCGCCACGTTCCTGCAAGGGGGAGAAATCGTCGGAGCTCAGACGCTCGCACGTTTCTTCGCATTGCACGTATTCTTCCTCCCTGCGGTCCTGCTGGCTCTCTTGGGCGCTCACTTCCTGCTGATTCGAAGACAAGGAATTTCCGGGCCGCTATAATGCTCACGCGTTAGGGGGGAAAATCATTGGCACATCAACATGGTGAGGGCGACAAAGAAATCATCTATGTCGGCGACTCGCGCATTCGTGCCGATCGCCCGAAGATGTACCCGAAAGATTACTCCGAGTTCCCCGGGAAAACCGAGCCGTTTTTCCCGAACTTTTTGTTGAAGGAATGGATGGTTGCGGTTGTCGTCCTCGTGGGATTCATGTCGGCTGTCATGGCTGAAGAGCCACCGCTCGGTGAACTGGCCGATCCGACCAACACGAGCTTTATCCCTGTTCCGGACTGGTACTTCCTGTTCTTGTACCAGCTCCTGAAATTCAAATGGGCCGGCGGACCTTACGTCGTCATCGGTACCGTGATCTTGCCCGGTATCGCGTTTACCGCACTGCTCTTGGCGCCGTGGCTGGATCGGAGTCCTGAGCGCCGTCCGTTGCGTCGACCGGTTGCGACGGGAATCATGCTGCTCGCACTGATTGCCACTGTCGTCCTGACCTGGGCGGCGTATGATGAGCACGAGAAGCAGCTCGCCACTCAGCCGCCGCCGGTCCAATTGGGCGGTCCGAAAGGCTCCATCGTGGCGCCCAATGATCCCGCTTACGAGATTTACAAGCAGCAGGCCTGCGTGCAATGTCACGGTGAAAAACTGGAAGGGGTAAACGGTCCGACCCTGATCGGTGTGGGAAAACGTCACAGCAAAGAAGAGATTATCAAAATCATGAACGAAGGTCTTGGACCGATGCCGCCCGGCATGTTCCAAGGAACGGAAGCTGAAAAGGAAAAGCTGGCCGAATGGCTGGCCAAACAGAAATAATGAGGGAGAGTGTAAAAAGGTGGTCGTCATGATCACCTTTTTTGCTACTTAAAATGAAACAGACAGGGAGAATCGGTATGAAGTTTTGGTGGCGTTTTTGGATGGAGCAACTGGATCGGCGGTGGTTTCTGTGGAGCATGTTGGTGATCAATGCGCTCGGCTCCGTCTATGGCTTTTATTGGTATCATTTGCAGCTGGAGATGACGGAGGGCTGGCTGAAGTTGTTCGTACCGGACAGCCCCACAGCCAGCACACTGTTCACATTGGTACTGCTGTTGTATATAATGGGGCGTCGCAGTCCGCTTTTGGAAGCATTTGCGGCAGTGACGTTGTTTAAATACGGCATTTGGGCGGTGGCGATGATTCTTTTGGGTGCGTGGATGGCGCCGGCCCCGTTCTTTCAGGCATTGCACTGGACGGATTGGATGTTGATGTCGTCCCATCTGGGAATGGCGGCGGAAGCGGTGCTCTACAGCCGATTTTTCACATACCGTCCGTTTCATCTGGTTCTGGCTGGTGCTTGGGTGTTGCTCAATGATGCGCTTGATTACGGGTTGGATATCCATCCTTGGTTGCCGCCCTGGCTGCAGCAGTGGGATCATCCGATCGCTGTTTTTACGGCAGGCTTGAGCGTGTTCAGCCTGGCGCTGTTCGCCCGGTTGGGGTTGGTCGAACGACCGGAGCGCAAACGGGATTTCCTTCGGTTGTTCGGTCGTTGATGGGGAATCCGGCCAAATGAAATCTTAACGAAGCGGCCATGGATTGATCGTTGACATTGGATTGGTTTCCATGTATATTAACGCTGGGTTTTAACAAAATCGAATAGCGGACTCCTCTGTTAGGTGAGGCTCCTATACGGAGACAGGCTACTGCCCAAAAATGTCGAGAGACGCCAATGGGTCAACAAGAAAGATCGGATTAAGGTCTTTTTTAATGTAGCTGGGAGGCATCCGTTGCCGACCTATGCCGTATAGTGCTAAAACTCAACGAGGGAGTGGTGTTGCAACCGAATGTCGGGATATAACGGCATGCGGATAGGTGATTATTGCCAAAAAACCCCTCTCGTTGATGAGGGGTTTTTCGATTGGGCTGAAAAAGTTGTTCCTTTCTCGGGCACAGGAGGGAATGATAAATGAACGAACGGTAGCCAAGGAGGGTGAGAGGGATGAAAACAGAAGCGTTGGAAGAAATCCGGGCCGTATTGGATCGTCAGGACAAAGAAGCGTTGGCCGAACGCGTCAGTTCGTTGCAACCGTATGACCTGTCCGAGATGCTCCGTGAAATGGACCATCAGGAACAGCTTCAGTTGATCTCGATGTTGCCGTTGTCGGTCGCGGCGGAGACGTTGGAGTACATCGAACCCGAATTGCAGTATCGGATTTTGCACCATCTCGAGGATGAGATCACCTCTCCTTTGCTGAAGCAGATGTCCTCTGACACGGTTGTGGATATGTTGCTGGCCATTCATCCCCTGCAGGCGGCTCGGCTCTTGGACCTGCTCCCTGAAGATTACCGAAAAAAGATCGACACGTTGATGACGTTCCCCGAAGATACGGCAGGAAGTTTGGCAACGGTTGACTATATTTCCGCCCGCGAAGGCTGGACGGTGGAGCAAACGCTGAATCACGTCCGAAAAGTAGGGCATGAAGCAGAAATCATTTCCTATATCTACGTAACCAACGTTCGCGGTGAATTGGTGGGCGTTGTCTCTTTGAAGGAGATTATTCTGGCCCATCCCGGTACACGGCTGTCCGAAATCGCGACGGAAGACGTGATCGCCGTCACCGCCGACACGGGACAGGAGGAAGCCGCAGAGCTGTTGTTCCGCTACGATTTTGTGGCATTGCCCGTGATCGACGCGCAAAAGCGAATGATTGGAATCATTGCAGTTGATGACTTGATCGATGTGATCCAGGAAGTGACGACGGAGGATTTTCAAAAGCTGGGGGGGAGCCAACCCCTGACCGAACCGTATTTCAAAACGTCGGTGTGGGGGCTGTTTCGCAAACGGATCGGATGGCTGTTGATTCTTTTTGTGGGCGGTGCCTATACGGCCAATGTTTTGAGTCATTATGACGAAGCCATGTCCAAGATCATCGCCCTGTCCTTTTTCGTTCCGTTATTGATCGGGACGGGCGGAAATACCGGTTCCCAAATCGTCAGTATGTTGGTGCGGGCGTTAGGGATGGGCGAAGTGCAGTTTTCGGATCTGTTTCGGGTGGTTAGAAAAGAATTGATGGTCGGTGTCTTTTTGGGTGTCGCCATGGGGGTAGTCGGTTTTTTGCGCGCGTATCTGTTGGGTGTTTCATACGACATCGGTTTTGTGGTGGCGTTGTCGGCCCTGGTCATCGTGATCTGGGCGTCATTTGTGGCGGCAATCCTGCCGTTGGTGCTGCACCGGCTGCGTATCGATCCCGCCGTGGTTTCCGGACCGTTTATCAGCACGTTGGTGGATGGCACGGGATTGATCATCTATTTCACGATCGCCCAGATGTTGTTGCACGTTTGATTCTTGTCCGCATTCCTCTCACCAGAAAACAAAAACCTTCCCTGTGTGATAAAGGGAAGGTAGTTTGTGGACAAAGCCTGTGGGTTCCACGACGGAAAATCGGGCCAGAGCGTCTGCAACGTTTCCCGAGCGGTTCTTAATCCGACCGCTTCGTCGCGGTCTTCTCTAGCAAAGCGTCGGCCTGATTCCGTTTCCTCACAGAGTACAGGTGGAGCGAGCGAGAAAAACGAATCACCTTGTCATGCGTCTGACCCATTTGTCAGCATTCCCCCTCTGCATGATGCAGGGGGTTTTTACATCCAGATTCGCAAGAGAAAACTGAGCAGAAAAAGTCCAGCGATGATGTACAGTGGGATCGGCACACTTTTGGCTTGGCCTTTGGCGATTTTCAACACCGGATAGGCAATAAACCCGAATGCCATGCCATCCGCAATACTGTAAGTCAGCGGAATGGCGGCGGCGATGAGATAAGCGGGAAACCATTCGCTCATATCGTCCCACGGGATCCGGCGCACGTTGCCCAACATCAGTCCACCGAGCACGATCAGGACGGGTGCGACCGCACTTGGCGGGATCCATTGCATCCAGGGCAGGAACAGCAGGGATAGCAAGAACAACACACCGGTGGTGATCGCCGTGATCCCTGTTCGTCCGCCCGCCGCGATCCCGGCAGCGCTCTCCACGGTGGATACAGTGGAGCTGGTGCCCAGCAACCCGGCTGTCATGGCTGATATGGCGTTGGCCTGAAATGAACGGCGGAATTGTTCTTTCCGAGGTAACATGCCGTGAAGCAGACCCATGTTTTCAAACACGAGGATCAGCGTCAACGAGAAGGTGGCAATCCAGAACGGCAGGCGATCCCATCCGTCAGTGGTGAGCGTACCCACCACTTTCCAATAGGTTTGCAGCGTCACATCCGTGTCGCCGGATCGCTCGATTAACCCCCATACGCTCGCCAACGCGCTCCCGGCCAAGATGCCGATCAGGAAGTTGCCGCGCACGCCGCGAATCATCAAAATGACGGTCAGCAGCAATGTGATCAGTGTCACGATGACACGAGGTTCAGCCAAGTTGCCCATGGCGATCATGGAGTAATCGTTGGCGGTCACGATGCCGCCTTTTTGCAGGCCGATCAATGTCAGAAACAATCCGATCCCCACGCTGATCCCTGCGTTGAGAGAGGAGGGCACGGCTTCACTCAGCCAGTCGACCAGCCGGGTAAACGCAACGATCGTAAACAACAAGCCGGACAGGAAGACGACCGTGAGCGCTTCCTGCCAAGTCAGATGCATCGATTGTACGACGGTATAAGAGAAAAAAGCGTTGACGCCCATACCGGGAACCAACACGATCGGCGCGTTGGCCCACCATCCCATCAGCATGCATCCCACAAATGCGGTCAATGCGGTGGCGATGATGCCCGCCTGCATCGGAATGCCCGCATCAGCCAAAATGGCCGCATTGATCACGATGATGTAGGCGATCGTGAAAAATGAAGTCAGGCCGGCCAGCAATTCCTGCTTCCACGTGGTTTGGTATCTGTGAAGAGCAAACCGTTCCCGCAACTTGTTCCGCAATATCCTACCTTCTTTCCCTGATAGACCCTCTCCCACCCGTGACCGAAGTCACCATCAATAATATAGCAGATCCATTCGGGAGGGACTATGGTTATCCCAACTGCCTTTGACCAGGTTACACTTCCAGTTCGGCGTGTTGCATGTGCGATGTTTCCACCTGGATCGTGGTGTGACGAATCTGAAAGCGATCTTCGATGATTCGCACGGCTTGCTGCAGAATCCGCTGACTGTCGCCGTCATCCTCGATCACCAAATGACAGCTGAGGGAGTCCATCCCCGATGTGATCGTCCAAATGTGCAAGTCATGCACATTGATGACCTTGTCGATGCTCAATAGGGTTTGTTTCAATTCATCCTGATCAATGGTCTGGGGTGCACCTTCCATCAGGACGTGGGTGGTGTCCCGGATAACGCCCCAGGCGCTTTTGAGGATCAACAGTGCGACGATCACGCTGATGATCGGGTCTGCCATATCCCATGAAAAAAAGGTGATCAGCAGTCCGGCGACAATGGTGCCGACCGAGCCGAGGGCATCCCCCAAGATATGGAGGTAGGCACTGCGGACGTTGAGGTTTTCCTTGATATCACTCGTTTTGACGAGGACCATCGCACTGACCAGATTGGCGATCAATCCGATGAAGGCAACGATCAGTACGGTGTTTCCCGCAACTTGCGGAGGATTGAAAAAGCGTTCGTATGCTTCCAGTAAAATCATGCCGGCAACGATAAACAGGGCGATCGCGTTGATCAGGGCGGCAAGGATCTCCAACCGGTAAAAACCATACGTTTTACGGGGGGAAGGGGGTTTGGTGGCAAACCAGATGGCCAACAGGCTCAAGGCCAGAGAAGCGGTGTCGCTGAACATGTGTCCGGCGTCGGAAAGCAGCGCCAAACTGTTGGAGAAAATCCCTCCTGCAATTTCCAGAAACATGATGGTTGACGTTATGACCAAGGCGACGGTCAATCCCTTTTTGTTACGGATGCGTTGTTCGAATGGACCGTGATGATGCCCATGATGATGCTCATGATGATGGTGCATGGTTTCCCCCCTAATTCGATGTATGCGTAACATGCTCAATCGTTTGTCTCAGCAATGTCAGCACATGATCGTCATCGCAGCTGTAATAAATCGTGTGTCCTTCCCTGCGGTGCCTGACGAGACGCAAGGTGCGAAGATAGGACAGTTGATGGGAAATCGCCGATGGAGTCAGTCCCAACTGTTCGGCGATGCGGCTGACGGAGCATTCCTCCATCGACAACAGGTGCAAAATCTTTAGTCTGGTAGGGTCGGACAATGCCTTAAACGTTTGCGAGGCCGCTTCGACGATATGCGGCTCCAGTGACGGCAATGCTTTGAAATGGCTCATGTCAGTTCCTCACTTCATTTCTTTATTATTTGATCATATATTCATATACTATTTTATCCAATCCTGCGGGTGACTGCAATCATGATCGCGTGATATACTTATTTTTCGATAATCGAAAAAAGAGTGAGGCGAACCGGATGCGCAAGGTGTTCAGCACGTGGGATACGTTGATGGAATCGTTGCAATGGTTGGTATTTCTATTGGCCAATGCGTTGGCCCTGCCGGTGATCATCGGTCAGATTTACCACTTATCCCCGGTGGAGGTGGCCGATCTGATGCAGCGTACGTTGTTTGTGGTGGGTCTGACATCGTTCTTGCAAGGCCGGTGGGGTCACCGTCTGCCTGTGGTGGATGGACCGGCAGGGCTGTGGTTGGGGATCTTTGTCATCCTCGGTCTCTCTTCTGTTCAGGCCGGTGCTTCGGCCTCCACTACGTTGCGAGCGTTGGAAGGAGCCATGCTGGTGACGGGAGCGGTCCTGTTTTGGCTGGGGATATCGGGATGGACGGGCCGGATATTGTCGCTGTTTTCTCCCTTGGTGATCGGTACGAATTTGTTGTTGCTGGCCATCCAATTGAGCGGGACGTTTTTAAAAGGGATGCTGGGCATTGGCGACCGGGTGCACCCTATGTCTGTCGGGATGGCGCTGACGGCTTTTGGTGTGTTCCTTACAGTGCTCGGATTGTCAATCTGGGGAAAGGGATTTGTTAAAAGTTACGCAGTATTGATCGGGATTGCAGTGGGTTGGCTGGTATTCATCCTGCTTGGGTGGCATGAACGGACGAGTGTGACTGCTCCCTTCCGATTCCCTGCACTTTTTGCATGGGGCTTGCCACGGTGGGATCTCGGATTGATGGTGACGGGAGTGATGATGGCGCTGGTGTTGCTGTCCAATGTGGTGGCCAGTGTGTCCGCTGTCCGACAGGTAGTGGGGTTCAAGGGGGAAGAAATCCCAACGTTGAATCGCAGCAGTTGGGTCGGCGGTCTGTCCAATGCGGTGTCCGCATTGTTTTCCACTGTGGGTATGGTCCCATTGTCCATCTCTGCCGGTTTTATTCAGATGACGGGCCAGAAACGGCTCATGCCGTTCCTGATCGCTTGCGCCGCTTTGGTGATCGTTTCGTTTTTCCCCATCCTGACATCGTTTCTGGCGATGTTGCCGGGGCCGGTGGCGTATGCAGCGATGCTGGCCTCGTTCACCCAAATGGTCGGCATCGGTCTTCGCTCCTTGTGGAGTCGGGAACCGGACCAGAGGCAGTTGACGATCATCGGTGTCTCCATTTCGTTGGGTACCGGTGTCATGTTTCTGCCCCCCGAAGTATTTGTTCACGTACCGTCAGTTCTCCAATATGTCGCGGGCAACGGTTTGATGGTGGGAACGCTGATCGCACTCATTCTGGAGCAGGTCTGGCGGGAACGTCCAAAAAGCTTGTAGTGAGTCGACGCTCGGGAAACAATGTCCCAAACGGTGCGGATAGTGTGTCGGACGAAGGGATGATCCAAGCTTGTTCATTTTCGTGTTGTCAAGACCTGAATTTTCATTGTAAACTTGACATGAGATACCACTTCAATGTTGAATCAGCGGAGGAATCCATTCCATGGGCATCCACTTCATTCGCATTCGGTAAATTTGGGTACGGAACATTTAGGCTCAGCCGTTTTTGCATCCAGAGGTTGGGTCTATTTGTGCTGTACCTTTCTCATTACCGAATACGAATGAGTGAGGTGCTTTTTTATGCCCAAAAGAACCCCCGGAAAAACAGGAGCTTTTTATCATAAAAAGACAGCGAAGACCCTCTCTGCCTGCTCTGTTTCCATTACGCCCCCCATGCTCGGAAAACGGATGGATCGGTCAACCATTTCACTACAACGTGAATATGGAGCGTCTCGCCGATTTACTGCGAATCCGATAACGATCTGCGAGGCTTTGGGAGATGGATGTATGAGTTCCGCAAACAAGCGTCTGGCCAGGGATTCGGGACGCGAGCGGAAGGCCCCGAAAGTGTGGTGGGCCACATGAGAAAAATCGATCGAGCCAAGCGTCTAATCCGTAAGCACAGTCGTCTATTCATGTGTCCCTTATGTGGTGCGCCTGTGAGTTTCAACGAGGCAAGCAGTTTGATTTGTTCAACCGGTCACTGCTTTGATTTATCCAAATATGGATATATTCACTTGCTTCCACGCCCGGTGAAACCGGCCAAATATGATAAAGCGATGTTTGAGTCCAGGCATGTTATTTGCAGAAGCGGATTTTTCAGTGAATTGGTCGAGCAAATCCGTGATATCGTGAGAAATGGAATCGGAAACACCCATAAACGGATCAACGTATTAGATGCCGGTTGTGGAGAAGGTTCCCATTTGGCGGATTTGGTAAAGGGTTTGGGTTTGACGGATGCTGAGGTATTGGGAGTCGGTATGGATATATCCAAATATGGGATTCGGATCGCTTCAAGGGAATATCCCGGCCTCATCTGGTGCGTTGCCGATTTGGCCCAAAGTCCTTTCATGGATCAGCAATTCGATGTCATCCTGAACATTTTTTCACCATCCAATTATTCGGAATTTGCGCGAATGCTTCATGATGACGGGGTATTGATCAAGATTGTTCCGGGCAGAGATTACCTCAAGGAACTGAGAAATATATTCTACGGACAAACCGACAAACAATCTTATTCAAATGAACGAGTGGTCACACATTTCCGCCAGCATTTCAGACTGGTGGATACTCGACAAATCCGATACAGCAGAAGACTAAATCCGACAGACCTGAAGCACTTGATTTACATGACTCCACTGTCTTGGGGAACAACGGAGAAAAACATTCAACGCGTTCTCCAAATGGGTATTTCTTCCGTCACGATCGATGTAACGATGGTTGTTGGTAAGAAGGGGTAAGTCCGAGATACGTGTAAAATATACGGTTTTAAATGGGTATTATTGAAAAAAGCCGATTCCTAGCGAAAGGAACGGCTTTTTCGTTGGCTCTCACCCATTATAAACATCCCCCACGGTTCCCGATCACTCTGACATAGACGATTCGCTTTGAGTGATCCACTTCGTAAACCGCTCGATATGTACCGATCCGGAGGCGATATAGGCCGGGGTGTCCTTTCATCGGTTTGATATCCCCCTCCGGTGGAACCTTCTGCAGTCCCTCCAGCGCCTGGATGATCCGTCTTTGTGTTGCACGGTCCTGCTTGGCGAGGAATTTGGCCGCTGGTCGCCTCAGCTCGACCTTATAGCTTGAGTTCACGTTTTAAATCCTCCAGAGAGACAGTCTTCTCGTCCTCGCTGTCGAACTGTTCTTGTTCCTCTTGGTTAAAGGGAACATCGTCCGGTTCCAACTGGTCAATGTGATAATAAGGATTCTTATGTCGGTCAATCAAGTAGCGGAGAAAGTCGTAGGCGCTTTTTTTGTCCTGTTCGGCCAGACGGTCCACGAGCCTGTAAAGGTCTTCCTTCTCGATACTCAATGGGGACTCCTCCGTTTCACTTTGAATGTCCGTTAAGTGTAATTAACGGATATGATCCCGCTAAAATCCGGCTCTTGATGTCCGATAATGTTTCAGATAAGCTTAGAATATCATGTCCGATAATGTAAGTCAAACTCCAAAAGGGGGAATCTGTTTGAGTCAATCTCCCATGATTTCCAATCAGGCTGAAGAGTGGATTCATCGTTTCATCAACGATCTGGCCAGACATGAAGACCTCAACCCCAAAACGCTTCGGGGCTACACCAGCGATTTGCGGCACTTGGCCGAATGGTTTGAGGCGACATGGAACAGCCACAGCGAAGAGGAAACGTTGTTTCACCCCGCGATGATCACGACGAAAACATTGATCCGCTACCGGGAGTATATGCAAATTGCCCGTTCATTAAAGCCGGCCACCATCAACCGACGGTTGATCACGATCAAGCGCTTTTTTGAATGGGCGGTCAAGCGGGGCGTGGTTCCTGCAAATCCTGCCCGACCGGTCAAACTGGTGGCGATGGAAAAAGTCAGCCCGCGCCAAATGACGGATCAAGAGGAGGCCTCTCTAGTCTCCGCAGTGCAGCGTCATGGTACGATCCGGGACCGAACGATCATTCTGCTTATGTTGCATACGGGACTACGCACGATGGAGGTATGTAATCTCAAACCCGGAGATATAACGATCGGGAAGCGGAGCGGGACACTTGTAGTCCGTTCAGGGAAACGGAACAAACAGCGGGAGGTACCGCTTAACGCCACAGCCCGCGAAGCGTTGACGGTGTACCTGAAGTCGTTGCCAAGTGAATCGGAATTCCTGTTTCCATCGGAGAAGACCGGGAAACGCTTGACAGAACGAGCCTTACGGCACCTGATTCAAAAGTACATGCGCTTGGCCGGTTTGGAGGGCCTTAGCGCCCATGATCTCCGACACCGGTTTGGGTACGTCATGGCGGAAAAGACACCGCTTCACCGATTGGCTCAAATCATGGGGCACGACAGCTTGGACACCACTATGATTTACGTTCAGGCGACACGTTCTGATCTTCAGGCAGAAGTGGAAAAGATCGCGTGGAAGTGATTACGGCATCTTAAGGGGGAAACGAACCATTGGCATCCATCGAACGTACAGCTTACCCCCGGCTCAAGCGCTCGTACACAGAGAAGGAGCTGGAACGTGTCTACACACCTTCCGGAGAAGAAATCCGCTTTGTATATGAATTGACACGTGGTCCCAAATCCCTGTTGAGTGCGATGATTCTGTTGAAGACTTCGCAACGCTTGGGCTATTTCCCCAAGTTGGAAGAGGTTCCTGCACCGATCGTGGACCATATCCGTGTCCGAATGAATCTGCCACCCGAAACTGTTCCGGGATACGATAAACCTCGGACACGGTATGAGCACCAGACGGCCATCCGTAAATTTCGAGGGATCAAGGCCCTTTGGGAATGAGGCGAAACGCGTCGTCCTGGATGCGGTACAAAAGGCAGCCCAAGTCATGGACCATCCGGCAGACCTAATTAACGTGGCGATTGCCGAACTTATCCGACAAGGCTTTGAACTTCCCGCTTTCAGCACACTGGACCGAATGTCTCGGCACATTCGGAAAGCCGTCAACGACAGCTTTTTTGAAATGGTGTTCCTGCGTCTTAACAGTCGGGAGATCCAGCGGTTGGAGGACTTGCTGGAACGGGGAGAGTCGTACTTCAGCGACTATAACCGGTTGGAAAACCTTCCCAAAAAGGCCAAACTGTCGGAGATTAGGGATCGGTTAGACCATCTGGCCTGGTTGACCACCTTTGGCGACGCGGAACCATACATAGAGGGTATTCCACCAGCCAAGGTAAACCATTTTGCAGACCAGGCGAAAGCTCTGGATGCCCAGGAGATGAAAGACTTTTCCCAGGAGAAAAGAATCACGCTTCTCCTGTGCCTGATTTATCGCGGGCAAACAAAGACACGCGACCATCTCGGAACACTGTTCATTAAACGGATGGCCAGCCTGCATAAAGCGGCCAAACAGGAATTGGAGCGGTTGAGGGAACAACACCGGGAGAAAACGGAATCTCTGGTTTCGGCCTTCACTGAAGTGCTGCAGGCCTTGCAGGATTATCCCGAAGACGCAGAAGCAGGACGCTTAGTCAAGGAGGTTCTGGCTACCCGCGGGAGGATCCCCGACCTTCTCGATGACTGTGAGGCCGTCACTTCTTGTCAAGGGAATAACTACCTTCCCTTGATTCTGAAGTTTTTCCGACAGAACCATCGTCCGATCCTGTTCCGTTTGACACACTCCGGCTCGATTCCACTTCTGAGGACCGGCGCCTGATCCGAGCCCTTGAATTTGTGAAGGAATACCGGAACTCCCGGGTTGATTGGTTGCCGGACGAGGTGGATCTGTCGTTCGCCTCTGAAGCATGGCAGCGGATCATTCGGATAAGGGGTCTCTCAATCATAAAATAAAAACCAGTTTGCAAAACAGACTCCTACAACCCGATTTTCAAACCACAAGTGGAACGAAACCCGGCGGGAAATCCGTTTGTCCGCCGGGTGATTTTGATTCAAATCGCTTTCACCAACATCACGGTCAATATCGCCCCGAAGACGACATACATGATATGCAGCCGCAAATATGCCAGGACCGCGGCAACGATCCCTCCGGTCAGACCGATCCACGGTTCTCCGTTGGTGACGGACATAATTCCGGGAAAGATCAATGCTCCCAATGCCGCATACGGGATGCTGTCCAGCCATTCCCGTGCCCAGTCGGGCCATGTGATACGATCCATGATCCATACGGGTAGCCATCGGGGGATCAGTGTCACCACCGACATGCCCAAAATGATGAGCAGTAGACGGTCGGTCATCCTTTCTTCCTCCTCCTCAACCAAACTCCGGCCATTCCTCCCAGTACGGTGGACAACACGATCGACCAACCGCTGCTGAGAAACATGCCCAACACCGTATTGAGCCCCATGCTGACCAAGGCGATCAATCCCCATTTTGCATTGTCCCTGACCGCCGGGATCAGCAATCCGATAAACATGGCGTACAGCGCCACCGACATGCTTTCACTGATACTCGGGGGAATGAACTGAGATAGCAGTCCCCCGATCAGGGTACCGACGACCCAAGTGGTAT
The DNA here is from genome assembly GCF_016938855.1 of Polycladomyces zharkentensis. Taxonomy (NCBI): domain Bacteria; kingdom Bacillati; phylum Bacillota; class Bacilli; order Caryophanales; family Thermoactinomycetaceae; genus Polycladomyces; species Polycladomyces zharkentensis. The sequence goes on along the minus strand of NZ_JAFHAP010000008.1, from coordinate 345,957 downwards.
AGGAGGTGAGGACAAGTCCCGCGAGAAACCACTTGCCGATCGTTTCTTTTTGCAAGGAGGCGACAGCGAAGGTTTCGTCCGTGATGCCGCTGGAGACGGCCATTTTCCATGCGGCGGGCATCTTTTTCAGTTTGTTCATCAGGGATAATCCCATCACAAAATGGCGGAAATTCAATACGAACGTCGCCAGCACGATTTCCAACGTTCCCGCTCCCGCCGACAGCATATTGACGGCCATAAACTGGCTGGCTCCGGCATAAACCAAGGCCGACATACAAACGGACAAAAGGGGCGGGATTCCGGCCTGCTGAGCGATCATGCCAAACGCCACAGCGATGGGAAGGTATCCCACCATGATGGGAACGGCCGACAATACCCCTGCGGTGAATTCCGATCTTGCTGTGATGGTTTGGGCGTGTGTTTTCTCTGCTATGGGTATCACCCCTTTTATCGATCCTATCGGTATACTTTATTTATCTTTTGGTTCATTATAATATACAAATCGAAAGAAAACGACACTTGGAGGGAAAAACAGCAGGATGGAAAATCCGTGGGAAGAGAAGCACATCGGAAAACGGGTGGGCGCCAATCTGCGAAAAATCCGTGTCCACCGCGGTTTGAGCATGGAAGCATTGGCCAGGCAAATCGGGATCAGCAAAGTAACGCTGCTCAAAATTGAAAACGGGGAAGCCAATCCGACCCTCTCCGTGATTTGGAAAATCGCCAACGGTTTGTCTGTTCCCGTCACTGCCTTGTTATCGGTGGAGACGGATGTGGCCGTCTCCAGAAAAAGAGAGGGGTTCGTTTTGTCCGATCCCGACGAAGTGTTTGTGGTGGAACCCGTTTTCCGTTCGCATCAACCGCATGTGTTTGAGTTGTACCGGGGGTACTTGCAGCCGCATGGTTCCTATCATTCGGAGGCGCATCCGCCCGGTGTGGTGGAATTTGTCACGGTCATGTCCGGCCGGTTGGACGTGGTGATCGAGGGGGAACGGTATCAACTGTACGAACATGATGTCATCCGCTTCAACGGGGATGTACCGCATCAATACATCAATCCGTCATCCGCTCCAACCGTATTGCATTTCGTCATTTCTTACGACCAGCCTGTCACAGGAAAATCCGTATGGTTTGATAAGGTTCGATATGATTGAATTCGTATACTATCACGCCCGTCGGAAGAAGAAACCGATTTAAAGGAGTGGCAAGCCTTTGCCCGATAGTGGACGTGTGCAGCGAATATAAGATCACGCAGATTATGATGGGTCTTTCCGCCAGTACGCGCTGGGACTAGATCGTGAAAGGATCAATCATGAATGTGATGATGAGGGAGTTGGAATATGTGGATGTTCACATCATATCTCCCAAGGTGTAACATTTGTTGGAAGAAATGATCTGATATATATGGATAAAAATTCTCCTTCAGTAAAGGGGGATCGGGATGGGAAAGCTTTTTCCGGCTTTACTCCCGGAACATGAGGCCTTCATCAAGAAACAACGCCTATTTTTTGTGGGTTCGGCTCCGTTAAGTAAAGAGGGGCACATCAATCTTTCTGCAAAAGGATATGATGTGCTGCGCATATTTTCGCCAACAGAAGTGGTCTATCTGGACCTGACAGGCAGCGGAAACGAAACAAGTGCACACTTGAAGGAGAATGGAAGAATTACGTTGATGTTTGTTGCGTTGGAAGGCCCGCCCATGATCCTCCGGTTATATGGCCGAGGGCGCGTAATATTGCCTGATTCATCGGAATGGAATCAATTGATCCATCATTTTGATCTTCTTCCGGGTGCACGACAAATCATCCATGTAAACATACGTGAAGTGAAAACGTCATGCGGCTACAGCGTACCTTACTTCTCCAACATCAAGCCCGATTCGATGGTGGAAGATGATCCGGTTTCGGCCGGTCGCTTTGTGGTCTTCATTTTTAGCCGGCATAAAAATCATCGGCTCATTTTGATTACGGTAATCCTTGCCCACCCCGTTATCCTGGTCACTGGGGATGTGTTCTGTCACACGGAGAGATCCGGGATACTTGGGGCAGGAATTTATTCCCTTTTTTATCTTATAAAAAATAAACTGGTTTGCTGCACAAACAAAGATCACCGACAATTTCAACTCCCTCAAAGGAAATGAAACCGATCCCGCCACATGAAAAAATGCATTCATATCTCGTCCATCTTCCCGAATAGACTGTATGGACAAGGAATTTTCTTTATATCGGGAGAGGTTCACATGTGGAAGAGATGGACCGGCTTCTTGGTCATATTGTGGAGCAGTTTCGCCATCTTGCATCCCTATGAATCAGAACCGGCATTCGCCATGGAACAAACGCAACCGGTGCAGTGGGCGAGGCAGGCTGAGCGGGTGTATCAGTTGGTGGAGAGGGGGGATTTATTGGCCGCACGCGATGCGTTGACGGTGCTTTCGCGCAGTTTTTCCCGTGCAAACCTGTCTCCTCTCAGATTGACGGTGGAGCAGATTCGCACGTTATCGCAAACATTGGTGGAAATGGAACAGGAGCTGAATCGCGTCCGTCCCAACCCGACCGCATTGATGGCGGCGGCGCTTCGGATGCGGATGGCATTTGATGCGCTGACGCATCCCAACCAACCGCTGTGGCGACAGTATTACTCAGTGTTGCAAAGGGATTTGGCTGCCATCGACCGCGCGATCAACGCCGGAAATCAAGTCCGTGCCCGCATGGCGGTGGATGCGCTGATTGATCATTACCGATTGATACGCCCCGCCATTGTGATCTCGCGGACTCCGACGACGGTGGCCAAGGTGGATTCGGTGCTGTCCTTTTTGCGCAACCAATCGCGGCCGACGTGGAATCCTGCGTTGTTGCGCAGTGGGGTGAGCCGTTTGCGCGGGATGCTGAATCCGCTGTTTTACGGACCGGAGGAACAAGTGACGGCCATGTACGGTAAATGGGACATGCCGGTCGTCTCATTCATGCTGATGACAGGCGGTGTGATCGTGTTCGTGCTGACTTATGTCAGTTGGAAAAAGTATCGGGCTGTGCGTTTTCCGTAGTGTTGTACGATTGTGTTTTTTATTCCGCTCCCGAAACATCCCAATCCCAACAACCACAAACCGACACCGGAGATGGAGCAATCCATCTTTCCAGCAGTTCCAAACAAAGGTTCTCAAACGGAAAATCACATTTCGCCAAGTAACACTCCGGATACTCAAAAATGACCATCATGCCTTAAACAAAAAGGAACAAAAAAAGAAGGCGAGTCTTTTTCATTTTTCTCCCCAATCAATCATGTCATGTTCACCCATCTCTATATTCGGAAAACGGACCGGACTTTCTGCCTCAACAAAAAAACCCCGTCATGATTACTGGGTTGAGCGTGTTGCCAAAGGCAGTCCGGTTCCAAATGACAGCTTTGTCAAAAACCTGCCCCCGTCCACCCAGACGGGGATTATTGCGTTTTGGCTTTTTCCAGGCTGTCGTAGGTAAACCCTTCTCCCAATACGTCCCGAACATCGTGAACGACCACGAACGCATACGGATCGACGGAGTGGACGAGTTGTTTGAGCCGGGGCAGTTCGTTCCGGTTGACGACCACGTAGAGCACTTCTTTGTCCACACCGGTGTAGCCGCCTCTCCCTTTTAACAAAGTGGCGCCCCGATCCATTTCCTTGGTGATTTTGTTGGAGATGTCGACAGCGGAGTTGGAGATGATAGTCGCCGCTTTGGCCGCATTCAACCCTTCTACGACAAAGTCGACGACACGCGCGCCGACAAAGACGGCCACCATGGTGTACATTGCTTTTTCCCGGCCGATATACACATAGGACAGCGTCAACACGCCCAAGTCAAACAGGAAGAACGTACGTCCGATACTCCAGTCGAAATACTTGTTGAGCAGACGGGCGATGATGTCAACGCCGCCAGTGGTTCCACCAACGCGGAAAATCAGCCCCAATCCGACCCCCACCAGCACACCGGTGTACAGGGCGGCCAACAGCAGGTCATCGAGCGGACTGCCCCATCCTTTGGTCAGTTCCAAAAACAAGGACGCCGCATTGGTACCGATCAAGGTGTAGATGAGCGTCTGTTTTCCGAACACTTTGTACCCGATAAAATACAGCGGGATATTGAGAATGAAAATCATGAGTGCCGGAGAGATCCCCAATTGATAGTGTGCCAGCAGCGCCAAACCGGTAAAGCCGCCCTCGGCCAGCCGGTTGTTGACGGCGAAGTAATTGACACCGACCGAATAGATAAATGCACCCAACAGGATGAGCGCAATGTTTTTCACGTGCTTTTTCATATGATCCCGCCTTTGCTTCTTTTCCGTATTTAAAATGCCCAGTTTACCACTTGCTATATTATACAAGGGGGGTTATTGCGGCATCAATGAGGATCTGTAAAGGATGGATGAGGGATTTGTCTTCCGATCCCGAAATGGGGTAACATGTAGGAGATTGAGGAGGGTTCACAAAATGGATCGTAAAACCATGTATGACATGCAACAAGAAGTGGATCTATATATCCGTCAGTTCAAGGAAGGATATTTTCAACCGTTGTCCATGTTGGCCCGCATGACCGAGGAAGTGGGCGAACTGGCGCGGGAAGTGAATCACCGCTACGGTGAAAAGCCCAAAAAAGAGAGTGAAGCGGAGAACAGCATTGATATGGAATTGGGTGATCTCCTGTTCATCATCATCTGTTTTGCCAATTCACTCGGAATTGATTTGGAAGAGGCGTTTGACCGCGTCATGCACAAATACAATACGCGGGACGCCAATCGCTGGACCCGCATCGAATCGAATACAGAAGCGACCGAAGCGTGAGTACATTCAGGGGAGGGAGCAACCGATGAGCGAGATTCGTGTAGCGGTGGCCGGGGCGAGCGGCCGGATGGGACAAGAAGTGGTGAAATTGTTGCATCGGGAAGAGGGAATGACGCTGGTCAGCGGCATTTCCCGTTCCGCAGTGGGACAAGATGTTGGAGAAGTGGCGGGCATCGGCAAACTGGGTGTGACATTTACAGGATCGGTGGAAGAAGCGATCGCCAAAGACCGGCCCGACGTGCTGGTGGATTTCACCACGCCACATGCAGTGCGGCGGCATGCGGAGATCGCGCTGGAAGCGGGCGTGCGTCCGGTAATCGGCACCAGCGGCCTGTCAAGGGAGGATTTGCGTGAATTGGATGCACTTTGTCAGGACAAGGGCATCGGGGCGATCGTGGCACCCAACTTCGCCATCGGCGCGGTGCTGATGATGGTGTTTGCGGCCAAGGCGAGCAAGTATCTGCCGCATGTGGAGATCATCGAATTGCATCATGACAAAAAGCTGGACGCACCTTCAGGCACAGCTGTCAAGACGGCGGAGTTGATCGCGGACGTACGGAGTGAGTTTCGCCAAGGACATCCCGAGGAAAAAGAGACGATGGAAGGGGCGCGCGGTGCATACTACAACGGTTTTCGCATCCACAGCGTCCGCCTTCCCGGTATCGTGGCACATCAGGAGGTCCTGTTCGGCGGACCGGGGCAGTTGTTGACGATCCGTCATGATTCGATGAACAGGGAGTCGTTTATGCCGGGTGTAAAGCTGGCGATCGAGAAAGTGATGGAATTGGATCATCTGGTTTACGGCCTGGAAAACATCTTGGATTTGTAAAGGAAGTGACAAGGTGGATGCACACTTGTCCCGCTATCCGCTGATGTGGGGAGAGACGCCGCTACACCGCCTGCACGGCTTGGAGCGGGTCACAGGGCTGGAGGAATGCTGGATCAAACGGGATGATCTGACCGGGATTGCGTTCGGCGGAAACAAGGTGCGCAAACTGGAATATCTGTTGGGCGATGCGTTGGCAAAAGGATGCGACACGGTGATCACCGGCGGCAGCCCGCAGTCCAACCACGCGCGGCTGACGGCGGCATGTGCGCGGCGTGCCGGAATGGAACCATGGCTTTGTTTTGCCGGGAAGCATATGGGTACGCAACAGGGGAACCTGTTGTTGGACCATATTTTGGGTGCGGAAATGAAAACGACCGGTGTGTACGGGTCCGAACCACTGCTCGAAGAAATGGAGAAATGGGCCGATGAAGCGCGGCAAAAAGGGAAAAAACCATATGTGATTCCGGTCGGTGGTTCCACACCCATCGGGGATTACGGTTATAAGCGGGCGTGGGATGTATTGCTGGATCAGCTGGCAGAAGCGGGAACCCAGCCGGAGTCGATCGTACTGGCTGTCGGCAGTGGCGGTACGTTGGCCGGTTTGTTGGCGGGGAAAGTGCTTCGTCCCGCCCCGATCAGGCTGATCGGGATCAGCGTATGGCTGAAAGCGGACGAGCTGACACGGGTGGTTGTTCGCATGGCGAACGATCTTTTGGCATTTTTGGGTTCGGATCGACGTGTTTCACCCGCTGACGTGCACATAGAAGACGGCTACATAGGGAAAAAATACGGGGTTCCGTCGGATGCGGGCAATGAAGCCATCCGTCTTTTGTCCAGGGCGGAAGGGTTGTTCGCCGATCCCATCTATACCGGCAAGGCGTTGGCGGGTTTGTTGGATCTGTTCCATCGCGGCAGAATCGGTTCCCGTGTCCTGTTTTGGCACACCGGAGGAACGCCGGCATTGTTTACGCATGCCCATTCTTTCACACGGGAGGGATGAGCCGATGCACATTGCTTTGATCGCGCACGACCGGAAAAAAGAGCAAATGGTGAATTTTGCGATCGCCTATCGGGATATATTGAAGCAACACCATCTTTACGCTACAGGAACGACGGGTCAGAAGATCATGGAGGCGACAGGTCTGCACGTCCACCGGTTCCTGTCGGGACCGCTCGGCGGCGACCAACAAATCGGGGCACTGGTAGCGGAAAACAAAATGGATTGCATCATTTTTCTCCGCGATCCGTTGACGGCCCAACCGCACGAGCCGGATATCCTGGCACTGCTCCGGTTGGCCGACGTGCACGGCATTCCCGTGGCTACCAATCTCGCGGCGGCGGAAGTGATGATCCGCTCGATCCAACAAGGAGATTTTGCATGGCGGGAAATCGTGAATCAGGCCAATGCCAGAGAGGGGGGAAACGCATGACAGTCGGCCAACGTGTTGACATTCTGGCATTTGGCGCCCATCCGGATGATGTGGAGATCGGAGCTGGCGGCATTTTGGCCAAACACCAGACCCAGGGATTTTCGGTGGCGATCTGCGATCTGACGGCAGCAGAACTCTCCTCCAACGGTACGGTGGAACTGCGCCGACAGGAGGCGGAAAAAGCGGCTGCTGTCCTTGGCCTTACCGAACGGGTCAATCTGGGATTTCCAGACCGGGGGCTGAAGGGGACGGATGAACAGATTCGACGCATGATTGAGGTCATCCGACGATTGCGCCCGCGCATCGTGTTGGCTCCGTACAGCGAGGACCGTCATCCCGACCATGTGGCCTGCAGCCGGATGGTGAAGGAAGCAGTGTTTGACGCCGGAATCCGCAACCGAAAAGTGGACGGGGACTGGCCCGCCCATCGGGTGGAACAAGTGTTCCATTACTTTATCAACGATGTGGGTCCGGCTGACGTCATTGTCGATATCACGGATGTCTACGAACGAAAGATGGAGGCGATCCTGGCTTATGCCAGTCAGTTTGACCGCTCCCGGGGCGAAGTGGACACACCGCTCAATCATCCCAGCTATCTGGCGATGATCCGGGGGCGGGATCAACTTTGGGGCCATCAAATACGCGCATTGTACGGGGAAGGATTGGCAAAGACCCGTCCGTTGGCGATGGATCGGCTCCTGTGACGAGGAGGCATCAGCAGGATGCGAATCGGCATTTCATGTTACCCCACACACGGGGGATCGGGTGTGGTGGCCACGGAACTGGGCAAGATGATGGCGGAGCGTGGTCACCAGGTTCATTTCATCACGTACAGCATGCCATTTCGTCTCGGACGATTTCATCATCATATCCATTATCACGAAGTGGAAGCGAACCGTTATGCAGTATTCAAATATCCTCCCTATGATCTGGCATTGGCCAACCGGATGGCCCAAGTGGCCAAGATCCATCGATTGGACATTCTGCATGTCCACTACGCCGTTCCGCACGCCATCTGCGCGTATCTGGCCAAACAAATGACCGGCGGGGCGTTTCGGGTGGTGACGACCCTGCACGGAACGGACATTACCGTATTGGGGGAAGATCCGTCACTTCGGGACATCATCTGTTTTGGCATACATGAGAGTGATGCGGTGACGGCGGTGTCGGACGATCTGGTGAAGCAGACGCGTGAGTCGTTTTGCGTGGATTCGTCCATTCAACGCATCTACAACTTCGTCGATCCGCGTGTCTACTATCCGCGCGACGTCTCGCACATCCGGCCCCAATACGCGAGACCGGATGAAAAGCTGCTGCTTCATATCTCCAATTTCCGTGCCGTCAAACGGGTGGATGACGTGGTCCGTGTGTTTGAAAAAGTGCAGCGCCAAATCCCCGCGAGACTGTTGCTGGTGGGTGACGGGCCGGAATGGCCACGGGTGACCGAGCTTGTGCATGAGCTGAATTTGGATCAAAAAGTGGTCTTTCTCGGGAAACAGGACGAAGTGGCGCAGCTTATTTCCCTCGCTGATTTGCTGTTGTTGCCTTCCGCGAAGGAAAGCTTCGGACTCGTTGCACTGGAAGCGATGGCCTGCGGCGTCCCGGCCGTCACATCCAACGCGGGCGGTTTGCCGGAGGTAGTGAAGCACGGGGAGACCGGGTACCTGGCGGACATCGGGGATGTGGATCGAATGGCGGCATATGCGCTGGAGATTTTGACGGACCCGGTCAAACACCGGCGTTTTTCTGAAAACGGGTTGAAACGGGCGCGGGAACAGTTCAGTGCGGAGAAAATCGCGGACGAATACGAAGCGTTGTATCGGCGGGTATTGAATGAGCCACGAAAGTAGGAGGACGAAGATGGACCCACGAAAAGCGGCATGGTGGGTGATGGAACGGCTGGAGTCTGCAGGATATCAAGCGTATCTGGTCGGGGGTTGCGTTCGTGACGAGTTGTTGGGCAAACAGCCGAAGGACTACGACGTCACAACGGATGCCCGGCCGGAAACGGTGCAGGCGTTGTTTCCCCGTACGGCAGCGACAGGTCTGAAACATGGAACCGTAACGGTGATACACCACGGACAACCGGTAGAGGTGACCACTTTTCGGGTTGAGACAGGCTATTCGGATCATCGCCGACCCGACAAAGTGGTCTTTGTTTCCCGTTTGGAGGAAGATCTGGCACGACGGGATTTTACCGTCAATGCGATGGCGATGGATCGGGAAGGGCGACTGTATGATCCGTTTGGCGGACAGAAAGACTTGAAAGAGAGGCGAATCCGAGCGGTTGGAAACGCGGAAGCGCGATTCACGGAGGATGCATTACGCATGCTGCGGGCCATTCGTTTCAGTGCTCAACTGGGGTTTCGGATCACTGACGAGACAGGACGTGCCATCCGCCGGATGCGCCATACGCTGAGACATCTGGCCGTGGAACGGGTGACGGCGGAGTTGGAGAAAATGTGGTCGGTGCCATCTCCTTCCATCGGGGTGCAGTATCTGCAGGAATGGGAACTGTTACCCCACCTGCCGCCGTTTCACCGCTGGAACCATATCCAAAAGGCGGCACTGCTGCCGGCGGAACGATTCGACCGTCTTACCACCCGCGAAGGCAGATGGGGGTTATTGTTGCACGATTGCCACGTTCTTCCGGAACAAGCGGCGCGTCATTTGCGTTTGTTGCGGTTAAAGTCGGCGGATGTGAAAATGATCAACCGGATCTATCAGTTGGCGTTCGACAGTCGGCATTGGCACCCGATTACGCCGACCGAAGGGAAACGGCTCCTTCTTCAACACGGAACGGAGCCGGTGTTGCAGTCTCTTCAATGGAGCCGGGTAATGGGTCATCTGGAAACAGAGACAGCCGAACGACTGGAAGTCCTGTTTGAGAGATGGGCAAAGGAAATGCCTGTACGACAGCTGTCCGATCTCGCGATTGACGGCAGCGATCTGATCCGGGTGACGGGAGAACCTCCCGGTCGGTGGGTGGGACAGGCTTTGGCGTATTTGTTGGAGCAAGTGGCGTTGGGACGGTTGCCCAACGAACGTTCCCGTTTGTTGGAGGAGGGAAGGCGATTTGGGAAGTGAGATCCGCGAACGCCTGTTGGCGTTGCTGGTCGAGCATGCCGATCATTTTGTATCCGGTGAGGAGATCAGCAGACAATTGGGTTGTACCCGGACGGCCATCTGGAAGCATATCGACGAACTGAGGAAAGCGGGGTATGAAATCGAGGCCAAACCGAAAGCGGGATATTGTCTCCGTTATCAGCCGGATCGGATTGCGCCGGAGGAGATCAAGGCATTGCTTTCCACGCGACGGTTCGGACATACCATTCATTATGTGGAATCGGTGGGTTCGACGCAGTGGTTGGCTCACCAAGGCGTGCGGTCCGGTGCCGAAGAGGGGGCCTTGTTTCTCGCCGACGAACAAACCCAGGGCCGCGGACGCATGGGGCGCAAATGGCACTCACCGCCGCGATCCGGTATATGGATGAGTTTGTTGTTGCGGCCACCGATCCCGCTCAATCTCGCTCCACAGTTGACGCTGATGGCGTCAGTCGGGGTGACGCGGGCCATCCGAAAGGAAACGGGTTTGCCGGTGACGATCAAATGGCCCAACGACCTGTTGATCAACGGAAAAAAAGTGTGCGGCATCCTGACGGAATTGAGAGGGGAGCAGGATCAAATTCATTACGTCGTTCTGGGGATCGGGGTGAATGTCAACACACCGGCTTCATCGATTCCCGAGGATTTGAAAACCATCGCCACCTCCCTGACCGCCGAAAGCGGGCGCACCTATCGGCGGGCGGAGCTGATTGCGGCGATTTTGGAAGAATTGGAGCATGTGTATGATCTGTATCTGACCGAAGGATTTGAACCGATTCGCCGTTCCTGGGAATCTTTCGCCTGCATGCTCGGCCAATCCGTAACGGCTCATACCCCGCAAGGGCCGCGACAGGGCATAGCCAAGGGGCTTCATGCTTCCGGAGCGTTGCTGTTGGAAACCGACGAAGGAGTCGTTCCCGTCTACTCGGCGGACATCCGGCAGGTATGAGCGGGGATTGCCAAACCGGTTCATTTGCGTTACCCTTAAGGTGACGGCAATATCCCATTTGCGGGAGTTGCACGTCACTTTGGAACTGATGGACATCATAAGGGAAAACTGAATCGTTTTTGCAAATCTGCTCTGAGCCTGAGGGACGGAGACAGAGAAAAGGGTGAAACCAACGCCTTTTCAGTCCTTTTTCCGGCTGGGAGGCGTTTTTTGTCTTTGGCGGGTTCCGTTCGGCTCAGGAGCAATCGGAGGGAAACGAGATGGAAGGGCGGAAAAAAATCACCACCCGCATGTTGCGCGACATGAAGGCGAAAGGACAGAAAATCGCCATGATCACGGCCTATGATTATCCTTCGGCCAAATTGGCGGATCAGGCCGGGGTGGACGTGATTCTGGTGGGGGATTCGCTGGGAATGGTGGTATTGGGGTATGATTCCACCATTCCGGTCACCATCGACGATATGGTGCATCATACGAAAGCGGTTACCCGGGGAACGAAACATGCATTTGTCGTATCCGATCTGCCGTTTCTGACCTGCCATCTGGGAACGGAGCATGCGCTTCGGGCCGCCGGACGTCTCATGCAGGAGGCTGGAGCCAAAGCCGTCAAGATCGAGGGCGGTGAAGAAATCCTGGAAGTGGTACGCGCTTGTGTGGCGGCTGGCATACCGGTGATGGGCCACCTGGGCTTGACACCGCAATCGGTTCATCAACTGGGCGGTTACAGGGTGCAGGGGCGCGATGCCGAAACGGCGCAGCGCCTGATACGCGATGCCCGTTTGTTGGAAGAAGCCGGGGCGTTCGCGTTGGTGTTGGAGTGCGTGCCGGAGGAGTTGGCACGAGAAATTACGGAAGCGATCACCATCCCGACGATCGGGATCGGGGCGGGCCGCTACTGTGACGGTCAGGTGCTGGTCTTCCACGACGTGCTGCAAATCGCCAGCGAAGTGAACCCTTCCTTCGTCCAAGCGTTTGCCGAGGCGGGAGCGGTGATGCAGGAAGGAATCCGGCGTTATGTGCAAGCGGTCAGGGAAACGCGTTTCCCGCAGGAAGAACACGTATTCCATCTTTCAAACGAAGCAATGGCCACATTGTATGGAGGTAAAGGATTGAGCAGAAAATGAAGATCATTCATTCGATTCAGGAATTGCGGCAAACCTTGCGACCGCTTCGTGCGGGAACCATTGGTTTCGTACCGACGATGGGTTACTTGCATCGAGGCCATCAAAGCCTGATGGATCGGGCTCGCCAAGAGTGCGACACGGTTGTGGTATCCGTTTTTGTCAACCCGTTGCAGTTCGGGCCGAATGAGGATTACGACCGCTATCCCAGAGATCTGGAACGAGATGCGGCGATCGCCGAAGCTGCGGGCGTGGACTTTTTGTTCGCACCCAGTGTTGACGAGATGTATCCGTCGGAATCGTTGACCACCGTGACCCTGCGACGGATCACCGAGCCTTTGTGCGGCGTATCGCGTCCCGGCCATTTCGACGGAGTCGCGACCGTGGTGACGAAGCTGTTTCACATCGTCCAACCCGACAAGGCGTATTTCGGTTTGAAAGACGCGCAACAAGTCGCGGTCATTCAGCAGATGACGGAAGACCTCAATTTTCCGGTGGAGATCGTACCCTGTCCGACCGTCCGGGAGCCGGACGGTTTGGCGATGAGTTCCCGCAACGTGTACCTGACACCGGAGGAACGAAAGCAAGCGACCGTGTTGTACCGGGCTCTGCGCACGGCAAAGGAGCAAATTGAAGCGGGCAGACTGACACGGGCGGCAGATGTGACTGCTTTTTTGGAAAAAGAAATCCGTACACAACCGCTGGCAGACATCGACTACGTGCAGGTGCTGACCTATCCGCGTCTGGAGCCGGTTGACCGTTTGGAAAACGAGCGCATCATCATGGCGGTGGCGGTTCGGTTCGGCTCCACGCGGTTGATCGATAACCTGATTCTGCCGGAAGAGGGGGACGGAGCATGTTTCGCACGATGATGAAAGCCAAGATTCACCGGGCCACGGTGACGGAAGCCAACCTGAACTACGTGGGCAGTGTGACCATCGACGAGGAGATTTTGGAACGTGTCGACATTTTGCCCAACGAAAAAGTGCAGATTGTCAACAACAACAATGGGGCCCGTTTGGAAACCTACGTCATTCCCGGTCCGCGCGGCAGCCGGACGATTTGCTTGAATGGGGCAGCGGCCCGGTTGGTACAGCCGGGGGATAAGGTGATTATCATCTCTTATGCTTTGATGAGTGAGGAAGAGATCGCCCGTCACCAACCCAAGATCGCAATCATGGGAGAGAACAACGAGATCCAGACGGTGATCGGGGAAGAAATACACGGCACGATTTTATAAAAAGCGGGAAGCCATCGCAATGAGTTGCTTTAGTCATGCGGGACCATTCACGAATGAATCAACAAGTCGTTCCAACAGGGAACGGCTTTTTTTTTCGGCTCGGCGGGATCACCCCTTTGATCCCACCATTTTTCAGCATGGAAAACGGACGACGGGAGATACTCATAGCGAAAACCGCTGCCGGGGAGGGATGAACGTGTTTCGCCAGTGGATCGATACCATCCTGCAAGGGTTGTCCGAAATCGAAGCCCAATATCCCGCCGGAACCGCTCAGGAGCGTGAACGACTCAAAGAACGGTTTCACCAGATCCAGACAACATGCCACCATTTGCTGGAGTCGTGGGCATTGGTGGAGGAACAGATGGCACGTTTGCTTCAGCGTCATCCCGAGTTGTCCGTGCAGGATCAGGTGCTGGAAGACGAATTCTGGCTGCGTGAGGAATCGGTACGACAGTTTCGGCAGGGTCAGGGATATTACCAATTGCGGATGTTTGCGCAAGCGGAGGATGCATTTCAGCAGGTGGTGGAGGAAGAACCCGACTTTCTGCTCGGACGCATCTATTTGGCGCTCAGCCACTTTCAGTCCGGTGATTGGGACGAAGCGGACCGTCAGTTCCAAATGGTGGCCAAAACGGCGACGCATGATGTCTTTCTCGGCTTTGCCCATCATATGCTGGGATGTGTACGGGTCAAACGCGGGGATGACCGCCAAGCGATCCGGGCGTTTCAAAAAGCGCTGTCGTACGACCAGCACAATCCGGATACGTGGTTCAACATCGGAACGTGTCACTTCCGTCTGGGAGAATACATGGAAGCGATCCGCCACTTTTATCAGGCGATCCTGCTGGATGAGGAAGATTGGGAATCCATGCTGTCTCTGTCACAGTGTTATCAGCGGATAGGGGAACGGGAAAACGGTCTGTACTGGCGAATCTGGGTATACGAAAAAACACGTCACCCTCACGTGATGGAAGCGATCGCCCACGACTATGAGGAGATGGGCAAGCCGGAGGAAGCCTTATTGTGGTATCGGAAATTGCTGTCGCACGATCCCGTCAATCCTGCCGCTTACCACGGAATCAGTTGGAACCTGTGGGCGCTCGGCAAAACGACGGATGCCGAGATGTGGCTGAAAAAGGGGTTGTGTTTGGCTCCCCAGAACCCGGATTTGCTGTTCACCCTGCTTTGGATGCGGATGCAGCAGGGTGAATGGACCAAGGCGGAACAAATCATGACACGGGTGCCGGATGAGGTCAAACAGCAACCGGATTGGTTGTTGATCCGTTCCCAGTTGCTGACCCATCTGAACGAGTTTTCCCGGGCGGAATCGCTGGCGGAGACGGTCATGCAGCAGTCGGTGCCATCCGTGCAAGCAATGGGTTGTTTTCAAAAGGGGCGCATCTTATTGGAACAGGGGCGTGTTGCGGAAGCAACCCGGCTGTTCCAACAAGCGCAACAGCTGTGCACCCAATGGAAAGAACCCGTCTTTTACGAAGGATTGTGCCATTTCATCGAGGGACGCCCCGATTTGACCCGGCAACGCTGGCAACAATTGTCCACGTGAATGGAGGGATACGCCATGCATACCATATGGAAAGGTGCGATCAGTTTCGGTTTGGTCAATATTCCGGTCAAAATGTATGCGGCCACCGAAGGGAAAAAAGTGCCGTTTCGCCTGTTGCACAAGAAGTGCCGGACGCCGTTGCAATATACGCGCACCTGCCCTTATTGCCAGGAGGAAGTGTCGTGGGCCGATGTCGTGAAAGGTGTGGAATACGCGGACGGGAAATTCGTATTGATGGAAAAAGAGGAATTGGAGGCGATCGCACCGGAAAACCGCAAAACAATCGAAATTCTCGACTTTGTGGATTTGCGGGAAATCGATCCGATCTACTTTGACCGCACCTATTATTTGGGTCCGGGAGATACCGGTGAACGGGCGTACACCCTGCTCAGGGAAGCGATGGAGGAGACGGGGAAAATCGGCGTGGCGCAGATCACGATTCGTTCCAAGCAAAGCCTGGCAGTGGTCAGGGTGTATCAAAACTGTCTGGTGATGGAAACGATCTTCTACCCTGATGAAGTGCGTTCTGCGGCATTGGTGCCGGGGGTTCCGGAAGAGACGGCATTGCCGGAAAAAGAAATGGAAATGGCGCGCCAGCTGATCGAAAGCTTGTCCACATCGTTTGATCCCGGAAAATATCGGGACGATTACCGCGAAGCGTTGCAAGCAGCGATTGAAAAGAAAATCAGCGGCGAAGAAATTGTGCAGGCGCCGGAAGCCGAACCGGAAAAAGTGGTCGATCTGATGGAAGCGCTCAAGGCGAGCATCGAAGCGGCCCAAAAAAGAAAGAAGGCGGCCGGAACGGAATAAGTGCTCACGGTTTCGGCCGCTTTTGATTGCCCCAGTATCGCAAATAGGTTTTTTCTCCAGTGGGAAGGGCCTCCAACAACCGACCGTAACGATCGTAGCGATACTCCACTTTCTCATACGTTTCAATCCACCAGTCACCGTGTCGTTCGACTCCTTCAAACCGATCCCGCACCTCCACCCGTTCACCCGGCAAGACGGGTACGGCGGCGGTGGGCGCAGTGGCCGGCAGAGACACTTGCCCCCTCGCCCAAAGAAGGGCACCCAACATCACGTTGACCGCCAATGCGGTGAAAATGACAGACTGCATCAAGATTTGTTTCATTCCCGGTTTCATGGCCGCCTCCATTTGAAATCCGCTTTTTTTATCTATATGGGACAACCGGGACATTCAGAAGGGGAGTTGTCGGAACGAAGCGAAAAAGAAATACGGGAGGTGTTTGGTGTATGCGTTTATCTGAATTATTGGAGAAATACAAACAGGATCACCAACATCCGATCAACCAACTGACGCATGCGTTCGGCATCCCGATGATCGTCATCTCGATTCCGCTGGTGCTTTTTCAATGGAAAACCGCCCTTATCCTGTTTGTGGCGGGATGGATTTTACAATTTGTCGGTCATGCATTTGAAGGAAAAAAGCCTTCGTTTTTCAGCAATCCCCGTTTTTTGCTGATCGGACCGTACTGGTTGGCGAGAAAGTGGGCGCAGTGGTGGAAAAAGAGCGACTCGTGACTTGCTCCACACGGCTGAAGCACCTAAGGCACTCCCTTCGGTCGCCGTGGGCTTCTCGCTTCATCTGGCGTGGCAACCCACATCCATCCACGAAGGCTTCGTCCAAGCCTGGAAAAGGTTTCATTCTCATTGTCCGTATTTCGGTTCAGGAACGGTTCCCATCGCTCGATGCAGGATATTTCTTGCGCATTGATATCTCTGTCTGCCACATATCCGCATGAGCAACAATGTACGTTCTTTTAAGGTCTTCTTTACGATCCGACCGCACTCCGAGCAAACTTGCGACGTGTGGCGAGGATCCACTTCCATCACTAGCTTACCGGCCCACTCTGCCTTGTAAGCCGTGAATTGAACCAACATCCTCCTACCAGCGTCTGCAATGCTCTTGGCAAGATGGTGATTTTTTACCATCGCCCGAATGTTTAAGTCTTCAAAGGCAATCCAAAGGAATGAAAATGGTCCTTGAGAAATACGGGAAATTGTCGGACTTGCGAGAGGGCTGGGTTTTCCCGCTCGCTGTTTATAAACCGGCGTTTTGGTGATATGTCTCGGCAGGGCGTGTCATCGCATCCTTTTCCGGCTTACTCTTCGCTCTGTCCTGCCGGGACCCGGGGCTGAAGACTGCTCGGAGCCGGGGGGAGAAGATGCGGGCAAGGCAGCGGATATTGCCGACGATCACATTCTGCGCTTTCCGGATTGAGATTGGGTTGGGCTTTTCATTGGGATTGGGGCAGACTAAACCGTGGAGGGAGACGCAAAATGAGAATGCCCGCAATTCAACCGATGGAGCCGATCCCGCAAGAGTCGATTCCCGAAAGCGACAGGTACTGGTACCAAGTCAAATGGGACGGTGTTCGTCTGCTGGCCTGCAAAGACGAATCCGGGTGGTGGCTGTACAACCGCAAGCAAAACGAGCGAACGCACACATATCCCGATCTGCTGACGGAGTTGTCGTTGCTGGAATGTGAGAGCGTGCTGCTCGACGGAGAAGTGGTGGCGCTCGAAGGCGGACGTCCCGATTTTTTTCGGGTGTTGAAACGGGACTTGGGATCTCCGGCCAACCAATCACGGTTGATGGTTCACATTCCGGTGTATTATATGGTGTTTGATTTGTTGTTCGCCGACGGACGCTGGTGGACGGACCGTCCCCTGTTTGAACGTTACGAACGGCTGTCCCGGCTGATTCCTCCCGGATTGAAGCGAATCCATGTCTGCGACAATTATGAAGACGGTACGGCCCTGTTTGAGACCGTAAAGGAGAAAGAAATGGAAGGGATCGTCATCAAGGAACGTGAGGGTATGTATCATGTGGGGAAGAAACATCCCACATGGCTGAAGGTAAAACATTTTCACGAGATGCGGGCGGCAGTGATCGGAGCCACTTTACGGCAAGGACGTGCAAACGCGCTGATATTGGGGGAACCCGCCGTCGCGCCCGAACGGTATATCGGGAAAGCGGCTACCGGATTGAATCAAAAGGAACTTACCGTACTGACGCAATTTCTTCCACAATTGCGCATATCCAAACCGCCGATTGCCGTCGCACCGCGTTTTCCGTCAACGGATACCGTCGTTTGGTTGCAGCCGTTGTTGACCGTGCAAGTACGGTTCCTGTCCTGGACGCCGGATGGAACGTTGCGTTCTCCCGTCATCAAAGGGTTCTCTTTGTCAACTTGAATGAAAAGCCCGCTTGTCGCGAGGATGAATTCCTTGCCGAAGCGGGCGAAAGGGTTCGGATGATCAGCAAGGGTACGGGAGTGTAAGGACGGTGGGGGATGCGAATAGGGATGGGGGGATAAGGGGAAACAATAAGGGTGACGGTCATATTGTGTCTGAGAGGATGAGCTGTCCGTCACCCGATGACACGGTTCCTGGGCTGGCGGCGGGATCCGGATCAACCGAATAATCGGGATATCCTTGATCAATTCCCGGACCGCAGCGGGCGACTTCGCGTTCGCTTGAGCGGTCGTTTTCTTTTGGTTTTTCCGCTTTGTTTTATTGGTCGGAGCGACAGTGGACTTGTCACCAGAACGGGAACGGACGGAAGAACGGGAACCCGAAAAACGGGAACGGGCGGAAGAAAGGAAAGCCGAAGAACGGGAACGGACGGAAAAAGGGGAATATGCTAACATCTGCGTTCGCATCCCCCGGGACTGTCGCGGTTCCGTAATCGTAAGTACCGTAATCGTACGGGTAATAACCGTCGCCCGTCGAAAAATACTCGCTGGTGGCGGGATACGGATCATCCCAATAACCGGGGGTTTCGTAAAAACCTTCCGCGCCATAGCCATAAGCGGGGTAATCCAATTCGTTTTCGTTCAAGGCGGCTTCAGCTTCGCTTTTCACTTGGGCAGTCGCTTTCGTTTTCTTTGGGGCTTTCTCTTCTTTTGCCATCTGATATTCCTCCTCTTCTTTCTTAATCGTGCAGGCACATTCCCAATGTATGTAAGAATGGGACATTTGGACGTTTGTCCCGAAAAAATGGGCGCAGGAAGTGAAGTCGCCGTGGGTGCGAAAAAAACACGCACGATTCGTGTGGAAGGAAAAGAACTGACGATTTCCAATCCGGACAAGATGATGTATCCCGACGACGGGATCACCAAATGGTCGTATCTGTTGCACCTGACACGATTGGCTCCGTGGATGTTGCCCCATTGCCGCGGAAGATGGCTGACGACCATCCGTTTTCCGGACGGGGTGCATGGCAAATCGTTTTATCAGAAGAATGTACCGTCACACGCTCCCGAATGGGTGCGCACCGGCACTTGGAACGAAGTCGAATACATACTCTTGGAAGATGCGGCCACATTGGCGTGGCTGGCTAATTTGGCCTGCTTGGAGTTTCACCTTTCGTTTGACCGCGTGGATGCCCCGGACATGCCGCCCGAACTCGTGTTTGACCTGGACCCGTCTGCGCCGCCGTTTGAAAAAGTGGTGGAAGTGGCGTTTTACACCAAAGAGGTATTGGACGGCATGGGACTGTCGTCGTACGTCAAAACGTCCGGCGCGACCGGTTTGCAGGTGTACGTGCCGATTCACCGCCGCTACACCTTTGAGGATACACGCAAGGTGAGCCGGTTTGTCGCCATGTATCTCGCTCAAAAATATCCGCGTTTGATCACGATCGAGCGGACGGTGAAAAACAGAGGGGACAAGGTTTATTTCGATTACTTGCAGCACTGGCGAGGCAAATCCCTGATCGCCCCTTATTCACCCCGCGCGCGTAAAGGTGCACCGGTATCCACTCCGCTGACATGGGAAGAACTAAATCAAGGTATTCGTCCGGAACAGTTTACGCTGGCCACCATTCATGGGCGCTTGGCGGAAAAAGGGGATTTGTTTGCCGGGTTGCTTGCTGAAGTTTCGCGGCACGATCTGACGGATATCCTAAAGTGGTTACCCGAGTGAGCCCTCTTGTTTCTCCGCGCTATTTCGGTTATCGTGGTTTCTGACTGGCAATTCATGTGTGGGGAGGCGTCTGTTTTTGAAACGATTGTTTATCCATGCAACCATCCTGACCATGAAGGACGGGGAAAAACCGTTGACCAATGCCGCGTTGGCGGTGGAAAACGACCGGATTACATACGTCGGTCCCATACCGGAAGATCGTTCCGGTTATGATGAAGTGATCGACATGAGCGGACATGCCATTTTACCGGGATGGGTCAATACCCACGGCCACGCCGCCATGTCGCTGTTGCGCGGATACGGAGACGATCTGCCGCTGAAGACGTGGTTGGAAGAAAAAATGTGGCCGATGGAGGCGCGTTTCGGTCCCGAACAGGTTCGCTGGGGAACAGCGCTTACCGTATTGGAGATGATCAAAGGTGGTACGACGTGTTTCCTCGACATGTATGATCACATGGATCAAGTGGCCGAAGTCGTGGCGGAGGCGGGGATCCGCGCCCGTCTGTGCCGTGGTGCGATCGGCCTCTGTTCGGAAGAGGAGCAGGAGGCCAAATGGAAAGAAGCCGTCCAATTCGCCCGAGATTGGCACAATCAAGCGGACGGCCGGATCACGACGATGATGGCCCCTCACGCACCGTATACCTGTTCGCCAGACTTCATCCGGCGGTTTGTGGAAAGTGCCGCGGAGTATCAATTGCCCATTCATACCCACATGTCGGAGACGGCCGCCGAAGTCCAACAAAACGTGGATCAGTATGGTGTTCGTCCCGTGGAGCACTTGGACAAACTGGGTGTGTTCGACTTGCCTTGTCTGGTGGCTCACGCGGTTCATCTGAACGATGAAGAGATCGCGTTGTTGGCGGAAAAGGACGTGAAAGTCTCGCATAACCCGGGAAGCAACCTCAAACTGGGCAGCGGCATCGCGCCGATCCCCAAAATGCTGGCGCACGGGATGCGACCGTCATTGGGAACGGACGGACCTGCAAGCAACAACAATGTGGACATGCTGGAAGAAATCCGTCTGGCCGCGCTGATCCACAAAGGAGCCAATGAGGATCCGTTGGCGGTAACGGCGGATGTGGCCCTTCGCATGGGAACCATCTACGGCGCGGAAGCCTTATTCCTTGACCGGGAAATCGGCACGTTGGAGCCGGGGAAAAAAGCGGACTTCATCACGGTGGCACTGCACCAGGCTCATTTGCAGCCGCTGCATGATGTGGAGTCCCATTTGGCTTATGCGGCCGTCAGCACGGATGTACGGGACGTTTACGTCGACGGCCGGCCGATCATGAAGGATCGCGAGTGTCTGACATTGGATGAAGAACGGATCATTTACGAGGCAAATCGGGCTTTTCAGGCAATTGCTCGCTGAAAAAAATGCCCCGGCGGGGCAGGTAAATGTTGGGGAGAGGTATAGGCAGGAGAAATGTAGTCAAACTAGGTACTGAATCAAGATTTTACATCGATGTCCAATGTGAACCGCAAGGGGATCTCCTCCTCTTCCGTCCGCCAACGCCGTTTACGGGCAGAAGGGGAGGCCCACGATTCCGCATGCATCACTGTCTGAATCCGGTCCCACTCTTCGTCGGACAGATGGGATTTCAGCACCTCCAAAATCCAACCGGAGGAAAGGGAAGCGGTCATGACGCTCACCTCCTCGGGTAGGAATAGTATCACCCGAGATGTATCCAATATGTCTAGCACATTTTGTACGTTTGTCCAACTGCCCGTAAATCCGGGCATTTTCTTTTTGGTGAGTCGTGAACCGCCAGTCGTCATCATACAATGGAATGATACCAACGGCGAAGGGGGACGACTGGCATGCGACGGTTTTCTTACCTTTTCCTCCTGATTCTGCTGGCCGCTTGTTCTCCCGCGGCGCCCGCCGCTTCCTCCGATCAATCCGTGGAAGTCCAAGCGGCCAAGGAATGGCGGTCCGTTGTCGGAAAGCAATTGGCACAAAAACGATACGCGTTTCGGCTCACTGTAAACGGCAGTGGGGAAACCATCACCATGAACGGTGAACAATCGGGACAAGACTGGATGATGAAAAACGAGGGAAAACAAATCCGTGTGGTCAAGAAAGGGGATCGCATTCATTTGTCCCGGTCGGGTACGCAGGAAACGGCTTCACCCAGACAACTGGGATTGATGTCTCCGCGCGATCACCTGCTTTGGATGCAGCGCGTAGAGGGGCGGGTGGAACGAATCGGATCGGTCAAATGGCAGGGGAAGCGGGTCATTGTGCTTCAGAAGGATCTGAACGGACGCCAAGTTGGAAAGATACTCGGCAAATGGATGGGTTCGCCGCCCAGTGACTTCGCAGAGATCATCGGACACCGCTTTGACGTGCGGTATCGATTGTGGTACGTACCGAAAAACCATAAACTGGAGCAGTTGGTGACCGAGATTCGCTCCGAAGGTCAACTGCGGCAGACCATTCGCTATGTGTTTCACCCTTTGCGATGAAACGGCGGACTTCCGCCGTTTTTTTGTTTTTCCAGTGATTCCTTCCATCAATCCATATATATTTTATGATATACTGATTGTGATCGAAAGAATCGTAGAGAGGGGGCGTGACATCCGTGAAAACGCGCGTCACAGCTGCGATTCTCAGCTTGGTTGTCACGCTGTTCTTGTTGTTTGGCGGATATTTTGCTTATCAGTGGTGGGCGTTGAAAAAACCGATCGAGGCGATGCTGACAAACGAACCCCATTTTCAATTGGTCGAATTGCGCATCGAACCCGATCGTGTATGGATAAAAGCAAACACAGATGCCGCTTTTTCTTTTACCACTCAATTTCCAGATTTGAACAAACGTGTGAAAAACATGGTGGGTGAACGCGCGGTGACCATTCAGTTGGCAGACAAGCCGGACCCCGTGTTGAACCGCGCTTGGAATCGGATGGTTTTCGACATTGAGGAAGGATTGGTGAACGCGCGATATTCGCAAATTCCGAAATCGGTGGAAACGGTGGCCAAATCGATGCAGATCCGTTACGATATTACGATGGACGATCAGTTTCTCTACGTGGAGCTGCATCGTGGGCCGCATACCCTTTACCGCGTTCTCCCGTTGCATAAATCGAACTCCGGGGTGAAGGATAATGGGTAAAGCGATTGCCTTCGGTTCCGCCTCCGCGGTGATCGTGTTTCTGTTGACATTGGGCTACAGTGTCTTGCCGTTGGTCACGTTGCTGGCCATTGGCACGGGCGTGTATCTGTTTGCGCAATCGCGCGGCAGCGGGTTTGCTTTCGGCCGGAAAAAGTTGGTTCAGAGCAAAGCATCGGTGCCTACGACGTCGTTCGACGATATCGGCGGTCACGAGCGCGCCAAAAAGGAGCTGAAAGAGGCGCTGGACTTTCTGATCCACCGTGACCAAATCTCGCAATACGGCATCCGCCCCATCAAGGGAATTTTGCTCTCCGGCCCGCCAGGCACGGGGAAAACCCTGATGGCGAAGGCGGCGGCTCACTATACCGATTCGGTGTTCGTTTCCGCGTCCGGGAGCGAATTCGTGGAAATGTATGTCGGAGTGGGCGCCCAACGGATGCGTGAATTGTTCCAAGAAGTGCGGACGTTGGCCAAACGAAATCAGAAAACCAGCGGCATTGTTTTCATTGACGAAATTGACGCCATCGGCGGACATCGGGAAGGTTCACAACACCGTGAGTACGATCAGACGCTCAACCAGCTGCTCACGGAGATGGACGGCATCTCGACGGATCAAGACATTCGTATTCTCGTGATCGCGGCCACCAACCGGAAGGATATGCTGGACCCGGCATTGCTCAGACCGGGGCGGTTTGATCGGCAGATCGAAGTGGATCTGCCCGACAAAAAAGCCCGTCTGCACATTCTCCGGCTGCACACACAAAACAAGCCGCTGGCCGAGGATGTGAGCCTGGAACGTCTGGCTGTGGAGACTTTCGGATTTTCCGGAGCACAGTTGGAGAGTGTCACCAATGAGGCGGCGATTTATGCGATGCGGGAGAACAGTCCGGAAATTACGCAACGTCATTTGTCCGCTGCGGTCGACAAGGTGATGATGGGAGAAAAAACGGACAGGGAAGCGACGCAAGAAGAACGTGAGCGTGTGGCGATTCACGAATTGGGGCACGCCATCGTCTCGGAGCTGGTCCGACCCGGTTCCGTTTCGCAAGTGGCCCTGTCACCGCGCGGACAGGCACTGGGATATGTGCGCCAGCATCCGGGTGAAGACCGGTATCTGTACACGCGGAAACAGATCGAGGACCAGATCAAGATTTGCCTTGCGGGTGCAGCTGCCGAAGAACTGATTTACGGCAACCGCAGCACCGGCGCTCGCAACGATTACCAAAAAGCCAACCAGTACACCCGGACCTTGATCGAAACGGGTCTTTCCGATCTCGGCATCATCGATCCGGAGTGGATCAACAAGGAAAAGATGCAGGAAGAGTCGACCCGGATTTTGAATGCACTGCAAAAAGAAACGTACGACATGCTGTCCCGGTACCGCAAACTGTTTGACGCCTGTTTGCAGGTACTGCTGCAGGAAGAAACGCTTTCCGGAGAGCAATTCCGCATGATGATGAAGGACGCGGTATCGGGACAAGGCCAAGATCGGGTAGAAGGGAAGGAGATGTGCCTTGTCATCGATTCATGAAATCGCAGTGATCGGTGGTGGCACGATGGGCCAGGGGATTGCCGAACTGTTGTCCAAAAAAGGATTTGAGGTGACACTGTTGGAGCAGTCCCCGAAACACGCTGAACAAGCCCGCCATCATATCGAGATCAGCTTGGACAAGCAGCTGGCCAAATGGGGAATTACGGCTGCCGAGAAGAAGGGAATTCTCTCCCGCATTCGGTTCACGACGGATTACGCATCACTGAAAAGTGCCGATTTGGTCATCGAATCGGTCTATGAAGACCTGGATGTGAAAAAGGATGTGTTTGTTCAATGTGACCGGATTTGCCGGCCGGAAGTCATCTTGGCCAGCAATACATCCACTTTGAGTTTAACGGAAATCGCCGCTGCGACCCAACGGCCCGATCGTGTGATCGGCCTTCATTTTGTTCATCCGGTGGCCAAAGTGGACGTGGTGGAGATCGTTCGCGGACTCAAAACATCGCATGAAACGTTTGAGACCATTCGTGACTGGGTCAAGGAGATGGATCTGGTCGGAATCGAAGTCTATGAGTCGCCCGGTTTTGTCACGACCAGGCTGATCATCCTTCTCATCAACGAAGCCATCCACACCCTGATGGAAGGGGTGGCATCCGCCGAGGAGATCGATCTGGCGATGAAACGGGGATACCATTTCCCCATGGGTCCGCTGGAAATGGCCGATCACTTTGGTTTGGATTCCGTACTCGCCGCCATGGAACGTCTTTTCCGCGAGTACGGTGACACCAAATACCGGCCGGCACCGTTGCTCAAAAAGATGGTGCGCGCCGGGCATCTCGGCGTCAAAACAGGGGAAGGCTTTTTCCGCTACAACGAAGACGGAGATCGGTTGGATAGGAAGGATGTCCAATGAAGGTTCTGGTGATCAATTGCGGGAGTTCATCCATTAAGTATCAGTTGTTTGAGATGGAAGACGAGTCGGTTCTGGCCAATGGTTTGGTCGAACGGATCGGTACGGACAGCGCGATTTTGACGCATCGCGTAACCGACCGGGACGAATGGGTGGAAACGGCGGAGATTTTGGATCACAGTGAAGGATTGAACAAAGTGCTCTCTTTGTTGACCGATCCGCAAAAAGGCGTGATCCAAAGTGTTGAGGAGGTTGCCGCTGTCGGCCACCGCGTGGTTCACGGCGGCGAATCTTTTTCTGAATCCGTCGTTATCGACGACGAAGTCATCCGTGAGATCCGGCGCAACGTGGATTTGGCGCCGCTGCACAATCCGCCCAACCTGCTCGGGATTGAAGCGGCACGCCAACATTTGCCCCATGCCCGACATGTGGCGGTATTCGATACGGCGTTCCATCAGACAATGCCGGACTATGCGTTTATGTACCCGCTCCCTCGGGTGCTGTATCAGAAGTACAAGATCCGTCGGTACGGTTTCCACGGTACATCTCATAAATACGTAACATTGCGCGCGGCGGAAGTATTGGGGCGTCCGTTGGAAGAGTTGAAGCTCATTTCGTGCCACATCGGCAACGGGGCCAGCCTCGCGGCCGTTCAACACGGAAAATCCGTGGATACCACCATGGGTATGACCCCGTTGGAAGGATTGATGATGGGAACCCGTTGCGGCAGCATCGACCCAGCCATCGTCCCGTTTGTGATGGCCAAAGAGGAATTGACGTTGGCCGAAGTCAATTCCATGATGAACAAACACAGCGGTCTTTTGGGCGTGTCGGGATTGTCCGCCGATATGCGCGAAATCACCGAAGCGATGTTTGAGGGTAACGATCAGGCCCGTCTTGCGTTGGATATGTATACATATCGCCTGCGCAAGGCGATCGGGGCTTTTGCGGCGGCCATGGACGGCGTGGATGCCATCATTTTCACTGCCGGTGTCGGGGAAAACGCTTCGCTCGTGCGCGAACGCGTCTGCAAGGGGTTGAATTTCCTGGGTGTAGAGTTGGATCGGGAGAAAAATGCCGAACGCTCCAAACAAGAGCGGATCATCAGTACGGAAAACTCCCGGGTGTCCGTGTTGGTCATCCCGACCGACGAGGAATTGATGATTGCGCGTGAGACCAAAAATCTGGTGAAACATTCATGATGAACAAGGGTGGGTCTTTTTCCGATGAAAAAGGCTCACCCTTCTGTCACCCAATACGCCTGTTCATTCCTCCGGTTTGAACCTTCGGTCAACGGTTAACGATTGATGTATACAGACAGTTGCAGTACAATATGGAGCAAACCAGGGGATTTGGAGGAGGAGAACCATGAAACTTTCTGAGCGGGCTCAGCAACTGACCCCTTCGTCCACGCTGGCCATCACCGCTAAAGCGAAAGAACTGAGACAACAAGGACATGACGTTATCGGCCTCGGCGCCGGCGAGCCGGACTTCAATACGCCGGAACACATCTTGAAGGCGGCCGAAGAAGCCATGCGTGCGGGGCACACGAAATACACGGCTTCAGGCGGGATTCCCGAGTTGAAAAAAGCCATCGCCGACAAGTTTCGTCAAGACAACGGTTTGCGTTATGAACCGGATCAGATTGTGGTGACAGTCGGTGCCAAGCATGCACTGTACAACTTGTTTCAGGCCATGTTGGATCCCGGTGACGAAGTGATTATCCCGGCTCCGTACTGGGTCAGCTACATTGAGCAGGTGAAGTTGGCCGGAGGCGTTCCGGTGATCGTGGAAGGGACTGAGGAACAACGATTCAAAATCACGCCGGGGCAACTGCGCGCCGCGATCACCGATCGGACACGCGCGTTTCTGATCAACAGTCCTTCCAATCCGACCGGAATGGTCTATACGGCGGAGGAGCTGCGGGCGCTCGGTGAAGTGTGCCTTGAACACGATGTGGCGATCATCTCCGACGAAATTTATCAACACCTGATTTACGGTGAAGAAAAACATGTGAGCATCGCCAGCCTGGGGCCGGACTTCTACCGGAATACCATTGTCATCAACGGTGTATCCAAAACTTACTCGATGACCGGTTGGCGGATTGGTTATGCCGCTGGAGATGCCCGTATCATCAAAGCGATGACGGGATTGGCCAGCCACAGCACCTCCAACCCCACCTCCATCGCTCAATATGCGGCGATTGCCGCGTTGACCGGTACGCAGGAACCGGTGGACACCATGCGGGCCGCCTTCAAGGAACGCCGCGATTTCGTGGTGAAACGTCTGTCCGAGATCCCCGGGTTCCGCATCTTGCCACCGCAAGGAGCATTTTATGCGTTCGTCAATGTGCGTGCGGCCACGGATGCTTCACCCTTCGAGAATGTGGATGCATGGGTGAAAGCCTTGTTGGACGAAGAAAAAGTGGCGGTTGTACCCGGATCGGGATTCGGATCTCCCGATCATATCCGCATCTCGTATGC
Organism: Polycladomyces zharkentensis; assembly: GCF_016938855.1. Taxonomy (NCBI): domain Bacteria; kingdom Bacillati; phylum Bacillota; class Bacilli; order Caryophanales; family Thermoactinomycetaceae; genus Polycladomyces; species Polycladomyces zharkentensis. Next base: position 317,952 of record NZ_JAFHAP010000008.1, on the reverse strand, counting down.
GACATCCATGGAACAACTGGAAAAAGCGCTGGACCGGATTCAACGTTTCGTTGAAAAGTATCAATAAACAAAAATCAGACTGCCGAGCATGGTCGGTAGTCTGATTTTTGTTTAGCAAATGAACGCCATGATTGCTCCTCGTCAAGAAATTTTTGTTCAGAAACAAACCTTGGCTCTCCTACGTGGGGTTTTGTGTTCATTTTTGATCCGGTGACCCCAGCGGGGTTTGTCTTTGGTTTCGTTCGCAGACCGGAGTGAAATTTCTCCCGATGTGCTTGGCGCACACTTTTGTTGGCGGCATCCTGTTAAAATATGGATTCCGCGTCTCGTGGAAGAACCCGTACGCGTTTCAGATAATCGGTGACTCTCCGATCATCGTCATATGGATAGGGGAATCCAAAATGCAGCGCCACCTCAATCGCGGTCTCCCTAAAGAGATCACACATCACAAAAAGGGACTGCCAAATATTATCGTATTCGCCATCAGGGAATGTTTGGACGAATGCTTTCCAACGCTTCGGATCAAGATACTTCTCGAAATACTTGCCAAACTTTCCTGTATCGACGGAAAAGCCTGTTTGAGTACCAATATACCAACTCAACATCGCGTTAAGCGCATCCCGTGCAGGACGATCGTACATGTACTTCACATATGGAAGCTCCTTGCGCCACAATCCTTTGGCGATGTTTGTTGTAATCCACCAAAATTCGTTGCAACAGTCCTGAAACTCTTTTTCAGCAGGAGGTGCAGGGACACCATCTTTGTCACTTGCCGGTGGCAACGGTTCCAATATTCCGTCCTTATCCAGCAGAAGCAAACTGGTGCTTTCCAAACGCAATTCGGATATATTGTCAGCGGGATAAAACGTGAGATCGATCCGATTCCCATCCGTGAACAACATCAGAAATGCAAAGCTGCCATCGTTAGGATCTGGTGGCGGGAAAACTTTTTCATCGGGCGTTTGCATCATGATCAATTCTCCGAAGGTATTGATCCAACTGCGGTCTTGGACAAAATCATCCACGGAGGATACGATATACATGATGTCGTAGTCTTGAAACAGATCGCGGGGCGCATTCGGATTGGCGCGTGATCCGTTCAATATGACCGCGCGGATCCGTTTATCATCATTCGCAAAATTCAGTATCAAATCGAGCATTTCCTTTTCACTTCTCATTGTTCTCCCCCCCATTCAATCTCTTTTGTTTTTGGATTGTAGCATATTCCGTGATCCCGCCCAAGAGCGGTTCTGGCTGTCTTCATCCAAGACGGTTTTTGAGATGTTCCGATTAAGGGGTTGAATTGAAATGCGTAAAATTTCGTTTTTGCTATGTTTCTGTGTGCTGTTGCTCGGGTTAGTGGGTTGCAGTGAAATGCCTGCAAGAAAACCCATTGCAATTGTGATTCAAAAAACGAATGGATACAAAACAACGATTGATGAAACGAAGATCGTTGAAAAGGTAATGACGATTGTAGAGAACGTCAATTGGAAAGAAGGAACAAATCCGTCAATGTCCAGAAAAGAGGATGCCCGTTTCCAAGTGAATTACGAGAACAAGGAGAAAGAGACGTATCTTGTTTGGTTTGGCAAATACGGAAATGCTGAATTCATAAGGGTTTCTGCAAAAGGATCTACGTATGGAACATTGATGAAAGCGGATCAAGCGAAGCAGTTAAGAGAAATTTTATTCTGTTATTCCGCATGGGTAGACCGGTTGATTTGTTGGCGAAACACGGTTTCAAACTTCCGCAAGACCGATTCGGGAATTGCGGTTTGATGATTTATCGGGAGCAGCGGAAGCTGTTGTTCGGCTATTGTAACGTATGAACATGTGTTGAACCAAATGAGAAGGGGAAAAGCGCAAGGTGTGAATCGTCCGTGGCAACAGGAGCTTTGCTGTCATCCATCAGTTATCAACGGAAAGAAATTATTCCCTGCATTGCCCATGCTGTGGGCATTTGTAGTGGGAGGGCTGATTTGTGTCATCGGACAGCTAATGATGGACGGTTGAAGCTTCCCCCGCATACACCGCCAGCATGAATTTCTGCGATCGTGTTTCGTTTTTGTACAAGAACCCCGCATGTTTATACGGGGTTCTTGTTCCGGTGGATACGTAATGGTCGCAATTACGTCGGTTGCCCTTTCCCTTTTTGATTCAATACTTACGGATGTTGAAGTTATCTTGCAGCAGGGACCAGTTCCTGGGGAAATCCTCGCCCAGAACCCAATAGCCGATCCCCCGAAGCCGATACTCCTTGATCAAGTTGAATTTGGCTTGGGCACTCTGTGCGTTTTCAAACCAGACCACGTGTTTTTTGCCCCGTTGATCCGTGTAGAAAAAGTACGGAGCTTGATCTCGGTTATTGTATTGGATTTTCAGCGACTTCATGTGAGCAAAAGTCTCGGCTTCCTGCGGCGACACCCGTTTAGCCGGGGGGCCGCCTTTTTTGTATGGCAGGGTCCAGTCATAACCGTACAGCGGCGCTCCCATGATGATCTTTTCCCGAGGGATCTTGGAAACGGCATAATTCACGACTTTACGAACCTGAGGGATCGGAGAAACGGCCATGGGAGGTCCGCCGGTCCAACCCCATTCATAGGTCATCAAAATGACAAAATCCGCTATTTTTCCATGGAAGGCATAATCATGGGCACCATGCCAAGGACCAGCCTGTTTGTCACTGGATTTTGGAGCCAGGGCGGTGGATACCGGATAGCCTTCCTTTTTGATCTGTGGCACGAATCTCGCCAAAAATCCATTGTACAGCTGCCGATCTTTTTCGCGGATGTGTTCAAAGTCTATGTTTAAGGCACGGTATCCCTTTTGCTTCATGACACGGATTACGTTTTGAATCAGCCGTTGAGACGCCGTGGGGTCCGTAAAGATCCGGTGAGCGATATCCGGCTGGAAATTTCCATTAGCGAAGTTGGTGATCACCAACATCGGGACTGCACGGTTCCGTTTGGCGGCTGACAAGGGGATCGCATCATTTAAAGGAATCAAATCTCCATTGGGTTGAACGCGGTAACTGAAAAAACCGATGTAAGTCAAGTTCCGACCGGCTTCATTGACATCGGAAACTGCTTGCACGGGGTTGACCGGTTCCAAAAAGCCAATGGACTCAATGCGGGGTTTGGATGCGTTGGTTGGGAGGTTATGATCCCCTCTTTTGTCAGGGAGTATCCTGCCTCTGCTCTCCATGGGCACTGTTTCCGGATGAGCAGCCTGATTGCTCAGCTGCTTGGGACGAGGATTTGCTTCCCTGCTTTGTTTGGTTGGATTGCATCCCGCCAAAAGTAGGACCAATGCGATGAAGATCAGATAACCTTTTCTCATCTTTATCACCCATTTTGGTTTGTTCAAATATCAGGCTTTTCTTATTCTCGTCTTTTTATTCACGGTTGCTGATGTGTTGTTGGGGTGGGTGATTCTCCAGGGCAGACATCCTTTTTGGAGACAATGGTCCACTCTTACCCTTCGTTCCATAAGGGTATCATTACAAATCTCAGAGTTGGCTACTGTGTACCGGAGAAGGATTTCCCTTTTGTGTGATCGAAAATGTTCATTCATTTTTCATTTGCGATACAAGGAGGTGAAAATAATGAAACCCCGGTGTTATCTTGTAGTCGCCAACGCTCCTGAACAATTGAAGCTAAGAGAAGCAAATGCTTTATTTAATGATTATATCGGGGACAAAAAAAGAGGTCATTGTGTGTATCACGATCATTTTGTGGACCGTCCCGGAGGAGTTGCATTTTTTGCAATCGAGAATGAGGAGCAAAAGGAGCATCTTGCACATGATTTGAATGGATGGAAACTGGAGATCCATCCACTTACGGAGTCGAGGTCCGCAGCCGGTTTTGTGTATCAGCTGGATTATACGAGTACCAATTATGCGGGTATTCCATTGGAGAAACTCATAAAGCGGATCAAGGAAGCCGAAAAAGCAGGAATTGATCCTTTAGACGCGTAGTGGTGTTCTTGCATCAATGTTGTAAATTGACAGGAGAAAACTGAGGCTGCAACAATGACAAACCCAGCGTTATTTCCGCTGGGTTTGTTGATGGCCTCAGTCACTTCTCTGTTTCTCAATGAATTTCCCGGAATACCCCGATTACTTTCCCCAAAATACTGACACTTGTCAGGCGGATCGGTTCCATCTCGTCGTTTTCCGGTTGCAGGCGGATATGATCCTTTTCTTTGTAGAAGCGTTTTACGGTGGCTTCCCCGTCATGGGTCATCGCCACGACGATATCCCCGTTTTCGGCGGTGTTCTGCTGACGCACCACCACATGGTCACCGTCGAGAATACCGGCGTTGATCATACTGTTGCCGTGAACGGACAAGACAAACGCCCGTTCTGCATTGCCGACCAGGCGACGAGGGAGAGGGAGGTATTCTTCCACATTTTCGATGGCAGTGATCGGTTCCCCCGCGGTGACTTTCCCGACCAGCGGTACCAATACGGTGTCAGAGGAGCGGACCGTTTCCTCCGGATCACCGCGATCCAATAGTTCAATGGCCCGCGGTTTGGTGGGATCGCGTCGAATGAACCCCTTCTTTTCCAAACGGGCAAGATGACCATGTACCGTCGAGCTGGACGCCAAGCCCACTGCTTCTCCGATTTCGCGAACAGACGGTGGATATCCCCTCTCTTTGACCGATTTCTTTATGTAGTCCAAGATTGCCTTTTGCCGCGAGGAGAGTCGCGTTGTCATCACCCTCAACTCCTAGTCGATGATGTTTCCCATTTTCTCCAGTATACACGAATCTGCTCCAAAGAACAAACATCAGTTCCCCGGAATATGTGTTCCGGAAAACATGCCTCCACGATTGACATACTTCCCTTTAGTGATACCTCTGGAGTGGTAAGTCTGATGCTTCGACAATATCGCCCCTTCGGATTGCCTCCTGTTATAGAGTAAAAAAAGCCCCAGATAACCGGGGATGACCGCCGAGATTTATGGGCAAGGGAAGCGAAAAATGGAAAAAATGATCCGTCTGGGGATTGTCATGGACATGAAGAAAACCCCGTTGAAGACAAGTAACCGAATGCTCCTTCGTGACACACCAAGAAGGCAACCGACAAACGATCCCAATGTGGTACGGACTATCACCACTTTGCCCACAAGAGCATTAGCGGTACTTCGGACAGATTGTTGGGTAGCGATCGGGACACGACCACCGACGCGTACACCGTTGCTGACTGAGTGAATCTAACGTTTACTGGTGCATGGCAAACACATGAAGAAGACACCTCCTTCACTGTATATATCATTCTGTGAAGGAGGATGAGAGAGAGTAAGAGCAAGCATATGCCCCACCATACCGAATTCTGCTTCCGGCCATGATGATTCACTTATCCTTCATATGGACCCCTTTTGAATGTTATACTATGTTGGCCGATTCGCAGTTAACGTTGGCGGCAAGATGATACGAATAGGCGGCACTGGCGCTGTACACCATGACAACCCCGATGGCCAGCAGTAACAGAATTGCCGTGACGATCACGTAATCCGGGGTGGAAGGTGTCGCGTATTATAATGACTCCAAAGCTACCAATGCGCAAGCTGCGGTCCGGGCATTGGAATCCTTTGATCAGCCGATCGCGTGGATCGGAGAAGGAACCAGGCTTTTCTTTGAAGACCGGCTTGGTAAATGGATGGGGTGAACAAACCAATGATTCAGGCAGCGATTTTGTTTTTTCTTGCCGGTTTGGCGGAAATAGGCGGAGGATACCTGATCTGGCTTTGGTTACGGGAGGGAAAGCCGTTTTACTGGGGAATGGTTGGCGGGCTTACCTTGGCCTTGTACGGGGTAATCGCCACTTTTCAATCTTTCCCTTCCTTTGGGCGGGTTTACGCTGCTTACGGGGGAGTGTTCATTGTTATGTCCGTTTTGTGGGGATGGGTCATCGATAAGAAGACCCCCGATTTTTATGACTGGATTGGAGCAGGGATCTGCTTGATTGGGGTGTCCGTGATGCTGTGGGGACCGCGGAGCTAGGGGAAATACTTTGCCGGCTCGGTATTTTTTCTTTCTACCCCCTTTTCATCCATGTGTTTTTCGCTTGTTACAAGTTCCAATATCTATGATATGATGTAGAAGAAGTGGGAATTAATGCAATCTTTCTGCTGTCATGATTTCAACAAACCGTATAATATTACATACAGGTTTGCATAACAAACCACAAAGATGATCCATATGCACCGCAGACTCATTTCTTTCCTCCTAACAGCCAAACGATCCACATATGCTTCCCAAGGAGACGATGCTACCGTCCCACCACAGTTACAAGGATCCAAACAATTGGAATATCGTGATGGTGCTTATTTCTACCGGGATATCTATTTCGGTATGGAGAGGTTTACAGGGATGGAAACGGTATATCATTTGGACCAACCCGTATGGGCTATGAGCTATGGGGGAGGAGTGCTCAACATCAGCGATCGGGAACAGATTCGTTCCATCTATGCATTCTTGCGAGAAGCATTGCGCTTGGGATCGGAGGAGGCGCCTTATCGGGGGCCGGACATCTGGAAAAATGGGTCGCTTATCTATCTGAACCAATGGGAGGGAACACTGGATCGCTTTCATGGATATGAGGAAATCCGCCTGAAAGATACAAAAGTGTATGAATTGCGATATCAGGGTGGTTTTATATAGAGCGAGCGGGAAAACCCAGCCCTTTAGGGTTGGGATGAGAAGCGAGCGTCGGACGCGGGAAGGCTTCCTCTCTCACAAGTCTGACATTGTTTCAATTCCCTTCTGATCCATGCTGATGAAGAATCACAATCCACGGGCTGATGCCGGTTGGAGGATGCCGGTTCAATTCACGGCTTACAAGACAACCGACAAGCAGGTGATCACGGTCGATCCTCACAACACGTCACAGGCATGCTCCAAATGTGGTCAGAGCGTAAAGGAGACATGAAAAAAACGTATCTATCGTTGCCCATGCGGATATGTGGCAGGCAGAGAGGTCAATGCCGCAGAAATCCTCCGATTGGGATACGTTCCTGGGCAGAAATACGGACAATCAGAACCGACCCTTTTCCAAGATTGGACGAAGCCTTCGCGGATGGATGTGGGTTGCCATGCCGGATGAAGCGAGAAGCCCACGGCGACCGAAGGGAGTGCCTCCGGTACTTTAGCCGTGCGGAGCAAGTCACTGAGATAAGCCGGGAAAGAGGTCGATGTTGAGTGGGGAAGTGGATCATACCGGCAGTGTTTGTCCTGTTGTGGAGCAGCGGCGCCATTTTTGTGGAGTGGGGATTGCAAGACGCTTCGCCGATGGCTTTTCTGTCGTTGCGTCATATATGGGCCATGGTACCGATGTGGGGGATATCCCTATGTTTGCGTCCCGCTTGGCCGAGGGATCGATCGGAGTGGCGGGATGTGATCATCACCGGTTTGACGATGCAAGTTGGATATCAGTTGTTTTTCTTCTTGGCTTTGGATGCAGACGTATCCCCCGGCTTATTGTCCATCGTTCTCGGTGCCCAACCGCTGCTGACAGCTGCATTATCCCGGGAATCCGTGGTGATGGAAACAGGGAGGCCGTTTTACGGGAAATTGAGGTTTTAAACGGTTGATACAAAAACAACGCTTTGCCGCCACCTGCCCAAGAAATGAAATCCATTTGTTGCGTCCGCCCTGCCCGATAACCCCTATTGACTGATTGCAGCATGTATCATAAGATTATACATAAAGAATTTTATATTTTGAAAATGGAGAAAAATAAGAGAGCACAAGGTTGTGTTGTCTTAAGTCTCCCATCCATCCAAAAAGGAGGTACCTCCATGTTATTGAAGAAGTCGTTGGCCGCGGGAATATGTTTATTGTTCTTGACTGCCACCCTGGCGTACGGGTTGATGCCGCCCTCTCTCCAGCGGGTTGAAGCGGCCGGCTCTTGGGTGCAAGTCTGGAGTGACGAATTTAACGGCAATAGCGTTGATGGTTCCAAGTGGAATTTTGAAACCGGCCCCGGTCCCAATAACGAACTCCAACTATACACGACCAACAACGTTTATTTCGAAAATGATCCCAACAATGCCGGGAACAAATATTTGGTCATCCAAGCCAAACGGGAAGACAAGGTTTACAATGGCCGAACCTTTAACTATACCTCCGCCAGACTGAATACCCAAGGCAAATTTGATTTCAAATACGGCAAAATCGAAATAAGAGCACAACTCCCTCGGGGACAAGGCATGTGGCCCGCATTTTGGATGTTGGGGAGCGACTATGGCCAAGTGGGTTGGCCCAATTGCGGCGAATTGGACATCATGGAATATGTGGGCAAAACCCCCGCCACTGTTTACGGAACTCTGCATGGTCCCGGTTACAACGGTTCAACGGGAATCGGCGCCTATCATGATACGCCTGACACCATCAGCACACAATTCCATACATATACGGTGGAATGGGAACCCAACGTGATTCGGTGGTATGTGGATGGCCAACTGTACCAAGTGCGGACGCCACACGATCTGGACGGGCGCAAGTGGGTCTTTGACCATCATTTCTTCATCATCCTGAATTTGGCCGTAGGCGGGGATTGGCCCGGCGCGCCGGACAACACCACCATCTTCCCGCAAAATTACAAAATCGATTATGTCCGCGTCTATCAGCGCCAAAACAATGAGTATGAACCCGCTCCCGCGAAAAACTTCATCGCGCTTAAAGCGGCGGCCAACGACAAATTTGTGACAGTGGACAAGTTTGTCGGTGACCGCAAACTCCGCGCAAACCGCGATGGCGCCAGCGTATGGGAAATGTTTGAAGTGAAGGACCTGGGCAACGGCAAAGTGGCACTCTTGTCTTCGACCGATTACAAATTCGTCTCCGTCAAATCAGATGGCTCGGTTTTCGCCGATAAAGAAACTGTCGGTCCATGGGAAACCTTCCAGGTGGAAACTCAGGCAAACGGAAAAAAAGCGTTGAAAAATCTTGGAAATCACAATTACTTAAGCGCCGATCTCAACTTGGATTCAGTTCTGGTGGCGAACCGTCCGACAGCGAGCACATGGGAGCAGTTTGATTTTGTACAAAAATAGGCCAACCGTCCGTCGTTTTCTTTAAACAACCCGCCCGTTCGTCGCGAAGGGAATCACCATCTTCCCGAACGGGCGACGACGGTTATCCGCCATGTGTTTCCTTACCTGTACAACTGGTAGAACCCTGCAAACGAACGGTGAGGGTTGGGTTCACCGGATCATTTCGTTAGACACATTTTGGACACAAAACAACCGGTTCCCTAAAGCCTTTATTTAACGGAATCTCCCCCCAATTGACGGGAGTCACTTTGTTCTTCTCCCAAACTCACGTGTGATCGCATATCCGACCGAATCATGCCGAATCGCGGAACAACAATACCCATTGGGTTCTTTTCATGAGAACGTTTCACCGGCTTTTTAAAATAACCTACGCCAAGAACGGAAAGAAACCGCTCATTTTTAACGGGGTTGAATACGCTCAGTATTGTTCTTCACAGCTTTTCACCTGTTCATCTTGATTTTCATCGTAAGACCTTATGCTACGATCAAATTTCCCCCTGCGTTGGACACTTACAAATGCTGTTGGCACCCCAATATTTTCCCATCATGTGTGGCCGTGGCAATCGACTTCATTCTGCTGCAGTATGCATAGCATGCTCCTTCCATTATGTCCCTAATTCGATCGGCAGACGGATTCCTGACACCTTTTGCAGTCTTTTTTGCTCAATCTATATCAACAGCGAGAATGGATGTTTGTGTAGGATAATCAGTTGACGAGAGAAATGGTCGATATCTGTTTCGCCGATTAAGTCAGTCAACTTTTCAACAGTATGTTCCTTATTTATTTCAAACCGGTTTGCAAGATAAACGAATATACCACAGCACGGGGTACCGCCAGCAATTTAAAAAAATCCTACGCTAAGCATTCCTGTAACAAAAGAAGAGGCACTTTGAAAAAAGAAAGTACCTCCTGTTAACATACGGGGTGTCAAGGCCTTGATCCCTGAATAACAAGGAGGTACTCACATGAAGTATAAACAAAATCGGAAATTGGAGCAAATCACAGAATCTAGCCTCATTGTCGGTGCGGATATCGCCAAGAAAGTTCATGTGGCCCGGGCACAGGACTTTCGAGGAATCGAGTACGGATCCCGCTTGACGTTTGAGAACACCCATGCTGGATTCAACCGGCTGATTCGGTGGATTCGAACACTCCAGGCAGAACATGAGAAAACGCACGTCCTTTTTGGATTGGAACCAACCGGCCATTATTGGCTGCCATTAGCTCAGTTTCTTAGAAAACAAGGCATCCAAGTGGTGCTGGTCAATCCCTTACACGTAAAGAAAAGCAAGGAACTTGACGACAATTCACCAACCAAGAACGACGTAAAGGATGCCAAGGTCATCGCTCAGTTGGTTAAAGACGGGCGGTACTCGGAACCTAATGTGCCGACTAGTGTCTATGCCGACCTACGGATTGCCATGATCCAACGGGACCGGTTAACGGAAGATCTCAAGCGAATTAAGAACCGGATGCACCATTGGTTCGATCGGTATTTTCCCGAATACCCGACAGTGTTTAAGGACTGGGAAGGAAAGGCTTCCCTGTACACGCTGAAGCATTTTCCACTTCCCAAGGACATCCTGGAACGGGGAGCGGAAAGGATCGCAGCCGAGTGGAAAACTGTGGTTCAGCGGGCTGTGGGTAGAAAACGTGCCGAATGGTTGGTGCAAACCGCCCGGAATTCCATTGGTTTAACCGAGGGTTTGACGATGGCCCGGATGGAGCTGCAAATGCTTCTGGAGCAATATGAGTTTTTACGTCGGCAAATGGATCAACTCTCCACCAAAATCCAAGAGCTGCTACAGTCCATTCCCGGTACCAGGGAGATGCTGAGTATCCCCTTGATCGGATGGGCGACCGTAGCCGGGTTTCTGTCGGAAGTGGGTCCCTTGACGGCCTATGATCATCCACAACAGGTGATCCGACTGGCAGGATTGAACCTCAAAGAAAACAGTTCCGGACAGCACAAGGGGCGCACTTGCATCACCAAAAGGGGACGACCTCGTCTACGATCTCTGTTGTTTAAAGCCATTCTACCGCTGACAGCCCACAATCCGGAATTTCGGGCATTACATCGGTATCTGACGACGCGTCCGGAAAATCCGCTGAAAAAGATGCAATCCCTGATTGCTCTGTGTTGCAAGTTAATCCGGGTTTTGTTCACACTTGGCAGGCGACAGATGACCTATGATGTTCACAAGATGCTAGGAGACATTCGCTGTTCCCAGATACAGATGGCTGTATAATCTCTGGATTCTTCCCGTTTTACCTTCATCACGGACAAACGAAGCGCGGAGAGCCGGTACGAAAGAGACCATACGGGCATGACCCTGTCGCTAAGTATTCCACTGGCCTCCACCCCTTGGCAGGCTGAACGAAGGAATGTAAGGGCGAAGACCCTGTGAGACATGGGAGGGCACGCCACAAGGGTATAGTGGAGATCCATGCGCGACTATATTTTGGAAAAGGGGTACCTCCCCCTTCTTTACTGCCCACTGGATAGCCAACTCCTTTCTTTCCTTCAAACATCCTCCGTCAAGTGGTTCGTTTGTTCCTTGAAAAAGGGAGAACGAGTGAGGATTCGTGAGATTGGCTTATTTCCTTGAGGGAGCAACCAAGTGAAGCAAAAAGGTATTTTTTTCACTTTAAGACAAAACCCCCGCCGAAATACGGGGGATTGGTTCCTTCGTTTTCTTCTCACGAGTAACAGAATGAATCCCTCTCAGGCCGTCAGATTTTCGTTTTCTCGTGTTTTAAGTACGAAGCAAGGTTGTGGAACGTAACTACCGTCTTCATTCCTGAAATCGTCCGGTATAATTGGGATTTTAGGAAATAATACCTATTTCGTTATTCACCCAAAGGTATGAGTGGGCGAAGGTTGTTCAGACTGGGGACCCGATCCAGAGAAAACTTGTATTCCCCAAGAAAGTTGATGTGGTTCCACCCCAAAGGAGAGATGTGCGACAGCAAGGGTTCCGGGATGGAACGGGTTTTTCTCAATGCTTCTACGGCTTTCGTCAGATAGACCGTATTCCATATGCTGATGGCGTTGATGAGAAGGCTCAACGCACTGGCCCGCTGCAACTGGTCGTTCAGTGCCCGCTCCCGCAGTTCACCGCGTTTCCCGAAGAAAATGGCCCGGGCGAGGGAGTTCATTGACTCACCCTTGTTCAGGCCCCGTTGAACTCGGCGTCGCAAAGCCTTGTCCGACACGTAATCCAAGAGAAAGATCGTTTTTTCGATTCTCCCCATCTCCTGCAGGGCCTTGGATAGTTCATTCTTGCGTTCGTACGACCCGAGCTTTCCCATAAGGAGAGCAGCAGAAACGGTTCCCTGTTGGATGGAGTGTGCCATCCGGAGAACATCGTCATAATTTTTCCGGATGATCGGAGTATGGATTTTATAGCGGAGAAATTCTTTCAATCGGGGGAACTGGTCTGCACTCTCGATCGTAAACAACCGGGCATTATGCAGATCTCGTAGGCGAGGAGCGAAGCGGAACCCGAACAGGTGGGCCAACCCGAAGACTTGATCCGTATACCCCGCTGTGTCCGTATAATGCTCTTCGATTTGAAGATCCGTCTCGTGATTCAGATAACCATCGATTACATACGGTGCTTCCCGGGCTGTGGCGTTAATCACCAGATCGTGAAAAGCCACCTGCTGATCACTGACGAACCGATAAAAGGTGGCCCCTTTTCCGCGGCCATAATGCGGGTTTGTCTCCGCGTGAAGGGAAGAAACCCCAACTTGGACCCTCATCCCGTCTGAGGAGGAAGTGGTCCCGTCACCCCAGTATCGGGCTAAGGGGAGTTTTTGCTGAAATCGGACCAGGACTTTCTGAGCCTGTTTCATGGTGTCGTCGTACAGCCGCCACTGGACGGCGTTGGCCATCTGCCGGTAGGAGATGTCCGGGGTGGCCTCCGACATCTTGGTCAACCCAATATTAGTCCCCATTGCCATCAGTGCTGCCAGCACCACGGCCTTTTCGTCTCCCTTTGGTGGGTGGCCGGTGGAAGCATGGATGAACGCTTCGTCAAAACCCGTCCAGTGGGCTACTTCAGCCAGCAGTTCGGTGAGCTTCACCCGTGGTAGTATCGCATACAGGATGTCGCTTAGTTTCTCTGCCTCCGGGGGTGTTTCTTTTTCCAACCGGTCCACATGGAGACTTCCATCTTCCAGTCGGGCATCTTCCAATCGGTTCAGGTTTTCTGAAACGTATTCCAGGCGTTTCCGAAGCGCCTGTGTCCTTTCCTCAAGATATTCCTCCACCGAAAGAGGAACCGTCAACCGAACGTTTCCGGTGGCACGGACTTGTTCCCATTCCTCTTTAGACACCAGATATTCCTCAAAATCCTTGTGTTGGCGACTTCCCACTACCGATACATCGCCGGAGCGAATCCGGTTGTGCAACTCGGTCATGGTTGCCATCTCGTAATACACTTTGTTGATCCGACCTTGATCATCCATCACATAAGGCAACCATCGGTCTGGAATGAACTCAAGGGGTGCATCCTCGGGAACCTTCCGTTTTCCGGATCGATTCAGGTCTCTGATCACATCAACAGCTTCCAGCAGAGGGGCGGCGGCTTGGGTGGATTGGAATTGCATGGCGTCCAAGAAGGTCGGCGTATACTGCCGCAAGTAGTTGTATCGGTTTTTTACCAAGTCCAGATAATCGTAATTGGCAGGACGGGTCAACTCCCGTGCCTCGTCTCGTTCCTGGGCTAATCGTTCCCACGTGATGGTGGAGGCGATGGCTTCATCCAAATCCTGTCCTTTCTTTTTGGCCTCCAGGAGAACGGTTGTCAAATCCACAAAACGCACAATCTTTTCATTCAGCGCCTTCCCGTTTTGCTTTTGAATCTCATCCTGTGCTTTTCTCCCGCTGGCGTGCAAATTGGCAATTTGCCGGCGGCTGATCTCGATGATCTGGTCAGTGATGTCCTGGCACAGTTCCAGAAGGTAAGCCACCAAAATTGCGTACCGTTTGGGTTCCGGAAACCGGCGGAAGGCTTGCGGATCGTAATTCCGTCCGAGACGGGCCAATTGCCGGAGCCGTTGCGGATGTATTCCCCGTGTGTCCACTTCCAGCCCCAGCTTTAGGATCTGGTTCCGTTGTTCAATGGCCTTTTTGCACGCCCGGGGAGACGATTGACCGGGGTCTTCCTTGATCCAGCCCAGGGGCGTTTTTCCGTTTTCCATTCGGGTCCTGATCAGTTCTTCCAACTGCTTTTTTTGGTTGGACGTCAAGGCGGCGTTCAGAAGACGGTAGATCTTCTCTTCCGCCCGCCGCCGGGTCTCCCAGACCAGGCGTTCCACGGTGGTAATGGCTGGGAGGATGATTTTCCGTTCCCGTAGCCAATTAAGGGCCCAGTAGATCAAGTGCATAGCATGGTCTGTTTCCATTGCCTGAGGAAGCAGAGCTTTGGCTAACTGCCGGTACTCCCTGACCGTAAATGGACGGTATCCGTATTCTTCCCGGATTTCCCGCATATGTTCCCACCGGGTCGTCTCCCGAGTAGCGTAACGCTGGAATGCGTCTAGGTCCACATCGATTTGGTTGGCAATGTAGTGGAGTACCCGGTCGGGGACCTCCTTGATTTCCGATAGCGGCCAACCCGTATGTCGGAGAACGCACAACTGAACGGCAAAGCCGATCCGGTTCTCGTCCCGGCGGCGGCGAATCAGAGCTCGATCCTGCTCCGTTAGTGTGTAATGAGCTCCCAGCTCCCACTCGTCCAAAGTAGGGGAAATTTTCGTAAACTGCTCCCTTTGTTCTTCCGTCAGAAGTTCTCGAGTGCGGCGATACACACTTCACCCCCCTATTCCCAGGAAAGTTGATCAACGGCACGGCGCAGGTCCTGTTCCCTGGTGTGGTATAGATGGCCGTTGTAGCGATGTTCGGGCGCCCGTCGGCAGTCATGTGCCCTGCCAACATGGCAATCACGTCGAGGGATACTCCCTTGATCGCTAATTCATGGCAAAACGTGTGTCGCAATACATGGGGAGTACAATGTTCCAGCCCCGCCCGTTGGCCATATTTCCGCACAACAAACTGAACGGCGCGAGGGGTCATCCGCTCAGACCGGGTGGAAACAAACAGCCAAGGACTTGAGGCAGGTCGAACTTCCAACCACGATTCAAGCGCCTTTCGGACGTCACGGTTCAGTGGCACCTCTCGCCATTTCCCCCCCTTTCCTTGGCGAACGATCACTTTTCCTTTCCGTTCAGACATCTCCACGTCTTCTAGGCGCAGGAGGCACAATTCCTCAACTCGGAGCCCCGTATGCAGGAGTAAGTACACTATTGCGATGTCCCGCGGCTTTCGCCCTTGTTGAACCGCCCGGAGAAGAGCACGTTGCTCTTTACGATCTAGCCATCGGGGAGCTCTTCGACCCTGCTTGACAGGTCGGATGGCACTCCAGGGAGATTCCTTTAACATTTCTTGTTTCACAAGCCAATCGAAGTACCGTTTCAGTGCGATACGGGTCTTGTTAACTGTGGCTGGTTTGGATCGATTCATGAGATACTGTTTATATTCTGCTGCGTCAATTGGCGTTACGTTCTCAGGGTCAAATGTTTCCCCTGTCGTCTCTTCAAACCACCGGATAAACTGATGGATCACTCCCTCGTATGTTTTCAGGGTTTTCTGGCTTCTTCCGTCCGATTTCAGGTCGAATAAAAAATTGGGAATCGTAGGATGCACAAACCGACCTCCTTTGAAAATCATTCTGTGACAAAAATTCCGAGGGATAATCTGCCCTTTGATCGGCGTTCTCTGACGGAACCTCCCTCGATTATATCGTAGAATGGAGTTTCTGCGATGATTTTTCCTCCAAGCAATCGAATCAAAAAAAGTTGATTTTAGTGCTTGACGAATCAAAAATAATTGATGTATATTCGAATCAACAAAAATTGATTTGAGGTGCAACCCCATGATGAACGATTTGGAGCATTGCAGGATTCGGTCGGAGGAAATCCGTCAGAAAGCAAAAATGGTCAGACAAAGTCCGTTTAGACTTCGTAAATGGTTGGAGTGGTTCAAAACCCTTCCCCATGATCCTCGATACCAACAGTACCTGCAAAAACAATTGGCTTGCTGTTCCCAACCGTTTTAATTCCCATGAAAAGGATGATGACCATGATTCTCAAACCCCATGTCGCTATCAACGTCCGAAACCTGGAGCAATCCATTGAATTTTACCGGCACCTATTTGGAGAAGAACCTGTCAAAGTACGTCCGGGTTACGCTAAATTTGACTTGGATGAACCCGCCTTAAACTTCACGTTGAATGAGGGAGGCGAAGTCAACGGCGGGATCAATCATCTTGGGATCCAAGTGGGCTCGACGGAAGAAGTGCTGGCCGCCAAGGAACGACTCAAAAGTGCCGGGTTGGCAACCTTCGACGAGATGGACACCACATGCTGTTACGCACGTCAGGATAAAATCTGGGTGACTAGTCCCGACGGACATCGTTGGGAAGTGTTTGTGGTAAAAGCAGACGCAGATCAATACGGAAAATCCTCCGTTCATTTTGAATCTGGTAGCGCTTGCTGCACCACCAACAACGGTTAACCTTCCGTAAAACCTGGGCAGGGTGCCCGGGTTTTACCCGTGTCAGGAGTAAAGGAGTGAACACCTATGGTTTGCACGAATGAACAATTATCCTTAATCGCTAAGGCTCTATCAGATCCGATTCGGTTGCAGATCATGGACCTGGTAGCCAAAGGGAGCCTTAATGAAACGCCGATCCAAGAATGTTGCACGAAAGGAATGTGCGTCTGTGATATCCAAGAAGCGTTGGATATGAAGCAATCCAAAGTGTCCTATCACCTGAAAGAATTGAAAAACGCCGGCCTTCTTCATGAGCGGAAAGAAGGCAAGTGGCACTATTACGCCGTAAATCAAGATACCCTGGAATGCTTTTGTCGGGAGTTGAATGACCGTTTTTTCTTAAATCTCCTTCATACGGAAGCGAAGGTGAAATGAATGAGCTATGATTGGGTCGTCCGGAAAGCGGAAGAAAAAGATATCCCCCGGATCCGAGACATCTACAACCAAGGGATTGAAGATCGGATTGCCACATTAGAGGAGCAGCCCAAAACCATGGAAGAGATGAACCAATGGTTTCACCAAAGATCCCCCCGATACGTTGTGCTGGTCGCAGAGCTCAACGGTGAAGTTCAGGGATGGGCTTCACTCAATCCGTATTCTCATCGGTGTGCTTATGCAGGGGTGGCAGATGTTTCCGTTTATATCGATCGAAACTGGCGGGGAAAAGGAGTCGGTTCCCGACTTTTGCGGGTGTTGGAGGAAAAGGCGAAGGAAAACGGCTTTTTCAAAATGGTGCTGTTTACTTTTCCCTTTAACCATCTCGGCCAAGGTTTGTATCGGAAAATGGGCTTCCGAGAAGTAGGAGTGTTTCAAAACCAAGGAAAGCTGGACGGCCAGTTCGTTGATGTGATGGCGATGGAAAAATTGTTGTTGGAGGAGACAGAATAAACCGCACCCAGTAAGGGGGTGCGGTTTTCTTTTTCAAAGGCTTTGGCTCCAGTCAACAGAAGCTTCACCTTCAAGAAATCTTTCGCAGTCGATCGCAGCCATGCAACCCGTTCCAGCGGCGGTAATCGCTTGACGGTAAACTCGATCCTGTACGTCACCGCAGGCAAAGACGCCTTCGACGCTGGTTCGGGTGCTGCCGGGTTCTACTTGAATGTAGCCGAGTTCATCCGTTTTCAGCTGGCCGTTCAGGAAGGCGGTGTTGGGGCGGTGGCCAATCGCGACGAAGATGCCATCTACCTCGATGAGTTCCTCTTGGCCAGTTTCCTTGTTATGCACTTTCAATCCTTTAACCCCGCCCTCTTCCTTAGATACGACCTCAACTGGTACTCGATTCATTGCCCACTTGATCTTCGGGTTTTTCTTAGCGCGATCCTGCATGATCTTGGAGGCGCGCAGTTGATCACGTCGGTGGACGACGATCACTTCGGTGGCAAACTTCGTTAAGAAATTAGCTTCTTCCATGGCAGAGTCGCCTCCACCGACAACTGCGACCTTTTTGCCCCGGTAAAAGAAACCATCACAAGTGGCACAGGTGGAAACACCCTGCCCCAGGTTCTCCTTCTCCCCAGGGATTCCAAGCAATTTTGCCGATGCACCGGTAGAGATGATTAAGGATTCGGTTTCCAGTTCGCCCAAACCGTACACCGAAAGTTTGAAGGGGCGCTTCGACAGATCCACCTCAGTCACCCAACCTCGTTTGAACTCGGCTCCGAAGCGCTCCGCTTGTTTTCGCATATTATCCATCAATTCCGGGCCCAGGATGCCGTCCGGGAAGCCCGGGAAGTTTTCCACTTCGGTAGTGGTGGTCAACTGTCCACCTGGTTCCTGCCCCTCGATCACGAGGGGTTTCATATTGGCACGAGCCAGATAAATGGCCGCCGTCAGGCCAGCCGGTCCAGTTCCCAATACGATTACTTTGTGCATAAACAGTTTCCTCCAAGGAAGCTTTTTATTATTAAGCGGATATTGATCGTCGGTTGGGGAGATGGTATGATCCGTTTAGCTCTCCTTTGTTTCTTCTGCAAACCGTCGAATCCGTTCTTCGATCTCATCCCTGACACGACGGAATACTTCCCACACTTCTTCTTCCGTCCCCTGGGCTTTGGCTGGATCATCAAACCCCCAATGATCACGGTGAACGTGAGGAGGTGTCATCGGGCATTTATCATTTGCATCCCCGCAGAGGGTGATAACGTGGTCCGCTTTATTAAGCAATTCGGGATCGATGGTATCAGAAGTTTGGTTGGAGATATCAATACCTTTTTCAGCCATTACTTTGACTGCTTTTGGGTTTAGTCCATGTGCTTCAATTCCCGCACTGTATACCTCGAAACGATCACCTAAGTATTTCTTCCCAAATCCTTCAGCCATCTGACTGCGGCATGAGTTTCCGGTACACAAGAAATAAATGATCTTTTTTTTCATGGATGGAACCTCCTGTTTTATTTAGACCTCGGCTTGTTTTTGCCTAAAGTATTTCCGTTGGAACCAAAATGCTACGTTTACCAGTCCGATCAAGACAGGTACTTCTACGAGAGGACCGATGACAGCGGCAAAAGCAGCTCCGGATTGAATACCAAAAACGCCGATGGCTACCGCAATAGCCAATTCAAAGTTATTGCTTGCAGCGGTAAACGAGAGGGATACCGTTTTGGAGTAATCTGCCCCAACTTTTTTCCCCAGATAAAACGAAACGAGAAACATCACAACAAAGTAAATCAGAAGAGGGATTGCAATTCGAATCACATCCAACGGTAATCGGAGTACCAATTCGCCTTTTAAGGAAAACATGACAATGATCGTAAACAGCAGCGCTATCAGTGTAATCGGGCTGATGACCGGAATGAATGTAGTTTCGTACCACTCACGCCCCTTCACTTTCACCAACGTAAGCCGGGTAATCATACCGGCTAAGAAGGGAACTCCTAAATAGATCAACACACTTTTAGCAATTTGCCCCATGGTAATATTCATAATTGCTCCCTCTAAGCCTAACCATTTCGGGATAACCGTGACAAAAATATAAGCGTAAACGGAATAGAAAAGGATTTGGAAAATCGAATTAAAGGCTACCAAACCCGCAGCGTATTCCCTATTTCCATTCGCCAAGTCATTCCATACGATGACCATCGCAATACATCTGGCAAGGCCGATGAGAATGAGACCAATCATATATTGCGGCTCATCTCGTAAAAACAGAATGTCCAATACGAACATCAAAACAGGTCCGATGACCCAGTTCTGTATCAGAGATAAACCAAGAATTCGGAAGTTACGAAATACCTGTCCCAGTTCCTCATAACGCACTTTGGCTAGAGGGGGATACATCATAAGAATCAATCCGATGGCAATCGGAATCGATGTGGTTCCCACCTGAAAACCTGTCAAGACCTTCACCATACCCGGAAAAAGATAACCGGATCCGATACCAATAACCATGGCAAGAAAGATCCATAACGTTAGATACCGATCTAAAAATGAGAGTCTTCTCATCACACCGCTCACTTAAGACACAACCTTTCCAAAGGATGATGATCGGAACTTATCAGTCGCATAAAACTTTGAGGCCTTTCTTTTTTAGCTGCTCGATCTCTTCAGAAGCATTCGGTAAAGACTGAAGAACTTGCTCAAAGAATGGGTACATCGACCCATCCAAGGAATAAAAAACCCATTGCCCCTGGCGGCGCTCCTTCACCAACTTAGCACTTTTCAACCTACGCATGTGTTGGGAAACGGCGGGTTGGCTGATATTCAATATCTCTACCAGTTCACAGACACACAAATCCTCTTCCTTCAATAGCGCCAGAATCTGTAGGCGTGTTTTGTCTCCAAGTGCCTTATGGCATTCTGCGAGAAGATGAATATCCATCCTCATCACCCCATGTATATATAAGCATATGCTTATTAGTGTTGTCAAAAGTAATTCTGCAGGAAATTGATTACATATGATTTTTACTTTGCCCCTGATGACAGCTTCGCTGGTATTGCCCCTATGACGTTACCTCTCACCAGTTCAAAGCCCCCGTTGTCTTAAAGTGGAAAATCGGCGTTGTTTGCCTCATGCTGGTTGCTTAGCGTAGGATTTTTTTAAATTGCTGGCGGTACCCCTGGTTAAAAAAACCTGTGTTTAAACCCTGGATTAATGCGGTATACTATTCAATAGATTAGTTGAATAGTTGAATAAGGGGAGGTGAATGTTGTGAATTTAGATTCGCGTATGTTTAAGGACGCAGTATATGCCCAATTTGCCCGGATCGGCAAAGCTTTATCCAGCCCCCGTAGACTGGAACTTCTCGATTTGTTGTCTCAAAGCCCCAAAACCGTTGAGACATTGTCTCGAGAAACAGGCATGAGTGTCGCCAATGTGTCTCAGCATCTACAAACCCTTCTGGAAGCCCGCTTGGTTCGATTTCAAAAGAAAGGTAATTACGCCATTTACCGATTATCCGATCCGAAAATCAACCGATTACTTCTTTTGATGCAAGAACTTGGCGAAGACTTATTGGCCGAAGTAAAGCAACTTCGGGATGAGTTTCTAGCCAATCACGATGCACTGGAACCGATCCGAATCGACGAATTAAAGTCTCGGCTCCAAAATGAGGATCTGGTATTGATTGATGTTCGTCCCAGGGAAGAATACGAATTCGCCCATATTCCGGGAGCCTTGTCCATACCAGTAAAAGAGTTGGAACAACATCTGTCCCGACTTCCACGGGATAAAAAAATTGTAGCTTATTGCCGAGGACGCTATTGTGTTTATGCAGCTGAAGCCGTCCAACGGTTTCGTTCCCATGGTATCGAGGCGATTCGTTTGGAGGATGGAGTACGAGAATGGAAAGAGCTTCAGACCACTTCTTGATAAAGCATACAGGGAGGTTTTACGATGATCTTTCGTCAATACTTACACACGAATCCGATTGCTATTTCCTATCTGTTTGGATGTGGTAGCAAAGCGCAAGGGGTTGTAGTGGATCCTGTGGAAGACATAGACCTTTATATTGAGGAAGCCAAAAAACTGGGCTTGAACATTGAATATGTCTTTGATACACACCTGCATGCAGACCATGTTTCCGGGGGAAGAAAATTGGCCGAACAAACCGGTGCCAAATACATCCTGCACCGTTCTGCGGATGTTCAATATGACTTTACCCCGGTGGATGACGGGGATGAAATCATGGCGGGAAATACCAAAATCAAGATCTTGCATACACCCGGTCACACTCCGGAACACATTTCCCTTTTGGTATCGGATACCCCGAGAGGGGATGAGCCCTGGTTTGTTGTAACGGGCCATACGCTGATGGTTGGAGATGTCGGACGTACGGAACTTGCATCCTCCTTGGAAAAAGGGGCTGGAGATTTGTACGACAGTCTGTTTAATAAACTGATGAAATTAGATGACCACATTGAAATATATCCTGGAGCCTATTCGGGATCTGTCTGCGGCCGGTTCTTAAGCGGCAAACCTTCTTCGACCATCGGTTTTGAAAAGCGGCTGAACAAGGCCCTGCAAATACAATCCAAAGAAGAGTTTGTAGAATTCATGACCAAAGATATCCCCCCGAAGCCGGAGAACTATGAAAAAATCCGGAAAATCAATGAGGGAAAGGCAAATTAATAAAGGGAAGGCCCCAAAATCGGGGCCTTCTTCAAATCCAGCAGTTGGAGGAAGGTTTGATGAAATATCCAGAAACACGAGAACAAGTAAAAATTGGCTTAAAGGAAAATTTCGCGTTGTTTGCCTTGCTAGTCGTGATTAATCTGTTTGTCGGATCCATGGTCGGCTTGGAACGGACGGTTCTTCCACTTATCGGAGAAAAAGTTTTTGGTCTAGCGTCTACAAGCGCCGCTCTGTCGTTTATCGTCAGTTTTGGTTTCACCAAAGCCATTGTTAATTTCCTGGCCGGCCGGATTGCCGATTGGATAGGACGAAAGCAAGTATTGGTCACTGGCTGGATCATTGGACTGTTTGTGCCTTTGATCGTCATATGGGCGGACTCCTGGTGGTGGGTCGTCTTTGCCAACGTCCTCTTGGGGATCAATCAAGGGCTGACTTGGTCCATGACCGTCAACATGAAAGTGGATCTGGTTACCGCTAAACAAAGAGGATTGGCCATCGGTCTGAATGAATTCGCGGGATATATCGGCGTTGCTTTGACCACCGTCCTTTCCGGATATATCGCCTCGCAATATGATCTGCGACCGGAACCTTTTTATCTTGGTATCGGTTTTGTAGGAATCGGGTTGATATTGTCCCTCATGGTAAAGGACACCGGCAAACATCTGAAACTACAGTCCCGTCAACAAGAACTAACGAAATCGGATCAACAGATGTCAACCGGCAACGTGTTCCGGCAAACCACGTGGAAGGATCCAACACTGTCCACCTGCAGCTTCGCCGGTTTGTCCACCAATTTGAAAGACGGCATGGCCTGGGGATTGTTTCCGCTGTTCTTCGCCTCGGCGGGTTTGGCTGTCGGAAAAATCGGGATTATCGTCGCTCTCTATCCAGCTGCGTGGGGCTTTTTCCAGTTGTTTACGGGAGTGCTGAGCGACCGGATCGGCCGCAAATGGATGATCGCTTCCGGCATGTGGCTGCAGGCCTTGTCCATCTGGTGGATTCTGTTTACGGACTCTTTTGTTTCGTGGATTATTGGAGCAATATTATTGGGGTTGGGTACTGCCATGGTCTATCCTACGTTGCAAGCGGCGATCAGCGATGTGGCTCACCCGGAATGGAGGGCGTCAGCCATGGGAGTGTACCGCCTTTGGCGGGACAGCGGTTACGCGTTCGGGGCTCTGATGGCAGGGATCCTTGCCGATGTATTGAACATCTCTTGGGCGATCGGTATGGTGGCGTTATTACCCTTGCTGGCAGGATTAACGATAGCCTTTCGCATGAAAGAGACATTGAAACTTAGTAAACATCCTGGTTCTTTAAAGAACCGGGAGACTGCTGAAAGGTGACAGGCTAGTAGTCTCAAACCCACCGGAGCCACTCTGGTAAAGAGTGGCCCCTGATTTTGTTAAAGATACGATTCAACCCACGATTTTAAGAGCTCTTTTGGTTTGTAGCCAACCGTTGTCCCCAGTTCAATGCTGCCCCGGAACAGCTTCAACGTGGGGACGCTCATGACACCGTATCGACTGGCGGTATACGGGTTTTCATCGACATTTAGCTTGGCGATGGTGACGCGATCACCTAACTCTTGTGCCAGTTCCTCCAGAATGGGAGCCAGCATTCGGCATGGCCCGCACCACGGCGCCCAGAAGTCAACCAAAACGGGCTTCGGTTGATCAATTGTTTGGTCAAAATTCCGATCGGTAACGATCACAACGGACATGGTCAAGGACCTCCTTTAGTTTCCTAAATACCCATAGGGGTATATTAACGAAGATGTTGACAAAAGGCAAGTATACCTTGCCGTTGATTGGCTGAAAAATAAGATTGTCCGAGATAGTGGTTGTTAAGGAGCGGCAGGCCCATATCAAGGTTGATCGGTTTTTTATCACGATATATAATACCGATACCGGTATATGTATTTTTCCCGAAAAGAAAGGAGAAGCATTGAAAGCCATGACGTTGACCGAAGCGTTGACATTGTTTGCTATCGGGTTTGTCGGCTCTTTTATCAGCGGATTATTAGGAATTGGAGGAGCGATCATCAATTATCCTTTATTACTATACATCCCTGTTCTCTTTGGAGTAGCGGCCTATTCGGCGCAGGAGGTCTCGGCTGTGATTGCCGTGCAGGTTTTCTTCACAACATTAATAGGCGTATGGGCATATCGGAAGGACCGATACATTCATCCCAAACTGGTTACCTACATGGGAACGGCGATCATCATTGGCAGTTTTCTCGGCGGGTACGGTTCAAAATATCTGGCCAATGAAGTCATCAACTTCATCTACGCCATACTGGCGGCGATCGCAGCTGTGATGATGTTCATTCCAAGACCAGAACGCGACGTCCATTCCGACGAGGTGGCGTTTTCCAAATCGATTTCCGTCCTTTCCGCTTTTATTGTGGGTCTGCTGTCTGGGATTGTCGGTGCGGGGGGAGCGTTTATCCTGATCCCGATCATGTTGGTGATCCTGAACATTCCCACCCGTGTGGCGATCGCCTCGTCGATGGCCATTACGTTCATCTCGTCCATTGGCGCGACGGTGGGGAAGGTGTTTACCGGCCATTTGTATTTCTGGCCCTCGGTGATCATGGTTATCGCCAGTACGTTAGCTTCGCCCCTTGGCGTGCGTGTCGCCAAGCGTGTCAACGCTAAGGTATTGAAGTGGATTTTGGCCGCTTTGATTTTGGCGACCGCCATTAAAATCTGGTATGACATTCTCTTTTAAAGTCGAAAGAGGGAGGAATTGTAATGGCCAATCGGAAGTTCTGGGAAAGTCGTTTTGCGCAAGAAGCGTACGCATATGGAACGGAGCCCAACGCCTTTGTGCGGCAAGTGGCACCGCAACTGACCAAGGGCCGTACATTGGCCGTGGCCGACGGGGAGGGGCGAAACGCGTATACCTCGCCGAACAAGGCCACGAGGTGACCATGTGGGACTATGCCCAATCCGGTCTTGAAAAGTGTCGGCGGCTGGCCGCATCGCGCGGTGTGCGGGTGACGACGGAGTGGGTCGACGTAACGAAAGCCAAATGGCCGGAGGCGCACTTTGATGTTGTCGTTTGCACCTACCTACACCTGCCCGCGCCACAGCGCCAGGCGGTGCTCAGCTTCATGGCCTCCGCGATCAAACCGGGAGGCCACTTGGTAATGGAAGTCTTTTCACTGCACCAGGTCCAGTATGGTACCGGAGGGCCGGCGGATCCAACACTCCTGTATCATCCGGCTGAGTTTTGGTTTTCCTTTTCGTCATGGCGGATCAAGCATTGGTACTGGGGCGAGGTCGAACGGAAAGAAGGGCTTTACCATAACGGCACGAGCCACGTCATTCAGTGCTGGCTACAACGGCCGGAAGACTAACCAAAACAGCGTTTCGCCCTGCGGGAAAAACAGGTTCATCTGCCAACCGCCCATTCCCGCCCATTTATACCGTTTCACAAGGGCAAATTTGGATGCCAGGCTCCGCGCATCCTCAAACCACACTACGTGCTTCTGCCCGTTTACGGCGTATTGGTAATACGGCGTACGCGAACGGTGATCGAACCGAATCGTCGCCCCGTGATCGATCGCCTGTTCAAGTGCTTTCTGCTGGGAGAGCGCCCGTCCTTTTCCGGTCGCCAGGTTCCAGTCGTACCCGTACATGGGGATACCCAAATAGAGCTTTTTGAGCGAAATAACCTTGGACGCATACGCCATCGTGGCCATTACTTGCGGGTACGGAGCGACAGGCCCGGGGCCGGTGAAGGGGGGAATATACCAGTCGTAGGCCATCACAAACACGCGGTTGGCGTATTTCCCAATAGCACGGTAGTCGTACGCGCCGGCGTGAGTGGGCATGTCGGCCCTCTGTTTGGGAGGCACAGAAACGGCGATTTCCATCCCGGAGCGACGCAGCTTCGCGCTGAGGTCGCGGAGGAACTGCGTGTACAGCACACGGTCTTTCGGCTTTAGCCCTTCAATGTCCAGCATGACCCCCGGAAAGCCGTTCGCCTTGAGTAAGTGCCAAATACTGTCGACGAGGGTGCGCCGTCTGGCCGGATCGGAAAGGATGTGCCGGATGTGCTCATCGTCAAATCCTTTGTTCGTCAAATTGGTTACCACAGGATAGGGCCATTGGCCCTGCTTACGCAATAGGGTGGTGGCAGGGCCGAAGGAACGCACCTGCAACGAACCATTTGCGTTGATACGCACATCAAAAAGCCCCACGCGACGGACCATCGAGCGGTAGCGGGCGAGCAAGGCGCGGTCTTTCGCATCGTTGCCCGAGGGCACAAAAAACAGCCCCGCATCGATTGGCGATCGTGCCGGTTGCGGAATGCGGATGCGCTCTCCGCTAACAAGGGAGTGCTCGGCGCGCAGGTCGTTTGCGTGACCCAGCGGGCTAACGGCCATGCCGTGCCGCATGGCCAGTTCCCACAGTGTGTCGCCGGAACGCACGGGTAGCGACGAACGCGGCACAATCAACGCTTGACCGGGGGTCAAATGGGGGCGAGAAAGCCCGTTTAGTTGCGCAAGGCGTTTCCACGTCGTGCCGTGGCGCTTGGCGATGACGGAAAGGGTATCGCCTAGTTGCACCACGTCGATGGCCCAGCCGTCAGTCTTTTGTGCAGCCGCCGAAGGGACTGCAAAAGCGGTTACCACGACCAAAACCAAGAGGCGACACCATACACGTCGCATCATCGTCGGAAACCTCCTATCCGAATAACGGTGCTGCACATATCTTTTTCTTAGTATGGAATTGAGCTTCCCATCACTTTCCTGGAATATTTCGGAATGCGTTGGTTCAAGCTACAAATCAAGTGCGGATGAATCCGCCAAGAACCCCTTGACAAATCGATTTGAGTTTCCCATACTATGATCTAGATGATACCCATAGGGGTATAGGTAAAATAAAACGGAGGTGAAACACCGACGTAACCATTCCTGTGCCCGAGGTTACGCCGCGGGAAACAAGAACGATACTGGCGCGCAAAAAAGATCGAATTGGTGTGCTTGACGTGCGGAAAGCAGAAGAATGGACCAAAGGACATATTCCCGGCGCGATACACATTCCGCTGGACGAATTGCCCTTGCGTCTGGGAGAGCTTGATCCCAATCGTGAGTGGATCGTCGTCTGCCGCAGCGGCAATCGCAGCGCCAAAGCGTGCGCCTATCTGGCGGAACGTGGGTTCCGTGTTCGCAACATGCGGGGTGGCATGTTGGCGTGGAATGAGACTGACGGAAAAGGAGGATCGGAGTGATGAATATTCGCGTCGACAAGACCGTCAATTGCGAGGGGCTGTCCTGCCCGATGCCAGTGGTCCGGACCAAAAAGGCGATTGATGAAATTGCCCCGGGCCAGGTGTTGGAGGTGGTGGCCACCGATCGAGGATCTCTCGCCGATCTCAAAGGATGGGCCCAACGGGTTGGCCATCATTACCTTGGTGTGAAGGAGGAAAACGGGAAATTCCATCACTATATCCGCCGGGCTACGGCGGCAGAGGAAAAACCGGAAACGCGGTTTCCGCACACCGTCTCCAACGAAGAGCTCGCACAGAAGCTTGCCGCGGGTGAGGACGTGAAGGTCCTCGATGTGCGCGAACCTGCCGAATACGCCTTTGGCCACATTCCCGGGGCCGTTAACATTCCCCTGGGAGAACTGGAAGAAAAACTGTCCGTGCTGGATCCGAACAAAACGTATTATGTCATCTGCCGCACAGGCAGCCGCAGCGATCTCGCGTGCCAGCTGCTGGACGAAAAAGGGTTTGCTCATGTCAAAAACGTGATCCCGGGGATGACAAAGTGGGAAGGTCCCATGGAAAACAGCGTGTAATGACAGGATCGATGACTGACAAATGAATCATGAGGGAGGATGAAAATCATGGCCGATAAGAAAAAACGTGTGGCCATCATCGCGTCGTCGGGAGGACTGGAGACAGCCTACAAAGTGCTGAACATCGCCACGGCGGCGGCAGCACTCGATGCTGAAGTGGCCGTGTTCTTCACATTCGACGGGTTGGAGATTATTCACAAGGATGCGGCCTCGATGTTGCAACTGGGTCCCGGTAAGGAACATCTTAAAGAAAACTTCTCCAAGGCCGGTGTACCGTCAGTGGCCGAGCTGCTCGACATGGCCAAGGAATCCGGCGTCAAACTGATCGCCTGCCAAATGACGATCGACGTCATGGGGCTGGACCGCTCTCACTTCATCGACGGTGTGGATATTGGCGGTGCGGCGACATTTCTCGATTTCGCCTTTGATGCCGACGTGACACTGAACTTCTAAATTGCGTGCAAAGGAGGAATGGCTGTGAGCAACATCCCTGTTATTACGACAAAGGAATTGCATGAGAAGATTGCCTCCGGCAAACCCATATTCATCTTGGATGTTCGCAATGAGGACGAGTACGCGAACTGGAAAATCGAAGGAAAACACGTCGCTTCGATCAATGTGCCGTATTTTGCCTTCGTCGAAGAAGACGAATCCATTTGGGAGTCCATCCCGAACGATGTCAAGGACATCGTCGTCGTCTGTGCCAAGGGCGGCGCGTCGGAGTTTGTGGCCGAACAACTCCGCAAGCGGGGGTACAACGCCGTCTCCCTGGAAGGCGGCATGCTGGCGTGGAGCCAGTTCTATCAACCCGAGCTAGTGGCCTTCGACGAGAACCTGAAGTTGTATCAGGTCAACCGGTTGGCCAAAGGGTGCTTGTCTTACGTGCTCATTTCCGAAGGGGAAGCGCTTATCGTCGATCCCAGTCGCCACATCGACGTATATTTGGAGCTTGTCCAAAAGGAAGGGGCCGTGATCCGGCACATCGCCGACACGCATGTGCACGCCGACCACATTTCCGGCGGCCCCGAATTGGCCAAGCGGACGGGGGCGACCTACTACCTGCCGTCGAGCGACGTGCAGGACGGAACGGTCTCCTTTGAGCCGCTGGAAAACCATTCGCAAATCCGAATGGGCAAGGTGATCGTCGAGGTGCTGGCCATCCCGACGCCGGGGCACACGCCGGGGTCGACGTCGCTCCTGGTGAACAAGAAGCACCTCCTCTCCGGTGACACGATCTTCGTCGGCGGCTTGGGTCGCCCCGATCTGGGCGGCAAGGCAAAAGAATGGGCACAGATGCTGTACGACACCGTTTTCACGACGATCGCCAACCTGTCCGACGACGTTTACGTGCTGCCCGCTCACTACGCCGACGTGCAGGAGATCAACGAACGCGGCATCGTCGGAGCACCCCTGGGCGACATTCGCCGCAGCAACGAGATTATGCGCACGCAGGATCGTGAAGCCTTTACCGAAACTGTGGCCGCTTCGGCGCAAAGCGAAAAGCCGCCGAACTTTGAGACGATTGTGGATATCAACCGCGGCCTCAAAGAGGTTACAGCGGATGAGGCCAACGAGTTGGAACTCGGTCCCAACCGCTGCGCCGTTCATCACAGCACACCAAACGTCTGAAGCCGCTGCTGTTTCGTCGAAGCGGCTCGAGTGAAGTTCGCAGAAAGGAGGATGTATCCATGGCCGATTTGGTGATCGACGCACGTGGGCTTTCATGCCCCATGCCGATTGTGAAGGCGAAGAAAGGGATCGACTCTCTGCAAAAAGGCCAAAAACTGGAATTGATTGCCACCGACAAGGGATCGGTCAACGACGTACAGGCCTGGGCGAAACAGGCCGGGCACGAGGTCCTTTCGGTGGAAGAGAAGAACGGCGAATATCACTTCCGCATCAAAAAAGGTTGAATGGCGACGTAAAGGGTTTATCAAATCTGATCGGGAGGGGGGACCGGAGCGACGCGCTCCTCTCCTCCCTTAATGCCATGATGCAAAAAGGAGGTTAGAGCACGATGGATCGCTTTGTGGTAAGTGTGACGACATCGTTGTCTTTTGAAGAGGTGCGTGATCGTCTTCAAAACGCGTTGAAGCAACGCGGATTCGGCGTGCTATGGGAACTGAAACGTTGGAGAAAAAAGGGCACCCGGTAAGCGGGCAATTTGTCATATGGGAGGTGTGCAAACCCTCCGTGGCAGCAAGAGTCTTGACGGAAAACCCGGACGTCATATACCTCTTGCCGTGCAAACTGGGCGCGTATGAACGAAACGGCCAGACAGTCGTCGGTATGATTCGGCCAACAAATTTTGCGGAGCCGTTTGGTGAAGGTGTAGCGTTTGTTGCGCGTGAAGTGGAGGAAGAGCTGGTTGAGGTACTTCGGCAAGTATCCGCAAACGCATAAGCGCCAACGGTTTAGAACAAAGAAACAATCCTGATTTTGACAACATGAAATGGGAGGGAGAAAACATGGCTGACAAAACAACCATTATCGTGTTCAGCGGCGATTTGGACAAAGCGATGGCCAGCTTCATTATCGCCAACGGGGCTGCGGCCATGGGCAGTGAGGTGACGATGTTCTTCACGTTTTGGGGCTTGAACATCTTACGCAAAGAGAACGTAAAAGTCAGAAAAAAACACTGGATGGAAAAACTGTTCGGTGCCATGATGCCGAAGGGTCCGGAAAAATTGGGGCTTTCCAAAATGAACATGGGCGGCCTTGGTGGGAAGATGATGAAATGGGCGATGCGGCGCAAAAACGTGTCCACCCTGGCCCAACTGATTGAGATGGCGCGGGAACAGGGGGTCAAATTGGTTGCTTGCACCATGTCCATGGACGTTTTGGGTATCCAGCCCGAGGAACTGATCGACGGCATCGACTTCGGCGGTGTAGCGGCATACTTGGGCGAAGCTTACGATGCCAAGTTGAACTTGTTCATCTGATCTGTTCAGAAAGACCGGTGTATGGCCAAAGGAGGTGACCCACCGTGCCGACGATCCGGTACGACGACAAACTGAAAATGCGGCTCAAACGTGTGGAAGGGCAGATTCGCGGCGTCCTGCGCATGATGGAGGAAGAGGCCACCTGCAAGGAAGTTGTCACTCAACTGACTGCCGCCCGCACGGCCCTCGACAAGGCCATCGCCTATCTTGTGGCGACGAACATGGAACAGTGCATCATCGAAGAGCTTTCGCACGGCGGCGATTCACGCAAAGTGGTGCAGGAGGCCATTGAATTGCTCATCAAAAGTCGCTAAGTGGAAAAATTCCCTCGTTGACCTTGGCTTTGTTCCCTCGCTAGTAAAGGATACCGAAACAGCGAACTATGAAACGGAAGGCATATCCAGGTAGGTGAAATTGTATGATGGGTATGGGTATGGGCAGCATAATGTTTCTTATAGGTATTCTCCGGCTGGTAATTATCGGTCTGTTGGTATACGAGCTCGTTAAGTGGCTCACCGAAAATAAACACGACTCAAACGACAAAGCGATGAAAATCCTAAAAGAACGGTTTGCTCGGGGAGAAATTACATCGGAAGAGTATGAAAGAGAAAAAAGATCCAGAATACAAATAAAGTGTGACTCGGGTTCAATCTCGGGTCATTTTACTATTATTGGAGATGCTACCTAAACCCTTCTTAGGATAACTGTAGTTACACGTAGCCCCTGGTGACAGTTTCAGTCGTCCATGAGGTTTGGATGCCTCTACTGTCGGATGGTAGTTTCACTGGAGTACGTGAGTAAAGCAGTCTTACCTTTCCTTAAAAGAACCGGGGGACAACAGTATGACGTAAAAGGCCTGTGAGTACCACGGAGAAGATGCAAGTGAGATAGGCTGCATAAGTGGGCCAAGTCAGCGAAGTGAACCGGCGGAACTCCTACCAGGTGCCAACCGCAAAGAGCGGAGAACGACAAACGCGACATTCCCGGAGCGACCATAATACCCAAACACCCCATCCTAACAGATGGGACACGGAGAAGGGTCGCAGGGAACGACTTCGACCTCAAACGGTTGGAAGTGCCACAAGGTTAAAAGGGCACAATCGCAACTGATGGAACCAAGACATCTATAGGCTTATGTACAAATATCGACGGGGAGTTTGTTTGAAGTGGAAAAACAACATTTTTTCGCTCCACTGGGTTGCTTAGCGTAGGATTTTTTTAAATTGCTGGCGGTACCCCATTCTGCCCTTTGATCGGCGTT
Source organism: Polycladomyces zharkentensis (assembly GCF_016938855.1). NCBI lineage: Bacteria > Bacillati > Bacillota > Bacilli > Caryophanales > Thermoactinomycetaceae > Polycladomyces > Polycladomyces zharkentensis. The sequence goes on along the minus strand of NZ_JAFHAP010000008.1, from coordinate 285,680 downwards.
CTCTGACGGAACCTCCCTCGATTAAATCGCAGAATGGAGTTTCTGCGATGAAAAAGTATGTATATTTCCACGGTAATTCTCCCATAATAACATCATAATCAAATAATCATTTGACCATGTGATGATTCCGTTTTATACTTTAATCAAATAATAATTTGATTATTAAAGTGGGGTGCGATTCATTGAGTGAAGAACGCTGTGAAATATATTGTTACGACGAGGAAAAGGTCAAGCGAGTTCAAACTTCATTAGAAAAAGTAGAACCGATGGATACAGCCCAACTGTTTAAAGCACTCGCAGATCCAACTCGTTTAAAAATTGCTTATGCCTTAGTACAAGAGGATGAGCTTTGTGTCTGTGACGTAGCCAATATTATTAACTCTTCTTTGGCAACTGCTTCTCATCATTTGCGTTTACTTCGTTACATGGGCTTGGCAAAGTACCGGAAAGAAGGGAAGCTCGTTTTTTATTCCCTAGACGATGATCATGTAAAACAACTTGTGCAATTGGCGTTTGATCATAGTAAGGAGTTGACCACAAATGGAACAAGTGCAAGATAAAAAAGTGTATCGCGTCCAAGGTTTTACCTGTGCCAGTTGTGCAGCGCAGTTTGAAGAGAATGTGAAAAAACTCCCGGGTGTAAGGGATGCCAAGGTGAACTTTGGAGCCTCTAAAATCACCGTATATGGGAATCCTTCCATACAAGATCTAGAGAAGGCTGGCGCATTTGAGAATCTAAAGATCTATCCCGAAAACCAGGAAGTACGTATGGAGAGAGAACCGTTTTGGAAGCGGAGAGAAACCATTCAAGTTGGTGTTTCTCTGGTGTTTCTCATAGTCGGTTGGTTGATGGGTGAGTCTTATGGAGAGAAAAGTATCCCTTCTGTCGTTTCTTACCTGCTCTCCATGCTGATTGGCGGATACGCATTATTCCGGAAAGGATTACTTAACCTCGTTCGATTGCAATTTGATATGTACACCCTGATGACGATTGCGATCTTAGGTGCAGCGACCATAGGTGAATGGGGAGAAGGCGCAACCGTAGTCATTCTCTTTGCCATCAGTGAGGCATTGGAGACTTACTCTATGGATAAAGCCCGTCAATCGATTCGCACTCTCATGGATATTGCACCCAAACAGGCCCTGATTCGCCGTGGAGACGAAGAGATTATGGTTCCGGTCGATGAGATCCAGATCGGGGACATTATGATCGTTAAGCCAGGGCAAAAACTGGCCATGGATGGAGTGGTGGTCAAAGGAAGTTCCTCGATTAACCAAGCTCCGATTACCGGGGAATCCATCCCGGTGGCAAAAAACGTCGGCGATGAAGTGTATGCAGGTACTTTAAACGAAGAAGGATTGCTTGAAGTTAAAGTAACGAAACGGGTGGAAGATACGACCATTGCAAAGGTCATCCATTTGGTCGAAGAAGCTCAAGCGGAACGAGCACCTTCTCAAGCCTTTGTCGATCGTTTCGCGAAGATTTATACCCCTGCCATTCTGGTTGCCGGATTTTTGGTTGCCGTTGTTCCGCCCCTCTTCTTCCAAGCGGATTGGGGCGATTGGATCTATCGCGGATTGGCTCTCTTGGTCGTTGGTTGTCCGTGCGCATTGGTTGTTTCAACACCAGTATCCATTGTGACGGCCATCGGAAATGCCGCACGAAATGGGGTTCTGATCAAAGGCGGGATTCACTTAGAGGAAGCCGGAGCCCTTTCCATCATTGCATTTGATAAAACGGGCACTTTAACACGCGGAGTTCCTGTGGTAACAGACTTTATTTCACTTGTACCCAACAAAGAAAAAGAATTTTTGGGTATTGCAGTATCGATTGAGAAAAACTCGCAGCATCCTTTGGCTTCAGCTATTCTGCGAAAAGCAGAGGAAGAGGCCGCTCCGATCCAAGAGGTTGAAGATTTCACTTCTCTGACAGGAAAAGGGGTACAAGCAAAGGTAAACGGTGTTCTATACTACATTGGTAGTCCTGGTTTATTTGAAGAACTCTTACCAGCTGGCATTCCAGACGAGACAAAGAAAACCATTCTTGACCTCCAAAAACAAGGAAAAACTGTGATGGTACTGGGAACCGAGATCGAAATGCTGGCTCTCATTGCCGTAGCGGATGAAGTAAGAGAAAGCAGTAAAGAAGTGATTCAGCGGTTACATGAGCTGGGGATTAAGAAAACAGTTATGTTGACCGGGGATAACCGAGCCACTGCTGAAGCCATCGGCAAACAATTAGGAGTGGGAGAAGTTCAAGCCGAACTGTTGCCTCAAGACAAATTGGAGTTTATCAAACAACTCCGTTCAGACGGTTCCAAAGTAGCGATGGTCGGTGACGGGGTCAACGATGCGCCTGCTCTGGCGGCCTCGACCGTTGGGATTGCCATGGGCGGAGCTGGAACGGATACGGCGCTCGAAACGGCGGATATTGCACTCATGGCAGACGATTTGAAAAAATTGCCGTTTACCATCCGTTTAAGTCGTCAAGCCCTGAGAATTATCAAGCAAAACATTACCTTTTCCTTGGCGATTAAAGCCATTGCTTTACTGTTGATTGTTCCGGGATGGCTTACTCTCTGGATGGCCATCTTTGCAGATATGGGAGCGACATTGATTGTAACCTTGAATGGACTTCGACTGCTAAAGGTGAAAGAATAAGTCCACCCGCTCTTTAGGAGCCCGACTTATGAAAAGAAAGTCGGGCTCCTCCCATCAGAAAAAAATGCTGAGGGAGGACAAAGTATGTTCAAAATCATCTATTTTACGGGTTTGATAATAATATGTTCATTTTTCGCCTTTTTTATAGGTGGAGGAGTAAAACGAATCAGATTGTCGACAGCCGTAAAACGACTTTAGAGATACTACTACTTTTCCTGGCATTCGTCGGGATGCTAGTAACTCCGTTAATCTATGTTTTCACTCCGTTACTGAGCTTTGCCGATTATCAGCTGCCATCTTGGATGGGATGGGCTGGAGTTATTGTCCTTGTTGTAGCCTTCTGGCTATTCTGGCGCTCTCACGCTGATCTGGGACGAAACTGGTCTTATACCCTTGAATTGAGGAAAGGACATCAACTTATTACCAGTGGAGTATACAAATATATCAGGCATCCCATGTATGCAGCTATTTGGATGTGGGGAGTTGCCCAAGTTTTGTTATTGCATAACTGGATAGCAGGATGGTCCCATTTGTTGTCGGCCTGCTTTATTTCTTGCGTGTGCCGCGCGAAGAACAAATGATGCTCAATCAGTTTGGAGAAGAGTATCAATCTTACATGAATAGAACGGGTAGAATTATACCACGCCGGTTTTGGAAGTAATGGGGCTTTGCCTTAGAGTGAAAAAACGGGGTTGTTTGTCTTATTCCGGTTGCTTAGTAGGATTTTTTTAAATTGCTGGCGGTACCCCTCTATTTGCCTAATAAATGGAAATCACCTTGCCCCTGGTGACAGCTTCGCTGGTATTACCCCTATTAGAATGAGCATGAAGCGATTTCCCAACAAGCTCCTTAAAAAATGTTTACGAGGAAGGAGCCTTCTGTTTATTCCCATGTGAAAGCCGTGCTTTTGGCGCCTTTTACAGTCACCGTGATCATCCCTCTCACGATCCTCTACTTGTCAAAGGATATACACATCGGATGGGGGATGGGGGTGGATTTCGCAATGGGAACATTGCTTCTCTCAGGAGGATTGTATCTTGTAGCCACAACAATCAAACTGTTCGCTCAGATGGGGAAAGGTACATTATTGCCTTCGAATCCTCCTCAAAAGTTGGTAGTTGCAGGTCCTTACCGATATGTTCGAAATCCTATGATCAGTGGTGTCATCTTAATATTACTGGGAGAAGCAGTCATTTTTGGCTCCGTTTATTTACTCGCTTGGTTCTTCCTTTTCTGGACATTATTGCATTTCGTTATCTTGTTCTATGAAGAGCCGGGGTTAGTCAAACGATTTGGCGGGGATTATGAAATCTATCGGGAAAATGTGCCAAGGTGGATCCCGCGTTTATCCCCTTGGGACGGGAGTACCGAATAAGATGAAAGCTGCATCAAAATGACTTCCCGATAAAGGAAAGGTGACCATTCAATGAAATCGCATATATTATTTTTTGAACAAGTGGATCGTTCCAGTCTCCGGTATGTGGGTGGAAAAGGGGCCAACCTGGGTGAACTGAGTAAGGCGGGATTTCCGGTACCAGGTGGATTTTGTGTGACGACATACGCATATCAAGACTTTATCGCCACCAGTCCCGAAATGGATACTCTGTTGAATGAACTCAATGAATTGGACCCGAATGATTTAACTCAATTGCGGAAGTTGGGAGAGCGTATTCGCACTCATTTGCAGCAACTGGAGATACCGGCTCGGTTGAGAAATGAAATCATTCATGCCTGGGAAACGGTCGGGAAAGAGCACGCTTATGCCGTCCGTTCCAGTGCAACGGCTGAGGATTTGCCCACCGCTTCATTTGCCGGACAGCAGGATACTTATTTGAACATCAGGGGACAGGATGAACTGCTTCGACATATTCGCAAATGTTGGGCGTCTTTGTTTACAGACCGTGCGATTTCCTATCGGGCAAAAAATGGGTTCGATCATCGGCAGGTCTATCTGTCTGTCGTGGTTCAACGGATGGTGAACCCGGAAATCTCCGGTATTTTGTTTACCGCCGATCCTGTGAACGGGAATCGCCAGGTAGTTTCCATTGACGCCAGTTTCGGATTGGGAGAAGCCATTGTATCCGGTATGGTGTCGGCGGATTTATACAAAGTGAAAGCCGGTAAAATCATTCACAAGAACATATCGGAAAAGAAAATCGCGATTTATTCGCTGCCTGAAGGAGGGACAGTGAAAAAAGACCTGCCTCCGGATCAACAAACCAAACATGCCCTGACGGACAGCCAAATTTTGCGTTTGGCCGAGCTGGGAAAAAGAATCGAGAAGCATTTTGGTTCTCCACAAGATATTGAGTTTTGTATTGAAAACGGAAAAATCTTCGTTGTGCAAAGCCGGCCGATCACGTCGCTGTATCCTCTGCCCGACATTTCGCAAGAACCGCTTCGTGTCATGTTCTCATTCGGCCATGTGCAAATGATGACAGATGCCATGAAACCGCTGGGGCTTTCGGTCTTACGAACCATTTTTCCGAAAACGGTTTTTTTGGAAGCGGGAGGACGCCTTTTTGTTGATCCCACGGAAGTGCTTCGTACCAAGCCGGGAAGAAAAATACTGCCGAAAGCCTTTCATCATTTGGTTGATGAAGCGTTCAGCCGTGCCATCAGTGAAGTCATTCAACGGCCTGAGTTTCTCCGGGTTCCTCCTAAACCGGGTTTCATGAAGTCAGCACGTCGGTTCATGGCTCCCATCATCAAAGAGGTGTGGAAAAATCTCTGGAAGCGTGACCCGAAATTGGCGAAAAGCAAGGTTGAAAGCTATATACAGAAAAAGTGGACAGAGGTTCGTGAAGATTTGCAGGGTGTAAGTGGGGCCGAACGCCTGGAAGCCGTTCAACGGCAATTAGGCCATTTGGGAAAGGATGTGTTGCAGAACCTCTTTCCATACGTCATCTGTTTCCCGATCTCATTCCTCTTGTTAAAGAAAACACTGATTCGTTGGATGGGCGATGACAAAGAACTGTATCAGCTAAACAAATCCCTCCCTGGAAATATCACCAGCGAAATGGGTTTGCAGATCGGCGATTTGGCCGATCTGGTCCGGGAACTGCCTGAAGTGGAAGAGTATCTGAAACATGCGAAGGACCAGACCTTCCATGAAGGGCTCTTAAACGTTCATGGGGGAGAGCGGTTTCAACGCGCCTTCGACGATTTTATCGCAAAATACGGACATCGATGCCCGGGCGAAATTGACCTGACAAGGCCTCGCTGGCGTGAAGCGCCGACCCAGTTGGTTCCTGCCATCCTGGGACACATGCGCAGTGTGAAGCCAAAGGAGCATCGACAAAAGTTCATTCTCGGAGAACAGGAAGCCCTGGAAGCTGCACGGCGGATGATGGATCATGCGGGACGCAGCGGTTTGAAATCCAAATGGCTCCAACGTCTGATCGAGGTATACCGCCATATGGGCGGGATTCGGGAGCATCCCAAATATCTGCTGACATTGATTTTGGATGAATGCAAAAAAGCCATTGTGGCTGAAGCTGAAGAACTGGTCAAGAAAGGGGTTCTGCATCAAACAGAAGATGTGTTTTTCTTGACTCTAGACGAGTTGATTCAACTCTCAAAAGGGGAGTTTCAACAAAATGCCTCCTCACTTGTTGCTGAACGCAAAGAGGAATATCAATGGCACCAAACATTGAAACCCCCTCGGGTAATGACGAGTGAAGGAGAGATTGTAACAGGTTCCCCCAGAAAAGATGAATTCCCCGAAGGGGCGCTTGTCGGGACACCGGCTTCCGCCGGAGTGATTGAAGGTAAGGCTCGTATTGTCCTGAAACCGGAAAATGCTCACCTCAATGAAGGGGAAATTCTCATAGCTCCTCATACGGATCCCGGTTGGACTCCGTTATTCCAATCAGCAAAAGCATTGGTTACAGAGGTGGGAGGCCTCATGACTCACGGTTCGGTGGTAGCCCGTGAATATGGAATTCCCGCCGTGGTGGGAGTGGATGATGCCACGAAGAAAATCAAAGACGGGCAAATGATTCGTGTAGATGGAAACCAGGGTTTTGTGGAGATTTTGCGTGACAAAAATGAGTAAATTGGGGGCGGTGACGACGGACGGTTTATACCATCATCATCGCCGCCATTCTCCCCTCAGGTTGTCCACTTTCGCTATAGCCTGGCAAATCTTTCGGATTTGCCAGGCTTCCTTTATATAGATGATCACTCCACTGATGTTTCCCCTTGTAGCAAATGGACATCCTCGGAATCACTCTCCAAGGACAGAGCGAATCTTCTATTTCTCCACTTTCTGTAAATTTGTCAGTCCGGCATTTTTTTCTTGAAATAAATGTAAATTCGCCGAGGGTTGCGAGAAAAAAAAGCCCTTCTATTTTCCCTTATGAGCGTCCTTTTTCATACGGGGAGTATAATCGGTCCAAAAGCAATCAAAATCGCTGAAATCGCCCCATATTCGCTCTATGAACGTATGGAATATCAATCCAATTATGGTGTATGGAAATATCCTTTTCAGAAAGAAAAATCCCCCATATTCGCCATTGGATGGGGGTAATATGAGCGGCTTGAATCAACGCGGATCGCCCCTGGATGAATGGACCGGATACACCTAAAACAAATGCCCCAACCGATCCAATGCTTCGTCCTTCTCCGGGTTAATGACATGGGTGTAAATCTGGGTGGTATGAATGCTGGAATGGCCGAGGATTTCCTGTACCACCCGCAGGTTTTCCCCGTTGGAAAGCAGAAGCGTGGCCAGGGTATGACGCAGTTTGTGCGGAGAGATACTGGCTGCCTTTGGAGGTAAATTCGCTTCCCGGGCGTATTTGCGGATCACTTCGGAGACAGCCTTGCGACTGATGCGGGTGTGGTTGCGGTTGACAAACAATGCGTCGCGGTGTTCTGCCGGGATGTTCGATTTCGGGCGCATTGCGAGGTAATCTTGCAATGCGTGCATCGCGATGGCATTCAACTTCAGCACACGCTCTTTGCCGCCCTTTCCGATCACGATCACGCGAGCTTGGTTCCCGTCCGTTTGAAAGCTGTTGAGATTGAGGTTGATCAATTCCGAAACGCGCATACCGGTGTTCAAAAGAAGGATGATGATCGCGCGGTCACGGGCTTCCACCCACATCTGCCGGTGGCGGTTGTGCTTTTCTCCATAGGCGGCGACGGCGTCAATCAGGCGAATCGCTTCTTCCCGTGTAAGGAAGACGGGGATTTTGGTCCGATTGCGCGTGCGCAACGATACATCCTCGTATTCTTCCATGGGATTTTGAGAGAGCACGTGACTTTTGACCAAATAGCGGAACAGAGAGCGAAGGGAAGCCAGTTTGCGTTGTTTTCCCGCGCGCGAGTTTTCTCTTCGATGTTTCCGTTCAATCCATTCTTCGTATATTTCACCGGTATGCGGATTCTTCTTTTTTACTTTCACCTGCACCGTTCGCTCATATCCGTTTTCGATATGGCGGAAAAAGTGTCGGATCACTCGGGGCGTGACGTTTTCCAAGTTGATTTGATGCGAAGTGAGGAAATCGAAAAAGAGGGAGAAATCGTAGGCATAGTTGGCGATGGTTTGCGGGGAACGCTCAGCGCTGATCATCTCCCAAAAAAACTCCCGCACCGGATCGGGAAAACGGGAAATCCTCCGGTTGACGGACTCCGGAAGGCGAGACGAGAAAGGAATATCCGACATGAGTTTCACTCCTCGTTTTGTAACGTCATCTCATACATATCACAAAATCTTCCAAAACACCAGTCAGAAATCGGTGTTTCCCTAACTTCCGATACGGTACTATTATCGGAAGTTAGGGAGGAGCAACAATTTCTTTCCAACAACTGCCTCGTCCGGTATAATGAACCCAGCTTGTGATCACAACCCGTAAGGAGGTCATCGTTTGAAAGATTTTCGCAGATTCCATCCGATTGCCTGGGCGGTTTTGATCGGAACCGTTTTTGTCACCATCGCCAAGACGATGAGCGTTCCGTTTCTGGCCATCTATCTGTCGCAACAAACGGATTTGAGTCCGGGGATGATCGGCATGGTGATCGGTCTGGGGCCATTGGCGAGTACTGTTGGCGGACTGATCGGCGGAACGCTCTCGGATCGGTTCGGCAGAAAAACGGTGATGATCATCTCCCTGTTTGGGATGTCGCTGGTTTTCGTCGGCTACAGCTATACCGTCCATCCGGTGTTGCTGGCACTGCTTTCAATTGCCAACGGATTGTGCGGATCGTTTTTTGATCCCGTATCCAAAGCGCTGTTGGCAGACGTAACGGAAAAGGAACTGAGGGTACGAATTTTTTCTCTCCACTACTTGTCCATCAATGTGGGGCATGCGATTGGTCCGTTGATTGGCGCGGGTGCGGGTTTGTCGGGTGGTGTCTCCCCGTTTTTGATCACCGCGATTGTATACTTCCTTTATCCAATCGTGCTGCTGGGGATGTTGAATCGGTTCGGTGTCAAAAGAATTGAGACAGAAGAAACGGGGCGTGTGGCACTCTTCGCGTCACTTCGAGTGCTGACGAGGGATCGGGCGTTGAAATGGTTGGTCTTGGGTGGTGTGTTGAGCATGACGGTACATGGACAAATGTCTGTTACGCTCTCTCAGCACCTGGAGCAAAGCATGCCCAACGCTGTTTGGTTGTTCTCCGTTTTGCTCAGCGTCAACTCGTTGGTGGTCATTATCGGACAGGTCCCGCTCGGTCGGTGGGTGGAAAAAAAGGAGCCGTTGACCGGCGTATTGGGAGGGAGCATCCTGCTCGCAGTCGGAGAGGTTGGATTTGCTTTTTCCTCCGGCTGGGCCGCGTATATGTTGTCCATGATTCTCTTTACCATCGGAGAGGTTTTGCTGGTTCCCTCCGAGTATGCATTGATTGACCGGATCACACCAGAAGGGATGAGGGGCACCTATTACGGCGGGGTCACCTTGTCCAACCTCGGCAATTTTCTCGGACCATGGGTAGGGAGCATGGTGCTCGGTGCTTTTGGTGGGACGGCGATGTTTCTGATGTACGGGTTGATCGCACTCGTTGGGATCTTTTTTTATCGTCGGGGGTTGCTGGCTTATCACACGAAAACGGAGAAAGGATCGGTTGGGTTGGGGTGAAGCAGCGGGGTGTCATCTTCCAAACGCACTTTGCTTTGCCGTGACGACTTCACCGGGATTACGCCTGAAAGTAAGTTCTCGGCAAGTCATTCACTTCATATGCAACATGGATTCCGGATTCGATCGCACCTTGGATCCAACCGTGGGTAGATGAGGCATGTTCGCCGGCAAAATGAACCCTTCCTTCGGGAGAGTCAATATAGGGACCCAGTTCGGTTGCCTGTTCCGGTTTAAACATCGTGAAAGCTCCACCAGAATACGGATCTCGAATCCAACTGTGGCTCGCTCCTGTCAGAAACTCACGATATACCTGTTTACCATGAATGAGGGCTAAGTTTCTCAATGCATATTCAAAACGATTTTCGCTTCTCAAACTGTCCCAAGGTATCGCATCATCCTCCCATGTATAACTGGCCAAAACAACACCCGGTCCTGATGTACCGAGGTCATGGCTCGGGTATTGAGTATACGTAATCGGGAGATCAGAAACTGTTTTCCCGCCATACAAACCTTCCCTTTCCCAGAACCTGCTTTTAAACTGGATACCGGTCTTAGTAGATCCCACATAATGGAGTTCTCGAATCGCTTTCCATTTGTTGTTTGAAATCGATTCCCGGGGTTCAAATTCCACGAATTGCAATACCGAAAAAGGAATGGTCACAATTGCGAGGTCTCCTGTGATTTGAAATGGCTCCATGATTTTGGTGTGGATGGAATGAATGGTTACTTGGTTGTTGTTCTGCACAATTTTCGTCACCTTTTGTCCATACATGATATCATCTTTCAATTGAGAGAGAAATGCTTTGGGAAGTTGGTCGTTCCCACCCGTGATCTCATAGAAGCGAATATTGGGGGTAAAGAAGATCATGATTTCTTTTAACAGCTCCAGGAAAGAAAGCTCCGGAAATCCTTCCTGTGAAAGAATTAATTTGATCATGTCGATGGCCCCCGGAGATAACGTGGTTCCAAACGGGTTATATCTCAAATAGGAGATCATCGAGTATTTATCAAATTCTTTTACGACCAAAGGCCAATTTCTCCGCGGGTTTTGTTTAATGAAATCCATCACAGGTTTTGTTGCGTATTGGAGCAACTCCACAGCGGTTCTCCCCCTTTCATGCGGGGCTACCTGAAAGCCTAAAATATCAGGGTTCTTTTCATATATATATTGACGAGTTTTGATTCCTCTGGCATAGATAATGTCGTTGGGAGTCTCATTGATAAACCGATTCACCGGAAGGCGTAATTTTCTTATATATTCCAAAGTCAAAGAATGAATATGAGGAATACGCATCGCACCGGCTTCAAGATACTGCTCCTCCATAAAATCGGATCGCAACGTATAAATACGACCTCCGACCCTATTCGTAGCTTCCAAGATTGTAACATCGTGTCCAGCTTGCTTAAGCAAAGAGGCCGAGACCAGTCCCGCCATTCCTGCGCCAACAATGATGATCTTTTTGGGAATGTGCGTTTTCTTAAGTCCATATCTGATGATCGAAATCATTTGATCGGATGATAACTTAGGAAATATATAACTTGACATATTTCCCCTCCCCTCTTAACAGACCATAAGCGTTAAAAAGATACGATTACTTGATTTTATTCAATCAGATAATTCAATTATGTACTCGAAAAAACAAACTGAGGCCGAAGGTAGACGTCAAAGCCATATGATTGCACGGAGAAACAAAGAGGACATCAAAACAGGTATGAGGTATACATCTTCATGTATCAGGGCGCTTTTTCCGCAGATCAGATCAGACTGGATGGCGACGGCTACCCCCGATTTGCTTGAAGTGTCCGAGGTCAAAATCGTAACCAGCCCCCATTAACGGCTTATGGTGAAAGGAGGACTGCCGACGGAGAACTTCCATTTTGAGATACCGTTGATTGCTGAATTCTCGGGGGGTGTATGTTTAAATAGAAACAGAGAGAGAAATGGAGAGGTGAACCATGAACCAAATGACAACCAGAAGCGGAGAACTCTCCACGGAATTGCGGGAAGTATTGGAAAAAGCAAGAGATTACACGCAACAATCAAAGGCTTCCAACACCAAAAAAAGTTACCGTGCAGACTGGAATGATTTCACCGCTTGGTGCGAAGAAAGGGGATTGTCTCCACTGCCCGCCGATCCGCAAACAGTGGCGTTGTATTTGAGCGATCTGGCGGACCGGCGTAAGACTTCCACACTGCAGCGAAGATTATCTGCCATTTCGCAAGCGCATCAAGCCGCCGGTTACGATACGCCGACCAGCAGCTACATCGTGCGTACGGTATGGGCAGGGATTCGGCGAACCAAGGGGACTTATCAGGAAGGAAAGGATCCGATTCTGGTCGATGATCTGAGACGGATGGTGGCCGAATTGCCGACGGATACATTGACGGGTAAACGGGACCGGGCACTTCTGTTGGTTGGATTTGCCGGAGGCTTTCGTCGCTCCGAGCTGATCTCCATTGACCGCGAGGATATTCAAATCGTGCCGCGCGGCATGATCATCCTGTTGCGCCGCTCCAAAACGGACCAGGAGGGAAGAGGGGAGAAAGTGGGAATCCCCCGCGGTTCTCACCCGGACACCTGTCCCATTCGGGCGTTGGAAGAATGGTTGCGCGCATCCGGTATACGGACAGGACCCGTTTTTCGCCCCATCAATCGTCACGGCCAAATACGAAATAGACGTCTCACTGATCGTTCCGTGGCATTGATCGTCAAAAAGGCGGCAGAATTGGCAGGGTTGGATCCCCAACGTTTTTCCGGCCACAGCTTGCGCGCCGGTATGGCCACATCAGCAGCGATGGCCGGCAAGGATGAACGGACGATCATGAAGCAGACGCGGCACAAGTCGGTCAACATGGTGCGCAGGTACATACGCGACGGGGAATTGTTCAGCGAGAATGCCGTTGCGGATATCGGGTTGTGATCGCGAAGGCACCTGATTACAGGTGCCTTTTACAGGCTTACCAATCCATTAAAAAATATGATGATTCCCTATTGACAAATCTATTATTCTATTTTAATATGGGAACATACATACGGATGAGGCTTGTCTAGCCATCTTGTGCGGCGTACCGCCGCATGTGCCGTGATGACGAACACTCATCACCCGGCTCCGCGCGACTTAGCAGGCCCCAAGCCAATATGATGGGTGCTTAATTCCACCTAAGACGGCATGCCGAAGAATGAAGCACCCATCATATTGGCGGGCCTGTACAGTGGCGTAGCCAGCTCCATAGCATGAATAGTAGACGAAGTCTCATCCCGGCCTGACCTTTCCATCCAAGGTCGGGCTTTTTTTTTAGAAAAGGAGGTATGTGCATTGGAGGAGGAAAAACAGAGCCGCGAAAAAAGCATCGCGCGGCGAGAGTACGACAATCACGAGGCTTGGTGGCGGAATGCGGAGCCGAGGAGCCCGCTTCCTCCGGATTTGGAGACATTGTTGGAAAAAGAAGATCCGCAATTTTTGGATGAGATGAAAAAATTCGCTCTGGCGTTTACTGTCTCACTGTACGTTTGGAACCAAGAGCAACAACGTCATGAAAAGCATGAACTTTACTCGGTGAAAAACAAAGATGACGGATCATGGTTATGGACGTTGTACACAAAAAAGGAGCCATTGGCCAGACAAGCATTGAAACAGCTGATCGGCCTGGTGGACCGTCAAGAATTGGATGATCTCATCCAATCCTGGAGATCCACTTTTCAGGGATACAGTTGGCTTCATGGTGGCTACCAACTCTATTATGAGGGGAATGTTTCCTTCATCCCCTTCACCGAAACTTTCTATCGTTATGTCAAAGGAATCTACAAGCTTGCGGAACAGCGGAGAGATGCGGAAATCTGGGGTGTGTTGGCCCATCGGTTTGATGCGGACAAACGGTTTCATCATTGGATGGAATTGGAGGAACACCTTAGTCGAACCATCTACAGTTCCAAAACCCACCATTATCTGCGTCGGCGCAGTTGGCGAACGTTGCGTCAGCTTGGGGAAGAGGGGAACGCAGCCGATTATGTGGCAATGGCAACCGCGGCCTTGTTGAGCTATACCGATCGTGACGGAAGGATTCGCTGGTTAAACGTCGCCAACTCTACCACACCGGTACGCCATACGGACTTTACCCACTTGTGGCTGTTCAATCATCTGCTTCACCGCAACAGTTCCCGTTATTCTTATCACGGCAACCAGACATGGAAATTTCACGGCCGGCCGGGAGAGATCGTACTGGAACGGGAAGAGGCGTATCCCCATCTTTGGGACCAACATCCGTCGGCGTTGTGGCGGTTGTTTCAGGAGGGAAAAGCGGGGCCCGTCATCTGGTTTGCCGCCCGTGCGCTGGGATTGGCCCATCGGGAGTATCTCCGACAGCACAGGAATGAGTTGAAAGCCCTTTTGCAATCGGATCGGAAAACCCATCTGGCAGGGGCCGCTTGGATGCTGTTGCAATTGTCGACCCACCCTGATCTGGATACCCCCGACCTGGATTGCTGGTTGCGCTGTTCTTTTCACCAGGAAGCATCGGTTCGGGAAATCGCTTTTGCTTTTATCGGCTATCATCAGGATCGTTGGACAACCTCTCAAATCCGTCACCTCTTCCAACGATTCATTCATGTGGTGCAGGACACGGAATTGGATGCCGCTGTGATGACGGATTGGATCGAAGGCATCCGCCGGTATTTTACGGCAGCCATCCCACAAGTGGTAAGCCTGGATCTGATCAAGGAAATGGCGTCCCGCAATCATCCGTTGCTCAACGAGTTCAGTGCGATTCTGCTGCAATACATCGATTGGGACAACCAGCCCATGACCGGACAGGACCTGCTGCCGTTCCTGCAAAACGAACACCCCCCATTGCGGCAAACCGCCCGTCGGGTGTTGTTGAGCCGCTTTACGCAATTGCAGTTGGAAGCGGCATTCCTCGCCGATTTCGCGTCCATCCCCGGGGAGGATCACCAGGTGTTCGCCACGCAGTTTTTCGCTGATCGGATGCTGTGGCTGGTACCGCATCTCCCGGAGTTGATCCGGCGGTTGTGGAGCCGGATGTTGCAATCGGATCAACCCGAGGAGGTACGGGCCTATATCCGGGAGGATCTGTTGGGTGGACTGTTTTTCGAGGAAATGGCACAAACGCCGCTGGAGAAAGTACTGCACCTGCTCCATCACCACCAGACGGAATATCAGGAGCTGGGCGCCCGTTTGCTGCAACTGATCCAGCCACAACCGAAGGACCTCACCCAGCAACAGCTGGTTCGCTTGGCGCACAGCCCGGTCGCCTTGGCTCGGGAGGAAGCCCGCCGTCTGCTTTTGCGGCAAATCAACGAGGTGCCGGATGAACTGTTGGTTCACTTGGCGGAGACGGAGTGGGATGATACGCGGAATTGGACTCTGGCTTATTTGGAAACCAGATCTTCAGCGGAGATTACGCCTGATCTCATTTATGGACTGTTGGACACGGCACGGGCGGACATCCAAACGTTTGCCATGAAACTGATCCGCATTCATGAGAAACGGTTGGAGCCCACAGAGCTGCTGGTGCGGGCGGGCCAACACCCCGACCTTCGTGTGCAGGAGTTTGCATTGGAGCTGGCGCAGCAAGTGGAGTGGACGCCGGAGTTGCTGAACAAAATGGAGCTCTTTTTCCGCACCGTTCTCTTCCGCGTTCACGGCGGGCGCAAAGCCAAAAACATGGCGTTGGCACTGTTGACGCGCCTGGGAGAAACCAGTCCGGAATTGGCCAAAGGTGTGGTCTCCATCCTGAGTGATGTGGCGCGAAATATCGGTACCCGTGATTTTGAACGAATCCTCGCGGCGCTGACGCGGATTCAGATGTGGTATCCTGATATTTCCACACCATTGGCTGTCCATTAACAGTGAGGAGGGGATTCCGTGTTATTTCAACAAACCTACGCCAAGCCCAGCGGGATCAGTCACATGGGCGGTCAGACGATGATCGACTTCGCTCCGGATTTGGGCCGGGAACCCACCTATTTTCAAGGAAAGATTGCAGACCCGATCCGATATCGCGATGCGATGATCGCCCTGCGGGATGTAGTGGTTTCTGATCTCAAGTACAAACCGCGGGATCACAGTGCGTACCAAGCCTGGGTGCAGGAACAGTACCTGTTGGACATCGCGGAAGTTTTGGAAAAGAAATCGGCGATCGGGGAAGAAATCAAGCGGATTCAAGCACGGTTGAAGGAGTTGAATGAACGGCGGAATCAACGGATGGGTCCTTTCTTCGTCAACGATATTTCGACTGGCTGTACAAAAACAGTCCCGATGCGTGGTTTGTGCTGGACCCTGTGATTACCGTCGCACCCGATCAGGTATTTTTCGAAGCCTTTTCGTTGGACGAGTCTTCTTACGGACGCTTGGCGGTTCATTCCGAGCTGTTTGACGATGTGAAGGACTTTCAATATGGAACAACCAACATCGACTTTTCCGATCATTTGTTGGATGAGATCAAGCGTATCCGCACGTACCGGCCCACCACCTTTCAGATTGACCCGTCCGGGTTTGAGGTGGCCACTGCCGGAAGAGAAGTATACAAGGAGAAAAAGATCGATGTGCCGGTCAGTTGGATTCGCGGCTTCCTGCAAGTTCAATCGGCAATGAATCTGCCCACGGTCACCTTCGACGTCCGTCCAATCGATCTGTACAACCTGTGTACGTTCCTCCGCAGACACAAGGAACGTCACAGCCCCCGTTCTCTTCGCTACATACTGCGACCCGGGCAACCCGTCAAGGTGGTGATCGAACCTTGGAACGAAGTGATGACCTTTGCCGATTCAGTCTATACGGGAACCGAAGCCCAGGAAATCCGCACTTGGGGACGGCGACGCCTGGCATTGTTGGAGCGACTGTTGCCTCTCAGCAAAAAAGTGACCGTTCACTTGTTGGGAACGGGAATGCCCAGCTTCTACATTGCCGACCTCGGCACTCTGAGCTTCACCCTGGGGCTGTCGGGATGGACGCGAAACGATTGGGCCGGAGCGGCCAACTTCGATTTGATGGTGGGAACGGGCGACACGGCTACGCCGCGGCAAAGCGCATTGGTCTTTTCGCAGCTGAAGTTGAAAAAGAAAGCGACCGTCAGCGAATTGGCCAGCCGTACCCACTTGGATGAAAAAATCGTACTGGCAGCGCTGCGGCAATTGTGCAGTGCCGGACGGGTGATGTTTGATCTCGAGATCGGTCAGTATCGGTTGCGGGAGTTGACCCGGGACCCACTGCCGCTCGAAGAGCTGCAGTACGCCAACCCGCGGGAAGCGGAAGCCGAGAAGTGGGTGAAAGAAGGGCGCATCACCATCCAAGCCAGCATCCCCACCGGAAACGGCGGTGTGGAGATCAAAGGGATCGCTGACGGCAGCCGTCGGATGGAACCGCGTGTGGTATTGGACGCTGACGGTCGTATTCAGCAGGCGTCATGCGATTGCTGGTTTTATAAGCAAAATCGTCTCATGCAGGGACCCTGTGAACACATGATCGCATTGTTGTCTTTGTATCGTCAACAGTGAGACGGGAGGGGAGACTATTGGCGGAAGGTGAAAATCGTCCGCTCACGCGGGAAGAATGGATCGCCCGGGTTCGTGAAGAAGGGCGGGAAGAGACGATTCGCAGTGAAATGATCCGGCTGGGCTTTTGGTCCAACGATTCCCTGCCGGAGGAAGAACGGCGACAACAAGCCTTGGAAGACGAGGAATATCGCCGCTTGCGCCAAAAATTGGCGGAGTTGCAACGAGAGAGTGCCAAACTGGAGAATATTGATCAGTTGCTCAAAGAGGCGCGCCGCAAACGGATCGAAGAGAGCAAGAAAAAGCGGGCCGAACGAAAAGAACGACGGGAACGGGAGCGGGCCGAAGCGAAAAAACGGTGGGAATCCTACCGGCAACATCACATCGTCCATGCGGGTGTGGGAGTTTCCGGCGGATTGCAGGAAACGGAGTGGGACGAAGAGAAGCTCCGCCAACACCAACTTCCGCTCATCCGTACAGCGGAAGAATTGGCAGAAGCCATGGGCATCACGCTCAGCAGGCTCAAATGGCTCACCTATCATCGTCAGACTGCCACCGTATGCCATTATTACCGTTTTACCATTCCGAAGAAAAGCGGCGGCCGGCGAGAGATCTCTTCTCCGAAAAAAGCATTGCGCGAGGCGCAATCATGGATAAAGGAACAGATCCTGGATCGGATTCCGCCCCATCCGGCGGCTTGCGGTTTTGTTCCCGGAAAGAGTACGTTGGATCATGCGCGGCAACATCTGAGGCAGCACGTCGTGGTCAAGATGGATCTTAAAGACTTTTTCCCCAGTATCACCTTTTACCGGGTCAAAGGATTGTTTCAATCCTTCGGCTACAGCGAGCTGATCAGCACCTTGCTGGCACTGCTTTGTACGGAACCGCCCCGAAAAGAAGTCACCTTCGACGGTAAAGTGTACCATGTGGCGATCGGGGAACGGCAGCTTCCGCAAGGGGCTTGTACCAGTCCGGCCATCACCAATTTGATCTGTCGCTCCTTGGATCGGCGGTTGGAAGGGTTGGCCAAGGCAAAAGGATTCCGTTATTCGCGCTATGCCGATGATCTCGCCTTCAGCGGGGGAATTGACGGCGAACAACAGATCGGCTCTCTGTTGAATATGGCCCGGCGTATCATTCGGGATGAGCGTTTCGAGGTACAGGAAGAGAAAACGCGAGTGATGCGATCATCCAACCGGCAAAAGATTACGGGGATTGTGGTGAATGAAAAGTTGAATCTCCGTCGCCGGGAATTGAGAGCCTTTCGAGCGTTGCTGCACAGTGTGGAGAAAAATGGATTGGCTCAAGAGAACAGACACCATCATCCTGATTTTTGGGGCTATATCAAAGGAATGGCCAACTATATCCGGATGGTGCGTCCCGACTGGGAAGCGCGGTTGGCTAAACAGTTGGTACGGATTGGAAAGAAACACGAACTGCCAGTGCCCAAGTGGTGTCAACAAGCCGTCGTGAAGGGATGATGGATATATGGAAAGCATGAAGAACACTCCAAGCGGGGGTGCTCTTCTTTATCGTTTGATCATCAATTTTTTAACGTACGTTTAGAGGAAATCCAAGATTGATTCAGAAAGAGGAGGGTAAAGTCCAACAAGATGAGGGAGGAGCAAAGTGGTGAAACGCGTGCGGATGGTTCTTTGCGTACTGTTATTTTCAGCCATACTGTCATTTGCCCCAAGTCCTTCAACCGTGAAAGCGGCCAGCGACCTGGACCTGGCTTATCGATGGGCACCGGTCCATTTTCAGGACACGGATGATTCCGATGCGGATGCAGACTATCTGACTGCAGTTGATTATGACGGCGATTGGAACACACAAAACAACTGGGAGAACCAAGATGATGATTCGACTCGTCTGACGGGCACGGTTTATTACTCCGTCACCGAAACCGTCACACACTGGTATTTGGTATACAGCTTTTATCATCCGAGGGATTGGGTGGATTATCCCGACTTAGGGTTGGACAGCCACGAAAACGACATGGAAGGTGTATTGGTCATCGTACGGAAGGATGGCAGTACATATGGAAAACTGGAAGGTATGGTGACTGTGGCACACCTGGACTTCTACTCCTACATCCCGGCTGGAAGCCCCTTGACAAACGGACAAGAAAATATTGATGGCACAGTCAGGATGATCACCACTGACTACCCAAGACCTGCCACGTTCCAAGAAGCCAAAGGGCATGGAGTGAAGGCGTGGGACGGATCTGAGTTTCCCGGTGGAGACGGGGTGGTCTATTACCCCGACCGGTTCACGGGAGAAGTACCTTCCTCCGGCAATGACCGCAGCGTAAAGTATCGGTTGGTGGATACATTTGAAGCCAACGGATTGTGGAGCCACCGATACGATCCTCAGACGTTCGCTTCCTGGGGTACATTCCTCGGCGACAATGGAAAGGATAATGCTGCAAACACTGCCTGGGCTTGGGATGACCACGACGACGGCCCCGTCTATGCGGGAGAAATGGCAACCGATCCCGCCCATCTGACGGATGTGTATTTTGACGGTTTGGGGAATTTCAGCACAACCTATTTACGAAACGGGTATGTGCAATAACATGGGTACCCTATACTTGGTGCTGGACGAATGACCAAATCCCTCTAACTAGTGTGTAATTGGGAGCAAGGTGTTTTGGGAAGCTGTAAAAAGAAGAGAGAGATAATAGTTTGAAGTGACCTGAGGCTGACACTCGGGTCACTTTTTATTTTCTACGTAGGTAAGAGGAGATTTGCCTATCTCGAATATAACCTTCACTCACCGTTACAAAATATTTATTTTGTAACGGTTGGGGAACGGATCATTCCACTATCGAGCCAACCCATTTATAACACAGTAGGACTCGACTCTCCCAATAAACCTACCAGTTTTCGTCTTTCTCATATCCCCACCTCACCAACAAGGGCCCCACTTGTTTTTTCAAAACCGCCTTTTGCCGGTCATTCAATTCCGTTTTCCAGTCACCGATCGCCCCTCTCCGGTATGACCAAGATTCTTCTGATTTTACATTTTGCATCATCAAATGGATAACGTGGTTTTTTATATTTTCATTTATAGAATTGCCATATAAATAATCAAGAATTTTTCTGCAGGAATGTAACCGGGATTCTTGATCCCGAACCAGATCTTCATAACGGAGGGCAAGGATGCCGGGAACCTCCCGCCAGGGGAAAATAGGCCGGAACTCCTCGTAAACGCCGGGATAACGACATTGGGGATGTTGTACGCCTTCAATCACATGTGTGACCAGGTCCTCAAACCGACGGTTCAGATATCGATCATAAAAATGATATAACGGATGTGCATGATGCTTGTTAATAATGAAATGGGCCCAGGAAACCACGATGTCTCTGAAATCCCTGTAAACGAAAATCTGTCTGATTCCCAATTTCTGAAGAAACAGATGGATGTTCTCACTGTACATGACATGGCCGGCAGGTAATTCGTTCGGTAACATCGAGTGCAATTCATGTATGTTTTGAGTGTTTACAAACTTCGCGGTCCGAAGCCCCGGGATTCCCAAAACCAACTGTATCATTAAATTGGTTCCGCTCTTCGGCACGCTGTTGACCATGATTTTCTGTTGATTTCCGATCAGCATTTCTGATGCTCCTTTAACCCCGTTTTCTATATCTTATGAAAAAAACGACTCGTTGGCATAGATGTTTTGGAGAATATTATAAAAATGAATAGGTTCTCCCAGGTGTATTGATCACCCCGGCCCGCAACAGAGGGTGCGGCAACCGATGGCTAAACGGAGGAACTATTAGGATTTCGCAGTTCTTTTAAAGGCGGGAAAACCCGAATGGGATAGGCCGGCACTGTTACCCGAAGTTCACTTTGAGCCGAAGGGCGCGGATACACGGGGTCAATACGATGGTGATGTTATTCAGGATCTGGTCAACCTCTTCTAATGAACCACATTGGTATTGGTGACCAATCGATCTTCCGCTTGAAAAGTACGGAACAGATAATAAAGCAACAGCGGTTTCAGGGACCAACAACATTCGTTGAGTCTATATTTAAACAATCGTCTGTAAAAATCGGGATGTCCCAAATTTTTAGACAGAACGATATGGTCGAAGTATTTAACCCAGGCTTGCCTCGGGATTTTCTCTTCCACGATACAAACAGCCGTGATCGCATGGGGATGATGCCTTTTACTATTGGCCAATCACAATGTCCATGTGGATCCGGTTAAGCGTCGTGACAGTACAACAAATCATCCGGATACTCCTGTGATGAGGGTCAATTATCGCACCGTAGTTAACTGAGTTCGTCATTTTATCTTCAACGCATTACGTTCCACTTTCTCCTGTTCCTGTTGCCTGGTTTTCCACTGTTTCGACTTCAATTCCTTTTCCGACCCACTAGCTTTCTTTTTACCGCCGAAATCCCCTTTCTTTTTCGGGGAGGGTTTTCTTCGTGGCCAAGGAAGGTGCGGTTGGACATGGTATATGGATTTTGAATCAAGGCAAACCGTTCCGGATGGTTTCTGTATGCCAAACGCGCTCTCAAGTCGATCGGCTCCCCGCTCCGATAACAGTCATAGCTGCACGGCAACTTATGGGAAGGATTAAATCCGTGTTCCGTCAAGTCACGGCTATATTGATCGATAAGATGGTAGATTGGGTGACTTGGGTCGGGGTATATGTTTTTGTGAATTTTTTGATAATCCATCTTTCCAAACCGTGAAAAATGGTAAAAACGGAGAGGTTGACCATTTACCAGAATTTTACCGTTATTTGTACGATGAATCCTTCTGTAGTAACTGTTCCATACAGCCACGTTGTAACCGGGATGTTTTAAAATGTGAACATCAAAGAAAACAGGTGCATGATCCAACCACTTTTGATCTCCAAAAATTCCTTGTTTCACATCAAGATAACAGAACCGATTAAGTCTTCCGGCCCACCAATGAAGGAACCGATTGGATTCCCCGCTTCTTTTCAGGGCAACAAATCCGGAATTGTATAGGCCGGCCATGCCGAGCTGAAGTTCATCTTTCACCGAAGGATGCGTGATATGCGGGGTCAACACGATGGGGCTCTGGTCCAGGAGCGTTATTACCTCGTGGAAAGGGCCATATACTTTCGTATCGGTATCGAGATAAACAAATTTACTGTCCTCTGGAAAGGTGCGCAATACATATTGCAACATCCGTGGTTTGAGAGACCAAACTCCCTCATTGAGCTGGTATTTGAACATATGTCGATAAAAATCGGGATGGCCCAAGTCTTTGGCCAGCACGATATGGTCAAAATGTTTGAATCTCCGGGCTTGCATCGGGACTTTCTCTTCCACGATACAAACAGCCGTGATCGCATGGGGATGGTGCTCTTTTACTGATTTTGCCATCACCATGGCCGTGTGGATTCGGTTAAGCGTCGTGACGGTACAGAAAATCATCCGGATCACTCCTGTAACGAGAGATCAATCATCCACCGTAGTTAACTGAGTTCGTCATTTATCTCCGGCGCATTACGTTCCGCTCTCTCCGGTTCCTGTTACCCGGTTTTCCTCTGTTTCAATACCAATTCCTTTTCCGACTCACGACTTCCCTTTTACCACCGGGTTTCTTTTCTGTCCCACGGGCTTACCTTTTACCGCCGGGTTCCTTTTCTGTCCCACGGGCTTTCCTTTTACCGCCGGGTTCCTCTTTCTTTTCTGCAAGGGTTTTCGCTGTCCGTGCGAAGGTGCTTTCCCTTCGTGCCCGAGGAAGGTATGGTTGGACATGGTATATGGATTTTGGATCCGGGCAAACCGTGCCGGATGGTTTCTGAATGCCAAACGCGCTCTCAAGTCGATCGGCTCCCCACTCCGATAACAGTCATAGCTGCACGGCAACTTATGGGAAGGATTGTAACCGACTTCCGACAACTCACGGCTGTATTGGTTGACAAGAGTGTAAATCGGGTGCCGCGGGTCGGGGACCTCATTTTTAATTACTTCATGATATGGACTATAGGTATATCCGCAGAAGTGGTAAAAACGGAGAGGTTGATCATTTACCCGATATTGACCGTTTTTTGTGATATCAACATTTCTATAGTAAAGATTCCACCAAGCCACATTGTAACCGGGATGTTTCAAGATGTGGACCTCAAAGAAAATAGGTGCATGATCCAACCATTTTTGGTCTCCATGGAGTCCATTATCCCAATCCATAAAACATAACTGATCCAGTCTCTCTGCCCACCAATGGAGAAACCGATTGGTTTCCCCGCATCTTTTCAGGGCGAGAAAACCCGTATTATAGAGACCGAATTGAAATTGCATCAGTTCAAACTTCACCGAAGGTTGTGTAAAATGGGGGGTTAACACAATGGGGTTCTGGTCCAGGAGCGTTGTTACTTCGTGGAAAGGGCTGTATACTTTCGTATCGGTATCGAGATAAACAAATTTACTGTCCTCTGGAAAGGTGCGCAATAAATATTGAAACATCCTTGGTTTGAGTGACCAAACCCCCTCATTGAGCTGGTATTTGAACATGTGACGATAAAAATCGGGGTGACCCAAGTCTTTGGCCAGCACGATATGGTCAAAATGTTGAAAGTTTTGGGCTGCCAGGGGAACTTGCTCTTCTACGATACACACCGCCACTCTTGCATCGGGGTGGTGTTCTTTTGCAGAACGTGCCATCGCCATGGCCATGTGGATTCGGTTAAGCGTCGTGACGGTACAAAAAATCATATGATCACTCCTTGTGGATGTAACGAATCATGGAATCATGCTTATCTGGCCCACTGCTTTTTATTTTTGGTTGTTCCTGAGACTCTGCCTTCTTCTATCCAACCCTTTCCCCGCCGGCATCACCTTTCTTTTCCACGGGTTCACGTGAACAAGAAAAGTGCGGTTGGACATGGAGAAGGGATTTTGGATCCGGGCGAACCGTTCCGGGTGGTTTCTGAATGCCAAACGCGCTCTCAAGTCGATCGGCTCCCCGCTCCGATAACAGTCATAGCTGCACGGCAACGTACGGGAAGAATTAAATCCGAGTTCCAACAAATTACGCCTATATTGTTCGACAAGACGGCGTGTGTCGGGGTGCATGTCTTTGTATAACTGTGGATGATTGGGAAATCCACAAAAGTGGTAAAAACGGAGGGGTTGACCATTTACCGTAAATTCACCGTTTTGTGCGAGAGCAACCTTTCTGGAGTCACGATTCCACCAAGCCACGTTGTAACCGGGATGTTTCAAGATGTGAACCTCAAAGAAAATGGGTGCATGATCCAACCACTTTTGATCATAAAAGACTCTCTGTTTAACATCGTTATAACAAAAACGATCCAGTCTCTCTGCCCACCAATGGAGAAACCGCTTGGATTCCTCGTTTCTATTCAGGGCGAGAAAACCTGAATTGTACAGACCGGACATAAATATAAGAAGTTCATTTTTTACCGAAAGGTGTGTTAAATGGGGGGTTACTACAATGGGGCTCCTTTCCAGGGCTTCATTGACCTCGTGAAATGGACCGAACACTTTCGTATCGGTATCCAGATAGATCAATCGGTCGTTCGCTGGAAAGGCTTGCAGCAGGTAAAGAAGTAACCACGGTTTGAGGGAATAACAGCCTTCATTAAGTTGGTATTTGAACATATGTCGATAAAAATCGGGGTGGCCCAAGTCTTTGGCCAGTACGATATGATCAAAATGTTGAAAGTTTTGGGCAGCCAAGGGGACTTGCTCTTCTACGATACACACTGCCACTCTTGCATCGGGGTGGTGTTCTTTTGCAGAACGTGCCATCGCCATGGCCATGTGGATTCGGTTCAGCGTCGTGACGGTACAAAAGATCATCCGGATCACTCCTGTAATGAGGGATCAATATCGCACCGTAGTTAACTGATTTCGTCATTTTATCTTCGGTGCAATATGTTCCCTTTCTCCGGTTCCTATTGATCAGTCTTCTCCTGTTCCTGTTACCCGGTTTTCCTTTGTTTCGACACCAATTCCTCTTCCGACTCACGACTTTCTTTTTACCGCCGGGTTCCTTTTCCGACCCACTAGCTTTCTTTTTTTTACCGCCGGAATCTCCTTTCTTTTTCGGGGAGGGTTTTCAACATGACCAAGGAAGGTACGGTTGCACATAGCAAACGGATTTTGGATTTGGGCAAACCGTTCCGAGTGGTTTCTGAATGCCAAACGCGCTCTCATGTCGATCGGCTCCCCGCTCTGAAAATGGTCATAACTGCACGGCAACGTCCGGGAAGGATTGTAACCGACTTCCAACAACTCACGACTGTATTGATCGAAAAGATGGTAGATTGGGTGCCGCGGGTCGGGGTATATGTTTTTGTAAAATGTTTGATAAACCACCTTATCAAACCGTGAAAAATGGTAAAAACGGAGAGGTTGACCATTTACCAGAATTTTACCGTTATTTGTACGATGAATCCTTCTGTAGTAACTGTTCCATACAGCCACGTTGTAACCGGGATGTTTCAAAATGTGAATATCAAAGAAAACAGGTGCATGATCCAACCACTTTTGATCTCCACCAATTCCTCTTTTCACATCTACATAACATAACTGATCGAGTCTCTCGGCCCACCAATGGAGAAACCGATTGGTTTCCCCGCTTCTTTTTAAGGCGAGAAAACCTGAATTGTAGAGACCGGGCAAACTCATAGAACGTTCATGAAAAACCGAAGGTTGTGTGATATTAGGAGTCAGCACAATCGGTCTTTGATCCAGGAGCTTCGTAACCTCCTGGAACGGGTCGTATATTTTCGTATCGGTATCGAGATAAACAAATTTACTGTCCTCTGGAAAGGTACGCAACACATATTGAAGCAGTCGTGATTTGAGAGACCATACACCCTCGTGGACAGTGGATTTAAACATATGTCGATAAAAATCGGGGTGGCCCAAGTCTTTGGCCAACACGATATGGTCAAAATGTTGAAAGTTTTGGGCTGCCAAGGGAACTTGCTCTTCTACGATACACACCGCCACTCTTGCATCGGGGTGATGTGCTTTTGCAGAACGTGCCATCACCATGGCCATGTGGATCCGGTTAAGTGTCGTGACGGTACAAAAAATCATGAGCTTTCCCCTTTCCCATCACGGCAATTCTCTCTTTAAACGGTCGATATATTCTTCCACCGCTGTATTCCAATCCGGCAACAACCCAAATCCCTTTATTGACAAGTTTGCGTTTTTGATCATGACACAGCGAGGTGCAGGTGCTTTCCGTTTGAAAAAACCGGAATCCACCGGATGGATTTTATTGTTTAAACCAAAAGTCCTGACAATCTTTTTGACATATTCATATCGGGTGGCGCTGCCGCCGTTTGAGATGTGATAAACACCGTAATGATTCGTTTCCATCAATTCAATGATCTTGTGTGACAGATGGCGGGTATAGGTGGGGCATCCGTATTGATCTGAGGCACTGTGGATTTCGGGATGGTTCAGGGCTTCCCGGTACCTTTGGTATACAAAATTTCTTTTATGGTTCTTGTTGCCCCCGAACAGCCATCCGGGGCGAACGATAAAATAACGGTCACACCATTCTTTCGTTTTTTCTTCACCCAAATACTTGGATCTGGCATAGACGGTTTTCAACACCACCGGATCGCATTCGGTGTATTCTTTTATTTCATCCCCAAACAATGCACAAGTACTGATGTAAATCAATTTTGCCTTTATCTTTTGGGTATAATAGGCGATGTTTTCCGTGCCGTGTCCGTTTACTCTAAAAGCATGGGCTCGATTTTCTTCACAGTAATCCACATCCGACAGTGCAGCCGTGTGAAGGACATAATCGGGCCTGATTTGATTCATGACGTCGGATACAGCATTCCGATCCCTGATATCCAGCTTTTGTCTGTTAAGTCTTACAATCGTATAATCGGATTTTTCATTCAATACATCGGCAAAATCCGTCGCCAGCATTCCGTCGGCCCCTGTAATGAGCACTTTTTTTCCATTCATTTTCCATCCTCCCGATTTTATTCAATCGGTATCCTTGTATTGGTTCCCTTACAACCGGTTTTATGAGCGAAGGTATACTTCCAACTGATCCAAGCACACGGCGGTTAAATCACGATTTTCCTGATAGGCGCGGGCCCACTCGATCACTCGTTCGAGTGCCTCTTCCACAGTCCACCTGGGACGCCAGCCCAATTCCATTCTCGCCCGGGAGGAATCCAGTTTCAGATAGTGGGCTTCATGAGGCTGAATGGATCTGTCCAGTTCAAAGGATGCCCCTCTTCCCCACTTGTTGCAGATCTGTTCCACGATCCAGCCGACAGGTTTGGCATCGCTATCGTCCGGGCCAAAATTCCATCCTTTCGCGTATTCCGGCCCATGTTCGTACAACTTTTGCGCCAACATAAGATAACCACTCAAGGGTTCCAATACGTGCTGCCAGGGCCGAATCGCTCCAGGATTTCTTACTTTTATTTTCTCGCTTTTAAGAAGAGCCCGGATACAATCGGGCACCAGTCGGTCCGTCGCCCAATCTCCCCCGCCGATGACGTTTCCCGCCCTGGCGGTAGCAAGCGCTATCCCATGGGACGGATAATCTCGGGCGCTGAAAAAGGAATTTCGGTAGGAAGCCGTCACCAGCTCTGAACAAGCCTTGCTGTTTGAGTAGGGGTCATATCCACCCAGACGGTCATTCTCCCGATATCCCCAAGCCCATTCTTTGTTTTCATAGCACTTGTCGGTTGTTACATTGATCACCGCTCTGACTCTTTTCCCCAGTTTCACGGCTTGCCTCACTGCCTCAAAGAGATGGACAGTGCCCAACACATTCGTTTCATAGGTTTTTAAAGGGGACACGTAAGATTCCCGGACAAGGGGCTGTGCGGCCATATGGATGATAATATCCGGATCGGTGTCCAAAAGGGCATCTTTCAATTTATTTCCGTCTCGTATATCCCCATGGATTGACGTGATCATGGAACCGACCCCGGCCAATTGAAATAAGCTGGGTTGGGTCGGCGGACGTAATGCATACCCGGTCACTTCGGCGCCCCAATAAGACAACCATAAACACAACCAACTGCCTTTAAAGCCGGTATGCCCGGTCACCAATACTTTTTTGTCTTCCCAGAAATGCGGATCCAACTGCCTTACTTTTTCCATGGGGCTTTCCCCGATTCCCATAATTTCTCCAAATACATTTTGTCCTTCAAGGTATCCATCGGATGCCAGAAGCCATGGTACTTGTATGCCATCAGTTGGCCGTCTGCCGCCAAGTTTTCCAACGGTTCTTGTTCCAGGGTGGTATCATCTCCTTCGATATAATCAAAAACTTCCGGCTCCATGACGAAAAATCCGGCATTGATCCAACCGACATCTGCCTTTGACTTTTCTTTGAATTGAGTCACAGCGTTATTTTCCGACAAGCGCAAGGTTCCAAACCTCCCTGGAGGCTGCACCGCCGTGACCGTTGCCAGTTTTCCATGGGTGTGGTGATATTTAACCAATTCGACGATATTGAGATCGGAAACTCCATCCCCGTAAGTCAACATGAACGGCCCATCCCCAACATAAGGTTGAATCCGTTTGAGCCGTCCGCCTGTCATCGTTCCCATCCCGGTATCGACCAGTGTCACCCTCCACGGTTCCGTGGAATGCCGATGAATGATGGCTTGACCATGTTCCCTGAAATCAAAGGTCACATCAGAGTTGGATAAAGAGTAGTCGGCAAAAAACTTTTTGATATAGTCGCCTTTGTACCCCAAGCAAAGAATGAAATCATTGAAACCGTAATGTGAATAGATCCTCATGATATGCCATAGGATCGGCTTTCCACCAATCTCCACCATCGGCTTCGGTTTGGAATGGGTCTCTTCACGGATCCTTGTCCCATATCCCCCTGCCAGAATAACCACTTTTAACTTATTTTCAGTAATCAATTCGCCGTCCACCCCTATAACGGTTTTATGACATGCTATGCATTATGAAAAAAAATGTAATAGGTATATGACTCAAGTAATGAAATAGAGTATTACCCATATCTTCACGATCCTTTCAACCCAGTGAGCTCAAATAATAACGCACTTCAGACAGATAAAAACAATCCACAACCACGTTGTCTTAGTTCTGCCGGGCTAAGGTTATTTAACCGGCCTTGAAACGCTAATACAGGCCCCGCGCACCGCTTTGAATCAACATACCGGGATTTGCATGGTGATTGTCATTGAGCGCCAACGGGGATACGGTGGAGGTGATCCTGGAAAAAACAGATAGTGACTCCCGAGTCGTCGCACAAGTATTTAACCGGGTTTTTGAGTGGCTGATTCCAGAACCGGATATCCAGTTTCTCAACTGGGTGTTCAGCTACAACATCTAATGTTGAAACCCTGTGGCCTAACGAACGCTCAAAGGAAGATCAAACGCTGAGAGTTAACAAGGTACTAAGGCTTCCGTCTCATTTGGATTGGCGCACATCAAAACGCCGTCCAAGAAGACGGCGCTGTCGATAAAAAACCTCTAAGGTTACGGATTATATTCAGACTATGCTAAAGTCCTCCCAGAAGACAAAAAGCAGATGGCACTCATGCAGGTGCTGGAAGACTTGGGCTGGTGAAACCAAGGGGAGATTGCACAGATTCTGTTGGCCTACAGGAAGCCCAAGTTAGAAAAAAAGTACGTACCCGGATACCCGGATCGATATCGATGGGAAGGGATTCGGTCTGGAATTGAAAACGATGACCAGAAGAAATATTGAAAAGGGGACCACCATCGAAGACAAGATGGTTACGTCGATTGGACCAAAAACAAAGACCGATCATCCGGGGCACTTTAGCCCGTTCGACGTAACAATATACCGAAGTGCTATCAGACGACAGGCTTGTTTATGATTTATTTTTGGGGATACAGACGAAATCATTCAAAAAATTTATTGGATCAGCATCCGCTAAACTCCTGATTTCGCCAGTAAATGGTTGAATTTTATATACATCATAGTCTGGAATTAAATTCAATATTTCCTTTAAACTCCTTTTCGAATGCGTATGGTATTCAAAAGCAATAACAGGCCGGGCTGCATGTATGATATCGAGGGCCCCGTGAATGACTTGGTATTCATAGCCTTGTGTATCGATTTTTATAGCACTCACTCTTTCCTTTATTTTGTCGTCTATAAACTTATCTAAGGTGACCATATTAATGTCTACCTTTTCAAAATTATCGTCTATACCTTCATATGGTTCGATGCTGGACAGCGCCTGATTATAGCAGCTGTCATTCTGCACGTAAAAGTGGATGTTTCCATCAAAATCGCCTACGGCCAAATTATGAACAACAATATTATCCATTTGATTAATTTCGACATTTTTGATGAATTGTTTATAAATCATTGGATGCGGTTCAAAGCTAATGCATGTTATTTTCGGAGAAATACTTGCCATATATAAACTATGATAGCCAATATAGGCTCCAATATCTAAAAAAATACTCCCATCTTTCATGGTATTGCATAACATTTTACTCAGATGAGGTTCCCAACTTCCCAACTGAGATATTGTATCTTCAACTAATCCAGGTCTTTTCAACACCATATTAAATGTCCCGGTGATAGAATTTAAGGTTATAAAAAAATCTTCCTTCATCGATCTTTCTTCCCTTCTTTTGTGATTCTCATTATCCCATGTGTTGGAGGACAAGGATTATTGAAATATGAGGTTAATGATGAGAAATTTGTTTCACTATGGGTTGAGATATAGCATTTCACTTAATTTTCGTTAGTTAGTTTATGCAAAGCGAATCATAATGAAACTAGTAAAAAACACATTTTTTAGATATCAATAAGCCCGAACTTTTTAGTAAGATGAAAGCCATCACCAACCAAAAGGTGGCTCCCCCTTGAGGATAGCAAAAAACACCTTTTGTCACGGGGTATGCCGAATTTCCCCGTCGGAATACTTTCCGAATCCAGGATTCCTATGCAGATAGTCAAAAGGCTTTCATTCGGTAACTTACTGTGACCCCCTTGATTTAAGCGGGACCTCTCATGTTTTCGCTCACCGGATGGACGTGCAGATATTCCTTAGCGCTTTGATCCAGTATCACCATAAGTTAATCGGTTGATTGGTATCAGCATCGTGGAAGGAAACGGAACCTGATTGTAAACGGGCATCGCAATCCCGACATCACGTATGATTTGCCCCCTTTCCTTTCACCGAAAACGGTTGATCATGTTGAATAGCATATTCACCGGCCGAAGAAAGGGGTGGGGAAATGCTGAAAACATCAAAAATGGGGATTGCGGAACACAAAAAAGGAGCCGCCCGAACCGGCTCCTACGAAACTCGAATGACAAACGGAACAGTAAACACCTTGCCGCGGTGTTGGAATTCTCCCCACACCTTGAATACACCGCTGTGAGGAAACTCCGCATGAAATTGCGCATCAGGGCCTGTCGTGTTTTCGCTCATCGGATGGACGTGCAGATATTCCCTGGCGTTTTGATCCAGTATCACCACATGCCCGATCGCTCCCAAGTACGGTTGCAAATCTTTGATCGGTTGATTCGTTTTGGCATCGCGGAAAGAGAAGGTCAACATGACGGGTTTTTTCGCCTTCAGCGGCTGATCAAAAGACAGCGTCACCTTCTTGCCGTCCACCACTTTGGTCAGCTCGGCATCCGGCTGAATCGGCTTTGCAGATGGCTTGGGACCATTGACCGAGACGGTTTGCATTTGGGTCACCTGGGCTTCCCCTTTTGGTTGAAAATCGGCGAACAACCGATATTCTCCCCCGGCCGGGAACGGCACATTGACTTGAAATGATCCGTTCCCTTTATACTGCGGATGCAGATGCTCGAAGACAGAGAGATCTTTGCTGACCACAATCAGATGCATCTTTTTTTCGTGATTGATCGCAAAATCCCGTACCGGTTTTCCGTCCGGTTTTACCACCTGGAGGGAGAGAGAAGCGGATTGTCCGGCTTTCGGTTGTTGCGGTGAAAATGACCAGTTCGTTTTCACCGCAGCTGTTTTTTCCGTGTGTTCCTGTCCGTGTTCACCGTGCTGTTGATGCGAAGGTGATTGTTGATCTTGCGATATGCCTGTGCACCCCGTGACTGAAACGGCGAAAGCGATCGCGATCAATCCTGTGACCCACTGTCGTTTCATCCTGGTTGGCTCCTTTCGTCTCAAAAGAAAAGATACTACTACATGATTGTAGTAGTATCTTTTTACCATGTCAACGGGAACAAACAGATGTGCACATTATGCCCGATGGACATGGTGCTGATCAGATCGGCCATCACAATGGCCAACAGGAGAAAACTGATCCCCGACCATATCCAATGCGCGATCGGAATTCCGGGGAAATCGGGTTTTCCGGAAAGCAAAGCATTCACACGCAGGACGCTTTGTCCTTCCTGGTCAAACCGCGGCATGAAGGAAAGCTTCCCACTCGAATACGCGGTGATTTTGTATAAAGCGGCAGCCACCGCTTTGGCCCCCACTTTTTCAGCTGCCCGCCGATCGGCTTGGATCTCTTTTTCCAAATAATAACGCTGACAGAGCCGGTATACGACCGGCAGGAAAAAGAAGGCCGTGGACGCTCCCGCAGCAAACACCATTTTCATCGGATCGCGCGCCACACAATGATGGTATTCATGTTCCAACACGGCTTCCAGCTCTTGTGGGTTCAACAATTGGATCAACCCCGTGCTGATCCCGATACGCGAACGCTTCCATCCGTAAGAGAACGCCAATGGTCGGGCAAAGTCGAACACGTCGACCGGAACGCCATACGTTTGTTGGAAACGAAGCAACACCGGATGGACCGGATGATTCACTTTCAAGGGGAGGAGTGTGTTCAAAAAGCGTCGGGTTTGGCGAACCATGGTTCGGACGCGCCAGATGAAAAGAGACACCCATACCACGAACAACGATGTGAACAGATAATAAATCCCGGGAATCTGTCCGCTCAAAAAAATGACACCGCAACATCGGTGAACCCAGTCGATGGCCGTTCGGATGACGGCATCGGTCGACAATACCCACACCGCCAGCAGTGTCGTACCGACGGCTGCACTGATGTGAAGCAGAGGAGCAAACGCGTTTTTGGTCAATCCTCCTCTCTCCTCTCCAATTCGCGAATCAGGCGTTTCAATTTTTCCAGCTGTTCCGGTGTGCTGCCCACGGTATCCACGAACTGGGCGATCGCCAGTTCCCCGAAGTCGGAGAGCAATCCTTCGACGGCTTGGGAGGTCACCTTTTTTACCCACTCTTCTTTCGTATACCGGGGCCGGTACCGATGCATTCTCCCCTCTTTGATGCGATCCAACATGCCTTTGCGAGTCAAGCGTGTGAGGATGGTCAAGATGGTGGTGTAGGCATAGTTTTTCTCATCATTCAGCTCTTCTACGATTTCTTGGACGGTGGCCGACTGTTTGTTCCACAATACTTCCATGACCCGCGTTTCCAAGGGGCCGAAACTTTTTTCGATGATGGATCGAAACGCATCCGAGGACAATCTTTCTCTCACCCTTCCTTCTTCATTTGAAAATAGTATATCAGATGGAAAAGGAAAAAGCCGTTTCCGCGAAGGAAACGGCTGTAAACCGTCAGTCGGAAATTGCTGCGGTCAGAGCGATGAATGCCGCCCCCAGCAGCAGCACACCGCTGATGATATACGGTGTTTGAATCCCCCATAGATCTGCCGCCAAGCTCATGGACAACACGGACAATCCGAACGTCGCGTAGGTGAGACTGCCATGTGCGGCCAATACATGCGGCAACAACGTGTCATCCACACTTTTTTGCAACAAGGTGCGTTGCGCCGTTTCGCGCAACTGATACGGCGGACCCATCAGCAGACAGAGAGCCAGAGCGACCCCGGGATGTTCGTTCCACGCATAGATGAAAACGAATGCACCGGCGAGAAGTGACCCCCATCCCATTGCCCGGACAAGGTTGCGCTCCAGATGGCGGGAGAGATGCACGACGATCACACCCCCGAGAATCATACCGGCAAAGTAGCTGCCGTTGATCCATCCCCACCAATCCGGCCCCCGATGCAATATCTCCCGGACAAACACGAGAGTCAATGCCCCGACCCACACGCTTCCCGCAGCCGTATCCAGAATATCTGTCATGACCAGACGACGCAGGATACGACGGGACCAGAGGGTTTTCCATCCGATTTGCCATTGTCCCCGATTGGGAAGGTGTTTTTGATCCTTTTCCCGTGGCTGTCCGGCTTCTTTCACCCACTTAAGGGAGACCGAAGAAAACAGGAACATCCCGAAGGTCAAGCCGATCAATTCACGCACTCCCCACTTCGCCGACAACATCCCGCCCGCGATCCACCCGATCAATTGCACAATCTGGTCACTCGTCAACAACCAACCGTTCGCCTTGACCCATTGGTCTTCGGGAATCAAGCGGGGAACCAAAGCGTTGCGGGTGGGTACCGTCCATCCGTCCAAGAACGCCATCATCAGAATGACGGCGAAAATCGCCATGATCTCGGTGACGTGTGAAACCGAAACGGATATGGCGGTATACAAAGCGAGCAACAACCCCGTCTGTCCCCATTGGGAGGCAATCAATATTCCTTTGAGGGAGAAACGGGCCATGACGAGCGGAGCAGCCAATCCGCCCGCCAGCATCATGCCCACCCGCAGGAGTGGAACCATCGCGGCGAAAGTGGCCGAGTGAGTCAGTGAATACAGGTGGGAAACCACCGCAAGCGTATAAAACGCATCCCCCAAATTGGCTGAGGATTGACCGATCCACAGCCAATGGAACGATCGCCGGTTCACGTTTGCCCTCCTTATTTATTTGATTTTGTTTGTTCGGATAGGCACACGTGAATCACATCGGCCAATCAATCCTTTCAAGTGAGCTGGTTCAATTATACTGAAAATCCTACATAGATGTTTCTTTCGTTTGTCGGGCGCCGGGTGTGGATGCCCGCACCATCAGCCATGTGGTCAAGGCAGCAAGCAAGAGAGAAACGGCCAGGAAATAAAAGCCCGCATGATAATTCCCGGTTGCGTCTTTCAACATTCCCACGAACTTGGGACCGAAATAACCGCCCAAATTGCCGACGGCATTTTGCAGACCCATCGCCGCCCCTGCTACGGAAACGGGAAACGCTGCAGTGGGAATGGCCCACAGCGGTCCATAGGGGGCATACACGCCCATGGCCGTGATGGACAGCAGAACCATCTGCCATAAGGGGGATTCCACCCATTGTCCCGCAATCATGGCGGCGGAAGCAATCAGCAAGGGGATCGTCACATGCTGAATCCGATTCATCCGTCGGTCGGACCAGTGAGAGTTCACTACCATGGCCACCAATGCACAGACGAACGGGATTGCCGTCAACCACCCCATGGTAGCGGGATCTTTGGCAAACGTGCCCACCACGCTGGGGACCCACATCGTGTAACCGTAAAAACCGGTGATCCACAAAAAGTACATCAATACCAAACCCCAGACCAACGGATTGCGAAGGGCACTTCCAAAGCCGTCCGTTCCGGTTGGGACTTGCTTTTGCTCCCTTTGCAACGCTTCCATCAACTGTTTCCTCTCGTCTTCTTTCATCCATTTCGCTTCGGTCGGACGATCTTTAATCACCGCCAACCAGACGAAAGCCCAGATCAGCGGGGGCAGTCCTTCGATCACAAAGACGGTGCGCCAGTCAAAGTACTCCAACAACATACCGGATAAGGGTGCCATCAACATCGCTGAAACCGGGAGACACGACATCCATACGGCATTGGCCCGCGCCCGTTCCCGGTTGGTGAACCAGGAAGCCAACAAGACCAGCACGGCCGGCCATACCCCGCCTTCGGCCACGCCGAGCAAAAAGCGCACCCATTTCAATTGCGCTTCCGTTTGCACGAGACCGGAAGCCGTCGCCGCGCATCCCCACAGCAACATCAAAATGAAAATCAGTTTTCTCGCCGACCAACGAGTAGCCAAGATACCGCCCGGTATCTGCAGGATCATGTAGCCCCAGAAAAAAATACCGGCGATGTCCCCCGCCGCCGAAGCGGACAAGTGCAAGTCTTTCTGCATTGCCGGCAGCAAGACGCCGACATTGATCCGGTCCATGTACGCCAGCATGTACATGACAAATGCAACGGGAATGATCCGTATCCACTTTGACACGCGCATCATGATCCCTCCCGAACAGGATTGATAACGTTTTCAAAAGAGGCAGCGAAAGGGGGATCTCCCCCTTCTTCACACGGTTTGATATCGAGCAGCGTAAACGATCGCGGCTCGAATTGCTTCCATCATCGAGACTGGCGAGGCGAGATTGCGGCCGGCAATGTCAAATGCGGTGCCGTGGTCGACACTGGTTCGCAGAATGGGCAACCCCAGCGTAATGGAGACCGTTTTTTCAAAGTCGATCATTTTGGCCGCAATATGCCCTTGATCGTGGTACAAGGACAACACCGCGTGATACGCCCCTTTTCGCGCAAAATGGAACACAGAGTCGGCAGGAATCGGCCCGACGACATCCATTCCTTCCGCTTGTGCCCGTTTCACCGCTGGTTGGATGGCGTCAATCTCCTCCCTGCCCAGCAACCCCCCTTCACCTGCATGGGGATTGAGTCCCGCGACCGCCAGTTTGGGGGTTCCGCCTGTGAGACGGGACAAGGATGCATAAGACCGGCGGATGCCGCGCAGGACAAAATCCGCATCTCCGATCTTCCGGCAAGCTTCCGCCAATGACAAATGACGGGTGAGAAAGAATATTTTGACGTTCTCGACCGCAAACATCGTCATCTCTTCTTCCGCATTTGTCAAATCAGCCAACATTTCCGTGTGGCCGATGTATGGCACCCCTGCCGCTTTTAGCGCTTCTTTGTTGATCGGCGCCGTCACCACCGCATCGATTTCTCCGCTCAGGGCCAACTCGGTTGCTTTGCGGATGTACTCATACGCCGCCTGCCCGCAATCCGCTTGCACTTCCCCCATCCGCAACTCGTCAATCCGTATGTTGTCCAGATCCAAGACATCCACGGTGCCGTATGTGTAAACCCCTTCGTTGGGATGGTGAACCCGTTGAAAGCGCAGCGGGCTTCCGATACGTTCCCGCATCGTTTCCAACACGGGGATGGAACCGATGACGAGAGGTTTGGCCGCCTCATAAAATTCTTTCTCCTGCAACGCTTTGAGTGTGATTTCCGGCCCGATGCCCGCCGGATCTCCGATGGTGATACCCAAAACGGGTCGTTTTTTCTCCATTTTGATTCTCCTCCCTTTTAACACTGTCGTAAAAGCGCTTTCACACTGGTCAAAATCGCCGCATCATCCCCGACGGACCCTCCCTTGGTGATGATGTGCATGCCCTGAAAGGGACCTCCGACCAGTTTGGCCATCACACAAAGTGGAAGAACCTCTCCCATCAACTGCAAACCTCTCACCTCCATGGCCCGAAGTGTTGTAAACGCCACTTCTCCTCCGGACAGATACAGCCCGTCAAACGGATAACGGTGAATCAGATTCACCACCAATCGGGCAACCGATTCGGATACGGTGTGTCCGTCGCACCGGTTTGCCGGCACCCCATCCGTTCGCAACCCGACGACTTGGAACCGTTCCGTCAGCTCTTTCAAACGGTGAGCCACTTCGGCTGTATAGTCATGGGCATTGTCCGTCAATCGGTTGACGTTCACCGTCAACATCCCGACCGGCAAGGATTGCTCCAGATAGTCCAATTGTTTTCGGGCGGTTTCCGCCAGACTTCCGGAGACGAGCAGTATCCGCTTTCCTTCCGCGTTTTTGGCCGCCGCATAGGCTGCCGTGAACGGACCAGGGTCCACCGGCAGAACCGGAAGATTCAATCCCGCCCATGCTTCGGCCAGTTTCTCGATATCCTCATCCGACTCGGCATCACAGACGATCAGTTTGTAACCAAGCGCAATCAAACGCTCGAGTGCCACTCGCATATCTTTTGCCAGCGTGTATTTCCCCGTCTCCAGCAATCCCACCGGAAGAGATGTCTGCGATTGGATCCAGTCCACCACTCGGGAAGTCTTTACCGGTGTAAACGGGTCGCGTCCGGCCTCAGTTTGGTGGACCGGCACACCGTGTACCAACAATTCGCCCTCTCTGGTGAGCCGACCGGATTGAGGGAATGCGGGGACCACAGCGGCGATCGTCTCCGGCGGCATCACTTGCAATACGGCTTCCGTCTCCATGCCGACCGAACCGCGCAAGGTGCTGTCGATCCGCTTGGCCAAGAGCGGGCGATCGTCGTGAGGGATCACCTGTTCTGCCATGCGGCGGACACGCAATCCGGCCTCTTCCGCCGGAAGCAATCGGGTAGCCGCGTTCCAAACGACGGCGTCATGCCTCTCCAGCGGACCCGTGATGGAAACGCGGTGATCCGGAACGGTTAATACCTTCCATCCTTGTTTGGTCAACAGCACACCGGTTGCATTGCCGCCGGTGATGTCATCGGCGATCACCACGAGTTTCCGCATGAACTTCCCCTCCGTTTCCCGCGACGAGCACCTCGATTCCCTGCTGTTGGCACTTTTCCTGAAACTCCACAGGAAGATGATTATCAGTGACGATCGCGTGGAATTGATCCCAAACAGCAAAAGTGGCCAGAGCCCGTTGACCGCACTTGCTCGCATCCGCCAGCAGGATGCGTCGACGAGCGCAGTGGAGCATCGCCCGTTTGATCGCCACCTTGGACAAACTGTTGCTCATCGCCCCTTTTTCCGCATCGAACGCATCACAACCGATAAACGCCGTATCCACCTGCAACTGAGACAGCATCTCCAAACTGAAGTGGCCTTCCAAACTGTAGATTTGCGGCTTCAATTCCCCTCCTGTCAACAACACCCGGATTCCCGGTACATCCACCACTTCGGAAGCGATTTTGATATCGTTGGTCACCAGCAACAAATCTTGAAACCGCTTCAACTCCCGAGCCAGGCGCAACGTCGTCGATCCGGCATCCAGAATGATGCTCTGTCCTTCCCCGATCAGGGTGACCGCCAGTCGGGCAATCGCCTCCTTCTCTGCCACGTTTCGTTCATCCTTCCAACCGAAAGGATGTTCACGCAAGTTGTCCTGACGCAACATGGCGCCGCCGTGGGTGCGGATAATCTTTTGTTCTGCTTCCAGACAATCGAGATCGCGGCGGATCGTCATCGTCGAAACGCCGAATTCCTCGGCCAGACGGTTGATTTCCACCACGCCTTCCTGCTCGATTTTCTGCAGGATCTTCTGCCTGCGTTCGGCGGACAACATGAGTCAAGTCCTCCTGATCAAAATGGTTGTGAAAAAGTAACATCGATTATGTTCGATATTGTTTATTTATGTTGTCATATGTTAATTCACAATATAAACCGATGATTTGTATTTGTCAATCATTTTTTGTTTTGGAGCTGGAATGACGACTCCCCGAAACGTTTCATTCACTGTGGCACCCCGCTGTATCCGTTCCCTTCTTCATGATTTCCCCCGTTTGTTTCTCTATATCGATGATTCTTTTCGTGCAGCCGTCCCCTTCATAAACAAGAATGACGCACAATTATTTTTAATAATAACGGCAATATAATACTGAGCCATGTGAAATCCTCCTTATTTGGGACTAACCGAGGATTTTCACCATGGCTCACTTATTTTTTAGAGTAATTATAAATTATTAGGACCTAACTATGCATGACGGTCATTCTTGTCTGTACAACTCGAAACGAAACCGAAGGGATTTCGATGTGGGCTGTCAATTCATAGTTTTTAACCTTTGGTTTTTGCATTTCGAACACACTCGACAATTTCATCAATAACCCCATCAAAATCTTCTTTTAATCTGTGTTCCCAGATACGAATCACATTCCATCCAAGTTCCCGGTAGTATTCAGTCACCTCTTCGTCTCTTTCTTTGTTTCTTGATAATTTGTTGATCCAAAAATCCCTGTTTCTTTTCGGGATGGTTGTGTGATCGGGACAATAATGCCAAAAGCATGAATCAATAAAAATCACTATTTTATATTTCTTGATTGCAATATCGGGCTTGCCATATAAATCCGCCACATTCCTCCGAAATCGAACACCGCGTTGCCACAAAGCTTTAGCAACCTCTTCTTCCAACTTTGTTTTCATTCCGCGAATGGCTCTCATATTTTTGGAACGAATCGGGTCCGGTTTATCCATACCCGTCTTTCCTCCGAAATCGATATGATTCAGTAGAGTCAAACCTGCATTTTACTTTTCCAACATTTCTTTGATCGAATGAGCGATAATTTCAGACATCAACGGTGGTACTGCATTCCCAACTTGAACAAATTGGGCAGTTCGAGGTCCCTCAAATTTGTAGTTATCCGGAAATGTCTGTATTCTGGCTGCTTCTCTGACCGTCAGGCTTCGACACTGTTTGAAATCGGGGTGAATATTGTAATGTCCGTCTTTGGCTATATGGGCAACCACGGTATGAGGCAACCCGTCCTCACGGTGAACTCTGAATCTGTCAGTGAACGAGTCACGATTTTTGTGAGTTTTCAATCTCTCCGGCAATTCATCATAATGAAGCTGTTGACCCCGGGATGCTTTTTCAAGGGCAATGAGGTAAATCTCCCTGTCGAGTTCTCTTAGCGGACGAGCTTTGTGATTCAGTACACCGATACTGTTCTCTCTCATTTTTCTTTGAAAATCGGAAATATGACCGGACATTTCCGTATATTGGCCGAAAAAATGATCACTTCCCTCTCCAGGATTCAACGGAGGCAAAT
This sequence comes from Polycladomyces zharkentensis, assembly GCF_016938855.1. Classification (NCBI taxonomy): domain Bacteria; kingdom Bacillati; phylum Bacillota; class Bacilli; order Caryophanales; family Thermoactinomycetaceae; genus Polycladomyces; species Polycladomyces zharkentensis. The sequence goes on along the minus strand of NZ_JAFHAP010000008.1, from coordinate 244,719 downwards.
CATACAATACATTTTTCGTCGTAAGGGGATCTTCCCAGACAATTTTATGGCTTTCAAATTTCGGGTATGTGTAGTCAAACCGACTTTGAAATCCGAACAGAAGCACTCTCTTTCTGGTTTGTGGAATCCCGTAATCATTGAAATCCAACACATTCTTCAATTCATCCTTGTTCGGCCCCGACAACAGTTTGTAACCGATCCGTTCAAACTCTTCTTTGATCGTTTCAAATACCTTTCCTTTTTTTGCACTAAGGATCCCGGGGACGTTTTCGAAGATAAACACTCGTGGTTTATAATACTTAACCATATTTAAATAATAATAGAACAAATAATTGCGAGGATCTTTTTCAGCCAGCTCCTTCATCCTCCCTCTTCCGACCAGTGAGTATGCTTGACAAGGAGGGCCACCGATGATTAAATCCACGCTTGTCATATCCTGTTGTTTAAGAGACTGGTCAATTTCACGAATAATTTGGGTCGTTGAAGTGGCCTCCTTATCATTATTGGGATTCCCAAATTTTCTGTTCAAAACAACCAGTTCCAATAAATCTCTCAAATCCGGATGTTTCTTAAAAACGACCTCTCTGTGAATATCAATGTTTTTGTGATCATCGGATGAAAGAAGATAAGTAAAATATGTATCCAAATCTTTTTGTTTCACCAAAAAGTGATACATGATCCTCGTTTTCAGTGTCTCACATGCCCACTTGTCTTTTTCGACCTTTGCGGCAAACCTGAAACCCAACCGGTGAAATCCTTCGCTCAAGCCACCGGCTCCGGAAAATAAATCAATGACAACCAATTCGGATCCCTTCTTTTCTCCTGCGGTTTCTACGTTAATTATAAATTATAAGTTTCATGATGAGAACGCAAGTTCCCCAAGAATAAGACAGTCGGGACAAAGCTTTCCCGACTGCTTTATATCTATGAAGAGTCTACCATTGTTTCACAAGCTCCATAGATGAAAAGAAACCAACACTTTCATCGTCATCCGTTCCCACAATCAATGCCCGATCAAGAATTCGGTTTCCGAACTCACACGATGTTTCAGGTAACAAGGTACAATTGTGGCACGCAGCCAGATTGCAGGAGTCAGGACCCTGACCATTACTTTGTATACAGATGGGGTCAGCAGAGCACCATTTGGCATTGTGGATGGCGGAATAAACAATGTTCTCCAAACGTTGCGGAAGACCTTGCCTGACCAAACCACCCATGGATCCTTCCGAATCGTTTGATGCCGTATAGATCAGGATACCGCTCATGGTTTCATCCGAACCGTCTTGGCTGCAATAAATCCTCTCCCTGAGTGAGGAACTGCCGTAGCCGCATTCATAACTGAGCTGATTGATCAGGAGGTGAGCAAAGGTATGCAACAAAACAAACTTGGGATTTAATATATAATTATCCCCATGGTAACGTTTTTTCTTTTTGAGATTTGACTCCAGTTTTTCTATCCTTTTTTTGACACGATCTCTTGAGGCCCATTCTTCCAATTTCTCCTTGTCAAAGTCAATGAAAATTCCTTCTCCTCTCACTTGAACGGCAGGCAACCAATCCAGGGGTTTCTTTGCTAGCTCAAACTTTCGGCTGATTACATCGTTGTTGTCAGGAGGTTCCAATCTCGTAAAACCAATAAATACTCTTGTTTCCTTGAGTTTATGAACCAGTGACACTTGCTTGAAATATTGAGAGACATCAGACTCGTACTCTTTTGCATCTCTTTTTTTCACATACAAATCTTGATCATCTGCTCCTGTTCCAATCAATATCGCCTGATATTCCGGTAACCGAATCTCAACATCCAAGTTTCTGCTTGACTCTTTCTCTTCAACCGATTTTCTGCCCTTTACCTCATCCAATCTCTTGAAAATCAAATTCAACAGTGTATCTTCGTTGACATTGTACTGTTTGGAAAACCCCTGTACCAAAGTCCTCAATGCCTCTTTGGATGATCCTTCAATTGAAGGTCTGAAATTTGTCCAAATCTGTTCAAACGCTTCTACCGTTTTTGTGTCAAATTCTCCGTAACCCGGAAGAAAAATTGCGCTCTTCACAATCGGAAAATAAACATTGGAGGCCCCGCGTTGAACAACCGTCAAACTTTCTCCGCATCCTTTTCCCTTGCCATCCACTTCTCCCAACCATGGCCTGTTTCCACTGCACTTTTTGAGATTGTCAAGCGCCCCTTCCGAAAAGGATCCGGCCATACTTCTTTTGGCTCCACAAATGCATGAAATCTCAATCCCTGAAAGAGTACTGCTTTTGCCGGCGATCAACCGCAATTGACTTCGTCCCTTTTTACACTTTTCTCCCCTGTGAACCCATTCTTCAAATGGGAAGTCTTCAATATGCCCCTTCCTGCATACCGTAATGAAACGTACCGGTATCAGACGCGGTCGTCTTTTCAACTGATCACATGAAAGTCCTTCACTGTACTTATTCCCGATGCAGAAACTCTTCTCATATCCAAACGGAGAACGCTTCGTCATCCAGCCGCATCTGGGACAATATTGCCAAAGGGGAAAGTTGACGAAAGGAATGGAGAGATTTGAATTTCGAACATCTTTTTTCCGTTCCCGATAATCGGGAGGCAGCCGAAAATGGCTGACTCCCAATTGTTTTTCCAATCTTTCCTCCCTGATTTTGAATTCTTCCGGGTCTTCGGCATATTGATAAGTTTTTTCCCAAGCATCCAAACCACACACCATCAGGGATACATCATTGGGGAAGTTGACGATTTGACCGATTCCCCATGGAGAGATCAATTGACTCTGTCTGATTTTATTCAATTTGTTCGTCTCCTTCCGGGTAATTGGAAATCACTTCAACCTTGCATTCAACATCCACATTTCTCATGGATGTGGGAGTGGGCCACGCTCTTCTTAATTTCATATCAGGTTTCATCCCGAACGGATACATGAGAGGCTGATTCAGAGTGGAACCCATTGGATTACCATACTCCAACGGTTGATACCTTTCCCACTCGGAAAATCTCTTTTCCAACATTTTTATTGTATCTTCTAACTCACTAAGATCAATTTGTTCCACTCTTTCCTGAATTGTTTTTAAAACAAACTGTTTTGTTTTCTCATCAGGGGGAGGATAGGGTCCCTTTAAGTAATTTTCCGATCCCAAAAAACGAACAATTCCGGTAATCACCGCATGGAGTGCACGTTCTCTGACCGGGGCGGCAAACGGTGTGACGCTGGTCGGTTCAACATGGGAGTAAATCTTGTCGTGGTAAGAATAAAATTGCTCATACTGTGAACGGTCCCGGGGTTTTTGGGTATTGTAGATCACAACCACCAGTCCGGGAGCGTCTTGGCTCCTTCCCACCCGGCTTGTGGCCTGAATATATTCCGAAGTCGTCTTTGGTTGTCCAATTACTGTCATCAAACCCAGCCGAGGAATATCCATTCCGACCGAAATCATGTTGGTTGCCAAGCAAATATCGACGGGTTTGTGCTCTTCATATCCCGGATAACTGTATTCAAGTTCCTGCAAATATTGCGGGATCTCACTCGATTTTACCCTTGAAGTCAGTTCAATGGTTTTGAGAATAATCCTCTTCTTGTTACTGTCGCCCAAAACATTTTTTCGGATCCACATGGAACGGATATATTCATTGATGTCTGCGGAAACAAGCGTTGCAGCGTGTCCGAGTTCTCTCAGACTGTTAAAGTAGTTTACTATAGTCCAATATGGATCTTTTTCTTTATCATCTGCTTCGAGCATCTTCACGGCTTGACTCAGAGCAGAAATCACTCGTACTTGGGCTGTCGCATGCGACGGCAATCCGGAAGCATGTACCCCCACGTAGATCCGTCCGGGAACTTTGGCAGTATCGTGTTCCACATAAGCGAAAAACGATTCTCCCGCTTCCAGACACTGTGGAGGGAACAGAAAGACATTATCCTGACCGCAGTTGTACAACGCATGAACCTGCTCTTTGGCCCTGCTGATGGTGGCAGTGGATGCGATGATTTTCGGGCCTCTTCCTGTTTCAGAGTTTTTGCATAGAGCCGCCACCAAAGTTTCGTAATGTCCCGCCATCGAACCCAACGGCCCGGAAATGAGATGCAGCTCATCTTGAATAATCAAGTCCGGAGGTGAAACATTTTTCCCGTTATCTCTGAATCCGAAAAATGCTCTTGCTTCCGGTTTCCAAGGCAGCATAGCAAATTTGTCCACCGTTGCGATGACCAAGGACGGAGGCTCCATGTACATATCTTCGTCAACTATCAGAACGGGCAATGCCTTTCCGGAGAAATGACATTTTTTGTCACCGCACTGAAAAACAACAGTTTCTCTTGTTTTTTTATACCCAACAATCTTGATTTCCGATTTTTTTGATTTCCCTTTCCTTGACACCGGACCCATTTGTGCTCCGCACCACGGACATTTGAGGAGTACAAACGGATTCTCCTGTGTTCCGTTCCTCTCCAAAGCTGAATACGCGGATTTTGCTTCCTGCCGGGTATTGGGAGAAAGACCTCCTCCGACCCAAAGTCCGATGGTTATTCGATCATTGCCCAATAAATCTGGCTTTTCTTCCCTGATACGTTCACAAGCCGTGATCAAGGCAGCGGCTCTCTGGAATTGCTGGGCAGTCAGCAGTCTCAAAGTATATCTCATCAACACGGAAGTTCCCGAATCCTCAGGGTTTTTCAGTCGTCTCATAAAGATGGAAAAAGCAGTGAGCCCCAAGTATGCCTCTGTTTTCCCCCCACCTGTCGGGAACCAGATGATATCGACCATGTTTCTGTCGCTGCAGTTCGGATCCGTTATCGACTTCAAGTTCATCAGGATAAACGCAATCTGAAAAGGCCGCCAGTTTCCAAGATGTTGCTTTGGCCAAGTTTTTCTGTTTAACACATCAATATCTTTGAACTGTATTATCTCATTTTCATTCCAATTTCTGGTAGGAAGAGAATACCGGAGCTGTTGGATAAGCATTGCCTTGTTCATAAGTTGAAAAGCTTGCATTACCTTTTCATCGGATTTGACTAGCTGAATCCCTTCCCTCATCCTGTTTAAACAGCGGTAACAGTTATTAACTTGCTTTTTTGCTATATCCTGCAAGTCCGTTATAAGAAGTGGGATTTGCTTTTCCTGCTTCTTGATCCATTTTTCATATTTGGAACACAACTGTTCCAAATTGCTAACACCCTTCTCATAGTTGTTACTCAAGTCGGACAGATCCAGCATGCTTAATTCAACATCTTCCAATCGGACGGGAAGAATGGGTTTCATTTCATAGAAAGGCAGAATGCTTGTTTCAACTCTTTTAACTCTCCCTTTTTTACCTTCTTCCAAATCCCAATGTGCGGCACATCCGTGTCCGATGGCATAACTCTTATGGTTTCTGTACAACAGTTTGTTTACTTCATCATCTTCATGTGCAATGTACCGGTTTTCGGGATAAGGCAGAAAACATGCTTCTCCGTTTATGGATTCTATATTCATGTTTACTTGGAAAAAACACTTTTCACTGTCCCAAATAGACGCTTTTCCTTTAATTTCATTGACCAAGGAAAAAGTGAGCAAATGGCAGCCCTTGATGACAGAACGGTTGGTCACATAAACAGTCAAACCGATCTCTTTCCCTTCGTAAACAACCGGAAATTTTCTGCTTTCTCTTTCTCGAAGGGGCAGCTGTTTAACATTGATTGGGATGGATGAGTCAATACTTTCTCGTAAATAAGCATTCTTTCTCACTTTTTCATTGCCGTTTTGATCCCTCCATGGGAAACTCCCGGTTTTATATCTTCCTGCGTGAACATGTACAACCACACCATCCGCAGGGAGTTCCATGAAACAGCTCAAACCGATTGCGGACGGGAAATAAGCATTGGAGAGATTGACAACGTCATCATAAGCCTCTTCTTCGCCTTCATAATCGTTTCCGAACCTGATGTTTGTCCTGTCAACGGCCTCTTCTGTATATTCCTCTTCATCTTTCTCGTTCAGCGAAGTCAATTCTTTTTCAGACAACCTTTCGGAATCATCCATGACAGAGCCCTGCGGGAAGAGGATTGCGGCCCCATATCTTTGCCTGGGAGGCTCAAACAAAACCTCCTCTCCATTACTCTGTACAAAAGGGGAGATCGGATCGGGGCCAATCAATTCCCTTTTGAGAAAATCAATAATCTTATGTCTCATTGCAGAACCCTCCTCAGAAAAATCTCACTCCAAGTCTCCTTCAAGTCTGATTTGATGAACAAAAACAAACCGAGTTTAGCCCTGGTCATCCCTACATACAACAGTTCTCTGATCCTGTCCGAATCAAGATCATCGAGATCAACGATAAAGATATACTTGTTTTCCAGTCCTTTGAATGCATGAATGGTGCTGAATCCGACACTGCCGTCAGACTTGGGAAGTCGGGTCGTCAAATCGTGTATTTTCAAACCATGCCCGGAAACCTTGGTCAAAGCGGAATTCACCCATCTTCTGGGAGACAGAATAGTCAAAGAATCCGTGATTACCCCTTCACCTCTTAATTTTTTCCATACACTCATGACCTTGTGGCACATATCATTTTCATCATCGAAGAAGTAATAATCCACCGGAAGACCATCAACTTCACTTACTCTGTAGGCATCCTTGTCAGCACGTGACAAAATCAGGGCATGCTCTGCAATATATCTCGTATTTCTGCAATTTTTCGTTAATCTGAAAGAGGCAAATTGAGCTCTGTTCGCAAGAAGATTCAACATTACTTCTCGACTCTGATCACTGTAGATGGACTGATATTTCAAATCACAGAATATCTGCCACTCTCCCTCTTTCAATCCTCCTTTGATCAACAAATCCAAAACATCGAGGTAATTTTCACGGATCAGGTCTTGTCCTTCATCCAAAATTAACTTGTCGTACGGTTCCAAACCGAATTCAACAATATTTTCAAATGCTTTCTCCGGCAAAATTCGCGTAAAAAAGTCAGGATGTCTTTCATTCAAATGATCCCGTTTGCATATCGTTCTCAGATACCCGTGAAAAGTGGATACCGTTACCATGTGCTGATCCGAAAAGCTTTTTCTGAGCTCATCCGCAAGCAAGTTATTGTAACACAAGAACAAAACTCTTTGATCATCTAATGCACTTCTTCTCGCAGATTCAACAGCCAACATGGTTTTCCCGGTTCCTGCTCCGCCTTCGAACAACACCCGCTTGTTGAATTGTATTCCGTCCAAACAAGCATACTGTTCTTCAGTAAGGCGAATGATTTCGTTTTCAGCCGTTTTTTCTCTGTGCCACATTGGAATAATGATGTCAAAATCCTTTCTCAAAAAGGATACTAACTTGTCGATATCCTTTTTGTTTGGCAATAATCGCGATATGCCTTTCTGCTCCAACAGCTTTTTTGTATTCTCATGCAAACGTTTGATATATTCGGTGACCGGTTTGTTTTTGCTGCGCAAATCATAAACTTGCCACTGCTCCATGTCCGGGCCGCTTTCCCGAAATTCTATATCCGTGAACATCACGCCGAAGCCAAAAAGCAAGTTTCCCAGACGATCATACTTACCGAAACGGCTTTCCACTGCTTTCATCAGACTGAACATGCCGTCCCTCGCCTGTTCAAAAGGTCCCACCGTTTTTTTGAATGATTTTCTCTGTCGATTTGTGAAAATCCACAACCCGTTCTCTCTTTTAACGCCTCCGGACTTCACTTCCAAACAAAATATCCCCAAATTCGGTGCCAAGACCACAAAGTCAATTTCTCCGTATAATCTCTTAACATGACGCGAAATCCCCAAAGAGTGCAAAACAACCCAGTCATCTGTTTCCGGAGCATTTTTAAAAAGTTCAAATACCTCTTTTTCCCCTTGGCTTCGCAAATTTTTGTCATAAATATCAGGGATCATCCGTGCCATATTTCCACCCCATTTTTGATTTCTAAAATTTTGTTGACATAAGATCTTCTTACATTCGCTAATAATTTGACAACCCGCTTTACGATGAGATATTGATGCATTCCCGTTCTCGAACCCGATTCCAGCGTAACGGCAGACTCACCGTAATGTTTCTTGATTTCAGTCAGCACTTGTTTTGCCAATATGTATGAAGCTTGGATGTGAGCAGATTTCAGTTTGACAATCGCTTCCTTCACTTCTCTGATCTTGGATACGAGAGGCATATACTCAGTTGCCTTGGCAATGATATCTATATCGTCCAGTTGGGCCGGTCCGATCATTTGCTTTCTCAGCCAGTTACTTACGGTAACTTTGGTTCGTTTCAAACCGTGTTGCTTCAAAAGCTTGAACAGTTCGTCAAGATTTCTGTTCTTTTCTTCAAATTTTACTTGCAGAGCGTTTTGCCAGAGCTTTGCCGTTATTCTGAGATCAAGATTGTTGTTTCTTTCAAGATAATTGTCAACAATATCTTTGATTTTGTCAGGGCAGGACTTGACAAAGATGACCTTGTCCCCTTGTTTCAGTTCAGACGCCTCAATCTCTTTGAAGGAATGATCCTCAAGATCATCACCCTCGTCAATCACCTTGTATAATGGATAAGTTTGAGTGAAAAAAGCTCGATATCCGTCTTCAAACTCGACAAGAAATGCCTTTTCTGCAAGATTTCTGTCACTCGTCAAGTATTTTTTAAAGTACTTGCCCTGGAAGCATCTGGACTCAATTTTGTCCGGCTCGAGTTGCAAGGTTTCTTTTAATTCTTCTGCGGTTGGAATTTTCTCTGTTAGTTCCTCTTGTTTTTTCCAGACAATACGCTTAGAAAAAACTTTGGCGATCCTGTGATAAAATGTCCGAAAATAAGTTTTCATCTCATGGTCCCATAAAAGGATCGTCAGATCGTTGCAGGAATAAGAAGTGATCAATCGGTACATTTCTTTATATCCCAAATATCCTGCCACAAACAATTTGTCATAGTACCGGTATCCTGACGTCAATAAATTGGGAGTGACGATCTCTACTTTTTTCAATCCCTTTTTTTGAAAAAACCCTTCCCAATACTCTTTACATTTCAAAAATTCCTGTTTATTTTTTACTACAACACCAATTTTATCGGTCGGATATGTCAAAAGTAAAGCCTTTAAATATTTGATCTTTTCATTTTCTTGACTCAGCCTGTATTCCTCGTTTTCCAATAACTCCATAGCAGAAGTCAATTCATTCAGTGACTTGTCCGAACCAAGTATTCTTCTGATTTCGGACAAACGCTCACTGAAATAATCCGTCGGGGTAATGGATAACGCCATGAAGTAAAGATACATAGCTGCCTCAGAACGCAGATCATTGACTTTCCCGCCCAGATGTCTTACATCACGACGAAGGGTTTCAAATGACTTTGAAAGATTTTCGTTCTCTAAAACAATGGGTTCAATCCGAATCTTACGGGAGATTTTGAACGTTCGGTTGATGTATTCAAATTTGTCTGATCTGGGTAATTTTAATTCATTTAACCATTTGTTGTCCATGACAACCTCAAATCCCAAATCGCGAAAAAAACGAACATGTTTTCGCTCGCCATGTTCAACCAATACTGTCACAGGGATACCTTTTTCCAATACCATATCTTCAAACTGAGACCGATCGTCCAACACATGTTTGGATCCATCAATAATCAGGTGATTGGGCAACGGATTATCTGAATCTAAATAGCTGTAAAATCGATGAACATCACTGGAAACAATGAGATCGTTCAACATTTGCTTTGAATGAATATCGATATCTACAATATTTCCCTCCTTATCAAGTATTGCACAAGATGCAATGTCAAAATGTTTCAATTTGCTCCATGCTTCTTTAAATGATTTTACACTTGTGATAATCGCTGTATGAATTGGAATATTTTCGTCCAAAATCAGTTTTTCATTAGATACGGGATCATTGATCAACGTTGTTGCGACGGTCAAAGCCGCTTCATCCTTCACAGGATACAATCTGAAAATTTTTTTCAAGGGGATTGTATGAATCCCCCTTCTCTTTTTTGGATTTCTTACAGAAAGTGTAATCTCACCGGCTGTATGGTTAATTGATACAAACTCGCATACAACATTGTTTACTAACAACTTCTGTCCTCTTTTGAATGACAAGCCGTCGATATCCAGACCTTTGCCATGTTTATATCGTTCCCACGCTGCATCCCAAATGCCCAACCAAACCGCAATATCAAATCTTCTTGGAACTAAAATGACCGTTTTGGGGGATTTGGGAGTTGCTTTATATTTTAACAAAACCTCAAACAGAGGATGAACCAAGTGTGTGTCACCTTTAACCAATTTACTTAAATCCATCATCCCACCACTTCTTTAAATTTTCTTGTTTGTATAAACGGTATTCAAATATTTTCTCTCATTATAAATGAGCAATTCAAAGATATGTCTCCGATAAACACGCCAACAACAATCAAGACAATCAATCGATCCTCCTGTAGCATTATAATATTGCCCAATCTATAATACAGACCGTTAGAAAGCAGCCGATCAAAAAGATACTTACAGCAAACAAATAGAAAAATGATCGACTCAGTCTAATTTCATTTTAATAAATAGAAATCATAATAACAAGAATTGACTATGATGTTCTGGTAAATAAGCTGTTCATTCACAAGTCTGGAAGAACGACATGAAAATTAACCGTCCTTTTCTCATAACTATTTGATGCCACTTCACTCCCTCAGGCAGTTAAATTAACATTTTTACAACATTATGTCGATGAAAAATTTATTGACAAGTGTGGGGAAGTGACCAAGATATTGTGATGGTATAATTTTCTGTTAATTACGAAGGTAGCGACTACTAGGTGTCGCAGATGAATTACCAAAAGGTGTTCTAATTGATCGCTGTTGTAACATTAACCAGATGTTTTAACATCATAAGAAGGCACCCTTTTCCATCATAAGATAGATTTTGGGGTCAGGCCTCCTACATCAGAAACGGCATCGAGTGTGATTTATGTTAATTGCTGTCAGTGTAACAGATTTATTTGATTGTAAAGGTAATCTTACGATAGCATCCGGTCTAATCATTATGCTTGTACACCGGGTATTTAAGGATTACACTTATAATAACGCACGTAATTTTAATGAAAGGGGATGCGTTTGACACAGGAAGAGCGGTTGTTGGCAATTGTGGAACACCTGAAGCAACACGGGAAGATCAGTATTGAGCAGATCTGCGAACGATTTGGTGTTTCGCGCGATACGGCCAGGCGCGATCTGGTCAAGCTGGAAGAAGACCGCATGATCGTCCGTGTCCGGGGAGGCGCCATCCGTCCGCCATTGACCCATGAGGCCATTCACTATGAAGACCGTGTCCATCACGAAGCCAAGCGGGCGATCGGTCGGACGGCTGCCGCGTTGATCCGCGACGGTGATCACGTGCTGTTTGACGCTTCCACCACCGTTCAGTGTGCGGCGGAAGCGGTCTATGTCCGCGATTTGATTGCCGTGACCAATTCAATCGATATCGCCGACACACTGGCCAAAAGCGGTCGGGCCACCGTCTATTTGCTGGGTGGACAACTGAATCCCTGGCACCGAAACATCGTCGGTACGCAAACCGTGGAGATGCTCCGCCAGTACCGGGTGGACTGGCTGTTTCTCGGCGCATGCGGGTTGTCGGAAGAGGGGTTGACCAGTGCAAATCCGGAAGAAGCATTCGTCAAACGGGAAATGATCCGGCGTGCGGACCGGACCGTGGTGTTGGCGGACGCCACCAAGTTTGGAAAGACCCTGTTTCATTCCGTCTGTTCCTGGGAAGACATCGACTTCATCGTGACGGAACAGCAGCCGGACGATGTGTTTCGAAAGCTATTGGAACAACACGACGTACAAATGTTGATCGCAGGAGGAGAAAGCAGATGACCATTCGAGTGGGCTTGATCGGCTACGGTTTGTCGGGCAAGGTGTTTCATGCCCCGTTGATCCGGCGGGTAAAAGGGGTGGAGTTGGCTGCCGTCGTTTCCTCCAACCCGGACAAAGTGCTGCGCGATCTTCCGGATGTGGACGTCGTTTCCACGACGGATCAGCTGTTGGCACGACAGGACATTGACTTGGTCGTGGTGGCTACCCCCAACACCCTCCATCATCCGTACGCCAAGGAGGCGATCACGGCAGGCAAACATGTGGTGGTGGAAAAGCCCTTCACCATTACCACGGAAGAAGCGGACGAACTGATCGATCTGGCACGAAAACACCGTGTTGTGCTCAGCGTGTACCATAACCGTCGTTGGGATAACGATTTCCTCACTGTTCGACGGTTGATCGAATCGGAGTGCCTGGGGGAACTCGCCCTGTATGAGGCCCACTATGACCGTTATCGGCCGAAAGTGCGCGACCGCTGGCGGGAGCACGACATCCCGGGTGCGGGTACTTTGTACGACCTGGGTTCCCACCTGATCGACCAAGCGTTGGTACTCTTCGGACCGCCCCGAACCGTCTGGGCCGACTTGGCGGCGCAACGGACAGGAGCCCAAATCGTGGATTATTTCCACCTGGTGTTGGATTATGGACGGTTAAAGGTCGTCTTGCATTCCGGATCGCTGGTCCGAGGGGAAGGTCCGCGTTTTCAGATTCACGGAGAGAAAGGAAGTTTCGTCAAATACGGACTGGACCCGCAGGAAGACCAGTTGAAACGGGGAATCGTTCCCGGGGATCAGGGATACGGAGTAGGTCAGGAAGAGCATGACGGGGAACTCACCGTGGAGATCGGTGGATTATCGGTAAAAGGACGGGTAGAAACCCTGCCGGGAACCTATCACGCTTATTATGAAGGGATCGTCGAGGCCATCCGGTCGGAAAAACCGGCACCTGTCACCGCTGAAGAAGCCCGTGACGTGATCAAGGTAATCGAATGTGCCATACGGAGCCATCGGGAAAAACGCGTCATTTCGTTTGAATGAAAGGGGAAGGAGACTACCTTCCCCTGAATTCCGGTTCCCGTTTGCTGAAGAATGCCTGAATCCCTTCGGCGGCATCCTCGGAAACGACCACCTTCATCATTTCTTCCGTTTCCAAGGCCAATCCTTCCTCCAGGGATTGTTCCAATCCCCGCCCCACAGCCCGAATAATCCCCCGCATCGCCAAAGGCGCGGAGCCCCGGGCCATGGAGGCGGCCAGCTCAAAGGCTTTTTCACGGAGTTGGTCGTGAGGGAAGATTTCATTGATCAGACCGCAGCTTTTCGCCTCTTCGGCAGAGATGTGTTCCCCCCGCAGCATGTAATAGAGCGCCCGTCGTTTTCCAATCAGACGCGCCATGCGCTGGGTTCCGCCGTAACCGGGGAGAATGCCCCGTTTGACTTCCGGGAGACCCAGCCGTGCCTGATCCGAGGCCACTGCCAGATGGCAGGCCATTTGCAGCTCACATCCTCCGCCCAGCGCGTAGCCGTTGATCACGGCGATAATCGGTTTCGGAAAGTGCTCCATGCGCTGGAACAAGGTGTGCACTTTGCGGATGGTTGCCTCGGGCCCCCCTTCCGCCTGGCCGAACTCCGTCATGTCAGCTCCGGCGGAAAAAGCGCGATCCCCGCTCCCCGTCAGCAGAATCACCCGTGTTTCCTCATCCGCTTCCAGGTTGTCCAGAATCCGGCCCAACTCCTCCAATGTGCCCACACTCAAGGTGTTGTAGGGAGGGCGGTTGATGGTGACCGTGGTGACGAAATCTCGTTTTTCCACCAAAAAATGCTTCCACATGTCCCTTACTCCTCCCGCTCCAGGATGGTGGCGATGGCCATTCCAAAACCGATACACATGGTAATCAGGCCGAAACGGGATTTCCGCCGCTCCATCTCATTGACCAACGTGGCTGTGATTCGGGCACCGCTGGCCCCGAGGGGGTGGCCCAGGGCGATCGCCCCGCCGTTGACATTCACTTTTTCCCACGGGGCACCGGTTTCACGTTGCCAAGCCAGCACCACGGAGGCGAAAGCTTCATTCACTTCGAAAAGATCGATGTCCTCCATCTGCAGTCCCGCTTTTTTCAACACCTTCTCCGTCGCCGGGATCACGCCGGTCAGCATGATCGTCGGGTCCACACCCGCAGTGGCGGTGGCCACAATGCGGGCCCGGGGGCGGATGCCCAGCTCCTTCGCCTTTTTGCGGGAAGCGATGAGAACGGCGGCGGCACCGTCGGAGATCTGGCTGGAGTTACCGGGGGTGACGACGCCGTCGGCCTGAAACGAAGGTTCCAACGCGGCCATCTTTTGCAGATCGGTATCCTCCCGGGGAGTCTCGTCGACTTCCATGCGTCGGATGTTTCCGCTTTCATCCTCCACTTCAATGGGCAGGATTTCGTTGTCGAAACGCCCTTCCCGTCTCGCCTTTATCGCTTTTTGGTGACTTTCATAGGAAAAAGAATCCAGCTCTTCCCGGGACAACCCCCACCGGGAGGCGATCATCTCCGCGGAAAAACCCTGGGGGATGATCGTATACCGGTCCGTCAGTTTTTCGCTGAAGTTGCCCCCGTCGCTGCCCATGGGAACACGGCTCATACTCTCCACCCCGGCGGCAATGAACAGGTCTCCCATCCCCGCCATCACTTCGTGCGCCGCCTGATTCAGCGTCTCCAGACTGGAACCGCACATCCGATTGGAACTGACCCCACACACCTCCACCGGAAACCCGGCAATCAGAGCGGCGAGTCGGCCGATGTTGTACCCCTGTTCCCCGATCTGGGTGACACAGCCCATTTTGACATCCTCCACCGCCCCCGGATCGATACCGTTTCGTTCCACGATCCCGGACAACACGTGCGCCGCCATCTCATCAGGCCGCGTCCGGCTCAGCATTCCCTTTTTTCGCCCCATCGGCGTCCGGACGGCATCCAGGATCACGGCGTCCCTGTCCTGCTTCATCCCGATCCCTCCTAAAAGGTGAACAGTTCGATTCCGCCGGAGACGTTCAGTTCGATCCCGGTGATGTAGCGAGCGTGATCCGAGGCCAGGAAACAAATCGCATGGGCGATATCCTCCGGTTCTCCCGGCCGTTTGAAAGCGGTGCGCTGGATCATTCGCTCCTTCATCTTGGGATTGATCATCTGGAAGGCCTCGGTGTTGATAATCCCCGGAACGATCGCATTCACGGTGATGTTGTAGCGCGCCCCCTCCAAGGCCATGCTCTTGGTGAACCCCAAAATTCCCGCTTTGGTGGCGGAGTAGCTCGCCTGACCGAAACCACCCAGCGTGCCGGCCACGGAAGCCATGTTGATGATCCGTCCCCACTTTTGCTCCTTCATGATCGGCCAGACGGCCTTGGTGGTGTTGTAGGCGCCGGTCAGATTGACTTTCAGATCCCGTTCCCAAAAGGCGTCATTCTGATGTTCGATCTGGGAAACGTGATCCAATGTCCCCGCGTTGTTGATGAGAATGTGGATCCCCCCCATCTCCTCCTTCACGAGGCGGAACACTTCCGCCACTTGCTCCCGATCGGTCACATCCATGCGGATGGCCATGGAACGCCGTCCCATTTTGCGGATCTCTTCCGCCGTTTTTTCGGCATAAACGACACCGGTGGATTGCATCACTTGGCTGATCGGCCCGTATGTTTCGGCGATTTCTTCGTTATTTTCGCTTTCCAAGAGGATATCCGTAATCACCACGTCAGCTCCCGCCCTGGCCAAGGCAAGCGCATCCGCACGGCCCAATCCCCGGGAGGCACCCGTCACCAATGCCACTTTTCCTTCCAGCGAATACGTCATCCATCTTCCCTCCCATCCTCTGAATGAATAATCAATCATTTAAGCTTGTACCGTGGCCATTTCCGTTTTCGACGGCGTCTCTTCGTCGTAAGCCCGATCAATGGCTTCCCGGTACCGCTTCTCGATTTCCTTCACCCGCACCTTGAGGGTAGGCGTGAGCTCACCGTCTTCGACGGTCCATTCCTTTTCCGCCACGAGCACTTTTTTCGGCTGCTCGTAGGAGGCAAAACCGGCAGTCAGCCGTTGTACCTCTCGTTGCAGCAACTCTTTCACCTCGGCGCGGCGGACCAACGCTTCCCGGGATTCGGTGGGCCATCCTTGTTTCCGGGCCCAAGGCTCCAGATTCTCAAAGTCGGGCACCACCAAAGCGATCACGTACTTGCGCCCGTGGCCGATCAGGACGGACTGGGCGATGTAGGGACTGTTGTTGATGGCGTTTTCAACGGGTTGAGGAGCAAGGTTTTTTCCGGTGGACAAGATGATCAGGTTTTTCTTGCGGTCAATGATTTTCAGGTACCCGTCCTCGTCCAGCTCCCCCAGGTCCCCCGTGTGCAACCATCCGTCCCGAATCTGTTCGTTGGTGGCTTCCGGGTTTTTGTAGTATCCCTGCATCACGTTGGGTCCCTTGACCAGCACTTCCCCGTCGTCAGCGATGCGTACTTCCAAGTTGGGCAGCGGTTTTCCCACCGTGCCGATCTTCGTTCGAACCATCGGATTGGTCGCGATCACGGGAGCCGTCTCCGTCATACCATACCCTTCCAGTACCGGCAGGTTGATCGCCCAAAAGAATCGGGCGATCTCCGGGTTAAGCGGCGCTCCGCCGGAGACCATCCCCCTGATCCTCCCGCCGAGGCGTTCTTTTACCTTACGGTAGACGAGACGTTCGGCGATCTTCCATTGCCGTTTCAACTTCGGAGGCATACCGTCCCCCAGCAGGAGTTCGTCAATGGGGGTGCGCAAATAGTATTCATACCGCTCCATCCCCACCCGGATCGCCCAATCGAAAATCTTGCGCCGCAACGGTGTTCCCGCATTGACCTGTTCCTGAACCCGGGCGTACACCTTTTCAAACAGACGGGGTACGCTGGTCATCACCGTGGGTTTGACTTCCTGCAAATTCTCCTGAATGGTGTTGACATTTTCCGCGTAAGCAATCGTCGCCCCCACGGAGAAAGGGATGTATTGCCCTGCCATTCGCTCAAAGACGTGAGACAGGGGGAGATAAGAGAGAAACACATCATCGGGGCGCACTTCCAGACACCAGAAATGAACCCCCTCCATGTTGGCCAAGAAATTGCCGTGAGTGAGCATCACGCCTTTGGGGCGGCCGGTCGTACCGGAAGTGTGAATGATTGTGACCAGATGATCGCGGCCGATCCGATTCAGCTCTTTCTCCCAATTCTCCAGGGGATGCGCGGCGCCTTCCTTCAGTAAAGTATCAAAAGTGAGAATACCTTGATCCCCAGTGAAACCCGGACCCGGTTTCATGATCACGATGTGTGTCAGTTCCGTTCTGTAATCCCGGATTTTTTCCAGCTGATCTTCGTCCTCGACCACGGCCATCCGGCAATCCGCGTTTTTCAGGATGAAGGCCACCTGATCCGCAGGCAACGTCGGATACACCGGCACACTCACCCCGCCCAGGCTGGCGACAGCCAAATCCGTCACCGGCCAATAGGGATGGTTCTCGGAGATGAGAGCCACTTTATCCCCGCTCCGCAATCCGAGACGGGCCAGCCCTGCAGCTGTATCCCGTATCTGTTCCCACAGTTGGCGGTAGGTGATGCCCTTGTACAGCCCGTCGTTTTTGTACATCAATGCCGTTTTGTCCGGAAAATTGTTTACCGTTCGCCGTACCATGTCCAGCAGATTATTCGGCTTCATGGACACCGGCCTCCCATCATGGTGAACCTCGTACGGCTTCTCCCTCACCCCGGCCCCGTCGTCATACTTCGTATTTGCTGAGAATGGTCTGCAGCTTGATCGCCTTGCTCATATCGCCTTTGATCTTCAGCTTCCCGGTCATGAATGCCGCCGTTCCGTTCAAATTGCCCAACAGCATGTCTTTAAAATCCTTGGCGTCCATCTGCAACGTGCAATCGGCGGAATCCGTCGGCCCCTCCACCACTTTGGCGGTACCGTTGGACAGGTGCAGCTGGTAGGTTGCTCCGTCGTCCCCGCTCAACTCAAACTGGTAAACGCTTTCAATTCCTTCAACAGGTTTGGGATTCTCATTGATTCGCTTCTCGATTTCCTGAAACACCTCAGCCGTTTTCATGTCGGCACTGTAACGATTGCTCATCATGAATTCCTCCTATTTTTTTGATTAATGAAAATGTTTTATAATCCAGCGGAAATCACTTTTTTCTGAATTTGAGTTGTCCCTTCATAGATGGACAGAATCTTGGCATCCCGCATCCATTTTTCCACCGGATAATCCCGCATGTAGCCATAACCGCCCAGAATTTGCACCGCATTGGTGGTTACCTCCATGGCCGTCTCCGCCGCAAAGGCTTTGGCCATGCTCCCTTCCACAGCGCAGGACTCTCCCCGGTCCGCCAAATCCGCCGCTCTCCATGTCAGCAACCGGGCTGCATCAATCTTGGTTTTCATATCCGCCAACATAAAGGCGATAGCCTGGTTTTTGATGATCGGCCGACCAAACTGCACCCGCTGCTTGGCATACTCCAATGCATATTCGTATGCGGCCCGGGCTACGCCGACCGCTGCGGCGGCCACTGCAGGACGGGAATACTCCAGCATTTTCATCGCCCCGAAGAATGCCATGTTCTCCTCACCGAGCAGGTTTTCCCTGGGAACCCTGACATCCTCCAGAATGACATCGCCGGTGTGGGAAGCGCGAATCCCCATCTTCCGCTCCTTCTTGCCTCCCGACAGCCCCGGCGTATCTCCGGGAACGATGAAGGCAGACACCCCGTGATAGCCCGCATCCGGGTCTGTTTTGGCGAAAATCACGTAAAGATCGGCGATTCCGCCATTGGTGATGAAACATTTACGGCCGTTGAGAACCCACTCGTCCCCGTCCAACACCGCCCTTGTCTGGATCGCCTTCACATCGGAGCCAGCCCCCGGTTCCGTCAGCGCCATGGCGCCCAGACGGGGATTTTCCGGATCACAGAGATAGGGGAGCCACTTTTTCTTTTGCTCTTCGGTCCCCATGTAGTAGATGGGGAGACCTGCGAGTCCGATCGCCGAGATGGAAGTGGCGATGCCGGCACATCCCCAGAACAGTTCCTCATTAATGAGACAAGCGGCCATCACACTGGTCAACCCGCCGCCACCGTACTCCTCGGGGCAGGCAAAACTGGTCAAGCCTGCTTTGGCTGCCTTTCTGAACACTTCCATGGGAAACTCTTCCCGCTCGTCGTACTCCGCAGCCACCGGACGAATCTCCTTCTCTGCAAATCCGTGTGCCCACTTACGCAACTCTTCCTGTTCCGGGGAAAGTTGAAAACACAAGGAAGACTGCTGTCCCTGCCGGGTAAACATGGTCACGCCTCCCTTCAATTCTCATGCGTACCGGTATGCATCAGGGATCATCCGACTACTTTGACGGAGTGGGGCGCCCCACGGTCAGATTCGTGAAGGAGCTCACCACAATCCGATTCAGCAGCCGGGCCAGATGATCGATGTCCATTTCTTCCGATCCATCGGCCACCCGCTGGATCACCACTTCATTGACCGCCCCTACCATCGCCTTGGACACCACCTCGATTTCTGCTTCCGAAACCTTTTCCGGCATGACCTCCAGTGCCGTCCGTTGAATCAGGCGGGCAAAGCGGGCATGTGCCTTCCGGCGCACCGCCTCCACTTCCCCACTCACACCGGCGGCTGTGATCAACAACAGACGGGCGACGGAATCCCGTTCTGTGCACAGTTGGAGGTATCGACGAATTCCGGCAAACCCTTTGTAAGTGGCCTGTTTCTCCTCGCGTACAGCCCGTTTCACCTCATCCAGGATCTCTTCTGCCAGCTGCTCGAACAAGCGGACGAGGAGTTCCTCTTTGTTGCGGAAAAAGTTGTAAAAGGTGGTTTTGGAGACCCGGGCCGTCTCCACCACTTCCAGGATGGATGTTTCCTGAAACCCTTTGGAGGTGAAGAGCTGCAGAGCGGCAAACAGAATCTTGTCCCGGGCATGTTGCGGCATCTTGGTGGTGAAAAGTAAAGGTTGCACGATCGATCACTCCCTGATTGATACCAGTACGTACTGGTATTGTAGAATAGTTGAACCCAATTGTCAATCCGTTCTGCTTATTTAAAATTGATTAATAATTTATGCGCGATGTTTTCAATGAGCATTTTGGAGCTCTCACCAGGGGTAAAGTAGTTACCATAAATGGTCACTATTGATACATTGAGTTTGATAATGACTTTTGAGACCGAAATAAAGCCTGTTGGCGGCAACACAAGGGGCTTCGTCGGAAAGTCTCAAAAACGTTCGTTTTCAAGACAAAAAACCACTCATTTTCCAGAGTGGCTCCCCATTTCGTGAATCGTCGTCGTCCCTCCTAAGATGGGAAACGAAGGAAAACATCCACACCCCCAGAAAAAATAGAGGGGTTCCCCTCTCCCCCCCAATACCCATAAGGAGGTCTTTTTCATTTGCGGGTTTATATCGGTTAGTTTGATACCTGTCTATGTGCTGATTTTGGGATGATCAAGTCTCATTTTATTTTAGATAAATATCATTTTTCTCTTTTGAGCTCAAAGTTCACTACGGTATTTTCCTTCACCATGACTCTTTTGGTCTGAATTTCATATCCGCTTTTTTTGGTTGTGATCTTGTACGGGCCTGGTTCCAAAGACACCGTGTATGTCCCTTTTTTACTTGTAAGATAGCCGATTTCCTTCCAAGGGTATTTCAGCTTGAATTGGGGTTCAGGGAGAATGGCAACATCTTGAATCGGTTTCCCTTCTGTATCTTCTACCTTGCCTGACAACTTCACGATTTCTCTTTCCTCGGAAGGTGTTGGTTGTTCAGTGTTTGGTGGTTCCTGTATGTGCTTAGTGGGTTGTTGGCTATGTTGTGATGGTTGATTATCATCCTGTACACAACCCATAACGGAGCCCATCAAAAAAATCACAAGGAAACACCTCAGCCAACACACTGGTACACCTCCTCACGACGATCACTCATAATGGGCAAAATCAAGTAGAACGGCTGCAGCATATGGCCACAGTCGAGGGCCATGATGATACACTTCGCCGTTCCCTGTACCATAAGCGTGAATTCCTATGGCACCATATCCTGTATTCGTTCCACATTTGTACGAGCTTCGGCAAACCGGAGATCCAACCCTCCATAAGTATCCGCTGCATACCGGAAGAGTGTATGAGAGTGTTAGAAATGATACCCAAGGTTTTGTCGGGCAAGATGGGTTTCAGCTCACTTGCCCGACCATTCCTCACCGAAAATGGTCCAACACAAACTGGCGAAACAACTTCGCGGCCGGAGACAGGTACCTCCCTTCCACCCACGCGATCCCGATCACACGCTGACAATGCGGGGATCTCACATGTAAGCGCCGGATTTGTCGCATATCTTCCCCTCCGGTTTCCGGAATGAGCGCCACCCCCAACCCGGCGGAAACCAGACCGGCCACAGTGGTCACCTCTTCTCCCTCAAACGTGATGTTCGGCGTAAATCCCGCTTGTCGGCACAGTCGGTCGGTCAATGCGCGCAAACCGTATCCCTTCTTCAGGGAGATAAACGGTTCGTCCGCAATTTCCCACAGGTTGATTTCGTCCCGATCGGCCAATGGATGGTGTTCGGGAACAATCACGTACAACTCGTCCCGAAACAATTCTTCCCACACCACACCCGACATTTTTACGGGTCCGGACGACAGGCACAGATCCAATTCCCCTGCCTTTAACCGCTCAAACAGAACGGAAGAGGCGTCTTGGAACAATTGGAACTGAATGTGCGGGTGTTCCTTTCGAAAAGAACCCAATAAATCCGGTACCAAATGTGTTCCCAAAGTATGCAGGAACGCCAGCGACACCGTACCCCGCTCAGGGTCCACCATGTCCCGCAGTTTTTGCACGCCTTCGTTTATCAGACCGAGAGCGGCATCCACTTGCTCCAAAAACATCTCTCCATAACGATTGAGGCGAATGGAACGGCCGGACCTCTCAAACAGCGGAACTCCCAATTCTTCTTCCAACCGGGCGATCGAGCGGCTCAGTGCCGGTTGGGAGATGGCAAGCTTTTTTGCGGCACGGGTAAAATGCTGCTCCCGTGCAACCGTTTGAAAGTATTCCAGCTGTTGCCACTCCATGTACATCCCCTCCAATCCATAACCAAAACGCATGAAACTCATGCAAATAATAAATTGGACAATATGAGCTGTCAAGCGTAAGATGATACAGTGAATCAGGTCATGATTTAGAGTCGTTGGAAGGGATGACACACAGTGGATGATTATATCGAAAGAGGAAGCAATGACTATGGAAAAGCAATTTCCGCCCTGTTTTTAGGCAGCTTTGTCACGTTCGCATCGCTATACAGTACACAGCCGTTGATTCCACTGTTGGCAAAACAGTTTCACGTCTCACCCGCATCGGCCAGCCTGTCGCTGTCGCTGACAACCGGCGCCCTTGCGGTATGCATGCTGATCATCTCGGTGGTATCCGAATCGAAAGGGCGCAAACCCATCATGACGGTTTCGCTGATGCTCTCCGCGATTTTGTCGATCTTGGCCGCATTCAGCCCCAGCTTCTCGTTGTTACTGGTGATTCGTGCGTTGCAGGGGATCGTACTTGCCGGGTTTCCTGCGATCGCCATGGTCTATGTGAATGAGGAATTTCATCCCAAAAACATGGGGCGTGTGATGGGCATCTATGTCGGCGGCAGTGCATTGGGAGGATTGACGGGTCGTCTGGTGGTAGGGTGGCTGACGGAGAAGTTTTCCTGGCATGTGGCACTGGGCGTTATGGGTGTGATCGGTATACTAATCAGTTTGTGGTTTTGGCGCAACTTGCCGGATTCGCACCATTTTTCTCCGAAACGGACCACTTGGCGTCGGCTGTGGTCATCATTGTTGCGTAACTTAAAAGATCCTGCACTTATTTGTCTTTATGGTATCGGATTTTTGCTGATGGGCGGTTTTGTCACCTTATACAACTACATCGGTTATCCGTTGATGGCACCCCCTTATGATTTGAGCCAAACCAGTGTCGGGTTGATCTTTATCGTCTATCTGGTCGGCACATTCAGCTCCGCGTGGATGGGACGATTGGCCGACCGGTTCCGACGCTCCACCGTTTTGTGGTACGGGATTGGCATCATGTTGTTGGGTGCCGTACTGACGATCAACCCGCATTTGGTTGTCAAAATCACGGGTGTAGCCTTGTTCACGTTCGGCTTCTTTGGCAGCCACTCAGTTGTGAGCAGCTGGGTGGGGAAACAGGCACACCGGTACAAAACGCAAGCCATGTCGTTGTATCTGCTCTTCTACTATCTCGGTTCCAGTGTGATGGGTACCAGCGGCGGTCTCTTTTGGAGCCGATTCGGATGGGACGGCGTTATCTCCATGATCGGTACGATGCTGTTGTTGGCATTGCTCCTCACCTTTGTTCTTGCACATGGAAAACAGGGCCCGTCTGTTTCCGCCAAACATTAAACTTCTCTGCTTGCAGAACCCCCCATATTCATCATTGGGGGGTTTGTTGATGTTGAGACTCCACACGGCTGAAGTACCACAGGCACTCCCTATGGTCGCCGTGGGATTCTTGGGTAGTTCACGTCCTCAGTCCATTTCTGTTTCGGACAACTCCCAAGTTCAGGGCTGTCTCATCAGCCCATCCCATGCAGTTCTACAGCTGGGCTGTATGTACCCGCATGGGCGGGACACCTGCGACCAACGGAAGTGCCCGTGGTATTACCAGTGTCCCAGTTCCTTTTTTCACTCTTATGGTTTTACCCAGCGGGAGAGACTGATTCGCCGCTGGAACCCCATACCATAACGTTTTTAAGGAACGGAACCCATAACCAGTGGGATGAGCACCGCTCATACGTTCCACAAGGGGGATTCCGAGCAACGCCGCCTTTCATCCCACGATTAAAATACCCCAAGGGTACTTCCTATGGTCGCCGTGGGCTTTTAGGCGGCAGTTTCTGTAAATAGGTTTCCGCCATTTTGGATTTGCTATTCAAACCGTGTTGCATTTCATCACCCGATCCAACCAATCCCCAATCAGCACACGCAACGTCTCTCGTTGCTCAATGGACAAATTGTGTCCTGCGCCGTCAAGCACGGCAAAACTGGCTCGTGGATACATTTTCACCAGGGACCACGCATCGTGGAAACCGGTAATGTGATCTTGTCGGCCGGTTACGATCAGCACCGGGTGACCGAAAGGGGAATCCAACAAGTCCGGGTTGAAGTTGAAAGCGTAGTTCCGTTTGATCTTGGCCAAAAAACGGGTGTGCAAACGGGATAATTCCTCACCGGGAAGAAGCTCTCGTTTCATCATCTCCCAATGTTTTCGATCTTGAATCACGGCAATGGATTCCC
Source organism: Polycladomyces zharkentensis (assembly GCF_016938855.1). NCBI lineage: Bacteria > Bacillati > Bacillota > Bacilli > Caryophanales > Thermoactinomycetaceae > Polycladomyces > Polycladomyces zharkentensis. The sequence goes on along the minus strand of NZ_JAFHAP010000008.1, from coordinate 220,518 downwards.
ACATCTCCTTCACTTCGTCAGTCAACGTGGCCACAAAGCATTCGTCGCGATACAAAACGGTCCGCTCCGGCAGAGTTCGTTTGCTTTTGTCGGGTTCTACAACCGGACAGACGAGGAGCATCCCGGCCACTTGAGAGATCCTTTTGGCCAAAACGCCCCGTGCCAGATAGCCACCGTAGGATTCTCCCGCGATCAGAAAAGCTTGGTCCCCGATGGTCTCATCGATCAGCGACAAAATGGCCCCCAACAAGTCGTCCGCACATTCGATCCCGTCCAGCTCCCCGGTTCTTCCCATTCCCGGCAAATCGGCATAGATTCTGCGCCAACCGTTCCGTTTCTGAAACAACGGCTCCATATATCCCATCATCGACCGGTGATCCAGACCGAATCCGTGCAGCATCAGAACCGGCATGCCGGACCCGATATCCCGGTGGTACAACATTTATCTCACGAACACCTCCAGATAGATCCCCGCCACCGCGAACATCCATCCAGCCATCCAGAAAACGACCACCACCTTCCACTCGGACCATCCGCAAAGCTCAAAATGGTGGTGTAACGGACTCATGCGGAAAATGCGTCTGCCCCGCCATTTGAACGAAATCACCTGCAAAATAACGGACAAGGCTTCCGCCACAAAAACCGCACCGATAATCGGTAAAAGCAATTCCGTTTTGGTGATGACGGACAATGCCGCCAATCCGCCTCCCAGCGCCAATGAGCCCGTGTCTCCCATAAACACTTTGGCCGGATGCGCGTTAAACGCCAAAAACCCGAGCAACGCCCCGATCACGGCCACTGCAAACAGAACCACGGCCAGATTGCTTTGCACCCAGCCGATCACGGCATAGGCAGTGTAGGCGGCCACAGCAGTTCCCGCCAACAACCCGTCCAGGCCGTCTGTCAGATTAACAGCGTTGGAAGTGGCGATCATGATAAACAACAACAGCGGAAGATACAGCCAGTTCAAGTGGATGATCCAGTCCGTTCCCGGTACGCCAACGGAAAAGATGTACCCGATCGTGTTGGGGTGAAATACCCGCACTTCCAACAACACCCAGAACAAAACCAGCCCGATGAAAAGCTGACCCAACAACTTTTGGCGAGCGGTCAACCCCAAATTGCGTTTCATCACCACTTTGATGTAATCGTCCAGAAACCCCAAAATGCCATAGCCCAGGGTGGCGAACAAAAGAAAAAACACGTCGGCGTTGACCAGTCTTTTCAGCCAATGCTGACTGAACGGAATGACGGTCAGCACGATCGCCGTGAGAAAGATCACACCGCCCATCGTCGGGGTTCCCGCCTTCTTCAGGTGTCCCTGTGGTCCTTCTTCCCGGATGCTTTGGCCGAATTTCAAACGGCGAAGAATGGGGATGACCACCGGGGACAGCACGATCGTTATCCCCAGCGCCACCAACAACACATTGATGATCAACAACCGATTCATCTCCTTTCCGGACAATCCGAGCCGGCAACAGGGAGGTTACTGTAGGGTTCTCCAGAGATTCCCAAATCCCTGTAGCCTATTTCGAATTTCCAAGGAGTGAACCGGTATCTGTCGTCGTCAATGCCCACGGATCGACTCCAGCGCAGACTTGTCAAGACGTTTGACAAGCGCTACCAAAAATTGCTTGGCCGCTTCCACATCCTCTTTATCGATCACGGACGCATGGGAATGGATGTAACGAGCAACGATGCCCACCGCCGCGGAGGGCACGCCTTTTCCTGTCAGGTGCGCTTGGCCGGCATCCGTTCCCCCTTGGGAAACGAAAAACTGGTACGGAATCCCTTCTGACTCCGCCGTATCCAGCAAAAACTCCCGCATACCGGGAAGCGTGACCATCGTCCGGTCGAAGATGCGGATGACCACCCCTTTGCCGAGTTTGCCGAATCCGTCGCGCACTCCGGGTGTATCCCCGGCCGGACCTGCATCCACGGCAAAAAACACATCCGGTTCGATCATCTGGGCGGATGTTTTCGCTCCGCGGGCGCCCACCTCTTCCAGAACGGTGGCACCCGCATAAACGGTATTGGGGTGGGGAGTGCCTTTCAGTTCCCGCAACAGCTCGATCGCCATCCCGCAACCAAAGCGGTTATCCCACGCTTTGGTCATGATCCGTCTGCCGGTGGCCATTTCCACATAAGGACAGACAGGAACGGCTGCATCACCGGGCTGAATACCCAGCGATTCGACTTCATCCCTGTCCCGTGCACCAATGTCGATAAACATTTTCTGAATGTCCACCGGCTTTTTACGCGCTTCCACATCCAACAGATGAGGCGGCACGGAGCCGATCACACCGGGGATTCGCTCTCCTTTTTCATTGATGATCTCCACCCGTTGCGCCAGCATCACTTGGCTCCACCATCCGCCCAACGGTTGGAATTTGAGAAAGCCATCTTCGGTGATGCGGGTGATCATCATGGCTACTTCATCCATATGTCCAGCCACCATCACCCGGGGGTGTTCCTCGTCACCCCGCTTGACGCCGAACACGCTGCCCAACCGGTCCTGCACAACCTCATCGGCCAGCGGTTCCAGGTGTTTGCGTATCACCCGGCGCAATTCCTGTTCAAAACCGGGTGCTGCAGGTGTCTGTGTCAGTTCTCGAAACAGTTCCCATTGAATCATTGGTTCGTCATCCTTTCTCCATTTACAGAAATGGCTGTCAAAAAGCCCGCGGGCGTCCATAGGAAGTACCCTTTGGGTATTTGCATTGTGGGATGATGCTTTGCCCGTGATCCCCTTCACGGGGATTGTTGGGGCATACACGAATGACTTGCCATCCATCGCGACTTCCGGTAAAGTGTGTAAAGAGGAGTGAGTGACGTGATTACCAAAGAAATGATTCAACGCATTAACGAATTGGCCCGCAAGCAAAAAAATGAAGGCTTAACCCCGGAGGAAAAGCGCGAACAAGCCCAGCTTCGCCAGGCTTATTTGCAATCGATCCGCGGACAGCTTCGACAGCAACTGGATCGCATTCGTTTTGTCGATTGAGCGGGCATCCGCTTTGATTATATCAAAGTATGGGAAATTACGGGCTTTCAGCCCAATTGTTTTTTGCATTTGGTTTGTAGTGTAGACCGGTTGTTGATATGAATTGATCTGTCTTATATGATGAAACAAAGATCTTCCATTTATTTCGAGGTGATCCCCCTTGATGCCCTTCAAGGAACTGGCGCGTTTGGACAAAACCGTGCACGAGCCTGCCCGCCTGGCGATCATGTCCGCTCTGTATGCCTGTACTATAGCGGAGTTCCTGTTTTTACAGGAACTGACCGGGTTGACAAAAGGAAACCTGTCGTGTCACCTGTCCAAATTGGAAGAAGCAGGTCTGATTGAAGTGGACAAACACTTCATTCGCAAAAAAATTCCACAAACCACCATCCGGATCACACCCAAAGGTCGGTCGACGATGGAAGCATATTGGAAGAAGGTGGACGACATCCGCTCGGTGATCCAACAATGGCGTCCTGTGGAAACCAGTCGTTAGCAAACCGGTTGTCCATCCGTCTCTGACAGGATATGATGAAATCGTCATCAACATCTGCAATGGAATCCTTGTGCCATATGTCGACGCATATATTGATGATGCCAATCTGTAAAAAAGGAGAACCGGAGATGCAAGCATCATTGAAAGTCATGTTAAAAGAACTGACGGAAGCATTCGGTCCATCAGGATACGAGCAACCGGTACGCGATGTGATGCGGAAATGGGTCGAACCCCATGCCGATCACATCACCACCGACAACCTCGGTTCCCTGATTGCCGAAAAACGGGGGACGCAGGATCGACCGCGGGTGATGTTGGCCGGACATTTGGATGAAGTGGGTTGGATGGTGACCCGGATCACCGACGAAGGCTATTTGAAGTTTCAACCGTTGGGCGGATGGTGGAGCCAAGTGTTGCCGGCCCAGCGCGTTGAAGTTCGGACTCAGCAAGGTACATTGCTGGGGGTCATCGGCTCGCAGCCTCCCCATTCGCTCCCGCCCGCCAAACGTAAGGAAGCGGTGGAACTCAAGGATCTGTTTATCGATATCGGGGTGGCGGACCGGAACGAAGCCGAAGCCATGGGGGTTCGTCCCGGCGATCCCATCGTCCCCCACTCGCCGTTTACGGTGATGGCCAATCCGAAGTATTGGTTGGCCAAAGCAATGGACAACCGAATGGGCTGCGCGGTAGCCGTGGAAGTGATGCGCAGGTTGGATCAGAAGGAGTTACCGGGCACCCTGTATGCGGTGGGAACGGTCATGGAAGAAGTGGGCATTCGCGGTGCCGGAACCTCCGCAGCCGTGGTGGACCCGGACGTCGCCATCGTGATCGATGTGGGGTTGGGCGGAGACATACCGGGCACCTCGCCGGATCAAGCTCCCTGTCATCTGGGAAAGGGTCCGCTGGTCGTCATTTACGATGCACTGCACATTGCACACCGCGGCTTGCTCCAGATGCTCAGGGATACGGCAAAAGAGCTGGATATCCCATTGCAGTATGAGAGTATCGACCGCGGTGCCACCGATGCCGGCCGCATTCATTTACACCATCAAGGTGTACCGACGATTTCCGTAGGGATTCCGTCACGGTATATCCACAGCCACACTTCCATTATTCATGAAGATGACTTGGAACAGCTGGTTCAATTGCTGACCGCGCTGGTGAAAAAGCTGGATCTCACGACTGTGGAACGTCTCCATCAATACTAAGTCGTATAGATGGAAATAACGGCTCTGTTCGCGATTAAGCGAAAGAGCCGTTATTCATTGGGGATGGAAACATCCAGCCCATGGTTTATCAGCCGGTTAACCTGTGGACGCTGCTTTTTTGGTTGGCAGGCGTTTGCCTTGACATCTCCAATTTCTTTTGCACCTTTTTCCGGACTTGTGGCCGAAGCGTTTTCATGATCCATTCCAGCAGCAACTCCCGTTTCTCCTCGTCGGTCAGACCATAGCGATCTCCGGCTATCTCACGGGCCCGTTTCGTTACTTCCTGCAAGGCAAGCGCCGCTGCTACGGAGATGTTGAAACTTTGCACAAAGCCATACATGGGAATATAGAATTTCCCATCCGCCAGGTTGGCTGCTTCCTTCGAGATTCCCTTGTGCTCGTTGCCGAAAATGAGCACGGTGGGCTTGGAAAGGTCGATTTCCCCGATCGGAACAGCATCATCCCCAAGATATGTGGCGTAGATTTGATAACCCTCCGACTTCAAATCTTTTATCGCCGTTTGCAGATCGGGCTTCTTTCTGATCGTCAGCCATTTATGGGAACCTTGAGTAATCTTCTTGCTCGGTTCAAACGGTTTATTCCCGGTGACAACGGAGATATTCTGGATGCCAAAGGCATCCGCCGTCCGCAGAACCGCTGCTTGGTTGTGTCCGTCATCAACAGCTTCAAGCAAAACCGAGATATATCTTGTACGTTGATTCAACACCTGATACAACCGCATCAATCGCTCAGGCTGGATCATCTCCCATATCCAGCGCTCTTTTTCCTGCAATAAACCTGTTTCCAACAGCATTTGGATCAAATCATTTTCTTTCCCGGACTTTTGAGTTGATACTCGCAACTTTTCTCCCCCCTCTCCCATATTTTTATAGGCGTTAGGAAGTTGGCCAGGTGGCCACCCATCGTATCTCTTTTCAGCTTGTACCACAATACTCGTTGCTCTCGTCAGTTTGTGTGATCGCAGAAACTCACCTTTTTTCGTTTCTCATATTATTTCATTACGACTTCCATTTGATGATCACACCACAAGGGTTACAGTGCTTTCATCAGATCCATTATACTAACACATAAGTGAAATTCACTCAAATGTAAATAACAGAATATTATCCATTATTTACCGTTGGTGAACATACACGATGACTCGATCGCTTCGGACACGCACTTTCCTCATCGGTTCACGCATGAAACCCAAAATGGATGGGATATGTGCCCTCTCTGTGATTGACTAAAGTTACTAAGACAACGACAACACGGTCACCTTTTTGCATGCGGATCTCCGGTTCTGGAGAGGACCCGTTCACAGTTCACGTATTCTCCAACATTCTTCAGTTTTAAGACTCCCGCTTTCGCCGTGAGATGAAACTTTTTCACCGTCGCGTTCGTCTTTGCATCATTTGAGAACCGGGAAAACATGCATAACCAGCTTAACTGTTTCCTGACCATCGCTTTTTGTAATGATATCTATCAAACATTTTTATTGTTCTTTATTAAATAATTATAATAATATTGTTGTATGAATTTCCTGTATGGCACTGGAGGGATCAATGTGACGAAGTGAAAAACGGCCATTGTTGGTGCAACGGGAATGGCCGGTCAACAATTTGTCTTGGCATGATCCCGACATCCGGAGTTGGAAGTGGTACAGATGGTTACCTCACGAAATAGCAAAACATACGAAGCAGCTTTGCTGGAGGATGATGGTTCACCTGCTGTTGGAGCGCGGGATCTCATGATCGAGTTCTTGGATATAAGGCGATGACGGGAATTGAAGGTCGCCTTGGCAAGACGACCTTTTTTCGCTTTAAGACCATATCATATTCGCTTTGGATCGTATTGAAACGATCACAATCATACAATATCGCTTCTGTTCCTTTTGATATAGGAGGATGTGAAAATGATCGGCGCGACTTTACATGGTTTGGTATTGGCATTTGGTTTGATCATTCCGCTTGGAGCACAAAATGTGTTTGTGTTTAACCAAGGAGCAGTACAATCTCGTTTCTTAAGAGTACTGCCTGTTATCATTACAGCTTCCATTTGCGACACCTTATTAATTGTTGCCGCTGTACTGGGTGTTTCTTTTGTCATATTAACTGTTTCATGGTTGCAATTTGTATTATTTGGTATCGGTATTTTCTTTCTCTTGTATATGGGTTTGTCAGTGTGGCGTTCCCATGGGGGCTCTCCAAGTCATCGCGAAGAGGAAGTTTCACCTAAAAAGCAAATTGCATTTGCTGCTTCGGTTTCCCTATTGAATCCTCATGCTATTTTAGATACTGTAGGAGTGATTGGAACCAACTCTCTAAGTTATACAGGAACAGAAAAGATGGCTTTCACCCTGGCATGCATATTTGTTTCATGGGCTTGGTTTTTCGGACTGGCTATAGCTGGAAGAATCGTTGGGAACATCGATCGTACCGGTACGATTGTTGGTAAAATCAACAAGTTGTCTGCGTTGATTATTTGGGGCGTAGCCTTATATCTCATTTATCAATTGTTTTGGGGCGCTAATACCGGCTAAAGGTATTTTGTGGACATGGCTCTCCGGGTTGGTTCCCGCAAGCCCGGTACTTTTTAAGAGGTTGAGAGAACGTTTGATTTCATATTCCCAAATGACTTGAGTTTCGATTCTCAAGTCATTTTGTGTTTATTCAGGAACCTCGGGGATGACGCGTTCATATTCATCCTGAACATCGTTAATGGCTAACATTTACACCTCAAGCGACTTACGGCTTGCATGTCCAGAATAGGCTGGATATCCCCTACTTTTGAGCCACGTTAACAAGAAGTGACGTAACTTATGCGGTGAAATAGACTGAACCATGCCGGCCGATCATCAGATGAAAGAGAGAACAAAGATGCTAAGAAACCTTTCTTTGTAGTAAAAAATGGACAACAATATAAACATGACCATCCGGGAAGGGGTTTTCATTATGGAGTGGTACAAGAATGTAAATACAGATGCAAAAGTAGCTTATTTATTAACCTTGACTTGCTGGGAATGGGTGGAAGAGAAAAAACATAGTGGAGACGAACTTTATGAGAGGTTCAATGATGAAGATGATGGGTTAATTTTGATTGAAGGATATGATGAAATAAAAGAAAATCCTCAAGCCAAGTTCGTCTTGTTTTGTATCATGGATGCAGTATGTTACGCGATATGGCAAGCCTATCAATATGAAAAGGCAGATGATGTTCCGCAAATCCTGGAAATGGAAAGTGATCAACCATTGATCAGTTTGATGAGATTTTGAGTCAGATTTGAATGTGTCGAATTAGCCTGAAAGAAGGCTTGTCCCTGAGTAAAGGAGATAATCCTTAAGTGTCCATTCGCTCCCCCATTTGCTCGGAGATCAAACGTTTGCTACGAGCAAACATCATTTCCAAACAGTCCATTTACCTTGACTTCGTCCCGTGCAGCAATCGCTTCCACCAAGCGTTCATAAGTTTCATAGCCGGCCTTTAGATCACCATAAGGTTCAATATGGCGTACATGTGACGTATGGAAAAGTCGTTGCACAGAAAGTCTTACCGCTTTAAGGCTATTTGCGCAAGTGCCATGTGGAAATCGAGATCAGCTGCGCCGTGTGCATTAGCGCGTCTTTGACCACCATTTTCAAATCATTTCATCGTGCGTATTTGATTTATTTCCTGATTGTTTGCTTCCCGTGCCTGATAAGCTTACAAATACGCGTGCCTTAATTCCTCGGTATCTTCCGCTGCACCAAACCATCCTTCCAACTGTGGTTGGGCACTACAAACAATGGTCCCAGTGAATAAGTCACGACTAAATTAAATCTTATTCATTATTTCAGATCTAAATATTTTTTTATTACTACTTTCTGGCGAATAATGATCCAGTAAATATTGCTTCAGAATGCTCTCCCAGTTTTCATTATATCCATGTATTTTCCTTATATTTGTAATAAACTCATCAATCGTATCATCATCGACAGTCTCAATGGGCTGTGGTAAATATTCATCATTTTCATGTTTATATGCTTGCCATATTGTATATGCAATTGCATCAATGATACATAACCATATCCTCTCTTGTTGAGGGTCATCAGTCAACAGCTCATAAATACTAACCCCACCATCGTCTTCGTTATCTAACATAAGATAAAGCTCATCTCCACTATATTTCTTTTCTTCTACCCACTCCCAACACATGTCGATCGTTTTTCCCGCCTGATGATACCCTTCTTCATGGTCTATTTGATCCATCACTTTTTCTGTTAATGTCAATAAATAAGCCACTCTCGCATCTGTATTCACATTCATGATCCATTCCATGAAAGGAACGCCTCCATTATTTAATTAATTTTCTATTTTTAAAGTCTTTTTGGGATAGAGGGACATCGCTACAGCTAAAAAAGAATACCACCAAGATGCAAAAGAGACCGTACGGCGAAACTATCCTGTTTTTACAATTGTCTCAACGACGCTCCTCACCGGCTCTCCTTTGAAACGCAAAATGTTTCCCTCCTAACTGCCACTCACAACATTATATTGTAAGTCTCATTGATGATGTTTTTGTGGAAACATTGATCCCGATTTCCAAACCCGGACTGGTAGATGTTTCGAATAACCAAGAATCCACATGGTTAGGATATAAGTCAAACAAAATGCCGGGTGGGTCTATATGAAGAAAATCATTTTTATTTGGATGGCTTGTTTCATCATCCTTTTTCTCCCCATGCAACAGATTGATGGAAATGAGGAAACCAACTGCAAGGTCCTTGAGCAAATTTTTGGTACGAAAGCCAAAGTGGAGAATGGGGTTTGCAAGGTGGAAATTGCGCGTAATATCCCCATTACTTACAAAGGAATCAAACTATCCCCGGAAACAATGGAGTTGGAGTTTATCGCCACATTTGAACAAACAAACGGAAAAACAGTGGTGATGGGAGAGTTTTCACTGCTTGAAAGCGAAGTAACTTCAGTATTGGATACGTTCCGTAAAGGAAATATAGATTTCTGCGATACACAATCACTGGATTCATGAAAAACCACGCATCATTTATTTACATTTCCAGGGAATCGGGAACATGAGAGATCTTGCCCGGACAGTGAAAGCAGCTATTCAAGCGACAAAATCCTAATAAGAATACATATAGCCGATCGCCGCTAAGGGGATCGGCTATGGTTTCGTCGACAACTATCGCCGTTTTTCCTCCCAAACTGAATCAATCGAGACTGTTCAATCCGACCATCCTTTCTTGCAGGAAATGAAGCCCATCCATTGACTGCAACGAAAAGGATTTTCCAGGTCATCTCATACACAAAGTAGTTTCCTCGATACTCAGAAGGTAAGCTGATATTTTTTCAGCTTCATATAGAATCCCTTGCGGCTCATACCCAGACGTTGGATGGCTTCCGTCTTGGTCCTGGATTCCCGCAGGGCCTTGATGATCATTTCTTTTTCCACCTGCTCCACGACCTCTTTCAGGTTTGCTTTGGCAGGGGCTTCCTTTTTCAAGGAAGGAGCCGGGGTTTCTTCTCTGCACTCACCAATGGCGTTCTGGTTGCCTTTGACCGACTCCCAGATGTGCTGCGGCAGGTGCTGAACATCCAGAAGCTGCCCTTCGGAGAGGACGTACATGTACTCGATACAGCTTTGCAGTTCCCTCACGTTGCCGGGCCAGGAATACTGTTTAATCATGTCCAGGACCCGTGGAGAAAAGGCTTTCTGCCGACCATGTCGTTCCTCCAGTTGCCGCTTGAAGTGCTCGGCTAACAGGAGTACATCGGAAGCACGTTCCCTGAGGGGCGGGAGGTGGATGGGGATCACGCTGATCCGATAGTAAAAATCGGGGCGGAACTTCCCATTTTCCACCATGGACTCCAGGTTGCGATTGGTGGCGGCGATGAGACGGAAGCGGACAGAGCGGGCTTTGGTCCCCCCTACCCGGATCACTTCCCGCTCCTGAAGCACCCGAAGCAGCTTGGATTGGAGTATGGGGCTGATTTCTCCGATTTCATCCAAAAACAGCGTTCCGCCCTCAGCCTGCTCAATCAGACCAGGCTTACCTCCCTTTTGTGCTCCTGTGAATGCGCCGGCCTCATAGCCGAAAAGCTCTGATTCGATCAGGGTCTCCGGGATGGAAGCCATATTGAGTGCGACAAAAGGGCCGTCAGAGAAGGGGCTGGCTTCATGAATCGCCTTTGCAAACACCTCTTTCCCTACCCCGGTCTCTCCTCTGAGGAGCACGGTGGTATCCGTCTGGGCCACCTTTTTTGCGATGTAAATCACATTTTTCAACTCACGGCTCTCGCCGATCAATCGACTGAAGGGGTCCTCTCCCTCCACCGCTTTTTCCTTCTTGCACCATACGGGGGGCGACGGGAGGGAGGAGTCGGCGGAAAACAGGGAAACTGGACGAAAAATGCCGATTGCTCCGACTTTTTCCCCTTCTTCGTCGTAAACGGGAAAACTATTGCCCACGATATCCATTCCAACGGATTCGATATAGGAGTAATCGTGATAGACCGGCCGCTCCGACTCCAACACCTCGATGATCCGGGCTTTGGGCTCGATGTCGGATAAACGCCTGCCAATCACCTTATTCCTGGGGACGCCAATCAGCCGGGAATAGGCACTGTTGGCATGAAGGATCTCCGTATCGTTGCCGATAAACAGGAAAATCTCATCCAAATGATCCAAGATACTGAACCAGTTTTTTAGCAAAACCTGCTGGCTCTTGCCCATCTTTTCCCCCCGGAAGAGCTGATACGTTGTTGTTTTTATTTTTTCATTCATTCTGAATAGAGTCAACATGAGGTATAACATTCCAGCAGCAGAGGGGATGGGACCTGACCGGGATTTCGTCAACCAAAACTCGAAACATTCAAGCCCCGGGTGATCCTCCATACCTCTGCCCAACCCGCAGCACCATTTCGCACATCAACGGCATGCCGGCCGATTACACTCAGGAAAACAACAACCGGATGTGCCGAAACCTTCTTTGGGGGTTGAAACAGTCGAACCTCCTATCCACCCATTTTATTGAAACGACGACCACCGGGGTTCACGGGGCTCCCAATTTCACCATTCCAGAAGGCTTCTTGACCGTCGAGACCCAAGACGGGAGAGACATCATCCCTTATGCGGGAATGGCCACATCCTGGTATCACATGAGCAAAGCGAACGACATCAACAACCTCTTTCTGGCATCCCGGATGTGGGGGCTCACCGTAACCGATGTCCGCACCTCGATCGTATTCGGTACGCAGACCGAAGAAACCCGCATGGACCCCCTTCTGGACACGCGGTTCAATTTCGATTTCTATTTCGGGGTTGTGGCCAACCGCTTCTGTGCCCAGGCTCTTGCGGGGTTCCCGATTACGGTGTATGGGAAAGGGGAACAGAAGAAGCCGATGATCACCCTGGATGACGCCATCCGTTCCCTGGTCCGGACCGTCGAACTGCCGGCGGACGGCGGTTTCCACGTATACAATCAGGCAACGATGCTGATCAGCCCAAAGATCTTGCCCATTCAGTTAAAGAAGCGGGGCGCAGGGAAGGGATCCAAGTGGACATCCGGTCACTGCCCAACCCGCGGAAAGAAAACGAAACCCATCAGATGTGGATGGTTCAAAGAAATGCTTCTTCCAGGGCGACCTTCCTCCCTACAGGATGAAATCAACCGGATCATCCGGGATCTGAAACCCTACCGTCATACCTTGAGGACATATTCCGACCGCTTCATGAATGCATAATAAAGCTCCCGGGACGGAGCTTTTTCCGGTGCGGTTGATGCGAAGGGTGGAGGTGACCAGCGTCAGATAAATGGGAGAACGCCTTGTCGATGATGTGGTGTCGACCCAGATTTATTTCGTAATCAATTCAAGTTCCACGGGATAGACTACACTGTTTCCCCCTTGGCGGCCTTGACGGGACAACCCCTCTCACTCGCCCGACAACATCCTGCCGAGGGGGCGCAACAAATTCTGCACGAAATGAGTGGGACCTGGCAAGTCCGGGAAATAGATGAGCAACAGCCACAATCCCCACCCGATGGCGGTGAACACCAACAGGGCCGCCTTCTCCTTTTTACGCCCCCGGTTGATTTTCGGCCACTCGAACAGCACGATCAGCACGCTGACCACCGTGGCCGCCAACACCTTTGCCCAATTCACGCCGCTTCACCTCTCCTCCGGCAGGCCTGCCGGTCGGTCGGTTATCCCGGGCCGGCGGATGTGCACACGGACCTGGATGTCCACTTCCAACCGGGGAAACACCTGCTCATTCCAGCGATCCTTCATCTTGTCCCACTCCTCGGGGTATTCCCGGTGGAACGCCCCGGCGAACCCGAGGACGTCCGCCCGGGCTTTTTTCTGCATTTTTTCCACTGTCCAGCGGAGACGGTCCCGAACGATCCGCTCCATCGCCCGGGCGACCCGGTCGACGTTCGACGGATTGTACAGAGACAGGCGGGTGCCGTTAAATTGCACATCGTCCTCGGCGGTCACCTTCAGGAGGATCCGCCGTTTCTTCTCTTCGATCTTGGGGATCAGCTCGGCCTCCGACTTGGTCACTTCCAGGGAGACATATCCCCTTTCCCCCGGGAGACGGGTGTTGATAATCCTGGAGGTAAATTCATTCCGAATCCACAACAGCCCTTCTTCCGCTTTCCGATCCAGGTGATCCACCATTTTATCCCCCCGGAAGACGGCGGCGCCATTCAGGGCCAGAGTGGTGTCGTTCACCTTCATTACCATGGGGATGACCGTGGCTTCCGCGTCACCGGACATCTCCTGCAGCACCCGCATGATGGTCATGTCGACCGCCCGCTCCAATCTCACCATCTTATAAAGGTTTTCCGTGGCGGTGGATTCCCCCGGCACAACGGTCTCGAAGATCTCCTTCGGCGTACCTTTGGACACGAACAGAAAGGCATCCTTCCTGAACCCGGGAAAGCGCGCAAAGAAATCCAGCGCTTCCCGAATCCCCGTTTTGGCCAGCCGCTTCCCCAACACAACCACTTCTTGGTGGCCCGTGAAAATGCGCCGGCCCATTTTTTCCTGCAATTTGGCTTTCGCTTCGGGGATGGTGATGCCCCGTGCGGAAAGGATTATTTGCTGCTGTCCGCCTCCCCCTCCTCCGCTCTCCGTGCCGGCGCGCACGGGAATCGCTTGCAGGATCGTCACTTCGATCTGCCCGTCCTCTGTCCGGTCGATTCCAACGGCCCGGATCAGGGCGATCTCGTTTAATTCCTTCCGGTCCCAGCAACCGGGGAGGATCGGGAGGGAGACTATCAGCAACAGGCACAAGGCCTTTTTCCCGGCTCCCTTCAGGTGGCCCGCTCTCATCATGCCCTCCCCTCCTTCCGCGTCCCCTTTACTTTCCGGATCCCCGCCACCGCCAGCAGCCCCAAGGGTATCACCACCTGCACCAGGTGGCTGTAGAACACGCCTTCCCCATCGAGGAACCGGTTCAAAAAGGAGAGATTCGGCGCGGTCCAGATGCTGAAGGCGACCAGGATGAAGGCGATGGGCAGCGACAGGGGTTTGTAGTCGGACAGACCCAGCCACTGGGCGGATCCCAGAACGGCGACGTATTGGAAAAGACAGATCTTGGCGAAGATGATGGTCAACCACATCGCCAGCAAAAAGGCATCGATGTGTTCAAAAAAACCCGCCAGACTGATGAGCCGGAACGTTTCAAAGAGCGGATAGAGGAAGGTCGCTGATTGGTTTCCCAACACAAACACGGCGATCAGATCGAACACTAGCAGAGTCAACACCGACCCGAAGACGGAGACGGCACCCCATCGTCCCGCTTTGTCCTGTTCCTTCACGTAGGGCAGCAGAAAAGCGGCCAAAAAGTATTCGCTGTACCAGATCGACGGGTTCACCGCCCCTCTCACCACAGGACCGACTCCGTGCTCCAGAATCGGAAAGAGGTTCTTGACATCCCACTCCGTCGACGACAAAACCGCAAGGATCGCCAAGACGGTGAAGGCCGGCACGGTGAGGAATTGGGCAGTACGGACAATGGTCTCCAACCCGCCCCGGACGGCGGCCGCACAGACCAAGGCCATTCCGCCCATCACCACCGCCGCGGGCGTCTCCGGCAAAAACACGCCAGTCACAAGCTCCGCATAATACCGGAGCACGAAGGAGCAGGCATGGATGTAGACGATCCAATAGAGCAGGGCGATCCCCTTGCCGAACCAGCCGAGAATCCGGGGACTGTACTGGATGATCGTCTCCCCGGGAAACCGCCGGTGGAGCTTGAGTGCAACATAAAAAGAGACGCCGCTGAAGGCCGCCACCAGGGGAGTCAGCCACATGTCCTGTCCCGCCCACTTGGCCGCCAGATGGGGCGCGGTCAGAATCTTGACACCGACACAGCCAACGTACAAGATCAGGGCCATCTGGCCGGCACTGATGCGTCCCCGCTCGATCATCCCTGTTCCTTCTCTCATCTTCATCTCTCCCCTCCTTGCTCCGGCCCCGGTTTTTGGTCCGACGACTGCCGGTATTCGTTGGGGGATAGACGCGGACGCTGATTCATCTTCCACCACGGGGACCGCCAGAGGGCATCCTTCAGTTCCTTGGGCCGGAACGGTGCGAGGGGGGCGAGATACGGCGCGCCGAAGGAACGGAGCGTAGCCAAATGGACCGCAAGGGCGATCAGCCCCAGGGAAAAGCCGACCATGCCGAAGGACCCCGACAGGATCAACAGGGGAAAGCGGAGAACGCGCATGCTAAACCCCAACGCATATCGGGGAATGGAGAACGAAGCGATCCCGGTGATCGCCACGACGATTACCACCGGAGCGGAGACCAGTCCCGCCGTTACCGCCGCTTCCCCGATAATCAACGCGCCCACGATGGAGACGGCGGGACCGACAATTTTCGGCAGGCGGAGGCCGGCCTCCCGCAACGCCTCAAAGGCAATCTCCATCAACAACGCTTCTACGATGGTCGGGAGGGGAATCTTTTCCCGGGCCGCCGCGAAGTTGAAGAGCTGCTCCGTGGGCACCGCTTCCGGGTGAAAGGTGATCGTGGCCACGTAAAAGGACGGAGCGGTCAGGGAGAAGAAAAACAGCAGGTATCGCAGCCAACGGACGGCTGTGGCATAAGTGAAACGGACATAGTAATCCTCCGCGGCCTGCAAAAGCGTCGGGAAGTTGAGGGGCATGGTCATCACCTCGGGCGATCCGTCCGTAATGATGGCGACCCGTCCCGACAACAAGTCGGCGGCCACCGTATCGACCCGTTCGGTGACGTTCATCTGGGGAAACGGCGAGTAGGGGTTGTCCTCGATCAGTTCCTCGATATACCCGGATTCCAAGACCCCGTCGATATCGATCCGCTCCAGCCGCCGTTTCACCTCGTCCAGCACGCCTTGGTTGACAATTCCCTCGATGTACGCGACGATGACCCGGGTTTGGGTATAACGGCCCAGCCGCATTTCCTCCATTTTCAATTGAGGACTCTGGATTCTGCGGCGCAACAGGGCGGTGTTCGACAAGGCCGACTCGATGAATCCCTCCTTGGAGCCTCGGATCACCGGTTCGCCTTCCGGCTCGCTGATCCCCCGCTTCTCCCATTTTTGCAGCCCCAGGTTCAGTGCCCGGTCCCATCCGTCAATGAACAGTACGGGATCGCCGGACGCCACATGCTTGACACACTCCTCAAAGGTTTGAACCGGTTTGGCGGAGACAATGGGCAGCTCTTCCCGAAAGAACCCTTCGATCTCCTCCGGACGGGTGAGGGAGGCTTTCATCAAGGGAGCCAGGGCATGATCGTTCAGTTCCTCGATGTCGGCCATGTTATCGATGTAGACGATTTCCGCCTCGATTTCCTTTCCGATCCGGAATGGACGGAATGTGACATCGTCACACCGTTCGAACAAATCCTTCATCACCCGGCGGTTTTTCTCCAGTTCGGGATGGAGGGCGACCTGCAAACCTTCCCCCGAACTGGGAATAACCGGATCACTTCCGCTGTTCTTCCGTTTTCTGCGCCTGCGAAATCCTCTGAACCCAGACATGGATGACAGCTCCCCCTTCGATATCTATCCATTATTTTGTACTAAAGCAAAAAAAAGAAAACACAACCGGGAAACAAAAGGATAAAAAAATCCGTTCCTCAAAGGAACGGTCCTTGATAATCATTTCTTTTTCCACCTGCTCCACGACCTCTTTCAGGTTTGCTTTGGAAGAGGCTTCCTTTTTCAAGGAAAGAGCCGGGGTTTCTTCTCTGCACTCACCAATGGCGTTCTGGTTGCCTTTGACCGACTCCCAGATGTGCTGCGGCAGGTGCTGAACATCCAGAAGATGCCCTTCGGAGAGGGCGTACATGTACTCGATACAGCTTTGCAGTTCCCGCACGTTGCCGGCCGCCTTTTCCTTCTTGCACCATACGGGGGGAGTCGGCAGAAAACAGCGAAACCGGGGGAAAATACCAACCTACCCTACTTTTTCTCTTCGGCGTAGACGGGAAAACTATTACCCGATATCCATGCCCACGGATTCGATATAGGAGTAATCGTGATAGACCGGCCACTCCGACTCCAGCACCTCGATGATCCGGGCTTTGGGCTCGATGTCGGATAAACGCCTGCCAATCACCTGATCCCTGGGGACGCCAATCAGCCGGGAATAGGCACTGTTGGCATGAAGGATCTCCGTATCGTTGCCGATAAACGGGAAAATCTCATCCAAATGGTCCAAGATGCTGAACCAGTTTTTTAGCAAAACCTGCTGTTTTTACCCATCTACCTCCTCGGAAGAGCTGATACATTTCCGTTTTATTTTTTCATTCATTCTGAATAATATCAACGAGCGGGGGGAAACGCTTCTTCCTCATGCTTGTTTTTGCTTTTTCAGTTCTTCTTCCTGCAGCACCCGCCAGAGGATTTTACCGCTTCCAGACATGGGAAGAGAGCGAACAATCTCCACGATACGAGGGTATTTGTACTCTGCCATCTGTCCCTTGGACCAGACAATGATGTCTTTTTCCGTGACAGTGCCCACCGCTGTCTCTTTCAGGACGATAAACGCTTTCACCGTCTCGCCGCGGCGATCATCAGGTGCGCCGATGACGCACGCATGCTCCACAGCGGGATGTTTGTACAGGATGGATTCAACCTCCGCAGGCCATACTTTGAACCCGGCAGCATTGATCATGCGCTTGAGGCGATCGATGATAAAGAAATAACCTTCCTCGTCGTATTTGCCGATGTCGCCTGTGCGGAAAAACGTCTTCCCATCGATCTCGACGAAAGCCTTGTTGTTTTCCTCCGGACGATTCCAGTATCCTTTAAACACCTGTGGCCCGCGCACGACAATCTCCCCTTCTTCACCCGGGCCGAGTTCCCGCAGGGTTTCGGGATCGACAACGCGTGCATCGACGTCGAAGGACGGAACCCCGACGCACTGCAGTTTTGGACGATCCAGTGGATTGAAATGAGTCTGTGCCATCGTCTCGGATAATCCGTACCCTTCGACGTAGCGAATCCCCGTCAACTGGTACAACTTCTCTCCCACTGCTTTCGGCAGGGGCGCTCCTCCACCCCCGATGAGGCACATCGAATGGAGACGGTATTTGGACAAATTGGGGTTTGCCAGAAAATCCACCACCATTGTCGCGATGTTTGTCCAGTGCGTGCACTTTGCCCGCTCAATCAACTGAGCCGCAACATTCCGATGCCAGCGGGTTAAGAGCACGATTGTGCTGCCTGCGTAAATCGGCGCATTCATACTGTGTTGCAAACCGGTCACGTGAAATAAAGGCAGCGTCGCCAAAATGGTGGCATTCGGGGTGAGCTGATACCAAGCACAACTGCCGACGATGTTCGCCTGGACCGTCCGGTGCGTGTGGATGCAGCCCTTCGGCTTACCGGTCGTCCCCGACGTATACGGGAGTACCGCCAAGTCATCCGCCCCCGCTTCAATCGGACCCGGTCGATATCCTCCGGCCAGTGCTTCGTTCCAGGATGTCACCGCAGTGTTGTCGATGTCACGCCGGGCAGCAGCTACCGCCTCTGGCAGTTCATATTCGACCGTTCCGGGTAAATAATCCGAATACGCAGCGACAATGAGATGTTTGAGAACGCCTTTCTGCAAAACGGGGGCGATCCGTTCATACAGTTCCTGACCGATGATGGCTACCTTTGCACCGCAATCTGTGACATAGAACGCCAATTCATCCGTGGTATTCATGGGGTTGATCGGGACTACCACCGCGTTCGCACGCAGGATGGCGTAAAAGGCAACAATGTATTGCGGCGAGTTCTGCATGTAAAGAACGACCCTGTCACCTTTTGCCACGCCCAGTTCTGTCTGAAGATACCCTGCGAGCGCATTCGCTTCATCACACAGTTTTCGATAGGAAATGGTGTTTCCATAGTAATGGATGGCAGTCTTTTGCGGGTAACGCCGGGCAGAAACCTCAAGGTTGTCGTATATGGTCGTCTCCGGGATGGTCAGTGTGGTTGGCAGACGTTTCGGCCAGAACTGAAAATGGCGCTCCGTCATCATTTCACACCTCACCTTGAATGTTGGAACCATCGTTCCCATTCTGAAGCACTTGACTTTTACCTACAGGCTATTTCGCCATTGAACCACCATCGACCGCGAGGATCTGCCCAGTGACGAAATCGGAGGCCGCCGATGCGAAATAAAGGGCCGCTCCTTGCAGATCACGTTCTCCCCCGACCCGTCGGAGGGGCGTAGCCTCGATAATCCGGTCGTAACCGCGTTCCAGCACGACTTTCGTCATCTTCGTGGGAAAAAAACCGGGTGCGATCGCGTTGACACAAATGTTGTAGCGAGCCCATTTCACAGCCAGATCTTTGGTCAGCGTGATCACCCCGCCTTTGCTTGCATTGTAACCGACCGCGTCCAATGCCTCCGGCTCAGAGCCTCGCAATCCGGCCACAGACGCAATGTTGATGATCTTGCCGCCCCCCTGATCGCGCATGTGACGGCCGACGGCCTGAGACATCAGGAATGTGCCTGTCAGGTTGGTTTGGATCACCTTTTGCCACGCTTCATAGGGCATGTCAAAAGCCGGCGCGCCCCAAGAGGTACCGGAATTGTTGACCAAGATATCGATGCGGCCGAAGCGTTCGATGGTCTTGGCGACGACTTCGTTCACCGAGTCAGGATGGGTGACATCCAAGGGAAGCGCAACAGCCTCTCCCCCCTGTGCCTCCAGTTCAGATTTCACTTGTTCACAGTTCTCCACCCTTCGAGAACAGAGCACGACTTTCGCGCCGGCTTCCACATAGGCTTGGGCAATCTGCTGCCCCAATCCCCTTCCTCCGCCAGTCACGATGGCGACTTTTCCGTCCAAACGAAATAAATCGAATACGGTCAACTTTATCACCCCATCCCAGTTGGTTGGCAATTAGAAGTATCCGCTTACCCGGGAATCCCAACAAGTATGGAAGCAGGCGATGGCTCAACCCATCACCTGCGTTTTTCTAATCCCTGAAGACGAGAAAATCGACACTGCCCTTGGCGACAACCTGCCCTTTTTGGTTTTTGGCAAAAACGTCGAAGGTGACGAGCTCTCCCTCCTCTGTGTATTGGGTTTCGACGACTTTGCCGCTGATGGTGAGCGCGTCACCAACGAAGACCATGCCTGCAAACCGGGTGTAAAAGCGCTGAATAAACCCCTGGTCCAAATAAGGGGTAAACAGGCGCGCCATGGTGGCCATGGTCAGCATCCCGTGGGCAATCACCCCGGGCAAGCCAGCTTGTTCGGCCGCTTCGTCGATGGTGTGAATCGGGTTGAAATCCCCGGAAGCCCCGGCGTATTTGATCAGCTGCAACCTCGTTACCGGCGGCAGTGTCACTGCCGGCAGCTCTTGCCCTTTTTGCCACGTTAACGCGACCGGTTTCATCCCGCTATCCCCCTTTTCACCGCTTCGGTGACCACCACCGTCGTGGTTGCGGTAAAGATGGGCTCACCTTCCCGGTCTTCCCCGATCCGGTCAAAGACCAGAAAGGTGAGATGGCCGCTTTTCCCCTTTTTCTCGGTCACATCCTTTAACACCGTGTAGCAGGAGACCTCTTCCCCGACAAAGAGGGGGCGGCGGTATCGGAAGGTCTGATCGCCGTGGATCAACCCGCTCTCCGGCAGGCTCAACCCCTCGATCCGTCCGTAGTCAAAAGTCATCGGAAAGGTGGGCGGGGCGATCAACCGCCCCCAACGGCTCTTTCTTGCCTCTCCCTCGTCAAAATAGAGCGGATTCAAATCCTGAATCGATTCGGCAAATCGCTTTACCGCTCCCCGCTCCACCCAGTTGGTCACCGGCTCGGAACGCTTTCCGATCAAGTGTTGCCACATGGGACTCACCTCGCGGATCAATCTTTGGGTCCTCCGGCTACGTACAGCACCTGTCCGTTGACATAAGATGCCTCTTCCGAAGCGAAGAAAAGGCAAGCAGTGGCGATATCCTCCGGTTTTCCGACTCTTCCTACCGGAATCTCCTTCACCCACATCTCCAAGAGCTGGTCGAAATCCACCCCGATTCGAGCCGCCGTCGCCCGGGTCATCTCGGTATCGATAAATCCGGGGGCGACGGCGTTGCAGGTAATGCCAAATTTCCCCAACTCGATGGCCAAGGTCTTGGTGAATCCTTGCAGGCCCGCCTTGGCGGCGGCGTAGTTGGCTTGACCTCTGTTTCCCAAGGCGGAGGTGGAGGAGATGTTGATGATGCGACCGTACTTTTGCTCCACCATATACTTCTGAGCCGCCCTGCTGCAGTAAAACGCTCCCTTCAGATGAACATTCATCACCGTCTCCCAATCCTCGTCGCTCATCTTAAAGAGGAGGTTGTCCCGGATCACCCCGGCGTTGTTCACCAGGATATCCAAGCGGCCGTAGCGATTCACCGTCTCCTCGACGGCCGCCTCCACTTGGCCGCGGTCTGTGACGTCCACCCGGACGGCAAATACCGTAAGCCCCTCCTTTTCCAGCTCTTCAGCAGAAGTGTACACTCCTGCCTCATCGATATCCGTCAAGCACACCTTGGCTCCTTCTCGGGCAAAACGCCGGGCAATCGCTTTGCCGATCCCCCGTCCGGCCCCGGTGATAAAGGCGACGCGATCCTTCAATCGCATGATGATTCCTCCTCACTTACCGATAAAGTTGGGCTTCCGTTTCTCGAAAAAAGCGGCGATCGCTTCCTTGTGATCCGCTGACCTGCCGCAAGCCGCCTGGAACTCGGCTTCCCGGTTCAGAGCAGTGGCCAGGTCGCTTTCAAAGCTTTGCCACAACATCCTTTTGCTCAAGCCGAGGGCTTTGGTGGGAGCCTGTGTCAAGCGCCGTGCGAAAGCTTTCGCCTCTTTGACCAACTCCTCCTCCGCCACCACTTTGTTGACCAAACCGATGCGGTACGCTTCCTCAGCGTCCACCGGCTCCCCGGTCATAGTCATCTCCAACGCCCGGCCCAATCCGATTATCCGGGGAAGGAAGAAAGAGGTGGCGGCATCGGGAACCAAGCCGATGTTGATAAAAGCCATGCAGTATTTGGAACTGGGGGCGGCGATGCGAAAGTCGCAAGCGAGAGCCACGCCTAAGCCCGCCCCGTAGACCGGTCCGTGAAGGGCGGCAACAAAGGGCTTTTCGATTTCCTGGATTCTGAGCAAGAGTCGGTTATAGGTCTTCCTGAGATATTCCCCGAGATCCACTTCCCCGGTTGCCTCCTTGATCACTTTGATGTCTGCACCGGCGCTGAACCCCCGGCCGCTCCCCGTCAGCAGGATACAGCGGACATCGGCATCCCCGGCCGCCAGGTTCACCGCTTGATAGATCTCTTCATGCATTTGCTCGTCAAAAGCGTTCAGCGCCTGGGGACGGTTCAGTGTGATCGTTGCCAACCCTTCCTCTTTCTCAAAAAGGATCGTTTCAAACATGGTCAGGCCCCTTTCTGCCTTATATTTATATTTGGATTTTTTCTGGACTACCGTTTTCCAGCCCGGGCCAAGCCATCGGCGTGTCGGATCAGATGGCGCACCCACTCTCCGAAGGAGGCAAACCGCTTATCCTTCGTCTGCCCCCTTTTCCAGCGGGCGTAGATCTGCTGCAGGATCACCGCATTTTTGAAATAGGCGAAAGTCATGTAAAAGTGCAGGGAAGAAAGGTCACGTCCGCTCTTTTGGGCATATCGCTCAATCAATTCCTCCCGGGAGACAAAGCCGGGGCAGGTGGTTACCGTGGGCAACACACGGGTCAGCTCCTCGGGATCGTCCGGCTGTACCCAGTAACTTAAAGCCACAGCCAGGTCAAAGAGGGGATCGCCGATGGTGGTCATCTCCCAATCCAGCACCGCCACAGGTTGAGCCGCATCCTCCGCATCCCACAGGATGTTGTTCAGCTTGTAATCGTTGTGGATCACCGTCGGAGCGGGACTCTCAGGCACGTTTTCCGACAGCCAGCGGACGAGGGGCGCCACTTCTGGGATTTCGTCGGTCTTCGCCTTTTCATACCGCGTGATCCACCCCTTCACTTGCCGCGCCAAAAATCCCGTGGGACGTCCCATGGAGGCCAACCCCGCTTCCCGCCAATCGATGTCATGGAGCTTCACCAAGGTGTCCACCATCGCTTCGGAAATCCGCCGGCAGAGATCCGGTGTCGGCTTCACCTCCGGGGGAAAAGCATCATCGATGACGACACCCCGCCGATGTTCCATTACATAAAAGACTGCTCCCAAGACGGAAACATCCCGGCAGATGACATAAGGCTTCGGTGCCAGAGGAAATACTGGATGCAGCTTCTCCAGCAGCATTGCTTCCCGCTCCATGTCGTGGGCCTTGGGCGGCAACGGACCCAAGGGAGGACGACGCAGCACCGCTTCCCACTCCCCGATCCGGATGAAATAGGTCAGGTTGGAAGCCCCGGTGGGATACTGCCGTACTTCCATGGGGACATCCGCCAGGCCGTCGATGTGTTCCCTTAAGAAACGAGCCACCTTTTCCCGGTCAAATTCCTCCCCTTCGCGAACGGGAATCGTCTTATCTTCCATGTGCTTCCCTCCAACCCACTTTGCTTTGTAGCGGTACAAGCAGCCCGTCTTGTAAGAAGACCAAGGTATTACTGGCCCCTACCTCCCCCGTATGACGGAAGACGTGGGTCAGCCCTTCTCGTTCAAACCACCGGCCTACCCGACCTTTTTTCAAAAGGGAAGGGATGTCTCCCCGGTGGCTGACGCCCAATTGCTGCAGCAACAGGCTGGTATCGTCCAAATCCCACCCGGTCAGGTCCATCTCCGCCAAAATGACGGCGGCGCACAAGGTATCTTCCAGGGAAACCCACCCCTGAGAGCCGGCACAGATCAGCCAGACGGTTTCGGTCTCTACCTTCTGCAAGTAACGGGCTACCGCGGGAGCGTTGCGAAGGCAGGCGATCAACAGCTCGTCAGCAGTTTTGGCGCGGTGAATCGCCCGGGTGCCGTTGGTGGTGAGATAGATGACATCTTTTCCTTTCACTTTTTCCGCGGGATATTCATCGGGAAAAGGGCCGCAATCGAATCCGTCGACAATGACGCCACCCTCCTCCCCTCCGGTCAGGAGAAGGGGGGATGCCAGTTCATCCGCCAAACGATGCGCCTCCTCCAGGCTGCCGGCGGGCAAGATCCTGCGGGCGCCAGCCTCAATGATGGCAAGAAGCGTCGTTGTCGCCAGGAGAACATCCATGACGACGGCCGTTGCCCCCGTCAGCCTGGCGGCATCAATCTCTTCTTTTTTCAGCCAAACACGCATCTTCTTTGCCAAATGCATTCAGCTCCTGTTACGTATTTGCTGCTTCCATGCTTCCTTCCTCGCCATGTCTGTGAGCCGCCGGCGAAGAAATTGCCCGTTGCCGTCTTGGGGGCCATTCATTCAGAAAGATCTCCCTGGGTACTTGTATTCGCCATCCGCTCCGTGCATGATCATCTCTTCCTCCGTCTCGTCCTTCCTGTTTCATCGTTTAAAGGCGACCGCGCCGTCGTCGACAAACAGGACGGATCCGTTGACAAAGGAAGCGTCATCGCTGGCAAGAAATGCCACCACCTTGGCCACTTCCACGGGATTCCCCGCCCTGCCGCGCATATGTGCTTTTTCCACCGCTTGCCAAACTTCAGAGCGCGCTTTCAACGGCTTCACGATCTCCGTATCCACCAGCCCCGGCGCGATGGCTACGACGCGGATGTTGTAGGGGGCCAGCTCCAAGGCAGCCGCTTTGGTCATCATCACTACCGCGCCCTTGCTTGCATGGTAGGGGAAATATTTACGGTCGGCGATAAAGCCGTAAATGGAGGCGGTGTTGATGATGACGCCTCCGTTTTCCTTCATCGCGTTTCCCGCCGCCTTGATCCCGTAGAAAACCCCGTGCTGATTGACTTCCACGGTACGGTGATACTCTTCTACCGGCAAATCCAAAAGGGACTCACGCCGATTGACGACACCGGCGTTGTTGAACATGATGTCCAACTTGCCGAAATGGCGGAGAGTATCCTGAACCAACACCTTCACACTGTCGTATTGCGAGATGTCTGCCTGGAAGAAGCGGGCAGATCCCCCTTCGGCTTCAATCTCGGCCACCGTCCGCTCACCGTTGGCCCGGTCAAGATCCGCCACTACCACCTTGGCCCCCTCCCGGATCAGCTCTTTGGCGGCGGCGCGGCCGATCCCGTTTGCCCCGCCGGTGACAATCGCCACTTTTCCCTTTAACCGCATCGCTAGAACCTCCGTTTTTCTGCAATGGAATAGAAAGTTATCCCCGGATACGGGGGGAGGTTTCGGCTACAATTGCACCTTTGTTGACGCCGAACATCTGCGCCGGGTTTTTCACAAAGATCTGATCGATCTGCCCCTCGGGAACCTTTTCTCCTTCAAGTGCGGAATGATGTTGTACCTGTTTTCCTGCGATTTGGCCAACTCCTCCGGCCAGACCGGGGGACAACGTTCACCGTGTCATCTCGTAACCTATGAGCAAGGACGACGAGTTTCTCGGAATCCAACGGCACCCCGACCAACCCTGCATGCCCATGCGGTCAAAGGCAACGGAACAACCCGTCTTCCGGACGCGGATGTGGTATCTCCATCGGTGTTCCCGTCCATGTGATCGATGAGGATGGGCTGGGACCCGCCTCTTCGACAACAAGGACTTCCGCTGGCTCCCCCCGTCACCCGTTGTGCTTAGGTCGCCGTCCGGAAGAACATGCTCATCATCCGTCATGGCGTTCTTGTCAAAGGCCGGTTTTACCGATCCCCTCGGCGTTCTGCTTGATCACATCTCGCAGATTTCCTGCTCCACATCCGAAAACTGTAGATCTTCAAGCAGGTTGGGTGTCCCTTTTAACGCTCGTCGTAGTATCCGGTGAAACAGGCGATATTGACCTCTGTCCACTCGGCAATACTTAATAAATTTGGGATTCCGGCCACAGTCATCGGGAGTGGCGTCCGTAATCGTCTTCCCCGTGGTCTTTCCCCTTGTCACTCATCACTTAACTCCATGCGGGCTATGGCCCGGCGGTGCACCTCGTCGGGGCCGTCAGCCAAACGCAGGGTACGGGCATTGGCCCACATGAAGGCGAGAGGAACATCTTCGCTGACACCGGCGGCACCGAAGGCCTGAATGGCACGGTCGATGACTTTGAGAGCCATGTTGGGAGCAACCACTTTAATCATGGCGATCTCCTTTTTCGCCACTTTGTTGCCCGCGATATCCATCATGTACGCTGCTTTCAGCGTCAGCAGGCGAGCTTGTTCAATCTCGATGCGGGAGTCGGCGATCCACTCCCGGATCACCCCTTGCTCAGACAAGGGTTTGCCGAATGCCACCCGCTCTTTGACGCGGCGAACCATCAGTTCCAAGGCGCGCTCCGCCGCCCCGATCAGGCGCATGCAGTGGTGAATCCTTCCCGGTCCCAAGCGGCCCTGGGCGATGGCAAATCCCTTGCCTTCTCCCCAGATGATGTTGGAGGCCGGCACGCGTACATTGTCAAAGGTGATCTCCGCGTGGCCGTGAGGGGCGTCATCGTAACCAAACACCGGCAGCATCCGCTCAATGCGCACTCCCGGGGTATCCAGAGGGACGATGATCATCGAATGCTGTTGGTACTTGGGCGCATCGGGATTACTCTTGCCCATCACAATGGCCACTTTGCACCGGGGATCGCCGGCACCGGAGGACCACCACTTCCGCCCGTTGATCACATACTCGTCTCCGTCACGGCGAATGCTGGTCTGGATGTTGGTGGCATCTGAAGAGGCCACATCCGGTTCCGTCATGGAAAAGCACGAACGGATCTCCCCGTTTAACAGGGGAATGAGCCACTTCTCCTTCTGCTCCTCGGTCCCATATCGCTCCAAGACCTCCATGTTGCCCGTGTCCGGGGCGGAGCAGTTAAACACCTCGGGGGCGATGGGAGAGCGTCCCATGATCTCGCACAGGGGGGCGTATTCCAAATTGCTTAAACCCGCCCCTTTGTCGCTCTCCGGCAGAAACAGGTTCCACAGTCCGGCCTCTTTGGCCTTCGCTTTCATCTCCTCCATCA
The DNA here is from genome assembly GCF_016938855.1 of Polycladomyces zharkentensis. NCBI lineage: Bacteria > Bacillati > Bacillota > Bacilli > Caryophanales > Thermoactinomycetaceae > Polycladomyces > Polycladomyces zharkentensis. Next base: position 193,279 of record NZ_JAFHAP010000008.1, on the reverse strand, counting down.
CCGGCGGGACGACCCACCGCGTGGGGCTTTCCCGCAGCTGTTCCACATAAATCCTTTCCGCCGGGTACACCACCTCCTCCATAAAGCGAAGCAACCGTTCTTGATACTCCTTCACCCGACCGGAATACGCGAAGTCCATCAGTCTCCATCCCTTTCTCCCATGGTTTACCGACCCTGCAGCTCCGCCAGAGAATCTTTCCGCTTCCGACAAGGAAGTACGCGGAACATATCAGGCGGCCCTTCACTCCTTCACCCACCGGAGATAAGTGGGTTGGGGGACGTCCATTTCACTCAACCCAATATATATGCAAGATGAATGCCAGTATCGATGCAGCGTTCAAGGAGTTATTAACAGAAAATTATGTTAAATATACACAGAAAGCGCAACGTCAAACGGTGAGCACAGAAATGCAGCGCGGTTAAGTATATTGTTGTGTTTCATATGGAAACAAATTTTGTTTACAAAAGAGATCCTACCAAGTGGTTTTTCGAAACGAGGGATCATCCAAAAGAAAGAATCCATATCTTTCATGTAACCAAATCATCTTTACAGAAATGGCTGTCGGAAGCGGTTTGAATCGTGGGATGAAAGACAGTTTTGTCCGTTATCCCCTTCATGGGAATTGTCAGGGGCCCAACACGAAATGTTGGCATAGTCATCGAGCTGTGCTCATGCTGCTGTCATTAGGATTTTGTACGGCATGACAGATGGTTCTGGTGACGAAGACTCCCACCGGGTAAAACCGTGAGCGTGAGTCAGGAGGAACCGGCGTACCGGTAATACCACGGGCACTTCCGTTGGTCGCAGGTACGCCGCCCATGCGTGCAGCATTGCTGCAGAACTGCATGGGACGGGGTGAAATCACACCTCTAAACACCGGGCGTTGTCCAAAGCGGAAACGGACTGTGGACGCCAACGACCCAGGAATCCCACACCTTCAGACGTGTGGACTGTTAAAGTCATCCTTCTGCTTCGCGTCAAAATGTTTACACACCTACATCATGACAACAAGCCGTGAAACCTCACCGCGATTCAGTCGATCAAATCCTTCATTGATATCCTCAAGACGCAGGCGATCAGTCAGTAACCGGTTGACCGGTAAGCGCCCCTGCTTGTACAGCTCGATCAAACGAGGAATGTCGCGTGCCGGAACACAGCTTCCAACGTAAGACCCCTTGATGGTTCGCTCTTCAGCGGTGAGCAGGACGTGCGGGAAAGAAAAATGGTGTTCCGGATGAGGCAGTCCAGCCGTGACGGTTGTGCCACCGCGACGCGTGATGGCGAAAGCAGTCTGCATGGCAGGCACTGCACCGGCGGTTTCAAATGCGAATTCCACACCGCCATCGGTAGCCGCGCGAATCAGTTGCACCACTTCCGGATCACGTGCGTCAAATGCGTCGGTGGCCCCCAGTTCCAGTGCCATCTGAAGCTTTGCGGGATTGACATCCACAGCGATGATGCGCCTTGCTCCAGCCACGAGGGCGCCAAGTACGGCGCTCAGGCCGACTCCGCCCAGACCGACAACGGCCACACTGCTGCCCACCGGGACGCGGGCGGTATTGACCACGGCTCCCACTCCGGTCATCACAGCACACCCGAAGACTGCGACTTCATCAAACGGCACTTCCGGGTCAACCTTGATCAAGGAGTTTCTTGTTACGACCGCATACTCCGCAAATCCCGATATGCCCAGATGGTGATGAATATCCATCCCGTCTTTGTGTAACCTTCTTTCCCCGGACAGCAGGGTCCCCGCGCTGTTGGCAGCACCGCCGGGTTCACAGAGGGCCGGACGTCCTTCCTGGCAAGGAAGGCAATGTCCGCAACTGGGCACAAAGGCGCAGACCACATGATCGCCAGGTCGGAGGTCGGTTACACCAGGCCCCACTTCCACGACCTCACCGGCTGCTTCGTGACCCAGCGCCATCGGCATCGGACGGGGCCGGCTGCCGTTAATGACGGACAGGTCCGAATGGCACAAACCGGCGGCACGTATGCGAATCAGCACTTCGCCCACTTTGGGCGGGTCAAGGTCGAGCGTTTCGATTCGAAGCGGCCGACTGTCCTTGTAAGGAGACGGCAGGTTCATTTCATACAGAACGGCGGCGCGAATTTTCATTTGAAAGTCCCTCCTTTATGAGGTTCGTCATATCCTTCCGTGGATTTCCGGCACGTAAATGACTCGAATCATGACGAAACCCATTTTCGGACTGGGTCAACCATAAAACGGGATGTTTTTGTGATCACCGTTTCCAGAGACAAAGTGTTGCTTGCCGGAATCGCCCCTGGTTTGGCCAATTCGTCCAATTGGCGTCAAATCTTTCCGACATTGCTTCGATGACAAGATCTGCCGTATCCTCATCCTCCAGCCGATCGGTAATTCAGGATCTATCTGAACCCGTTCAGCGAAGATGTTGCTCCAGTTGTATCCGAATGTGCGGCGGAATTGGTTCCGGTTTTTGCTCCACAAAATTGTAATGGACGTATGTGCACTCTCCCCGCGCTCGCAATTCATTGTCTTGATACAACTCCTCCTGTATTTGAAAACTTGTATTGCCAATTTTCTTGATCCACGTTTGTATCTCCACTTCCCGACCATAGAAAGTTTCTTTTACAAAGTCTATGTTCATGTTCACCAAGACCAATTTCCAATTCTGAAATGACAAATCAGGTGTGAATAAACGAAAAATTTCATCGCGACCTGATTCAAACCAAATCGGAATGGTCGTGTTATTGATGTGACCGACTCCATCTGTCTCGGATACACGCGGACGAATCCTCGTGACAAACATGGATCAATCCCCCCTTTTTCCCTTTTTGTCGTTGACAGGATTTGGACTTTACTTTCCAAATGCTTGCTGTAAATGGGTGATGATGAGCTCCCAAGCATCTTCCGCCAATTCCAATGGGCCGGAGTGTGTAAACCCGTGAACGGCACCTTCGTAGCGTTTGTGACTCACAGCTATGCCTGCTTCTCTTAGCCGCTGCGCATACCGCTCTGCTTCCGGGGCTAGAGAATCGAACTCCGCCGTGATGATGAGAGCGGAAGGCAACCCCGCCAGTGACTCCGCATAAATCGGCGAGGCGAGCGGGTTGCGCGCCTGCTCCGGTGACGGCAGGTAACAGCCGTTGAAAATGGCGGCCAACCATGGTGGGATGGCTTGAGGATGCGTCGGTTTCTCATAAGGATCGGTCGCCAGATCAAGCGGCGGATAGTCCAATATTTGCAATGTGATTGGAAATTCGCTTCGTTCGCGTGCAAGGAGGCAAATCGCGGCAGCCAAATTGCCGCCGGCGCTGTGACCGCCAACCGCAATCCGCTCCCTGTTGATCCCCAACTGCCCAGGTTGGTCGTACATCCATCTGATGACGCCGTAACCTTCCTCCAGAGCAGTGGGAAATGGATGCTCCGGCGCCAACCGATAATCCACATTCACAACCACACAATCCGCCCGGTCGGCAATCACGCGACACCATACGTCGTCCATTTCCGCACTGCCAAGTATGAAGCCGCCCCCATGAAAATTGACATAGACCGGTAATGATCCTTCAGACGAACGAAGTGGCCGGTACACGAGTACGCGGGAGTCACCCACAGGTGTCGGAACAAACCGCTCTTCAAACTGCACCTTCGGAACGGTTGAAGGACGTAGAGCATACTTGGCCATCTGCGACTTCGCTCTCCATCGAATAATGGCTGCCAGCGTTTTTTCTTTGAAGGTTGCCATTGTATATACCTCTTTCCTTTTACTGATGGGATCAAGCCGATTGGCCTAGACCGGTTTCTTCGCCTCTTTAAATGGCCAGGAGGGCAGATTTTTGCGGAGTTCCTTGTCTTTTCGGTAACCCAATGCGTATTCTGCTTGCATCACTTGATGAATCTCTCTGGTTCCTTCATAAATAACGAGGGCTTTTGCGTTTCTCATATACCGCTCTACCGGGAACTCATGGGAATAGCCGTTGGCCCCGTGAATTTGGACCGCATCCACGGCAGCATTGAATGCGGCATCACAAGCGACCCATTTGGCGAGGGAAGTTTCCCGGGTATTGCGGATCCCTTTGTTTTTCATCCAGCCGACTCGGTAAACCAGAAGTTTGGAGGCTTCGTAGCCTGCCACCATTTTGGCGATCATTTGCTGAACCAGTTGATGTTTCCCGATGGATTGCCCGAAGGTTTCCCGTTCATGGGTATACTTGACGCTCGCTTCGATACAGGCGTCAATCAATCCGACAGCCCCGGCGGCAACACTGAAGCGTCCGTTATCCAAAGCGGACATGGCTATTTTGAAACCTTCGCCCTCTTCACCTACGAGATTCTCAGCAGGGACGCGTACGTCCTCCATGAAAATTTCACCCGTATTCCCGGCGCGGATGCCCAGTTTATTCTTGAATCCACGGGTTGTGACCCCGGGATAGGCCCGTTCCACGATGAAGCAGGAGATTCCACGGTGTCCTTGATCCGGAGAGGTTTTGGCAAAGATCAGGAAATGATCGGCGACATCGCACAGAGAGATCCAGGTTTTACTCCCATTTAAAATGTAGGAGTCCCCATCCTTGATGGCCCGGGTCTGAATGGCGGCCACATCGGACCCGGCATTCGGTTCCGTTAAACCAAAGGCACCCACTTTCTTCCCTTGCGCCTGTGGCTTCAAATACTTTTCTTTCTGAAATTCATCTCCCCATTGCAACAGCGTCATGCTGTTCAGCGCCGTGTGAACGGAGACGAGTGTTCGGAAGGCGGTGTCTCCGCGCTCCAGTTCGGAACAGACAATGGCAAAGGTGATGTAGTCCATGCCTTGGCCACCGTACTGTTCCGGGATGCAGACACCCATGAGTCCGAGAGCTGCCAATTTATCGATGATGCTGGCTTCAAAGTGTTGCTCTGCATCCCATTTTTCGATGTTCGGCATGATTTCCCGATCCACGAATTTACGTACCAGCTTCTTGACAGACAATTGGTCTTCCGAATATGAGAAGTCAAACATGCGATTCACTCCTTATCCCACCAGGCGAGCCAACCGCTGGGTTCCGCCCGCTCCCGGAATAATGGACAAACTGAGCTCCGGAAAGCCAACTTGGCATTTTCCTGTGCAATCCGCAGATCGCATGCCATGGTCAACTCACATCCTCCCCCCAACGAATAACCGTTGACCACAGCAATGGTCAGTTTCTCGTACTGCTCGATCTCATCAATCAAACCCCGGCTTGTATATCAATGACCGGATTTGCTCCCCGGAAACGGCTCATCCAACAGCAACGATCCCCACGTTGACCACATCCCCGTTCCTCGGGCTGCCCTGCCGACGAAGGCAGACCCGGAGACGAATTGTCGGATGGCCGGCATCTTTTTGTTCCTCCCCATCAGACGTATTCCTTCTTCAATTGCGCGGCAATGATGTTGCGCTGAATTTCCGACGTCCCTTCATAGATCCGCGTAATTCGGGCGTCCCGGTAAAACCGCTCCACCGGAAACTCTTTCATGTAACCCATTCCGCCGAAAATCTGTACCGCCCGATCCGCGATGCGATTGTACACCTCCGAAGCATACAATTTCACCGCCGCCGATTCCTTGATGACTTTCTTCCCCTGATCCACCATGGCAGTCACCCGATACAAAAAGCTCCTCAACGTTTCAATCTCCAGATACATGTCCGCCAACATGTGTTGGATGGCCTGATTCTCAAAGATGGGTTTTCCGAATTGTTTCCGCTGCATGGCGTAATCCATGGAAAGTTCCAACAATTTCTCGCAAGACCCCAGGCAGCGGGCGGCCAGTGAGGCCCGACCGTTGGCCAGGATTTTCAATGCGTTAACATACCCTTCTCCCTCCGCTCCCAGGCGGTTTGCCACCGGCACCTCGCATTCCTCGAAAAACAACTGGCAGGTGTGGGAACCACGTAGTCCCATTTTCACATCCGACGGACCTCGACTGAACCCCGGGAAATCACTTTCCACCAAAAAGGAGGTGATCCCCTTGGCACCCTTGGCGGGATCGGTACTGGCCATGACGGTGATCACACGGGCTTCCGGACCGTTGGTGATAAAGTGTTTCATCCCGTTTAGCACATAGCAATCCCCCTTGCGTTCAGCACGGGTGCGCAGGTTGGCCGCATGCGATCCCGCCTCGGGTTCGGACAGAGCAAACGCACCGATCCATTCTCCCGTCGCCATTTTCGGCAGGAACCGCTGCTTCTGTTCTTCCGTTCCCAACTCCACGATTCCGACGGTTCCGATACCGGTGTGAGCGCCGATGAGACTGGTGAAACCGTTATGGGTTTTTCCGAGTTCCTCCAACAAAAGGCACTTCTCCGTCATATTCAGGCCCAACCCACCGTATTCCTCGGGAATGGAAAGACCGAACAATCCCAGTTCCTTTGCTTGCTCCACGACATCCTCAGGAATACGGTCTTCTTCTTCAATCATCTGCGCGACCGGTTCGACCACTTCCTTCACAAAATCCCTGACCACTGTCTGCAGCTGCCGGATTTCGGGTTTGACCACAAGTTCCAATACGCTCACCCTCACTTTGCAAGCTCTTCTTCTTTGCAGGGAATGCGCCGTCCCCGCTCATCGTACCGGTAAACGCCCTGTCCGGTCTTCACCCAAACAATCTCCCTCCCCATCACTCCCGCACCGCCGATACCGATCCTCCCTCCTTTCACTTTCTATTCGTTCCACAATGATGGCGATTCCTTGTCCCACTCCGATGCACATGGTCACCAATCCATAACGGACTTGGCGGCGTTTCATCTCGTACAGTAGAAAACCGCGTGCTTCCCAATGGGGGCCGATCGCAATGGGACCACCGTTCACATGGCATTTTTCTGTGGGTATGTTTCATTCGCGCATGCACACCACCGCCTGGGCGGCAAAAGCCTCGTTCAATTCGACCAAGTCAATTTCGTCCATCGTCAAACCTGCCCGCTCCGACTATCCAGCAACCTCTCACCGTTTCGCACCTCCCGCTCCCTTTTTCACGCAAAAGCCATGCCACATGACGTTTCCCCAAACACCCCAAAAAGGGGGGGCATCATTCATCTCCATATAAGTCAAAAAATAAGTCAATTTCGGTTTATAAACCGAAATTGACTTAAGAGGAACTTCTTTCTCTGATACCGTATTTGTAAGCCTTCCGCATGGCTGTGGACTGGCTGATTCCCAAATGTTGCGCCACCTGATAAGAACTGTGGAACCGTTCATAGGCTTCGGCCAAAATCTCGCGCTCCAGGTGCGAGAGGAAGTCGTTCAAAGATTGAAAGGAACGGTTGAAGCCCGACAGGTTGTAGATTTCCCCGTTGATCTCCGGTACAATCTCCCGGGATCGTCCGCCGCGGGATTCAACGTTTTGATTTTCCCGTATTTCCGGAATATATTCCGGTCGAATCGCATCCTCCGGACAGGTGATGACCAGCCGTTCCACCATATTGGCCAGCTCCCGGACATTTCCCGGCCACTCGTATTCCTGAAGTTTCTCGAAAACGTCTTGGACAAAATAACACGACTTGCGGTATTTACGGTTAAACTTGTCCAGAAAGTGAATCAGCAACGGTTTAATGTCGTTTTTTCGCCGTCGGAGGGGAGGGATTTCAATTGGAACCACGCTGATCCTGTAATACAGGTCCTCCCTGAACGCTCCTTTTTTCACCATTTCTTTTAAATCGCGGTTCGTTGCCGCAATGATTCTCACGTTGACTTGAACGGACCGTGTCCCCCCCACTCTTCGGACCTTTTTTTCCTGAATCACGCGCAGGAGCTTTACTTGCATCTCCAGAGGGAGCTCCCCGATTTCATCCAAAAACAGGGTTCCATTCTCGGCCAACTCGAACATTCCCGGTTTCCCTTTTTTTCGGGCTCCGGTGAAGGCACCTCCCTCGTACCCGAACAATTCGGATTCGATCAGTTCCTTCGGGATCGCGCCGCAATTAACGGTAATAAAGGAACCGCTTTCATATCGGTTGCTGTTTTTATGGATCATCTGAGCGAAAACTTCTTTGCCCACGCCGGATTCCCCCAACAGCAAAACCGTCGCGTCAGTAGCGGCCACTTTCATTGCCAGATGATAGGCCTGCTGCATGGCCACATCGTTCATCACAATGGAGGGTTCTTCTTTCAGGCATAACTTCCTCAGTTCGGACAGTTCATTCCGGTATCGCTCCGACAGCTTGCGCGTTTCGTCCAGTTCATCCCGGAGGCGATTTAATTCGGTCACATCCCGGATATTGGTAATCACCCGTACAACCCGGCCCTCGTTGTCAAAGACCGGATTCCCCGTAATGATGAGCACTTTCCCTCGTTTATTGGCCTGTACCGTGCTGACGGTTTTTCCTGTTTTCAACACTTCCAGCGTCACAGACTTTTTCAATATGCCCCTTTTTTCCAGATACCGAACGTCTTTCCCGATATAATACTCCTTTGGAATTCCCGTCAGTCTTTCAATCGCTGAGTTTGTATGGAGCGTGATCCCGTTATGGTCCGTAATGTAGATACAGTCATAGGAGTTTTCAATGAGCGTGTCCAAATCCAATTCGTTGGGCGACGGCAGAGGAGCATGTCCTTCAGTGGAGACCTTTTCCAACAAGTAAAGACGCCAACCCTTCGGTTCATCCAGCACACCGTAACGAACCCTGTATCTCTCGCCGTCGATCTGTTGAAGTCCGGGATGTTCCCTTGAGGAAGTTGCCTGAATGAACGAATCCCAGGATCGACCATCCGGATTTTTCTGTTCCACCAGTTGGAGCAACTCTCGGTTTCCGTAGCGGATCATCCCCGAGTCATCCACAACTGCCATGGGGCAGGGTGTTTGGTGCCAAAGATGCTTCCAATCGTGAAGTTTCTCAGCCATCGTCCATCCCCTTACCAAGTAAAATCCCGATCGTCAATCTCTTTTTCCCGGTTCTCCAATGATAAAGAACGAGCGGGAAAACCCGGCCCTTTGGGTTGAGATGAAAGGAGCGTCGGACAATGAAAGGCTTCAGCCCTCTCGCTAAGTCGGTACCCTTTTGATCAATTCAGAAAATGCCGGTAAAACCCCGTATAATACAATTATACGAAAAATCGCACAAAATGAGGTGTGTGAATCATTGAACTTTCGGCCGATATTTTGGCGTTTAGGCCCCCTTTTATTTTCATGGCAGGCTAAAACCACGCTTTTTTGTTGTAATGCTGTTTCATCATCATGAGAGCGAACTGTCGCTGGGAACGTTCCGCACCAAAAAAGCGTGCGATCGAACGGGATATCGTGCAGGCACTCGAAGCGATTGTTCAGTCCCGAAGATAAAAAAAGCGCATCAAACAGAAATCAAAGCCGTCTCCTTGATCAGGAGACGGCTTGTTATATGATCACGGAATCCGATCCGACTTCGCCACTTTCGCCCTTCCTCCAAGATGTTGATCCAGCAGATGGAGCAAATAGCGAAGACGCACGTGATAGGTGTGATCCCGCAGCGTGCGTTGATAGGATTTGACCGCGATCCGTTTTCGCTCGTCGTCATGTGAGAGATAGTAGTTGATTTTCCGTTTGAGATCCTGGATGTTTTGGAAACAGACCATCTCCTGTCCCGGTACGTAAAACCGCTTGAGATCCCGACGGCAGGTGAGCAGTTGGAAAGAGCGGCAGGCCGCAATCTCAAACGTTCGGTTGTTGGGAGAATAGGCGGGGAGGTTGCGATGGTTATCCCGCCGATCGTTATGGGTGCGATGGATGTTGAGTACGATCTTGGCACCGCTGTAGTATTTGACCACTTCCGACGGCGGGATGGGTTGATTGCGGATGCGGTGCTTCAGCTTGTGATAGTTTTTCAACCGCTCCCACCATTGACCGATGATAATAAACCGTTTTTTCAGTAAGAACGGCGTCATCTGATCGAAAAAATGCAACCGAACGGGAAACGCGCTTCCCACAAAGCAAATATCGGACCGGTATTTGGATGGTACCCTGACCGGACGGTACTTGGCCGGGTTGACGGCCAAAGGGAGATGGAACGCCTTTTTCCCCATGCTTCGGTAAAAGGATACACTGCCGGAATCCTGCGTAAACACGAACGGATACGGTTTCACCAGTTGTTCGTGTGTCTTCAGTCGATACGGATCATCCACCACCCAGATCCCGAAGGGCACCCGAAATTTGCGAAGTTGTTGGACGGCGGCAGTTGGTAAGCGATAACCACGAAAAACCAAAATAAAATCGGGGCGAAAGGAAGCCAGTTTTGTCGACAGCCGCTTCAGCGGTTCCCGTTGGAGAAGAAACGTATCAAAGTGGAAATCCGGTGTGGTTTTGGCAATCTCCCGAAAAGCGCTGATGATGTTTTCGTCTTCATCGGACAAGTAGTGTTGAAAGTGAAACCCGCAACCGGAAGAAACATAGAATAAACGCATAGGGATTCTTGCCCTTCCTCCCCTTTCTGTAAGAGGATGCGCGACTACACCATTATATTTGGTCCGCCTCGGTCCCGTTCGGCTCCCTTGGAAAAACCCTCGTTTGTCCTGTCCCTCCGTTGATCCGCCCGTTTGGTGCGGGAGTGGAACCCGCTTTCCGGTCCTATCATACGCTATAGGGAGATGCCGGCCCGTCTGCCTGACTGAGAACAAGAGAAAGAACGAACCGTTTCCCGGCCAAGTCACAATACGCAAACTGTTTGCCGCATCAATCAGACTGAGCAGACACCCTGCTCGTTGACGGGTCAGATGTTGGCTGACAGGCTCAAAGGCAGGTGATCCCGTGTGAAGATTCTGATGATCGCCATCGATACGTTGCGTGCTGATCGTCTCGGTTGTTACGGTTACAACAAACCCAACATGACCCCGCATATCGATCAGCTTGCAAAGAACGGTGTACTGTTTGAACGTTGCATCGCAGAAAACAATGTGACCCAAAGCTCTTTTGTCACGATGATGACCGGAAAATCTCCCTACCAACACGGTATCGTCAATATGAAGCCGACTACCATCTCTTCCCGGCTCATTCCCCTGAGCCAGATCCTGAAAAAAAATGGCTACCGAACGGCCGCCGTCGACTGCAATACGCGCATCACCGGCAAGTTCAACCCGTGGTTCAAACAGGGATACCAGACATATATCGATCCTGCCGGACCAGGAAAAACCCATCTCACCGTACCTGCACATGAAATCAACCGACACGCGCTCGGTTGGTTGCAAAATCACAGACGGGAAAAAGACTGGTTCTTGTTTGTTCATTACTGGGACCCGCATTTTCCCTATTTGCCGCAACCGTCTTTCAGCCGGATGCATGTCCGCTCTCCCCGACAGCTCCAACAGGCACCCGGGTTGAACACCGTTCTTCGGGAGCCGCTGTGGAGCTTCATCCGTCGTTGGAGCAAAGAGATCAACAATCCTCAACATATCAATGAATTGTACGATGCCGCCGTCAGCCAGGCGGACGATGCCGTCGGTCAATTGGTATCGCATTTGAGAGATTGGGGGATATGGGAAAATACCCTTGTCATCCTGGTATCCGATCACGGTGAAAGCTTGGGAGAACACCGCATTTACTATGATCACCACGGTTTGTACGAACCCACCATCCATGTTCCGCTCATCCTCTCCTGCCCTGCCAAGCTACCCGCCCAACGACGCATTCCCGACCTTGTCCAGCATGCCGACCTCCTGCCCACCATTCTCGACATCGCCGGCATCCCCATACCGCGACACATCCAACCGTTGGACGGATTTTCCATGGTTCCCACAATCAAAGGAAAAGCGAAAAACGTACGCCCCTTCGCCATTTCATGCGAGGCCAACTGGCAGTTGAAACGGAGCATTCGGACACCGCATTGGAAACTGATTCAGTCGCTGGAACCGGACGTCTACGGCAATCCGCGGTATGAACTGTACAACCTGAAGCTGGACCCGAAAGAAACGAAAAATCTCATACAACGCGCCCCCAAAGTGGCCAAACGACTGCATGCCAACATGACCCGGTGGATTCGACTCAAGTTGACAAAATACAAGCGAAAGGACCCCCTGTCCCGCGGAGTGAAAGTGCGCCTGCACAGACAAACGGCGGCAGAAGAGGAAAAAGTGAAGAAACGTCTGAGTGAGTTGGGATATTGAACCCCTCACACATCAAAAAAACCCACCGTCACGGGCGGGTTTTTTTGATGTCGGGATGTGGCCCCAAACGGATGGGTATCGTTTTTCCCTGCATCCCCTTTCTCCGCGGAATACCGAATTCGCGCAAGATTGTCGGTGCGACGTCCATCAGGTGCAACCTGTTCAGGGCACGCGGTTCATCTCTGACGGGCGCTCCTTTTTTGGCGGCGATGAAAATCCCTTCATAATCATGATTGGCTCCGTCGGGTCCCGTGTCGTTTTCATACACGAACAAGCTGCCCATACCGACACTTCCCACTGACCGCCAATACAGATCACCGAAATAGATCAAGAGATCCGGCGGGATGTTGCGTGTGACGACATACTTCCTCTCCGGTTTGATCACCCGTGTCTTGAACGGATTCCCTTTTTCGTCCTTCATTGTACGCAACTCTCGTACAATCCGATTTCGCAGCCACTCATACCGGGAACGCGGTACGATCCCGTGCGGTTCCCGTCCCTTTACATTGATACACAACCGTCCGTAATAGCCGCCGTAGCCCCATGCGCGTGTCTGTTTCCAATCAACCAGTTCGGGGGTGAGCGGTGTGGGTTGGTTCACGGGTTTTTTCAGCTTCAAGAGTCCCTGCCGGATCAGCCATTCGTTGATACAGAAACCGCCGTCCATCCGTTTGGCGCCATGATCGGATACTACCATCACGACAGTATCGTCGTCGACGAGTTCCAGTAACTGTCCGATCTCGCGATCCACAAACCGGTAATACTCCCGAATGGCGTCTTTGTACGGGGAAGAACGGTACAATACGTGCTGCTCATCCATGTAGTGCCAGAACGCGTGATGAATCCGGTCCGTCCCCATTTCGACCATCATAAAGAAATCCCATGGTTTGTTTTGAATCAAATAGCGTGCCGTGGCAAAACGGATACGTGTCATCTCATAGATTCGCTCCAACAGTGACCCTACATCATGGGTACGGAAATTGTCCACGTCGAATTGGTATGCTCCCACTTCCCGCTCGATTTCCTTCGCCAGCTTGGCCGGAAAGGTGTGTGGATATGACCGATCCGGTGTAAGGAAACAAGAGATCAGACAGCCGCGGATCGGCTTGGGTGGATAGGATGGCGGCACGCCGATGACGATGGAGCGCAGTCCGTGTTTCCCCAGAATGTCCCAAACAGTCGGTTCACGCAGATCCGTGCTGTCCACGATCCGGTTTCCTCCATATCCATAACGGACACGGTTGCGAAACCCGTAAAACCCCAATTGTCCGGGATCCTTGCTGGTTACCATCGAGGCCCATGCCGGTACGGTGATCGGCGGATCGGTACTCCGCAGACGTCCGGAAACGCCGCTGTAAATCAGTCGCTTTAAATGGGGCAACTCATCGGTCCATCGTTCAAACACCAATTCCGGCGCGGCGCAATCCAGCCCGATCACCATCACTTTTTTCGTTTTCACGCTCCCTCCCCTTCCATTGGCAAAATATATCCCTGTCTCTCCAAGTATCGAAGCAGTTTTTCCACACTCTCATCCACGGTCTCCCGTTGTGTATCCAAGATCAGTTCGGGGTTCTCCGGCTCTTCGTAGGGATCGCTCACACCGGTGAATTGCGGAATTTCCCCCCGAAAGGCACGGGCGTACAATCCTTTCACGTCCCGTCTCGCGCATTCTTCCAACGGGCATCGGACATAAACTTCGACAAAAGATGGGATATGACGACGGGCATACGCTCGTATCTCCCGATACGGTGAAATGAGCGCGGCCAATACGATGATGCCGTGATATGTCAACAGTTCAGCCACATAAGTCACCCGTTCCACCTGCGTAAAACGGTCCGCTTTGGAAAACCCCAAATCTTTGTTCAATCGTTCCCGAACCGTATCCCCGTCCAACAGTTGAACGGGTTGTCCGCGCTGGTTCAGTTTGGCTTCCGCCATTTTGGCGATGGTCGTCTTGCCTGATCCGGACAAGCCGGTTAACCAGACAGTCACACCTTTTGATCCCATGGGTCACCCTCCCGTCTCGGGGTTACTATATGCCTGTCTGGAAGGGCTGGAAACGCCCGGATGCCCATCAGGTTGGAAAATGGGGTATCCGTCCTCAGCAAAGGGCGATCACCGATCGGTAACATTCGCGCGCCAGCAACGGAGCCAGGTACAACGCTCGGGAGGGGGAAACAAACAACCACACCCAACTGGCCTGAGATCGGCAGATGGTATCCCTGAGCTGTTCGGCCGTGCTTCCGGGTTGCAAGAAGGTGACACGGGCGATGCAGTATCCGCGGCTGATCGTTGACGCCGCTTCTGATCGGCGGGATGGCGCGACCACGACATGAACCGGCCGGGATTTCAATAAGGCTCGCGACGTTCCGCCCAAAAGCGATTGACGAAGCGAATGGACCGTCATCACTTGCATGCCTGTCGGTTGGCACGCTTTGAGCCAATCCCGCCAACGCTCCTCCTCCACCGTGGGCAATCCCAATACCCCGATCGACCCGCGCATCGCATCGGGCATCCAAGCAGGCGGAGAAACAAATGGTGTAGGTTTCGTCAAAGCAACCACGGCACATGCGATCCGTTCCCGCAGGGCGGATCGCATCATTTCCCCCGGGTGGGCCAATTCTTCCGGTCGCTCTTCGTGTTCGAGATTGCCGTTCTCCTCCGATCCCCGACCCACACTGATGATCCGCTTGCCGTGCCTTCGGCAAAACGCCGCCAGTGATGCCAGGTTCCTGCATCCGGTCTGCACGGCTCGCCGGAAGACGGCACGACGCACCAATGCAACGGTTCCCGTCGCGGTTTGCGAGGTGGTCCATTGGGGGAGATCGGAACCGGGATACAGCATCCCGATCCCGGAATCCCCCTCGGCGTACATCAACCACTGACGGATCGTATCGGGCGCCGCGGATTCGTGTTCCGGACAAATCAGCACAAACCGGCCACCCGCTCCCGGTAACCGGGTCATTTCACCGGTGAGATGCCAGCTGCTTTTTCCCGCCGTCGCCGTCTCCACCCCGGTTTCCGCCCGAAAACGAAACGAACGCCGTGGAAACAGGTATCGCAAAATGGCGATCATCCGATGTTCGTACAAATGTTCGCGCAACGTTCGTTCATACGCCCGACATGCCATGCGATCGCGCTCTTCATCCTTTCGAAGATAATAGTCGATGAGCGAGCGGCATTCCTCCAGCGTCTCGTAATGATGGATCTCACGTCCGGGTTCATACAGTTCAGCCAGACCGTCCCGCTTGTCGGTCAACTGAAATGTGGCACACGCCGCGATTTCAAATGTCCGGTTGTTGGGGGTGCGCGCACCGATGCCGCGGCGGTTTTGACCCAGATGCCGATCCAACGGTGAACGGTGAACATTGATAACGATATCCGCCCCGTTGTAATAGCGGCATGCTTCCACCGGAGATACCCAACGATCCAGCGTTCGGATGTTCCCGCTGCGTTGTCCTTTCAACGCCCGTCGCCAACCGGGACCGATCAATCGGGTCGGATGTTCGCTCAGAAACGGCATCAGTTTTCGCACTGCAGCCAGGCGATTGTCGAAAGCGGAACCCAACAGGCAAATCCGACTCCCATAATCAAAGAAGGTCCGTCGGGGGGCATAAGCGGGGTAAGGTGCAGCCAAAGGCAAATGGACCACGTTTGGACAACCGTGCCGCCGATAGACGCTCACGCAAGTCCGTTCGTTGGTGAAAACGACATCAAAAAAGCGGCATGTACGCAACGAATCGTCGACGGCATAGGGGTCGTCCGTATACCAAACGGCGGTTGGCACCGGAACTCGTCGAATGGCATGTAAATCGGCCTCTTTCAGACGACATCCGAGCATGGCCAATATGAAATGCGGTCGGTGCATCCGTACCGCCCGGGCGAGTGTGGAGGGAAAGCCGGGACCGGGGGAGACGCATACCACCTCCACCCCCACTCGTCGTAATGCCCGCACCACTTCGCGGTCCAAAAAACCGAACGGGTTCCGTACGGAGGTGGATACGTACACCCCCCTCATCTGCAACCCCCTCCCTGTACGTTTCTACTATTTTCTCTTCAAGGACAGCACATGTCTAACACGGAACAAAACAACCTTCATACTATAAGACAAGATCACCGTAAATGACGAGGTGAACCGATTTGTTTTCTATCACACTGGGAAAATTGGCACAAATCGTAGGCGGAAGACTGAAACGCGGAAATCCGCGCACACCTGTGAAACACGCAGTGTATGGACAAACGAGTCAGATTCGGCCAGGCGTCGTGTATTTCATGCATACTGATCAGAGACTGGCCAGGCAACTGGCCGCTCTCCGTCAAAAATCGTGTACTGCCGTAGTGGCTCCTCCGCGTTGGGAATCACTGATCCCGGCGCATCACCGATTGATCGTCACCCCCCACGTGTATCGGGGATTGTGGGAACTGACACGATGGCAACGTAATCAATCGCGGGCCGTGTTCATCGGGGTGACGGGAAGTGCGGGAAAAACGACGACCAAGGAAATGCTCGCCTCCATTCTCATGCAAAAATATCGGGTTCTCAAATCCTATGCCAATTACAATGTTGCGCAAGCCCTGCCGTACAACCTGATGAATCTCGGCAGCCACCACCAGGCCGTCGTACTGGAAATGGGCATGGCCAGCCTGGGAAACATTCGGAAGCAGTGCCAGTATGCCAAACCCTCCATCGGTGTGGTCACCAACGTGGGCGAAGCGCATGTGGGCAGTTTGGGCAACTCACTCGACAATGTGGTGCGAGCCAAACAGGAGTTGGTGGACGGCATCCGGCCGGGAGGAACCCTGATTATCAACGCCGACGATCCGGGATCCAGAAAGCTCCGTCTCAACCGGTTTCAAGGTCGGATTCTTACCTTTGGCATCCAGCAACCCGCCCACATCCGAGCCACCCATATCCAATACACGACGAGAGGCATGCGGTTTCTCGTAAACGGTGTTTCTTACGAAATCCCGACTTGGGGAAAACACAACGTGTACAACGCATTGGCCGCCATCGCCGTGGCCCGCATCATGAAGGTGCCGACAGCGTCCATTCAGAGAGGGTTGAGCCGTTTTCCCGTCCCGTATATGCGGTTGCAGCGGTTACGGGGCATTCGAAACTTCCTGCTGATCAACGATGCGTACAATGCCAACCCGACTGCCATGGTCGCCGGATTGCACGTACTGAAACAGATCAGCGGCGGTCGCCCCACTGTGGCCGTATTGGGGAACATGTCGGCTTTGGGCACATTGAGTGTACCCGGTCATCGCAGAGTGGGCCAAGCCGTCGCCAGACTGAACCCCACCCGTCTGATCACCATCGGATCACTGGCCAGCCATATCGCCGCCGGCGCGGCCGACCACGGTTATCCAAGAAACCGGATCGCCAGTTTCAACAACCAAGCCCAGGCGTATCAGTATATTCTCCAAAGTGTGCCGGCAGGCGCCATTCTGTATTTCAAAGCATCACATAACGTTCATCTGGAAACCCTGGTCAAAAAACTGCGTCCTCCCAAAGGCGACCGACCGGGCAAAGCGCTTCCAAACGGGCAACGTGCCAAACGGGCAAAAGGTGCTGGCATGGCAAGACGTCGGAAAAAGCGGTAATGACGGATGGAGCTTCCCATCATTTGGGGATGATGTTGTACAGAGTCCCTCTGGCCGCCACCTCCGGCGCAATCCCCCATTTGGCGGTGAAATACCGTCGGTTCTGTGCCAGGATTTTCTGAAACTCCTCCCTTCCCCTTTTCCGGAACGTCCGACTGCCCAAATGGTGCACATAAGTATCCCCCGCGATGACACAACGGTAACCGGACAATCGCGCCCGATAGCAATAATCGTCATCTTCATACGTGCCCACACCGAACCGTTCATCCAGCAACCCGATTCGCTCGACCAATCCGGCTTGAAACGCCAGACAGAAACCGGACAATCGCGGGGAGTTTCGCCATTTGGCCGGATCGCTTCTGCGATGAAATTTCCGGCAAAATGCATGCATCGCTTCAGCTGTGGGAAACCGAATGCGTACTTTTTGTTCCGGAATGACGCGGTTGGATAACGGACCCACCAAACCGATTCGTGCATCGGACCGCAAAACGGTCAACAGGTTTGCCAACCATCGATGGGAAGGCAACGTATCATTGTTGAGCAATACGATATGGGTGCCGTTGGCGGATCGGATACCTTGATTGACCGCAGCCGCAAAACCGCGGTTATGGTCGTTGCGGATCAGACGAACTTCCGGCAGGCTGGCCAGCGCTTCCGCCGTCCCGTCTGTCGAACCGTTGTCCACGACGATGATCTCCAATGGGGATGTGGTATACTGACGGATGCACTGCAAACATTGGAGCGTGGTATGCCGCTGGTTGCGTGAAGGGATGATAATGGTGGTGGTTGGTGTTTGTCCCACCCTTACATCCCTCCTTCTGTTTTCGGTATCAAATACCGCTCGGCAATCGCACGGGCATTTTTCCCGAGATCCCGGGTCCATTCCGGGACGGCCAACAGTTCGGCGAGGTACCGTCGCCATTCGGCGCGCCAGTGTGCCAAATGCAGCACCAAGCCGTTATGCGCGTGTCGTACCCATTCCCCGTGGTCGCCCAGATCAAATGTTACAATGGGCAGGCCGGTCGCCATCGCCTCGGCATGCATCGGACACAGGGACCGGGTGGAAGCGGACACGGTCAACAACCAATCGGCGGCAAGATACAGCGGACATCGTTCGCCAAATGGCGTCGGCCGGAACACTGTATGCACCACCAGTGACGGGAACCGATTTCGTGAAACCGATAATTCCTTCTTCAGAAGCGAACGTTGCACGTTGGTGGCTTGGGAGACATCCACCAACAACACGTTCCGCTTCTGCCATCCCCGCTCACGGCGCTCGGCCGTCCTCATGCGCATGCCTTCCCCATCCCAGCGGTGCGGGGTCTCCACGACGACGGCCGGGTGACAAACGCGAATCGCCGCTTTTGAAAGACCATGCCGTTTCCGGTATTGGTTGCGCAGGTAAAAAGACGGAACGCATAATTGGTCGCCTTTTCCCCGCAACGGCAAGTGCTTTGACAGTTCCGCCGCATAAAACACGAAATGGGCCTGTGGTTGCTGTTTGCGCAAACGTCGGATCAACCGATGATCCCACAGACGAAAAGGAACATGAATTCGAACCGGCGCAGTGCTTACGGTGGCCGTCACTTGGTCCTTTTGTCCCCAATCATCCAGCTTCTCAAGCGTCACGCGGACAGAGTCCCGGTCCCGGCCGACGGGGGGGAATGCCGGGGAAGCATCCCGGTCAACCCACGCATCGGGTATAATCCAGACATCCATGGCAACACCTCCTGCCTGTTGGCGTGTACGGTCCATCCATCAAGCGGAACGCACCTTTTCCCGCGTCACCGGAAACGGGTCGTCCAATCAAATCCGATGTCGGGATCGTTCCAGGGCAAACGCTCCTCGTCCGGTTGTTCCCGATTGTAAGCATGGGTTGTCAAATATACGATCACCGCCGGTCGGTTTCCCAACACGCGGTAACCGTGGGCCACGCCTTTGGGGATCAGCAGGACGGAAGGATTCTCCTCCCCCATGTAATAGACATCCGTCTGCCGACAGGTGGGGGACGTTTCCCGAAGATCGTGCAACACCACTTGTGCGTTGCCTGAAACGAAATACCACAAGTCGTCCTGCTCCCGATGATAGTGAAACGCCTTGATCACACCCGGATAGGACATCGATACCGACATTTGTCCGAAACGGCGTAACAAATGCTGGTCTTCCCGTACAATCTCCATAAACGTGCCGCGGTCATCGCAATATTTTTCCAGTTTTTGAAATACCACACCGTCGATCATGTCTCTTCCCCCTCCTGTCGATCCCGGAAATAGGCCGCCAAACCCTCCCGCCAATCCGGCATGGGTGAGAGTCCCAGTTTGGGAATGCGCACGGAGTGCAAAACAGACACTGCAGGACGGGGAGCGGGACGATCCAATGCCGCGGTTGAGATGGGTTGCAGGTCAATGTCGGTATAACCGGCGTGTTGCAGGATCGCAGCAGCAAATTGGTACCAGGTGCAGGAACCCGTATGAGCCGTGTGAAAGGTCCCTTGCGCCTGCAAGCGGATCAGCCGATCGATCATTTGTGCCAAATGTCTTGTGTAGGTCGGACAGCCCCGTTGATCGTTCACCACATGAAGCGGTCCGCCTTGTTTTGCCTGGGAGAGAACGGCGGACAGGAAATTGCGCCCATGCGTGCCGTACAGCCAAGAGGTGCGCAGGATCATGTGCTGGGGACAACATCTTTGCACCCATCGTTCACCCAACCGTTTGGTGCGACCGTAGACATTGATGGGACGGGGACGGTCCAATTCCGTATAACCGTCCTCTTTCTTGCCGTCAAATACATAATCCGTACTGATATACACCAGACGTACTCCCAGGATGCCGCATGCGGATGCCAGTTGACGCGTGGCTCGTCCGTTGACCCGGTGCGCCTCCGCCGTATCAGTCTGACTGCGGTCCACGTCGGTATGGGCCGCACAATGAACCACGACATCCGGCCGGGTATTCGTGAGGATTTTCCAGGTGATGGCCTCATCGGTCACATCCCATTGCGCACGGGTATATCCCTTCACCTCATGCTGTTCTCCCAACACGCGGACCACATCACGCCCCAGTTGTCCGCCTGCGCCCGTTACCAGGATGTTCACCGCCACTCCCCTCCTTCCATTGGCCGACGATATACCTTGGAACGGACAGCTTCCCACCAATCCTGCCGCCTGCGGTACCATTCGACCGTCTCTTTGAGTCCCCGATCAAACGGGATCATCGGCCGCCATCCCAACTCCTCACGGATTTTTGACGTATCCAGCGAATAGCGGGTATCATGTCCGGGCCGGTCGTCCACATGTTGAATCAAAGAATGTGGTTTGCCGAGCAGGGTGCAGATCCGCTTGGCCACCTCCAGATTGGTGATGGTGTGTTCGGCACCGATGTGATACACCTCCCCCGCTTTGCCGTGCCGTCTGACCCGATCGATGGCCACACAGTGATCCCACACATGAATCCAGTCCCGTTCCTGGGACCCGTCTCCGTAGATCGGGAGCGGCCGGTTTTCAAGAGCGCGAAGGATCAAGCACGGGATCAGTTTTTCGGGATATTGGTTGGGGCCATAATTGTTGGTGCAACGTGTGATGACCACCGGTAATCCATAGGTGTTCACGTAAGACTGGCACAAAAGATCGGACGAGGCCTTGGTGGCGGAATACGGGTTGCTGGGGGCAAGAGGGGAATGTTCATGTGCCCGTCCTGTCGGGAAACTGCCATATACCTCATCGGTGGAAATATGCACCATTTTTTCAACGCCGGCCTTTTTGACTGCTTCCAACAGGTGGTACGTACCGATGATATTGGACCGGATGAACACCTCCGCTCCTTCGATGCTGCGATCGACATGCGATTCCGCGGCAAAATGAATGACTTCGTCGATCTTGCGCTGAAATAACCGCTCCACCGCCGCCTGGTCCGCCAAATCCACATGAACGAACCGGTATCGGGGATGATCCGCGACCTCCGCCAAATTGAGCAAGTTGGCGGAGTAACGCAGTGCGTCGGCGTTGATCACGTCCACATCCGGGTGATACTGGATCAGATAACGGATATAATGGCTCCCGATAAACCCCGCTCCACCGGTCACCAATATGGTTCGACTCATGTTCCGCTCCCCCTTGACCGGGTATTCAACCGGATCCCTCGGGACAGTTGGTTGGCTCTCAAGAGTGATGCGGGTGTTCCCGCGTCAGTCCACCATCCGCGCAGGATGTCGTACGTGAGGATGCTGTGTTGAATGTAGAGGTTGTTCACATCCGTGATTTCCAGTTCTCCCCGATCGGAAGGGGACAAACGCCGGATGAAGTCAAACACCTGGGCATCATACAGATAAATACCCGTCACGCAATAACTGCTTTTGGGAACACGCGGCTTTTCCTCAATGGACACAATGCGATCCCCGCTCAGCTCCGCCACACCAAACCTCTCCGGGTGGGCCACTTCTTTGAGCAGCAATTTGGCTCCTGCGGGTTGGCGTTCGAAAGCGCGAACATAAGGCGACAAATCGTCTTCGAAAATGTTGTCCGCCAACAGAACCAGCATCCGATCACCGTCAACGAAATCTTCGGCCATCCCCAGCGCTTGTGCGATCCCGCCTGGTTGATCCTGCACCTTGTAAGTGAACTGTACCCCCCACTCGGTACCGCTGCCCAACAGGCGCACGACATCCCCCATGTGCTCAACACCCGTCACGATCAACAAATTGCGGATGCCGCACTCCACCATTTTGGAGATTGGATGATAGATCATCGGATATTGTCCGACCGGCAACAAATGTTTGTTGGTTACCTTGGTCAGCGGAAACAAACGGGAACCCGTTCCGCCTGCCAAAACGATCCCTTTCATGCCGTTCCATCCCTCCCCGGCGTCTTCTCACCGCGACCGCCTTTTATCTCTCACCATGGTATTCTCACCGGAGGTGCCTCGTACGGGCGAAAGCCCAACTGTGTCCATCATTTCCGCCTGTGTGGAAAATGGGTATCCGCCTGTTCGCCAATCGACCGAATGGGCATAGAATATAGGGCATCAGTAAGGTGGGAACGGTTCAGTCAGGGGTGTGATGAGCCCCGAAGGCGATGTACTTTGCCATCCCCTGTGCCTCTCGGTTGTAAGCGACCTTGGATTGCGTCTTTCAAGAGATACAGTTGGAACAGGCCGGGAAGGCGGTGGGGGCGATATGGAATGACACGCGCCAATCCATGGAACAACCGTCCCCAGGGGAGGGATTGACGACGAAATTCATCACGTTGGGCCAATTGCTGAATATCGTCGATGGCACGCTGATTCGCGGTAAAAAAGATCTGTTGTTGTCGTCGGCCAATTACGGTAAACCCAAATACCTGCGTGCCGAGCATCTGTATTTCTTCTCAATCAAAAAATCGCGGACCGACCAATTGAACGCCATTCGTCGGGTCGGACCCAGAGCTGTGGTAATTCCCTCATCGGTGTCCGCCTTGTCCGTTCCCCTGTCTACCGCTGTCATCAGTGTGAGAGAACCGTATGTTGCCTTTTGGAGATTGGCAATGTGGAACTGGAAGCAAGCGGCTGTCAAAGTGGTCGGGATTACTGGAAGTGCGGGCAAATCCACCACAACGGAAATGGTGTCTGCCATCTTGTCACAGAAAAAACCGATCGTCAAAACAATGGGCAACCTCAACACTTTTACGTATCTCCCCTCCTATTTGACCCGCCTTTCCCCGAGACATGAATACCTGGTACTGGAAATGGGCATGAAATCGCTCAACAACATCGCCCGACAATGCCGCATTGTCCGTCCCGATATTGGCGTCGTCACCAATGTGGGAGAAGCGCACGTGGGCAGTTTGGGGAATCTTGACACCATCGTTCGCGCCAAACAAGAACTGATCGACGGCATGAATCCGAAGGGAATCTTGTGGCTCAATGCTGACAATGAGCGTTCACGCAAGTTAAGCACACGAAACTTTTCAGGGAAAGTGTACACGTTCGGCATCAAAAACATTGCGGACATTCGGGCCAAAGACATCGAGCAACGCACCAACGGTTTGGTCTTCACTGCTTGTTTCGACGGGAAAAGCGTACCTTTTTTTATCCCGGCGATCGGCAGGCACAACGTTTACAATGCATTGGCGGCGATCGGCGTCGCCAGATCTCTCGGCATTCCCATTGAGCAGATCCGAAAAGGGCTGGCGGTGTTCCGACCACCCCGGATGCGCATGCAACTGGTCAAGGGATCGCGCAACCGATGGTTGATCAATGATGCTTGGAATGCCAATCCTTCGGCGATGGTAGCCGGATTGAAATCGTTTCGTGAATGGGAAGCAAAACGACCGCATGTTGCCGTTCTGGGGGATATGTTGGAACTGGGACATTTGACCCGATCCGCACATCAACAAGTCGGATGGATCGCGGCTCATCTTCCTTTGACCCAACTGATCACCGTGGGGAAATATGCCAGACTCATCGCCCAATCCGCCATCAAAAAAGGGATGGACCCCAAAAAAGTGTTCCATTATCATTCAATCGCTCCACTGTTGCGGCATCTGAAACAGTTGCCCGACAATGCCGTCATCTACTTCAAAGCATCCAGAAAGATGCACTTGGAGAAAGTCATTCGGAAGTTAAAAAAAGGCTGATATAAGAAAAAGCACACCCGATCAAAGGGTGTGCTTTTCAATTCAAAATTCCGCTCCCGATGATCTCCACCTGGACGCGCGGGTGAAACCGCACCTTACGGTAATCCGTCTTCCAATGCAATTGTTTCCAGGTATCATGGTGAAACGCAATCAGATGACGCCCGATCCCAAACACGTCGCAATTGGCCCGTTGCAGCTTTTGAATGACTTGCTGTGAACGGGCGGTGAGAATGGCGGATAACTGTTTGTTCAATTTTTGGACGACGGCTTTTTGCGACAGTTCACCCAATGGATATTCCACGGCCGACACGGTCAGCTTCATGGGAAAATCCACATCGATCCGATTTCCTGGTTTGACCGTCACCTTCATTTTGGGTTTGGCCTTGTTGACGTCGAACGTGATGAAATTGGCCACTTGGGGGTTCTGTTTTTGATCCACCGGAATGGTCAACCTGGCCGTATCCGCTTTTCGACCGGCCATCAACAACATCAACGTCGATTCCTGACGGTTCAGCTTTCCTGTCATATGGTGTCCGTGGAACAATGCCGTGCCCGTCACCTTCACATTTTTCGCTGTCTTTTTGACCATGGGGAGAGTGAAATCCTGTCCATGATCCCACATCACCGGAGCGATGGAACCGAGATTCTCTTTGGGAACGACGGTCATTTGTTCTTCGCCTGAAATCATTTCATCCACCGTTTCTCCGATATAGGTGACTCCCACTTTATTTAATCGGAGCAACTCATTGGCATTTCCCTCCACAACGCATACTCGCGCATTCAAAGCGCTTTTGGGATCCCGGTACAAGACGTCCATGAAAGGAAAGATATTTTTCTTGGCCACACTTTCCCCCAATAGGTGCACACGGATTTTGTATACACTGAGTTTCCCCGAAACCATCGATTGCATCAGATCACGGTTCTCCCGCGTGGTACGAGCGACCGATTCCATAATCGTATTGTGTTGCTCGGTTCCACCACCGGTTTCGATCGAGTCACGTATCGTAACCGTAAGCTTGAATTGCCCGCCGGGCAACAAATCAAAACCGGTAGCGTAGATCAACCGGGCGTCTTTAATGAATTCCATATCCCAACATCCGGGGAGTATCATGATTAAAAGGATTAACACGATGGAGTTCCGCCACTTACTCATGCCGTTTTCCCCTTTTCCCGTTTTCGAAAGACCAAGGAAATCAATAAAAACAGCACAGGCAATCCATAGACGAAGGCATAACTTGCCCACGACACGATTTGGGTCAGGAATTCGATTCCATCGGGACTTTGAGGGATCAGCGCCAGGATGTAACTGATGATCGCCGTATAATAAACAGCCGTGCGGTGATTGCCGCGATGAAAATAATGACCGAAACCGTTGGCAGCCAAAAACAGATAATTCATGTACGACGTGGCCACGATCACCGTCCAGATGGACAAAAAAAGCAAGTCCAACCGTTCCACCACCCTGAACGAAAAAGCTTTCAACATATACGGAATGGGTTCCGGAATCATCGCCATTTCCATGGGACTGAACACGATCAATGCGATAAATACCAGAAAACTGTACAACAAAGTGGTAAATGCATTGCCCGCGGAAGCCGCTTTCAATTTTCCGTCCGCTTTTCCCTCCACGAAAGGATAAACAACCAACAGCATCTCAAATCCCAGGAGAGAAACAATCACTTTGTTGGAACCGAGAAAGATTTTTCCCCAACCCGCTTCGGTAATCGGAAACATGTAAGTGAAGTCGGCGATGGTAAAAGCATTCAACGCGATCAACACGATCAACACAATCAAGACGGAGACAAAGACGTAGAACCGTGTGATTGTCCGCAAACTTTCGATGACCAAATACACGCTGGTCATTACGATGAGCGCCAACACCGCCCACCTTGGTGTCAAGGGGAAAACCCATTTATTAATTAAACTCTCGAATAGCACGAGTACCAACGTGGCCATCAAAATGAAGAAAATAATATAGGCGAAATTGAAGAAACCGCCGATCCACTTTCCGAAAATCTTAGGCAAATACTCAAACATCGTCAGATTGGGAAACCGCTTGCACAATGCCCACATGACCAAAATGGCCAACTGAACAACAACACCGCCGATTAAAATGGAAATCCAGGCACCACCTTTGGCCACGGCGTGCACATCATGGGGCAACGACATGATGCCGATCCCGACCTGGGCCTGGATCATGTAAAAAAATAATTGTCCTTGGGTGATCCTACTGCTTTCCTTGATCATCCTTTTTCCACCTTCTGGAGCTGTCATCTTCCTGCTTCTTCCGCTGTGGGTGCGGATCATGCGGTCGTTGATTCATCTTCCAAATGGGCATGCGCAATATCGTATCTTTCATATCCTTCAACCGCATCGGAGCGGCTGGAGCAAAATAAGGCGTTCCAAACGACGTCAATTTGGTGAGATGGATCAACACCGCCATCGTCCCGAATACGATCCCGACAAAACCGAACATAGACGCCGCGATCATCAATGGAAATCGAAGGAACCGTATGGACGTGCTCATTTCGTTGGACGGCACCACAAAAGACGAAATGGCGGTCAGCGCCACGACAATAACCATGGTGTAGGAAACCAATCCCGCACGAACGACGGCGTCCCCCATCACCAAACCGCCGACAATACCGATCGTCTGACCGACGGGACTGGGCAGCCGAATCCCCGCTTCGCGAATCAGCTCCAGCGCCAGCTCCATCAAAAACGCTTCCAATATGGGTGGATACGGGACTTTGTCCAATGACGCTTTGATGGTGTACACCAAGTCTACCGGCAACACTTCAGCGTGAAACGAAACAACCGCGATATAGATGGCCGGCAATTGAAATGCCAACAAAAAACTGGCAAAGCGGATCATCCGCACAAATGTACCAACCCACCACCGGGTGTGGAAGTCATCTGGTGATTGATAAAACGCGAACAATGTCACAGGCATGATCAGCGCTGTTGGGTCTCCCTCGGACAACAACACCACACGACCTTCCATCAAATGAGCCATTGCCCGGTCGGGACGTTCCGTGTTCAAACTTTGGGGAAACGGAGACCACGGATCATCCTCCATGAATTCCTGGATAAATCCCGGATTCAATATGGTGTCGGTGGAGATCGAGCGGATTCGTTTATCCACTTCTTGGATCAAATCAGGGTTGGCCAGGTTTTCCATATAGATGATCGCGATTTTTGTTTTCGTTTCTTTTCCGACGGTGTAGTAGCGAACAACAAGATGACGGTTCTCGATCCGCGCGCGCAACTGATACAAATTGACCGTTAAATTCTCGATAAATCCATTGTGCGCACCGCGTACCACCCGTTCGTTGTCCGGTTCTTCTATCCCGCGATTGTGTGAAGTACGGGTATCCACCACATAACAAACCGTATCCCCCTCCAAGATTATGACGGCTTGTCCCTGTACCAGCTTGTCGACAGCGGTCCTCAAATCCTCTTGTTTTTCGACATGTGCGTCAGTGACCACATCCTGAACATCCCCCTCCTTTTCGTGAACGATCGGGAAAAGGATTTCTTTTTCAATGCGCTCCGTGTCAGACATTGATTCCAAATACAGAATCAGTAGTTGTTTTCCCTGAAACGTGACGGTCCGATGCTTGAGATCGTTGGTATGAAACAACATCTCTTGTACAAACCGGAGATTTTCCTCCAACGTTGGATAGACGGGTTGCTTTTCCCGTTTCGGTAACTGTTTTTTACGTCTTCTGTTTCTGCCCGACCGAAAAAAAAGCACATCATTCCCCCCTCGTCTGTTCTTTTTCAGCGTGCCCAACTGCCCCAAAGTCATGCAATACCCCCTGAATCCTCGGATTGATCCCACTCTCCCTGAAGATGGGATTCATTTGTTGGTTTATGATGGCTTGTGCTGAAAACTTGTTTATTTTTTAAGGCAAAATTAGGATCCTGAAGATCTTTCATAAGCCAAGGGAACTTCAGCTATGCGAGCTGTAAACGGGTCCAATGCAACAAGATCATCTTGATTGACTTCATGTATTGCTTTTTTCCCCAGACATGTAACGGCGATTTTCATTTCCTCCACTGATGATCGAAGTAGGTTGGCCACGTTTCGTGCCGCCTTCTCCACGTCCAAACGATTCGCAAAATCACCCTCAGCCCAGGCCAATTGGGAGAGTGGCTCCCAGGGAAGCACTTTGGTGATTTGGGTATGTATCGCTGCAAGCAGAACCGTGGTACCCAAAGCCACGGCATCTGCCCCCAGCGCAATCGCTTTCAGGTAGTCTCCTGGAGTGTACAATCCTCCGGAAACAATAACGCTTACCCGTTGAAGAGCCCGTTTCTCCCTCAAAACCTTCACAGTCCGGACCAAACCGCGGAGGGTGGGTAGACCGAAATCGTCCTGCAGGATCGGTGCCGACTCCTTGATTCCCGCTTGTGCCCCGTCGATCGTTATGAAGTCGACATCAGCATCCAAGGCGCATTCGATATCCTCTTCAACTCGGGAGGGAACCAGTTTCACTCCGATGGGAACACCCCCTGTCATTTCCCGTAGATTTGCCACGAGCTCCCGCCAGTTTTCCGGTCGATCAACACCAGGAATACGGGAACGAATGCGGGCGGGTCCCCCAGGTTGAAGACCCTTCCACTGCCTTGAGGCTTCTGACATCCGTTGAAGAGGGGATTCATAGGATATTCCCGCCGAGGCACCGCTTCCCACACGGATCTCAATCATATCCGCTTGTTCGAGCTCTTGAGGATCCCGGATCCACCCGGCTTGGCTGTACTGTACAACAAGTTTGTCGGCCCATTTTCTCTCTTCAGGCAAAAAAGGGCCATCACCGGTATTCGTAGCGGTTCCCGCTGCGGTTGCTCCCTTGGCAATCGCCAATTTTATGCGCTCACTGACTCCCGTACCGGCACCCATTCCCCCGATCAGAAGAGGGATCTCCAATTGAAGCGGACGCTCAGCACGAGGTCCGATTACGGTTTTAGTCTGTATATGGTAATCTTCTTTGGTCGGCATCACCGCCAACTGTGCCGGCAAAAACATCAAACCCTCAAAACCGACCATCTTTTTCGGACTTCCCAGCGACCTGACGATTCCCTCCTTTTCCTCCGCCCGCAACGCCATTTCGACAATTTTTTGCGGTTTAAAACGCAACATGCCTGACGAAATCAGTTCCCAAATATTTTTGGAGTAGGTTTCCGTTAAAATCAATCGAATGATACGACCGGCCATTTTTTTGAAAAGAAAGCGATATGAAACGAAAAAGAGCAACAATATCGTGATGGTCACTGCCAACGTAGCGAGAAAAGTCAACCAAAAAACATTCATGGTCATCATCCATTCTAATCGCAAAGTTTGCTTGTTTTGATGATGATTATTTTTTCCGTTCAAACGGATATTAATAAATGGATAATAAAGAGAGTTGTAAAGGAGTAAAAAATGACTTTTTTCTGGGTTGCACTCGGTACCTCGTCGGCTGTCACTCTCTTGGCGGGGATGGTTTTGGTTTTTACCCGCCCTTTAATCCAACGACTGTGGCGAAAGGCCATCCGAATCATCGAAACAGACCCATATTCCATGAACCTATGGGAGATGGTGTCACTTGCTCGGCGCATCCATCCGCAAATCATCGTGGAAAACGGTATGCGGGCGGAGAGCGGTGTTTTGGTGAAGCGGCCTCTCGGTAGCCCCAAACCAATGCCTCACTTTCAGGGACTGATGTTTTTGCCATCCCAAATGGCTGATTTGCCGACAAAAGAAAAGATCCAGGTCGACACGCGTACCGTGATCGGGCCCTGTGCAAAACGCCCGTTGGAGTTGGACATCCCCTTAATGATCACCGGGATGGCATACGGGTTGGCTGTAAGTGAACGGTTAAAAATAGCACTGGCCAAGGGAGCATCGATGGCGGGGACAGCGACGAACTCTGGGGAAGGTCCATTCCTCCCAGAAGAACGTCACTATGCTGACAAAATGGTAATACAGTACAGCCGGGCCAAATGGGCCAAAGATCCGGAGATTCTGAAGCAAGCGGATATGATCGAGATTCACATCGGACAAGGGTCATCGGGTCCCGCTCCCAGTCAAGTGCCCTCCATTCATTTGAAAGGACGGGCAATGCAATTGATGGGACTATCCCCGGGTGATACAGCTGAGATTCACAGCCGGATGCCGGGAGTCACCCGGAAACACGACTGGAGAAAGCTTGTTGATAAATTGCGAAGGTTGACGGATGGAGTTCCGATCGGAATGAAGATGATACCCGGCAGAATCGAAGAAGACCTGGAAATCGCTATTTACGCTGGGGTGGATTTCATCACGTTGGACGGTGCACAGGCGGCAACGAAAGGAACTCCTCCCATCCTTCAGGACGATTTTGGCCTGCCAACAGTGATCGGGCTGTGCCGAGCGGTCGAGTTTCTGGAAAAAAAGAAGAAAAAAGACGAAGTAAGTATCATCGTCTCCGGCGGATTGTCCACACCGGGAGATTTTCTCAAAGCGCTTGCTTTGGGAGCGGATGCTGTTGCCCTCGGTTCTATCGTTCTTTTCGCCGCCTCCCACCTCCAGGGAAGTCAAAAGGCCCTTCCGTGGGAACCTCCTACAGAAGTGGTATGGTATGATGCGGATCTGTCCGAACAACTGGATGTGGAAAAGGCTGCAAAATATGTGAAACAGTTATTGCAATCCTCGGTGGAGGAAATGAAACTGGCTACAATTGCTTTGGGAAAAACACGCCTACAGGACGTGGACAAACAGGATCTCGTCGCCATGGATCAAGTATCGGCCGATATCGCACAAGTTCCGTTGATGTAAAAGTAAAAAAAGAACGGGGCCAATCCCCCAGCATGAGTACCGATAGGGGAAAAAAGCCCCAATAATCAACAGAATCCAATCAAAAGAATCCTCCGGCCTCCGGCCGCAGAAACTCGAACCGCAGCACTGTAAAACCTTTTTGATACAATTGCTAAACGCCACCAGTCCTGACTTGGTCTTCCTTTTCTACCCGCTCCCCTCGTCTGTTCTTTTTCAACGTGCCCAATTGCTCCAAAATCATGCGATGACAACTTAACACTCAGTTCGATTCCATCTCCTGGACAGATGGAATGCACTTATTGTTTTAGTTGTTTGTGTTGCAAACTTGTTTATTCTATAATAAACCTAAAAAAATGGACTGCTCCTCTCCCGGCTTGGCGTGAGGTAACAGCCGTCAAATGGAACTTGTTCGAGATTGATTTTTTCATACTCTCTTGAACGACAGTGTTTCTTTCAGCCCTTCGCGACGAATGACATGTTGACACTTCACACGGCTAAAGTACCACAGACACTCACGATGGTCACCTTAGGCTTTCTGGCGACTTTTTCTGTAAAACTTCCTTTAACCGGCGTCCCTGTTCCAAGACCAGCTGTACGAGTTCGTCTTCCCGGGAAAGGCCAGCGTATTCACAAAGGGCACCATCGATTCCTGTACGGGCGATCGTCTGCTGCAATTGTACCGCTTCATTGTCACCTTCATAGTCATAAGCCAAAGCGGCAGCGATGCCGAGCGCCAGGTTTTCCGGTTTCTGTCCCCGGGCAAGCAGCTGGCGGGCAGGGCCGACCAAGCGATCGTTCGCTCCGAGTTTGCGAATCGGCGAGCGGGCAACGCGCGTCACATCATCAGAGATATACGGATTTTGGAAACGGTCAATGATCTTTGTGATATAGGCGGCATGCTCTTCAGGAGCAAAGCCATATTTATCGATGAGTAACGATCCCGTCTCACCAAGGGCCTTTTGCACAATTTCCCTGATAAACGGATCGTCGATCGCTGCTTTGATCGTGGGATACCCACAGGCATATCCCAGGTAAGCAGTGATCGCATGACCCGTATTTACAGTGTACAATTTCCTCTCCAGATAGGGGGTTAAATCGTCCACGCATTTCATGCCCCGTACAGGTGGCAGTTCCCCCTTGACCTTGGTTCCATCAACGATCCATTCGTGATAAGGCTCGACAGCGACAGTGAGAGGATCGTCATGCGTCTGGTTGGGGACGATGCAGTCGACAGCGGCGTCAGGAAATCCGAAACGCTGCGCAAACACCCCTTTTTCTTGTTCCGTCACGTGTTTGTACACGTTTTCCCGCAGGAGAGAACTGGCGGCAATCATGTTTTCGCATGCGATGACGTTCAGCGGTTTTTCCGTTTCACTGATCCTTTTTTGCAGGCCCTCAGCGATGAGATCCGCGATCAGTGGCAGCACATTTGCCCCCACGGCCGTTGTCACCAGATCAGCGCGCGCAATCGTCGCCACGACCTTTTCTCTGTCCGTCCGGCTATTGATCGCCCAGACGTGATCGATCTCTGATTCTTCTCGTGTCTCTCCCGCTTTTACGAGGCGATACGACTGCTTATGGTTTAACGCTTCGACCAGCGCATCGTTGATGTCAATGAAACATACTTCGTATCTGGACTGTGCCAGCAAGGCGCCGATAAATCCTCTCCCGATATTGCCTGCTCCAAAATGTACGGCCAACATCTCAGTTCACCTCTGCAAAAAACGAAAGAAGTTCTTCCTTCGTTTTTGAGTTTACTATTTTTTCTACATTTTCCGGTTCGGAACACACAATGGCGATTTTGGAGAGAATCTGCAAATGTTCATCGTCTTTTCCGGCGATCCCGATAACGAGCTTCGCCACATTGTTTCCGCCAAAATCGACGCCTTCCGGGATCTGCACGATCGAAATTCCGGATGCTTTCACCACTCTCTTGGCATCTTCCGTACCGTGGGGAATCGCCACATGATTGCCGATATAGGTGGACGTCACCGTTTCTCTTTCCAGCATCTTCTCGATATACGCTTCCTCGACAAAACCATTGTCCACCAGCAATTGGCCGGCAAGTTGAATCGCGCTTTCCTTGTCATTCACCTTTGCGTTCAGCATAATCGTATCTTCGGAAAGGATCGGTTTCGTCATCGTTTGTCTCCTCCCCCTAAAATGCTCCTTTTGCTCCTCTTCACTCCAACTTATCCCTTAAAAACTGTTGAAATCTTTCGTTGAGGTACGAGGCGATTGCTTCTTGGTCTTGCGAGTCGAATAATGCCATGCTCTCTTCGCTTTCGATGATCAGCGCGCTGATGTGACTCAACACTTCCAACGCTTTTTTCGAAGCTGTTTCAGGTGAGAGCATGAGCAACAGATTTCTCGTCCACGTCTGTGTATCATCCATTGCCCGGATTGCCAGGGGAGTCGTCCATCCCCAGATCGTAAAAGACGGTTTGCGCACATACGGGCTTCTTGTATGGAACAAAGCGAGGGAAGAACCCGGAATGCCGAGTCCCCGCATCCGTTGTCGTTCCAGCAAAGCTTCGGTTACCGCCTCCGGGTGCTCGATGACTCCCCGTCGCTGCAAATCGCAACAAGCGGCCCTCAGCACATCCTCGATCCCTTGTGGATTCTCGCAGATCGTCAGCCGAAAGCCTTCCAGGACAGTGCTGATGATCCCGGAGTATTCGTGAATATCCTGGAAAGGAATGCGGCATGTCCGGGTCCTCTCTCCTGACACCCCGGTTGACGCTTCCTCTTCACGAACAGAAGTCCTGTTGACAGATGTGTTGTTTCTGCGCCGTTTCGGCCGTCGTCCGTGTATCCAGTCACGGATGTTTTTCACATCGTTCTCCGTCAGCATCGGGTTGACCAGGACATACTCCTTTGCAAAACCCGCCAAGGGGATCGTAGAGATGATCACGTCATAATCGTCGAGGTTGATCGATGTCAAGTCAAAGACCGACGCGTAGTGCAACCGTTTGATTTCCGGAAGTTCCTTTCTGATCCTTGTCGCCAGCATCTTCGAAGAGCCGATGCCACTGGAACAAATGATCAAAGCGTGAAGTTCCTTTGGCTCGTTCATTCGTTCGAGGCTGGAAGCGAAATGCAAAACGAGATACCCGATCTCCTCCTCCGGGATGGACAGAGCGGGGAAAACTTTTTCCACACCCGCTCTGACAATCGTGCATAATTCGCCGTAATCCCGTTTGATTTCTTCCAGCAACGGGTTGTGAATTCCCATCTTCTTCTTAATCCGGTAAATCGCAGGTTGCAAATGGGTGACCAGTCCTTGGAATAAGGATTGGTCTGCCCGCAAGTCAACGTTCGTTCGTTCGCTCACGTAGTCGATCAAATCCCTTGCCCGCAACGCGAGGAGAAAATTGACGTCTTCCGGATCAAGATCCAGCGCGTTTCTCAGCTTCGCCCCTTTCAAATGCATGGCGATATAGCCGATTTCCGCTTCCGGGATCTCCAGGTCCAATGCTTTGCGCAACTTGTCAATGATTCCTGACGCGATTTGATATTCTCCCGTTTTTTTCAAAGTCTCGAGAGAGTGCGGGTCCATATCGATCTGTTCGCTTTTCCGCAGCCGCTCGAGGGCGAGCGCGAGGTGGACGACGAGGCCGATATACGCACTGTCCGACAGGGCATACGGCAGTTCGTCTCTGATTTCCTCCACCGCTTTTTCCGCGATCATCAGTTTTTCTTTATCCACAAACCCGAGCAAATGTTCGGAGACCGTTTTCACCCGCTGAGCTGATTTTCTTTGAATTTGATCACGAAGGTACGCCAGCAAATCCACTTCCGTCATGTTTTCCACGATCAGGCTGCTGATTGCCTTGCGTTTGTCCATCTCTGAACCGGTGACTTGCACGCCGTAACCCCGCTTGCGAATGAGAGAAAGATGAAACGACGCCAACCAGTCGTTTATTTTCGTCAAGTCGTGGCTGACCGTCGCCACCGTCACGTTCAATTCGTTCGCCAGGGCGACGAGCTTGACCGGTTCTTCCGACGCCAACAGCGTACATAAAATGATCGTTTGCCTTTCTTCCGGCGTAAACTCGGAATGTGAT
This sequence comes from Polycladomyces zharkentensis, assembly GCF_016938855.1. Taxonomy (NCBI): domain Bacteria; kingdom Bacillati; phylum Bacillota; class Bacilli; order Caryophanales; family Thermoactinomycetaceae; genus Polycladomyces; species Polycladomyces zharkentensis. The sequence goes on along the minus strand of NZ_JAFHAP010000008.1, from coordinate 158,129 downwards.
GCATTGTAGAGGAAAAACTCCAGTTCTTTCTTTTTTTCGGTGGGACCGCTGATCTTGATCCCGATTCCCGTTCTTTTTTCCAGCGAGAGACCGAACGACTCTAAAATGTCTTCCACGTTTTTCAGATCCCGGTGAACCGTTCTTTCGCTCACCTGAACCTCAGCCGCGATCTCCTTGACCGTCATTATATCTTCTTGGTTGAGTAACAGTTGCAGGATTTGCCGTTCTCTCGCTGATACGTACATGGCAGATCACTCCAATGGCGGCCCCGCACGGGGACCGCTCACAGCTGATTCTTGTTTCTCACGATGTTTCATCCGCATGATTTTTCAAACGTTCCACCAGTTCGTCGTATTTCGGGCTGTTCAAGAAGTTTTCGACGGAAATGTGGGTCGCCTGCGGCAATTTTGCTTTCGCCCGCTCTGTCAGATCCTTGTGGGTAATCACGATATCTGCGTCTTGCGGCAACTCGTTGATCGAGGTGTTTGTCACTTCGATGTCGAGGCCGGCCTTCTGCATCTTATTGCGCAAGATTGAAGCCCCCATCGCGCTGGAACCCATTCCCGCATCGCAGGCGAAAACGACTTTTTTCACTTCCGCTTTCGCGAAAGAACCCACCAAAGTTTCGACGGCTTCACTTTTCTTCCCTTTCATTTCTTCCATCTTTGCCGTCGCTTTCAGCAAGTCTTCCTCATTTCCATCCCCTTTACTCCGCTTCAAGATGAGGGAAGCGACGAGGAACGAGACGACCGCACCGACGATGACACCCGCCAATACACCCGGATAGTTCCCTTTCGGCGTCATCGCCAACAAGGCAAAAATGCTTCCGGGAGAAGGCACGGCCACCAGACCGGCATGGAACAATGTGAAGGTGAATACTGCGCTCACACCGCCCGCGATGACGGCCAGGATCAACAAGGGTTTCATCAGGATATAGGGAAAATAGATCTCATGAATGCCCCCAAAGAAATGGATGACGGCCGCCCCAGGAGCCGATTGCTTTGCCATCCCTCTGCCAAACAGCCAGTACGCAAGCAAAATGCCAAGACCCGGTCCTGGGTTCGTTTCAAGCAAAAAGAGGATCGATTTTCCCGTTTTCGCCGCTTGTTCAACCCCCAGCGGACTCAAAATTCCATGGTTGATCGCATTGTTCAAAAAGAGAATCTTTCCGGGTTCGATGAAAATGTTCGCCAAAGGCAAGAGTCCTGCGTTGACGATGGCTTCCACCCCGGCAGCAAACGTTTTGTTCAACGCCAAAACGACGGGGCCGATCGCCTGGTAGGCGAGAATTGTCAAAATCGCGGCGATAATCCCCGCGGAAAAGTTATTGATGAGCATTTCGAAACCGGACCGAACCTTTCCGCGGATCAGGTCGTCAAATTTTTTAATGGTAAACCCGCCGAGGGGGCCCATGATCATCGCGCCCAAGAACATGGGAATATCCGTTCCGACGATCACCCCCATCGTAGCGGCAGCACCGACGACACCACCCCGTATATCATAAACCATTCTCCCACCGGTGAAGCCGATCAACAAGGGCAACAGATACGTGATCATCGGCTCGACCAGCTTTGCCAAATGTTCATTTGGCAGCCAGCCGGTAGGGATAAACAAGGCGGTAATCAACCCCCAGGCGATGAACGCACCGATATTCGGCATGATCATGCCGCTCAAGTAACTGCCAAACCGCTGAATCTTCACTTTCAATGATTTTGCGTCCTCACCAGCAGAAGCCAGGGGCGGGAACGTATTTCCGTTTGTATTCATGACAATTCCCCTCCCGTTGATTCCGGTCGATTGATAACGACAAAAAAGAGTAAATTGTTGACCATTTTAAAAATGAAGATTCACTGTTCCTATCCTGTGCACATGTGGACAGATGTCTCTTCACCTGTATAGTAAAGCGTTTTCAATACGATCTCAACAAGATTTTAACATCATATTGTCATATTGGTTATTGACATCTTTTAAAAACGGACAAAAAGGCACGCGTATCGCGTGCCTTCAACCGAAAGGATATCAACCGATTTCTTGCTCATATTGCGTGCGGGACACGTTCAGCGCGGAAACCCTCAATCCGTCGAAAGCCACTTTCTTCCCTTCCAGATGATCAATTTGAATCGTCCGGGACATTCCCGGTAACAGATCGAAATAATTGTCGCTGAACGTCAGCATGTCCCCGGGAAGCTCGATTTTGACGAAACGGGCCAACCGCTCCGAAAAGACCGTCACACATTGCCGCTTTTCATCCACCCTCACGCGCAGCGTCGTCTCCGGCAACCCCAGCTCCTTTTGATCGCGCAAATAATAGAAGTTCTCCGGTGTGACTCCCCGCACGGAACGCAAACAAACGACCACCCGGTTCGCGGGATGACCTTGTAACATTTCTTCCTCCGTAAACCGGGCAACCCGCACAGAAACGTTAGCAGAAACCTGAACCGCCATCTCCCGGGAAAATACCGGCTTTCCGTCAAAGTCGTACACGTGCAACGAAACGGTATCCTGCAAATCTTCCAACCGATCGTTGACGACCCACACATGCAACGCTTCCCCCGACTCGTGATCCAAAGTATACAGCACGGGATGGAAGCATTTTTTCGCATAGTAGTAACCCGCCTTCGGCAGCAGATAATAGTCGATAACAGACCAGCTCGTCCCCGGCCAGCAATCGTTCAGTTGCCAGAACAATGCGCCGCTGGTTGAAGGTTTGTGCCTTCGGTAATGTTCAATCCCGTATTTCAATCCCTCCCCCTGCGTTAACATGGAAAAATTCAAGTACTCTTCGAGGTTGCGGGGTACGCCGGTGTACCCTTCCATCAACAGGATTCCTTTCTGGTGATGATCATCTTTGTTGCGATATGCCAACTCGTCGCTTCCCCAGAAAAACTTCCCTTGAGGAATATTGCGTTCCAACGTATAGCGGTTCGCTGCGGCGTGCATGCCGAATTCACTGACGAATTTCGCCGTATCTTTTTTGAAGTTCTTGAAAGACACGCCTTCCACGCTGTAATCGACGCGCGGTATTTCCCCGAACTTGCGCGGCTCAACCTTGCCGTGCCACACTTGCCAATTGTGGCGATCCCCTTCCTCCGCGGAATTGTGGTCGTTTCCGCCATAAGGGGAGCTGGGCCAGTACAGGCGCGTGGGATCGAGTTCCGCCAACATTTGCGGGATCAGCTCGTGATAAATTTTTTCCCCGTAGAACGGGGTGGTGATTTCCCCCGACGCCTTCATCTGTTCGTAGATCCAGTCATTCTCGTTGTTGCCGCACCAGAGAGCGACGCAGGCGTAGTTACGTAACCGCTTGACCACCCGGGCAATCTCTTCGCGCACGTTGGCCATGAAATTGCGGTTAAAATCGGGATACAACGCGCAGGCGAACATAAAGTCCTGCCAAACGAGGATTCCTTGCCGGTCACACTCCCGATAAAAGACATCTTTTTCATAGATCCCGCCGCCCCACACGCGCAACATGTTCATATTCGCCTCACGCGCAAGCCGGATCAAATGAACGTACCGGGAATCGGGTGCCGCACCGATAAAACTGTCCACCGGGATCCAGTTCGCACCTTTGGCAAACAGTTCCACACCGTTCAAAACGAACGTAAACCGGGCGTTTCCTTTCTCGTCGGTACGCCGCACCTCGAGCATGCGAATGCCGAAATCTTGCTCATATCGGTCGATCGCTTCGCCGTCCTTGAACAATGTTACTTCCAAGCGGTAGAGATGGGGTGTTCCCAGATCGTGTGTCCACCACAGTCTGGGCTCTTTCACCTCGAGGATCAGGTGAGCAGATGTTCCGTTTAAATGGGTTCTTTGTACAACACGTTCATTTTGTCCCCCTTCATGTTCGCCCCGGCAATCGTCGCAAGTCAGGCTCACCTCCACCTCAAACGTGTCGTGCGAAGTGGGAAGGAATGCAGCGGAACCGATCCCGTTGGCGTTTTGTCCAAAATCATCCACTTCCACATCGATGGCGACAGTGGCTTTGTTTTCCCCGATCGCCAGTGTGCGCGCAAACACGCTTTCCAGCTTGGCGAAACGTTTCTTCTCCAGGCGTACGTCTTGCCAAATGCCGACTGTCACGAGACGCGGTCCCCAATCCCAGCCGAAGTTCATCTGCGCTTTCCTTACCCAGATCCGTTCCTTGCTGAAGCCGGACCAAAAATCCTGTCGTTTCCCTTTCACGCGAAGGGAAACGGGATCGAATTTGACGGCCAGCACGTTGCGCCCCCCGCGGATTTCCCGCGTCACGTCGAACGTATGGGCGATGAACATGTTTTCCGTGCTCCCCAGTTCGATCCCGTTCAAATAGATCGTCGCAAACGTATCGAGACCCTCAAAAATCAGATACAGGCGCTCCTCCGGTTTGATCTTCTCGTCAAAATCAAATTCGGTGCGGTACCACCAAACTTTCTCTTCGACCCAGCGACATTTTATATCGTTATGACCGACGAAAGGATCGTCAATGATCTTTTTCTCGATGAGCGTCGAATGAACATCCCCGGGGACCTTGGCGGAAATCCAGAAGTGATCGATGTAATCGGGATCTGCGACCTCAAGCTCATTGGCCTGTCCCGGTTCAAACCATTGAATCTTCCAGTTTTGATTGATTTTCATGGAAAGTACGGGCGGTGGAAAAACCCACGGTTTTCGTTGTGGGAATCCGCCCCATCCCTCCTTTCCGTACAACTTCTGTATGGATTTGCAATATCATCCGTTTGAAAAGCCGGCATAAGGAATCGTTGATCTTAAAATGTTGTATGATATAATAATATATTGAAAAATAATTATTTTTTCAATAGTGTTTCTGCATCAGAAACAGTGAAGGGAATACCGGACACCAAAGAGATGATCAACCTACTTGCTACCTCCATTTTACATGAAGACCGTGGAAATCGCGCGCTTGTTTATCGGTAAATTTTTTTGTAAATTATGAAATAAGGAAGAAAGGATTGATTCTCTTGAAGAAGTTGATCAACAACCCTGAACAAGTGGTACGCGACATGATTGACGGTATGGTTTTCGCCCATCCCGACAAACTGAAAAACCTGCCGGGAACCAATGTTTTAATTCGCGCTCATGCTCCGTCTCAAGGAAAGGTTGCTTTGGTCAGCGGGGGCGGAAGCGGACATGAACCGTCTCATGCCGGATATGTTGGAGCGGGGATGCTCGATGCAGCCGTAGCAGGAGAAGTCTTTACTTCCCCGACACCGGATCAGATTCTTGAAGCCATCAAAGCCGTTGATACCGGCAACGGGGTGCTGTTAATCATCAAAAACTACTCCGGGGATCTGATGAATTTTGAGATGGCTGCTGAGCTGGCAGAGGCTGAAGGGATTCAGGTTGCCAAAGTCATTGTCAATGATGATGTTGCCGTTGAGAACAGTACATATACAACGGGACGCAGGGGAATAGCAGGAACGGTTTTTGTTCACAAAATAGCCGGAGCACTTGCCGAAAAAGGTGCTTCTCTGAAAGAAGTGGAACAGGTGGCGAACAAGGTGATTCAGCACGTTCGAAGCATGGGCGTCGCATTCACTCCTTGTACCGTTCCCGCCGCCGGAAAACCCAGTTTTGAAATTGGTGAAACGGAAATGGAAATTGGCATCGGAATTCATGGGGAACCTGGTACTCACCGAACCGCCGTAGCTACAGCCGATGAGATCGCAGAAATCTTGTTATCCCGTATACTCGACGATATGAAATTAATCTCCGGCGATCAAGTAGCGGTCATGATCAACGGTCTTGGAGGAACCCCGTTGATGGAACTATACATTCTGAATAAAAAAGTTTCTCAAATCTTAAAAAACAGGAATATCTCCGTTTACGATACTTATGTGGGTGAATATATGACAGCGATTGAAATGGCTGGATGTTCTATCACACTCCTAAAACTGGATGATCAACTGATTGAGCTGTTGGAAGCACCTGCGGATACGATCGCTTGGAAGAAATAACGAGGGGGTACACACGTGTTGATTCAATCTGAGCACATCATCAAATGGATGGAAGCATTGAATGCCCAAATAGACAAGCAGAAGGAATATCTTACACAGCTTGATCAAGCGATCGGCGACGGGGATCACGGAATCAACATGACCAGAGGTTTCAAAGAGGTAATCAATAAAATACATCAGACTGCCTATGACGATATCGGGAAGTTGTTTCAAGATATTGGAATGACGCTTGTTTCAAAAGTTGGAGGCGCTTCCGGTCCGTTATATGGGACTGCTTTCATCAAAGCGGGGCAGGTATTGAAAGGAAAACAGGGGATCACAATCAGTGAACTGGGCCAAGCCTTGCAAGAATCCGTCAACGGCATCAAGCTGAGGGGGAAATCGCAGGTTGGCGACAAAACCATGCTGGATGTTTGGGAACCGGTCACCAAGTATATCCAACAAAGCGGAAACACGCTCAATATACGAAAATTGATTTCCTATGCAAGAGAACAAATGGAAAACACGAAGGGATTGGAAGCCAAGAAAGGGCGTGCTTCCTTTTTGGGGAAAAGATCAATCGGACATTTGGACCCTGGCGCCGTTTCCTCTTACCTATTATTTGAAACCCTGTGCTCAATCCTTCCTGAAAACTGACCGAGGACGAAAAAGGAGATATGAAATAGTGGAATATGTGGGTGTTGTTCTTGTTTCACACAGTCATGAGTTGGTCAAAGGCTTAAAACAACTGCTTTCCCAGGTGAATCCTCATGTTCCGATCGCCTTGGCAGGGGGGACGGATGAGGGGGAAATTGGTACAAGTGTAGATCAGATACAAAACGCCATCAAGTCTGTTTATTCCGATAAAGGCGTTATTGTCTTCTTTGACCTCGGCAGCGCGCTCATCAATACCGAATTGGCGTTGGAACAACTGGCGGAAGATCACATCACAAAGGTTCATATCGCAGACGCTCCATTGGTGGAAGGAGCCTATGTGGCAGTTGTGGAGTCAGGATGCGGCAGTACCTTGGAAAAAGTAATCAAGGTAACACTTGAGGCAAAATCACTGACGAAAAAATGAAAGGTACCCGGGTCCGTATGCAGTACCCCCTCCAATCGCTCGCATCCTGAAAACAAAATGAGTCGGGCTTGAAAGGGACAACCGGCACCTGATTCTTTGACGTACAGGATGCCGGTTGTTTGTGCCTGTGATGTGGTGACCTCTGAATTTTTGTATGAGAGCGTGTCTGTTGACACTCCACACGGCTAAAGTACCACAGGCACTCCCTATGGTCGCCGTGGGATTCTTGAGTGGTTAGCGCCCTCAGTCCATTTCTGTTTCGGGCAACCCTCAAGCTAGGGGGGTGTCATCACCCCGTCCCATATGGTTCTGCGCCACCGGGCACATGTACCCACATGGGCGGCGTACCTGCGACCAACGGAAGTGCCCGTGGTATTACCAGTACGCTAGTTCTTTTTGCCTCACTCTCATGGTTTTACCCAGTGGGAGAGATTTGTTCGCCACTGGAACCTCATACCATGACGTACACAGGAACATGCCCACTACCAGTGGATGAGCACCGCTCATACGTTCGATTATACAACAAATTGGTTGCTCTTACCATCCCCAAAAGGGGATACCGAGCAACTCCGCCTTTCATCCCACGATTCAAATACCCCTAGGGTACTTCCTATGGTCGCCGTGGGCTTTCAGACGGCTTTTTCTGTAAATCCGCGAGGGAGCAAATGTTTTCCCAGGTGAGCGACCAACCAAGCCCGGCCGAGCGAAGACCGGGATCGCAGGGATGAAATCGCGGGCAACTTTTTCTTAGCGAAGCGTACTTTGCCCGCGACCCGCGCTCCGGGTCGGAGCAAGCATCATCCGCTTCCCGGCAGGGCGAAGGTGAAGCGAACCTGGTGTGGACAATATTCACCAGACACACTCCGGTGATCAAATCGCCTCCCCGGCTGCAGAAGCCCGGAGAGCCGTTGCAGGTTTACCCGCAGCGGATGCTTCTTGCGGTACGGCTTCAGGCTCAATGCCATGTTCGCTCCGGTCCAGACCTTTGATTTCCTCTTCTTTGCTGATGCGCAGACCGAACAGTTGATCCATGACCCACAGAATCGCCCAGGAAACCACAGCCACGTACACCGCCGCCACCAACACGCTCAGTGCTTGCACACCCAATTGGGTCCATCCGCCGCCGTAAAACAATCCCGGACGTCCAATGCCGGTGTACTCCACCAAATGTGGTGCAGCGAAGAAACCGGTGGAAAGCGTGCCCCAGATTCCAGCCAAACCGTGCACGGAAAATGCTCCGATCGGATCGTCGACCCCCATCCGCTCAATCGCAACCGCCGTCCAGACACTCATCGCACCCGCGACGGCCCCGATCACCACAGCCGCCCATGGCTCAACAAACGCACATGCCGCCGTGATGGCCACCAATGCCGCCAACGCACCGTTGGCGATAGACGGAATATCCGCTTTTTTGGTCATCGCATAAACTGCGAGCCAAGCGCTCAAAACCCCCGCCGCAGCCGCCAGGTTGGTCGTCAACGCCACATATCCGAAAAATCCGTCTTTCGTTCCCAGTGTGCTCCCCGCGTTGAAACCGAACCAACCCAGCCAGATGATCATCGCACCCACTGTGATGAAAACGGGATTGTGTCCCTGCATCGTTTTGGGATTACCGTCCGGCCCGTATTTGCCGATCCGCGGTTTGAGCAACAGCGTGGCGATCAGTGCAGCGATCCCGCCTTGCAGGTGCACCACCGTCGAACCGGCGAAATCTTGTGCCCCGAGCTCGCTCAACCAACCGCCGCCCCAAATCCAGTGCCCAACCACCGGATAAACGACGGAGGTATAAAGTGCACCGAACAAGAGATATACGATCAATTTCGCCCGCTCGGCAAATCCTCCCCATGCGATTGCGAGTGACACCGCAGCGAAAGAAAGCTGGAACAGGTAAAGAACCTCCACGGGGATCTTTCCTTTCTCATCAGGCAGCGACAGGAACCAACCGCTCGTGCCGAACCACTCATTTCCGGCCCCGAATGTCACTGCATAGCCAAAAGCCCAGAAAAACAATGAAGCCGTGGCAAAACTGATCAATTGTTTGCTGGCGATATGCCCCGCATGTTTCAAATGAGCGGAGCCTGCCTCCAACAGCGCGAATCCGACTTGCATGAAAATAACCAAAAGTGCAGCCAACAACACCCACACTGTATCCAACAACAAAGGTACCGACATGTTCGCCCACCCCTTGTGTTAATTTTCCTGACATAACCTTTCTTTGATTATGTATATTAACACGAACAGGGGCAGAGATCAATACTTTTATGTCAATTTTTCTTACATTCGAACGACCAAAAAATCCCCTCCACAATGTGGAGAGGATTATCGGGGAAATTGAACCTCCCGAAATTTCGGGTAGTGGGTCCAAATTTCCCGTCAAAGCAGTGTTTTTCGCACTTCTCAACTCCATACTACCCAAATCCGTTCCAGTTGAATTACAGAGATCGCGGCACCTTGTTGCAATCAGCGCACCGATTGCACTTGTCACAGCCGACTCCGCTTCGCTTTCTCCTTCGTCCGTACCCGCCACTTGCGGTCGCGTCACGGCGGCCACGACCTCATCACACGCATAATAGCAACTTTGTTGACATGAATCCGGTCAACCGGTTGCATCGATGGTCGTTTGCATGAGTTGTTGGAAAACGGTTTGGAAGCGCTCGGCCACCAATTCCCATCGATAGTGGTCCTCCACACGCTTTCGGGCGGCCTGGCTCAATTGCTCCATCTTGTGCGGGTGATCGAACAAATCGATGCAAGCCCGGGCCAAACGTTTGGCCAGATAATTTTTGGTAACGAGAATACCGGATACGCCGTCCTCCACCACCTCCGAAATACCTCCCGTTTTTACCGATACGACAGGCAAACCGGTTGCCATCCCTTCCACATTGACCAAACAAAACGCTTCCGGTCCGATGGACGGGGTTACCAATACATCGGCCATCTGATAATATCGCGGCACTTCCGTATGCGGGACGTGGGGAATCCAATGAACGTCCTCTTTCAATGAGCGGATCTGTTCCTGAATTTCTTTTGCATAAGGTGTTTCCACATGACGGCCGTAGCGACTGCTGCCGACAATCACCAATGCAGTATCCGGATGTTTTTGTCGAATGATCGGTAAGGCGCGGAGTAAAAATGCCAGTCCCTTTTGTTCGATGACCCTGCCAACATATAAAATCACCTTTTTCTCTTCCAGACCCATGGTTTTTCGGAGCTCGATGCGTTGGCGCAGTACATCAGGGTCGCCGATGGGAGGGAATCTCTCCAGATTGACGCCCAGCGGCACAACTGTCACCTTGTCTGCCATTCGTGGAAATAGCCGGTACAACCATTGGGCCATGAAGCGGCTGTTCGTCATCACCCGGTCTGCCAACCGGATACTCTTTCGCAATGAATTTTTGTCCATCATCGGCGGTGTCGCATACGTCTCCGAATGAAGATACAACGTAATGCGGGCATCCGGACATGCCGACCGGACCTGTCGGACATACGCCGGACGGTTATCGATGTGAATCAACTGCGGGCGTAAGCGTCTCAGATGACCAATCGCTTCCTTGAGATAACATTGCGAATGGTCGGCTCGACATGGAACGCACAATGCGTGTTCCGTTTGGATGTTTTTTCCAATCAGGTACACTTGATGTGTCTCGGCCAAATGCGGCAATATTTCGCGTACACATGTCTCCACCGATCCGCCTCCATCGGGTGTCACCGGGAGGGAGCCGGGTGTCAACCATGCTACCGTCGGTTTGGGCGGTTGTATATGCGGCTGCTGTCGCAACAGCCAACCGGCATATTCCATGGGTTTGGCAAACGTTTCATGCCATTGTCCCCATTCCTGGGCTTGGCGAAACGTAATGCGCAAATCGCGGCCATTCACCTCGATGATCCACAAATGTCCCTTTTGATCCACACCCACATCAAAACCGAGATCGGCCATTCCCGGTATCTTTTCTGACAATCGTTCCGCCGCTTGTAACACGATCCGTTCGATTTGCTCTTTCAACCTGGGAAGCGGGCACAACCCTTCGAATTGGGAATAAACTGACTTGAGCGGTACCGCCCGGCCACCCACAGCCACATTGGTCGCGATACCGTGTTCAGGACCCACACGTGCGACGATCCCCGATACTTGCCACTTTCCTTGCCGATCGCGTTGAACGGCCACCCGCAGATCGATGGGTCGCTCGCCTATACGGGAAAGTGAAACCGGCTGCTGCACGATGGTTTCCCCTTTCCGGCCAAGTCTGCTGATAAACGCCTTCAGCTCAGGTATTGAATACAACGTCCTTCTGAATCGGTAAGGAGTGGACGCCACCCAGATTTCCTCATCCCTCAACGGATCCAATCGTACCAAACCGATCCCCAAACTTTTGTTGGTCGGTTTGATATAGACGGAACCGTGCTTTTTCAAAAACGATATCGCGGTTTCTGGAGTCAGTCTGGCCGTTTCAGGCAAATGCTGAACCAGTTCGGAGTCATGTTTCAGACAGTCGTACATGAACCATTTATTCATTCGGTTGTTAGCATTGAAGAGTTGCGTGAAAGGCAGGGTACGCAAGCGGAATAAGCGTCCCTGTGCCTCGCGTGATGTGGGCCGCACACGATTATGAATCACCGTTGGCAGGGGAATCCGACGAATTTGATAGTTACCCGGTCCCTTCCAGATATGTGCGCGCACCGACAAGTCATCAAATGCGATATCCTCCAGAGAGAAAAATACGGCACGCAGCCCTTCGCGCCTGGCAAACCGGTCATACAGGGCGAAAGACTCATAGGGGGATTTACCCAAAAGGCATTGACGAAAAATGTACCGATTTACCAAAATACCTACGTCATATGTCATCCCGCTCCCCTCCTGTCCCTATATGTGTATGCCGAAGGGGCAAAAGGAACGTAAACATTCGTCTATAAAAAACAAAATAGACAAAAGCCGCATGGCTTCTGTCTATTTTGAGGTTAATTCTGGTTTACCCAGTTGTAAAACGAAAACCCGTCCTTTTTCTGGTGAGGCGTTGATTGGTACAGCACGCCCTTTTGGTGAAACTTTTTGGCATACTCGATTGCTTCTTCGGGCGTTTGAATCCGGTTGCGTTGCCACTCCAACAATATACGGTCAATGTAACGGAAATTCAATTTGTTGCTGAAAACCGCCTCCCGCAGAGCCGCCAGGATCAGCTCGGTGGAATAACCATCCTGGTCAATCCAATGGGACAATGTTTCACACTCCATCGGCGACAACGGACGCCCGAACTCTTGCTCAAACGTTTGAAACAGTCGTCCGTAAACGTCTTCCTCTCCCTCCTCTTCCGTCATATCGGGGACCTCGCCTTCCAAATAAGCGGCGGCCAATTGTTGCAACAGTGGTCTGGTGGAATACCGTTCACTGTGAATTCCGTTCTCCGTCACTTCTTCGTCTATGGACAAAAAGCCACCGCGTACCAGGGATTGGAGCCACCGAACGACTTGGTCCGCCGACACACTCATCCGCTCTTCCAGCTCGCTTACCGTCGGGAAGGACTTCCCTTCCTTTTCCTGATACAACATGATGTGAATGAGCAGCATCACTTCCCCTTCGGAAAGGCCCAACCGTTTGTACTGGGTGAACAACACGACCGGTAAAGAAATGGACCCTTCCTGCAACATCTGGACGAGCGCGGTGTGCGGCGACCGCTTTCGATCCATGTTTCTTCCACCTCTCATCAAGTTACTGCCGGGGAAACGAAATGGCGGCCCAACAGACCGCCATTTCTCGTTATTTACGGATACAATCGGTTCAACATCCGCGGGAACGGAATCGTTTCACGAACATGATCCAAACCGCAAATCCAGGCTACCGTCCGTTCCAATCCCAGACCGAATCCGGAATGCGGGACGGTGCCGTATTTACGAAGATCCATGTACCATTGGTACGCCTCACGCGGCAAGTTGTGTTCTTGGAATCGCTGTTCCAGCAGTTGGGGATCGTCGATCCGTTGACTGCCTCCGATGATTTCCCCATAGCCTTCCGGTGCGATCAAATCCGCTCCCAGCACGACTTCCGGCCGGTTGGGATCGGGTTTCATGTAAAATGCCTTGATCTCCGTGGGATAGTGGGTGATGAACACCGGGCGATCGAAACTCTCGGCGATTTTGGTTTCATGGGGTGCTCCGAAATCTTCGCCCCACTCAAACTCAAATCCTTCCTTCTTTAACAATTCCACCGCTTCATCATAAGTAATCCTCGGAAAAGGCGGTTTCACCCTTTCCAAAGGCGCGATGTCGCGACCGATGGTTTCCAGTTCCCGCCGACATTGGTTCAGGACGTGCTGTACCACGTGGGATACCAATTCCTCCTGGATCTTCATGTTCCCTTCGTGGTCGACGAACGCCATTTCCGGTTCGATCATCCAAAACTCAATCAGGTGGCGCCGTGTTTTGGATTTTTCCGCACGGAACGCCGGACCGAATGAATACACCCGTCCCAGCGCCATCGCGGCCGCTTCCAAATACAGCTGCCCACTCTGCGTCAAATAGGCATCTTCATCGAAATATTTGGTGTGAAAGAGCGTTGTCGTTCCTTCACAGGAAGACGGTGTTAAGATCGGCGGGTCCACCAGCGTAAACCCGTTGTGGTTCAGATAGTCCTGAATCGCGCGGATGATTTCCGCACGAATCCGCAGAATCGCTTGTTGCCGCGGAGTGCGAATCCACAGATGGCGATGGTCCATCAGGAATTCGACTCCGTGTTCTTTCAGTGAGATCGGATATTCGTCCGCCACCTGGATGATGTCGACGTCAGTCACGTCCAACTCGTATCCGCTGGGAGCCCGGTCGTCCTTGCGAACCGTGCCCTGCACATACAAGGAACTCTCTTGTGTCAACCGGTTCGCCTTCTCCCACACTTCCGGGGAGACTTGACTTTTTACCAAAACGCCTTGAATCACGCCGGAACCGTCACGAATCTGCAGAAACTGAATCTTACCGCTGGATCGTTTATTATAAAGCCATCCGCCCAACTTCACTTCTTTTCCAACATGGGCGGCGATATCCCGAATCATGGTTAACACCATTCGCCAACCTCCATCATTTCATCGACTTCGTTCATTATACAACCATCAAATCGGGGCAGTCAATGAAACCGGTTCACCGTTCGGCAAAAACCGGGAAACATCGCGTAACCCGTCGGTTTTCTTGGCGTCGTGACGGCTAGCATGATGGGCAGGAGTATACATATGGTTTGTGCAGCAAACTTGTTTATATTATTTTAATCGTAAAAAAACGCTGCGCATCTTTCGCAGCGGATTTTTTCACTCAATCGTTGTTGGCGATGAATCGCGGCTTTGATGAGGACGCTTTTCTTTGTCTGTTTCCGGTATGACAGGCGTGAATCGCCATGGGCTTGCTTTTGTCGATCACCGCCGGTAATGAACGAAGTGGTGGTCAGATTCTTCTCACCGGTCACGAATCTTCGAAACGACTTCCACCATACACTTCCATCAAAGCGTTTCCCGTCCAGGTGACAAATGATTCCATGGTCAAATGTCACCCAAACGCGCCGGGCTTGTGAAATCCACCGAGTCGATCGACGAGTTACTACCGGTTGTTTGCAATGTCTCATCGCTGTCATGGCAGCGCTTCATCGATCAACGCCGATACCTGTCCCCCGAAAACGGGTGCAGCACCAACAGCGTTTTCACCGTTTTCGGTGGCGCCAGCAGGGATTTCGTTCATCACGAGTCATCCCGCTCACCCCATGTTCTCCAACCCTCCGGCTTATTTTTCAGTCCGCCTTCTATTGCCCCAGTGCCATGGGTTGTTGCGTATCCTCTCTGGTCGCGGTAGTGAGAGGGATACACATCGGGTGACCCGTCACGGGGTCGGCAATCACTTTGGCCTGAATGCCAAAGACGGATTCAATGGTTTGCGGGGTGATCACGGATGACGGTGTACCCTGTGCGACCACCTTGCCGTCTTGAAGCGCGATCAGTCGATGGGCATAGCGTGCCGCCTGGTTGATATCATGCAGAACCATGACGACAGTGATTCCTTCCGTTTCATTCAACCGTTTCAACAGATCCAGCAAATCAATCTGATAGGCCAAATCCAGATACGTCGTCGGTTCATCCAACAACAACAGCGGCGTTTTTTGCGCGAGTGCCATGGCGATCCACGCCCGTTGCCGCTGGCCTCCGGACAGAGAGGAGAGCGGACGGTCAGCCCATTCCGCCACACCCGTCATCTCCATCGCCCATTGGACGATTTGACGGTCTTCCTTGCGCCTGCCTCCCCAAACTGACTGATGTGGAAATCGTCCGTGCCATACCAGCTCTTCCACTGTCATCCCTTCGGGAGATTGGGTATGTTGCGGCAAGATGGCGAGACGACGGGACACTTCCCGCGTCGGCATCTCATGAATCGCTTTGCCATCGAGATAGACGGCCCCTCCCTGCGGTTGAATCAGCCGTGCCATCGCCTTGAGCAGGGTCGATTTGCCGGAACCGTTGCGACCGATCAGCGCCGTGATGTGACCGATGGGGATGTCGATGTTGAGTGTTTCAATGATTCGTTTTTTTCCGTACGCCAACGACAGATCCCGGACACAGAAATGTGTTTCGTTCATGTTTACACCCTCCTCAATCCATCAGGGAATCCTCGATGTCCGTCCATTTAAGCTGGTGCAGGAGGAAACGCCCAACACGCTGAACAGCGTCAGCGGATTGCGCGTCAACCCCTGCACGCATACGATGAATTTGAAAATCATTATCAGTAAATGGTCACACTATTAATCCTAATCGAACTCCTTCCCGATGTCTAGTTTTTTCGGATAAAGTTCATCAAAAAAAGGCACCCCCTGCACGGTCGCAGGAGGTGCCTTTTTTGTCGGCTCAGTACAGAGACAGGTATTGTTCGCGCTCCCAAGGATGAACTTGCGTGCGGAACATATCCCACTCGATTTCTTTGGCTTCGATGAAGTGGGCCAAGGCATGTTCGCCGAGCGCATCGCAGATAACCGGATCTTTTTTCAGCTCTTCCAACGCTTCTTTCAGCGTGGCCGGCAAGGATTCGATGCCCGCTTCCCGACGTTCTTCTTCGTCCATGACGTAAATATTGCGGTCTGTTTGCGGCGGAAGCGGCAATTTGTTTTTGATACCGTCCAGACCGGCTTTCAGCATGACCGCCAAAGCCAGATACGGGTTGGCGGACGGGTCCGGGTTGCGCACTTCGATCCGGGTGCTCAAACCGCGGGAAGCCGGTACGCGCACCAACGGACTGCGGTTTTTCGGAGACCAAGCCACGTAGCAAGGAGCTTCATACCCCGGCACCAACCGTTTGTAAGAGTTGACCAACGGGTTGGTGATCGCCGCAAAGGCACGGGCGTGTTTCAAAATACCGGCCAGGAAATAACGTGCGGTTTCGCTCAGACCCAGCTCGTCGTTTTCATCGTAAAAGGCGTTTTCATTGCCCCGGAACAGGGATTGGTGGCAGTGCATACCGGAACCGTTCACACCAAACAGCGGTTTCGGCATAAAGGTTGCATGCAGACCGTAACGGCGGGCGATGTTTTTCACCACCAGTTTGAAGATCTGAATATTGTCGGCCGCCCGCACCGCGTTGGCGTATTTGAAGTCTATCTCATGTTGACCGGGTGCCACTTCGTGGTGGGAAGCTTCCACTTCGAAGCCCATCTTGTCCAGCGTCACGACGATGTCACGACGGCAGTTTTCGCCCAGATCCAGGGGGGCCAAGTCGAAATAACCGCCGTTATCATTCAGATCCATCGTCGGTTCGCCTTTTTCGTTGGTTTTGAAGAGGAAGAACTCCGGTTCCGGACCGACGTTGAACGAAGTGAAGCCCATTTCTTCGGCTTCTCTCAGCACTTTTTTCAGGATGCCGCGCGGGTCTCCCGGGAACGGATTGCCATCCGGCAGATAAATATCACAAATGAGTCCGGCCACTTTCCCTTCAGACCCCGAGCTCCACGGATAAATCACCCACGTGTCCAGATCCGGATACAGGTACATATCGGATTCTTCAATCCGCACAAACCCTTCAATCGAAGAACCGTCAAACATCATTTTGTTGTCCAGCGCTTTTTCCAGCTGACTGCGCGGGATTTCCACGTTTTTGATCGTGCCCAACAGATCCGTGAACTGAAGACGGATATACTGGACGTTGTTCTCTTCTACAGACTTCAAAATGTCTTCACGTGTGAATCGAGGCATAGAGAACGCTCCTTTTTCTGGTGTGTTTATGGTAAGCCAGATGGCTTGATCGCATCAGTGGAAAAACCGGGAAAGTTCTCCTTGGATCAAATGCGCTTGACCCGGACGCAACTCAGACAGTTGCCGTTTCAACAATTTGCGCAATTCGGCATCCGTGATGTCGTGACGACGTTTCTCTTTGGATGGCTGTGCCGATTCCGCCGCCTGTTTCAATAACACTTCCTTGACGCCGGCCACGTTCACGCCTTTTTCCATCAAGCTTTTGATTTGCAACAGGCGATCTACGTCATTGAAGGAAAACAGGCGTTGATTTCCTTTTGTCCGAGCGGGTCGGATCAAACCTTGTTGCTCGTAGTAGCGCACCTGCCGCGGAGTGAGTTCCGTCAATTTTGTCACGATGCCCATGGGAAACAAAGGCATGTTCCTACGGATCTCATCTCGCATGTGGGCGCCTCCTCTCTTGCTTGACTTTACTGCTATTGTATTCGTGTCAATTTCATTTGTCAATGGGTGTTAGAAAAAATGACATAAATCAACGGATCGCTTTTTTGTTCGGAGCGTTCTCCTGCCTTGTAATCCCACCTTATCACATGCCAGTACCTGTATGGAAGGGGGAATGAAGGCCCCTCGCTTGATTGAAAGCTGAAATTGATCTAATATGTTGTATTGTGTGCAACATTTTTTGACCCAAGAAGCACAACCATGTCGACAAACGGGAGGGTGAGAATATGGCAAAAGGGAAATTGGGACTCGCGTGGCAAATCTTGATCGGATTGATTTTGGGTATAACGGTAGGCGCCGTTTTTTATGGCAACCCTGCCGTCGAACAATATCTGAAACCGATCGGCGATATCTTCATTCGGCTGATCAAAATGATCGTGATCCCGATCGTCATCTCCAGCTTGGTCGTTGGCGTCGCAGGTGTCGGAGACATTAAAAAATTAGGAAAATTGGGCGGGAAAACGCTCTTGTATTTCGAAATCATCACCACTGTCGCGCTGATCATCGGACTGCTCGCTGCAAATGTGTTCCAGCCCGGCGCCGGCGTGGACATGAAATCGCTGCATAAGGAAGATATCCAAAAATATGTGGATACTACCAAAGAAGTGGAAGATCACGGCTTTGCCGATACTTTCGTCAACATCGTACCGGAAAACCTGTTTACCTCCCTGGCGGAAGGCCACATGCTGTCCATCATTTTCTTTTCCGTACTGTTCGGATTGGGTGTGGCGGCCATCGGAGACAAAGGAAAACCGGTGTTGAGGTTCTTCCAGGGAACTGCTGAAGCGATGTTCTACGTGACCAACCAGGTCATGAAATTTGCGCCGTTCGGCGTGTTTGCCCTGATCGGGGTTACCGTCTCCAAATTCGGCGTGGATTCGTTGATACCGCTGAGCAAATTGGTGTTGCTCGTGTACGCATCGATGATTTTCTTCGTTTTGGTCGTGCTGGGCGTGACAGCCAAAATCGTCGGTACGAGCATCTTCCGGATCATCCGCATTCTGAAGGATGAGCTGATCTTGGCCTATTCCACCGCCAGCTCGGAAACGGTATTGCCGAAGCTGATGGAGAAGATGGAGAAATTCGGCTGTCCGAAAGCCATCACATCCTTCGTCATCCCGACCGGCTATTCGTTCAACCTGGACGGCTCCACGCTGTATCAGGCGATTGCGGCCATCTTTATCGCGCAAATGTATGGCATCGATCTGTCGGTGGGAGAACAAATTACCTTGCTCTTGACGCTGATGGTCACCTCCAAAGGGATCGCCGGCGTACCGGGCGTCTCCTTCGTCGTACTCCTGGCTACGCTGGGTGCGATGGGATTGCCGGTGGAAGGATTGGCCTTCATCGCCGGTGTTGATCGTTTGATGGACATGGCCCGGACGGCAGTCAACGTCTGCGGCAACTCGCTGGCGGCCATCGTGATGTCCAAATGGGAGAAACAGTACAATGATAAACAAGCGGAAGCCTATTGGGAAGAAGTGAAGCAAGCGGCGTGAACGACTCGCCAAATCAAAGGACAAGCCTTGCGAACCGTTACGATACAAAAGCCGTTACCAGCCGGACATAATCCGACACGGTAACGGCTTTTTTTGTCGGCATCTCATCTCATACCGTTCCCCGCTCGATCAACCGGTAGGGAAGTTCGATGCGCTCCGGTTCCGGCCGTTCTTTCCCGATTCCGGACAGCAACAGGCGAAAAGCGCACTCGCCCATTCGGCGTCCAGGGTGTTCGATCGTAGACAAATCCAATACTTGTGCGATCGGAAGATTGTCAAATCCCATCACCGCCAAATCTCCCGGGATTCGCCAGCCCCGGCGGCGGGCCTCCATGATGATGCCCGCGGCCACCAGATCAGATGAAACCAACAACGCCGAAGGGCGCTCCTCCATTTTGGACAAATCATGCACAACCCGCACCCCGTCTTCGATGGTCAAACACTGCTCAAACATCCACTCCCTGCGGGGGATCTCACCGATTTGTTCCAACGCGTCCCGAAAGGCCCGTTTTCGGTTTCGACTGTTGAAGCTGTGTCCGCGCCCGATACAATAACCGATGCGACGGTGCCCTTTCTCGATCAGATACCGCATCCCCGTCATAAAACCGCCGTAATGATCGATATATACCGATGAGATGTCCTTGTCGCCCGTATCTTCACAAGCAACGATCGGACCGTGAACCGCGTACGGTTCGATGCGTTCCCAATCCGCAGCTTTGGAACAAATAATGACACCATCCATCTGCTTCATTTTGAGCGATTCCAGCAACCCGATTTCCTCATCGGGATCATAGTTGGTTTGACACACGATCAAACGATGGTTCGCCTTCAGCGCTTCACTTGCAATCCCTTCCAGAATCGCCCCGAAGTAGGGATGGTTGACAAACGGGAGAATCACACCGACTGTGTGAGTCTTTCCCGTTTTGAGATGGATGGCATGAATGTTTTGTTTATAGTTCAACTCCCGGACAGCTTTCATCACGGCTTTTCGCTTTTCCTCGCTCACATACGGCCGGTTGTTCAATACGCGCGATACCGTCGCCACTGACACACCGGCCATTTCAGCGATCTGTCTGATGTTGGCCATGTTTCCACACTCCCGGAAGTGCTTCTTTCAGCCTCCTCAAAACACCAAGATCAGGAACCAGACAATCATCGCCACCATGATCAAACCTTTGAAAAAGATGCCACTGATCATCCCCACCCATGTGCCGAATCCGGCGCGTACCGCCTGGCCGAACGGTTTGCGTTGCAAGAGTTCGACCAGCACCACCGCCACAAACGGGCCGAAGATCAGCCCGATCAATCCCAGGGGACCGAGCAGAATGGGAAACACAATCGTTCCGATGATCGCCGCCCAAGTCGCCCATTTGGACGCTCCGTATTTCCGGGCGGCAATCCCTCCCGCGATATAATCGATCAACATGCTGAAGACAGTGAGGAGAATGACACCCGTCCAAAACGGCCAACCCAGCGCATCGGAATCGATCAGAAAATGATACAGGACAAACCCGGCCACCACTGCCACCGTCTCCGGCAATACCGAGATGAACAGTCCGACGAAGCCGACCAGAAAACAAGCGACGATCAATACCCAAACCAACACATGTCCCACTGTGTCCATGTTATCCTTCACTCCTGATATCCAAAATGTGATCCAACGCCGTCAAAATCCCGATTTTCACATGCGCATACGTCAGTCCGCCCTGCATGAATCCCACATAGGGAGGCCGGAGCGGACCGTCGGCGGACAACTCGATACTCGCCCCCTGAACAAATGTGCCCGCAGCCATGATCACCGGATCATCGTAACCGGGCATCGGCGCCGGTTCGGGCCGCAAATGGGCATCAATCGGGGATGCCGCCTGAATGCCCCGGCAAAACGCGATCAACGCTTCCGGGTTGCCGAATCGGATCTGCTGGATGATGTCCGTCCGCGGCGAATCCCATCCGGGGTCCGTCGAAAAGCCTGCCTCCTCCAGTACGGCCGCCGCGAACACCGCTCCTTTCAATGCTTCCCCCACCACATGCGGCGCCAAAAACAACCCTTGGAAGTAATCGCGCAAATACCCGTGTGTGGCACCGCCTTCCGCTCGAATACCCGGTGCCACCAATCGGGCGGCGGCACGCTCCACCCACTCTTTTTTCCCGGCAATGTAACCGCCTGATTTGGCCAAGCCGCCACCGGGGTTTTTGATAAGCGATCCGGCGATCAAATCGGCTCCGACATGCGTCGGCTCCTTCGTTTCCACAAACTCGCCGTAACAATTGTCCACAAAAATCACAGCATCGGGTGCCAGGGACCGAACCAACCGAACCATGCCGGCTATTTGCTCCACCGTGAACGAGGGGCGATCCGTATATCCGCGAGACCGTTGGATACCGATCATGCGCGTCCGCTCGTTGATCGCCCGCCGCACACCCTCCTCATCCACTTCTCCGCCCGGCAACAACGGAACAAAGCGGTAATGGATGCCGTAGTCGGCCAGCGAACCGGAACCGTCCCGCCCTGTGCCGATCACCTGATGCAATGTATCGTACGGTTGGCCGGTGATGTACAACAATTCGTCACCCGGCCGGAGCACACCAAACAGGCAAGCGGCAATCGCATGTGTGCCCGAAACAATATGCGGGCGGACGAGTGCCGCTTCTGCCCCAAACACGTTGGCAAATATCGATTCCAGCGCGGTGCGTCCCAGATCGTCGTAACCGTATCCGGTGGAATCGTGCAAATGATATTCGGCGACGCCTTCCTCACGGAAAGCGGTCAATACGCGCCATTGGTTTTCTTCCACCACGCGTTCGATTTCCATAAGACGCCGCGCGATCTTCTCCTCTGCGCGAAGCGCCCAGTTTTGGATGACCTCTGCATGCTTCAAATACTTGTCCACTCTACCACACCACTTCTACATTGACAGAATTTGAATTTGCGACAGTAAATCAGGTGGAAGCCGATCAAAGCGCCGCTTGGGCATGCGAAAGGTAATGCTGAGGCATGAACCGTCCATTTCCGTTTCCTGTACCTGTGCCCGACTGTGGAGCAAAGCCAGCCAATCCCCTTTCTCCGCAGGGATCTCCGCCCGCCCGATGACGGCCGTCTCATACAGCCTTGCATCGATGGCGCGCACCAAGTGTTCCAAGTCCCTGTCAGAAAATGCGCTGATGGCGATCGTATCCCGACCGGGCGCCAACAATGGCGCTTCCGCCACCCGGTCTGCTTTGTTGAACACCAACAACACCGGTAAGTGAGACGCTCCCAACTCCTCCAAAACCGATTCCACTACCTCGATTTGTTCCTGTGCTTCCGGATGACTCATATCCACTACATGCAACAGCAAATCGGCCTCTTTTACCTGCTCCAATGTGGAGTGAAATGCCGCGACCAACTGGTGCGGCAGGTGCCGGATAAAACCGACGGTGTCCGTCAGCAGCACCGTTTCCCCCGAAGGCAACGGCAACGCCCGGGAAGTCGGGTCCAATGTGGCGAACAAACGGTCTTCGGCCAACACGTCCGAAGCGGTCAGCCGGTTGAGCAACGTGGATTTCCCCGCATTGGTATACCCGACAAGCGCCACCTGCAAAATTTCGTTTTTTCGGCGTCGGGACTGATGCAGCGCCCGATGTTTTTTCACCTGTTCCAACTCGCGCCGAATATCGCGGATGCGTCGTCGGATGTGACGTCGGTCCGTTTCCAGTTGGGTCTCCCCCGGACCCCGTGTGCCGATCCCGCCGCCCAAACGGGACAGCTCCCTTCCCCGCCCCGAAAGGCGCGGCAGCAAGTATTGCAGTTGTGCCAGTTCCACCTGCAGACGCCCTTCTTTTGTCCGGGCCCGCATGGCGAATATATCGAGAATCAACTGGGTGCGGTCAATCACCTTGCAGGGGATCAACCGTTCCAGATTGTGCAATTGCGCCGGCGTCAACTCCCGGTCGAATACGACGAGATCAACCGTTTGCTCTTCCGCTTCCCGCGCGATTTCTTCCGCTTTCCCGCGCCCGATGAACCAGGCCGGATCCACCTTGTCCCGAAATTGGACAAAAGTGGCCACCACCTCGGCGCGGGCCGTATCGGCCAAACGGGACAACTCCTCCAGGGAGGAACGGACCTCCCATTCGTCCCGTTTGGACCCGCAACCGACCAATATCGCTTTTTCCCTGGATTCGACCTCTCCGATCGTCCCTCATCCTCTCTCCCCGGTTTGCGGAAATTTGACAACCATGTTAAGTATACCACGAAAAAGTGGGGGAAGAAGTTTGCGCAAACCGGAGATCCTCCGCACGGATGGACATCAAATCATCCCGAGTGGGATAGCGTGCGTTCAACAGGCGAACCGCTTGCAACCGAATCGCTTGTTCCACCAGATTCCGAACATAGCGGGCATTGCCGAACGGGTGCGTCGAGCGCATCTCCTTGAGCAAATGACGACGCAACTTTTCCTTGGCGGGATTGGACAGCCGGTATTGCCTTTCTTTTGCCATTCGGTCCGCGATGTCAACCAGCTCATCGATGGTGAAATCGGGGAAATCCAGATGAATCGGGAACCGGGACGGCAAACCGGGGTTGGAATGGATAAACCGGTCCATCTCCATTGAATAACCGGCCAAAATGAGAACAAATTCGTTTTTGTGGTCCTCCATCGCTTTTACCAGCGTATCAATCGCCTCTTTGCCGAAATCTTTTTCCCCTCCGCGCGCCAGGGAATATGCCTCGTCAATGAACAAAATCCCTCCCAGCGCCTGTTTGATATGCTCCCGCGTTTTTTGTGCCGTATGGCCGATATACTCCCCCACCAAATCCGCCCGTTCCACTTCAACCAAATGCCCTTTGTCCAATACACCCATTTCCTTGAACAGTTGGCTCATGATACGGGCCACGGTTGTCTTTCCGGTTCCCGGATTGCCTGTGAAAATCATGTGAAGCACTTGCTGTTCCGCCGACAACCCCGCCGCCATCCGCCGACGTCCCACTTCCAGCCAAGCGTAGATCTCATGGATGAATGCTTTGACCCGCTTGAGTCCTACCAGTCGATCCAAATCATCGAGGCACCGACGCAGGGGAAGATGTTCCGGTTGATCGATCGCATCCGCCATCACATCGGTAACGGTTGCCGCTGACGACCCTTCCCGATCCGAGTCATAGTCCAGTACCACCTGAATCCGGTTGGTTTCTCTTGTGATGACCCGCCTGCTCATGTTTGTCACCTCTTATGGTCGATTCGGCTCCATATATATACGCAGGAGCCCAGCATTTGGTGAAGGACAAAAATGAAACAACCGAGCGGGTTGTGCGCTCGGTTGTTTCTGTGGGAGGCGGTATTATGCTTCTTTACCGGCCTCTTCGGCTTGCGGTTGTTGCAAAGAGACCGGACGTGCCGGCGTAAAAGTGGAAATCGCGTGTTTATAGACCATCTGTTGTTTACCGTCGCTGTCAATCACGATTGTGAAATTATCGAAGCCCCGTACGACTCCGCGAAGCTGGAAACCGTTTATGAGATAGATGGTAACAGGGACCGCTTCTTTGCGGATTTGGTTGAGAAACGTATCTTGAATGTTGATGGATTGTTTCAAAGTCCGTACCTCCTATGTACGTTTTGGCATTAGTTTACTCTATTCGCTGTAACCAGGGAACTTTCCTGCTACAACCTGATGAATTTCTTCCGTGAAGCCCGGGCGGGTCACGTCAAACCAACGGATTTCTTTCAGACGCCGGAACCAAGAGAGCTGTCGTTTGGCAAATTTGCGCGTCCCCCGCTTGATCGCCTCGACTGCTTCCTCCAGTGTCAAATGTCCGTCGAGATACTGCTGAATTTCCTTGTATCCCAACGCCTGCATGGAGGTCAGGTCACCCCGGTAACCGAGCGCCCGCAACCGTTTCACCTCTTCCACCAAACCGTCGGCCATCATTTGATCCACGCGCCGGTTGATGCGCTCATACAACTGCTCCCGTGGCATCGTCAGGCCAATCCACAATGTATTGTACAGGGAACCTTCCTGCTTTTGCAAATGGGAAAATGGAACCCCTTTGGCATGAAATACCTCCAGCGCACGGATGATGCGACGTCTGTCATTGGGATGCAGGCGTTTCGCCGTTTCCGGGTCCACCTTCGCCAATCGCCGGTGCAGGGCTTCGTTGCCCTGTTCATCCGCCAAACGATGCATCTCCTCCCGAAAGGCCGGGTCTTCCTTCACACCGGGCAGCTGATACCCGTGGGTGACGGATTGTACATACAATCCCGTCCCCCCGACCAGCATCGGCAGATTTCCGCGGACCTGGATCTCACGGATCTTCGCTTTTACCATCCGCTGGAATTCATCCACGGAAAACGGATAGTCCGGATCGACGATGTCGATCATATGATGAGGGACACGCGCCCGTTCGGCCGGCGTCGCCTTGGCGGTACCGATGTCCATGTACCGGTATACCTGCATCGAATCGCCGGAGATGATCTCTCCGCGAAACGACTCGGCCAGCTTCAAGCTGAGCGCCGTTTTGCCCACCGCCGTCGGCCCCACGATGACGAGCAAATCCGCTTTCTCTTTCATCCCCTCCCTCCTTCGACCCGGATCACACCCAGTGCGAAACGGGCGGATTGTTTCACGATGTCGAATCCCAATCGTTCAAACTCGCCGCTTTGCGGCCGCTCTTTCAGCACAACCGCCTTGCGGGCCACCCGAACCGCGTGACGAACCGTCTCCGGGTCCAGCGGGTCCAGATTGGCCAGCAGACGAAGCGGCTGAACTCCGCTGGATGCGCGTACCGTTTCGCGGAACATGGGATCAAACAGAATGATATCGTATGAGCGCTCCGCACATTGCGGCAAAAACTCCCGATAATCGGTACAAACCACTTCAATGGAACGCATCGCCTTTTTCAATTCCTCGTTTTTCGCCGGATATGTTTTCAGACCGTGGGCCACCAGTTCGGCAATGACCGGCTGACTTTCCAAGCCGGTCACGGTTTGCCCGGTGACGAAGGCGGAGACGACGGCATCTGCTCCCATCCCCAATGTGCAGTCCAACACCCGGTCTCCGGGTTGCATCCCGCTGACGGTCACCAACGGGTCGGGGTTTCCCTGTCGCAGTTGTTTGATCCGCGGGACGGACATGTTGGGGTGAAAAAAGAACTGCCGCCCTTCGCGATCTTCCCAGTGCCATCCCTCCCGCGTCACCACCACTGCGGAATCGGCACCGTTTCGCTCCATCAACTCCGCCAGGGGAAAACGCTCCCGGTCGACGTAGGGCACACCCAGCCGACGGGCCAGATGCCGCGCCTCTTCCCTTTGTCCGGCATGCGGATGAAAAGACGTGGTCACCAACATCTCACATCACCCGCTTAAACATCTTTTCGATTTCATAGGTGGAAAAATGCACGAGAATCGGTCTGCCATGCGGACAAGTGAACGGATTGGCGCATGCCCCCAACTCCTCGAGCAATCGTTCCATCTCCTCCCGCCGCAGGTGGCGGTTGGCCTTGATCGCCGCTTTGCACGCCATCAGCTTGGCACTGGCGTCCCGGAGGCGAACCGTATCCACCCGACCGTGCTCCTTGAGCCAATCGACGATCTCGCGGATGATCGCCTCCTCCTGTCCGTCGGGAAACCAACGCGGGTGTGAGCGCACGAGAAACGTGGTTCCCCCAAAGGGTTCCACTTCCAAACCGATTGCGCGCAAATCATCCAGCTTGCTTCGGATCGTTTCCGCCTCGGCCAGTGTGCATTCCACCGTCATCGGCACCAACAGGGGTTGTTGCTCGGGATCGGTCTCTTTCATACGGCGGAGG
Source organism: Polycladomyces zharkentensis (assembly GCF_016938855.1). NCBI lineage: Bacteria > Bacillati > Bacillota > Bacilli > Caryophanales > Thermoactinomycetaceae > Polycladomyces > Polycladomyces zharkentensis. The sequence goes on along the minus strand of NZ_JAFHAP010000008.1, from coordinate 131,127 downwards.
AAGCGTTCATAGTAAATCCGTTCATGTGCCGCATGTTGGTCAATCAAATAGAAACCGTCTTCCGATTGCGCCACGATGTAAGTGCCGTGAACTTGCGTCAACGGTTCCATCATCGGAAAACGGGAGTTCTCCTCCGATTCCTGCTCGGCGACCGTCGGCGATTGCTCCGGTTTTTCCCGCGATTGAACCGACAACCGATCCGGAACCGCCTTTTGCCCGGTCAAACCGGCGCGGGAAACGGATTCCGTCCTCTCTGGCCTGGAAGGCGGCTCGTTTACCCGGTCTTCCCTTATCGGACGTGACAATGACGGATACTCATCCGATCGCGGCCGCTCTGCTGGCCGGTCAAAGGACAACCGTTCCTGCACCACTTGCGTTTTTCGCACCGTCGGACCGCCCGTCTTTTTTTCCACCTTGGGGACAAGCACTTGCCGGTGCAATGCCTGGTGAACCGACTGCACGATCAGGTCGTACAGCGTTTTTTCCTTGCTGATGCGCACTTCCAGCTTGGCGGGGTGCACATTGACATCCACCAGTTTGGGGTCCGTCTCCACGCACAACACACCGATCGGATAACGCCCCACCGGCAACAGCGTTTCATACGCTTGCAATACCGCCTGTACCAATGGAACACTGCGGATATAGCGTCCGTTCAGAATGATGGACAAATACGAACGGTTGGACCGGGTCACCTCGGGACGGGCCACCAACCCCGTCAGGCGGAAATCCGGATCTTCCGCTTCCACTTGCACCATGTGGGACGCCACTTGTTTTCCGTACAAGGCATGGATGACGTGAATCAATTTCCCGTCGCCGGGTGTCCGGAACAATTCACGTCGGTTGTGGCGGAGCGAAAATGCCCGATTCGGATGTGCCAGCGCCAATCGGCCGATCACATCGGCCACGTGACTAACCTCAGTGTTGACGGTTTTCAGGTATTTCAAACGAGCCGGCGTATTGTAAAACAGGTCTTCCACCCGCACATCCGTTCCCCGGGAACGGGACGTTTCCTCAATCGAGACCATTTCGCCCCCTTCCAGCTTGAGCCGGGTGGCGGGTTGGTCTGATCCGTCCTGGGTGGTCAGAGTCAGACGGGATACGGAAGCGATGCTGGGCAGTGCCTCTCCGCGAAAACCCAACGTGCGGATCGCGAACAGATCCCGCTCCCGGCGAATTTTGCTGGTGGCATGCCGGGCGAAAGCCAGTTTCGCATCCTCCCGGTCCATGCCGCAACCGTTGTCGGAAACGCGGATCGAGCGGATACCGCCTTCCTCCAACTCAACCGCGATCCGGTCCGCCTCCGCATCGATCGCGTTTTCCACCAGCTCTTTCACCACGGATGCCGGTCGCTCCACCACTTCTCCCGCCGCGATCTGGTTGGCCAAATGATCGTCCAAAATGCGGATCTTTCCCATCTTCGGCCCTCCCTACACCCGGCTGGATCTCAGCCGTTGTTGCAGACGGTGGATCAACTGCATCGCGTCCAGGGGGGTGGAACCCATCAGATCCCACTCGGCCAGTTCCTTCAGCACTTCCCGCTCCGTCTCACTCAATTCCGGTTCGGGGACCTTTTCCTTTCGCGTCTCCGGTTCGGGAACGGTCGGGAACAACTCCAACTGCTGAACCGTGGCGGCCGTTTCCGACTGCCCCTCCAGCTGGTCCAAAATCACTTTGGCCCGACGGATCACTTCCGGCGGCAATCCGGCCAGCTCAGCCACTTGAATCCCGTAACTGCGGTCAGCACGCCCCGGTTCGATCCGGTGGAGAAAGACCACTTTTCCGTCTTTCTCCACGCATCGGGCGTGCACATTCACCACCCGGGGAAGCGTTTCCTCCAGCCGGGTCAGTTCATGATAGTGGGTGGAGAACAAAGTTTTTGCCCCCACATGATCGTGGATGTATTCCACGATCGCATGGGCAAGAGACATGCCGTCGTATGTAGAGGTACCGCGTCCCACTTCGTCCAGCAGGATCAAGCTTTGTTTCGTCGCCTGGGTGAGCGCCTGACACGTCTCCGCCATCTCCACCATAAACGTGCTCCGGCCCCCGACCAGATCGTCCGCCGCACCGATCCGTGTAAAGATCCGGTCCACGATGGGGGTTTCCGCTCGCTTCGCGGGAACGAAGCTGCCGATTTGCGCCATCAACGTGATCAGGGCCACCTGGCGCATATAGGTGCTTTTTCCGGCCATGTTGGGACCGGTGATCAGCAAGATCTGGCGGTCCTCCGGGTCCATATCCGCGTCGTTGGCCACGAACGGCTCCTCCCGGTTGGCCGCCTCCACCACCGGATGCCGCCCCGCTTCGATTCGCAAGCGACCGTCCGTGCGGATGACCGGACGGACATATCCGTAGCGGTCGGCCACGGCGGCAAGCGATTGCAACGCATCCAACCGCGCCACTTGTTCGGCAAGCTTTTGCAACCGCGGAATCTGCCGGGCCACTTGTTCGCGGACCTCGGTGAACAGCTGGTACTCCAATTCCACCGACTTTTCTTCCGCTTCCAGAATCAACTGTTCCTTTTCCTTCAGCTCCGGCGTGATAAACCGCTCCGCGTTGGCCAAGGTCTGTTTCCGTTCATATCGACCTTCCGGCAAATGGCGAAGATTGGCCTTGGTCACCTCGATATAGTAACCGAATACCTTGTTGTAACCCACTTTGAGCGACTTGATGCCCGTCGCTTCCCGCTCGCGACGCTCCAACTGGGTGATCCAGTTCTTCCCTTCCCGTTGCGCCGTACGCAGCCGATCCAAATGGGGATGATAACCTTCCCGGATCAAGCCGCCCTCTTTGACCGAAACGGGGGGATCATCCTCGATCGCCCTGGCGATCAGCTCCGCCACATCTGCGCACACATCCATATGTTCGCCCATCATCCGAAGCGGCGGGCAATCCACCCGGGCCAACACCTGCCGCAATGCGGGAAGCGCCTCCAGCGAACGGCGAAGCGCTTGCAATTCCCGGGCATTGGCCGAACCATACGCGATCCTGGCAGCCAATCGCTCCAGATCATACACTTCCTTCAATCGTTCCCGGACTTCCTCCAATAACAGCAGGTCGTCCAGAAACGCCTGTACCGCGTCCTGCCGTTCCTCGATCGCCTCTTTGTTCACCAACGGCTTGTCCAACCATTGGCGCAACATCCGGCTCCCCATCGCGGTCGCCGTCTGATCCAGCAACCAGAGCAACGATCCTTGACGCCGACCGTCCTTTAACGTAGCGGTCAGTTCCAGATTGCGCCGGGCCGCTTCGTCCAGAATCATGAACTGGCGGGCATCATACCGTCGAACCCGATTGAGATGCCGCAGGGATCGCTTCTGCGTATCTTGCAGATAGCGAAGCAACATCCCGCCAGCCCGGACCAAAAGCGCTGTCGTGAACACCTCTTTTGCCGATGGAAATTGCTGGGCCAATGCCGCTTCCAGTTCACCGGCGTTCCCCAGTTTCTCCTCGGTCATTGGGGTGAACAGACATCCCAACCGCATGCCAAGCCGCTTTTGGAAGTGACGATCCCCGGCCAATGCGGGGTCGAGCAGCACTTCCCGTGGTCGGTATGCACCGGTTTCATCCATCAGCCGGTCCAATGACCCTTCCAACTGGGTCACGTACCATTCACCGGTGGAAAGATCCCCGGCCGCCAACGCATGCGCACGGCCATCGGTAGCGAGCGCCACCAAAAAGTTGTTCTCTTTGTCGGCCAGCATTTTTTCCTCAATGACCGTTCCCGGTGTGATCACGCGAACCACTTCGCGTTTGACCACGCCTTTGGCCGCTTTGGGGTCCTCCACCTGTTCACAGATCGCGACTTTGTATCCTTTTTCGATCAATCGCTCAATGTACGCCTCGGCGGAATGATACGGCACACCGCACATCGGTACCCGTTCTTTCCCGCCGTCGCGTGAGGTCAGCGTAATTTCCAGCTCTTCGGCTGCTTTTTTTGCATCCTCAAAAAACATCTCGTAAAAATCGCCCAAACGGAAAAATAAAAAGGCATCCGGATACTCTGCCTTAATCGATAAGTACTGTTCCATCATCGGCGTATATTTGGCCAAAACAGGACACCCTCCGAACGGTAAGAGTCGTTGTTTCGTACGGTCTATTGTAACACTCCCCAACGGACCGAACAACGTCTGTTTCACCCCGATCAACAATGAGGAGCGGTCTCAACTGTACGAACACGGTGCAGTCCGCCCCAACTGCGAGTGCCGTATCCATACATCTTTTCGCACTTCGTCATTCCTCATGATCAACCTGTATCCGGGAATATGGTTTGAAAAGGATTTGCCCGACGGATTTCGTCAGGGGGAGTAAACAGAAGAGAAATGGATCTCCCATCAAACGGATCGGGTCACATGACGGTATTTCATTCCTTTTTGATGAAAAATGACACTTTACATCAGGTGGTCGGAGGAGTATGATGAGCTCGATTTAAAAATAAAATACATCCTCGTAAATCGCTGAATCCCGCGATACGCGGGAGCGGGGGAACCAACCGCAGGCTGTGGCGAATCGGTCACGGACTGCATGGGGTGAATCCCGGGTTAATGCCCGGGTAGGGTGACTCTCAGCCACCCGAATCCGTCAGCTAACCTCGTAAGCGTTGTGAGAGGGGGAGTGGAATCGTGCGGCAGCACGGCTGTTTTTGCTGTGCTCAAAAAGCCACGGGAAGACACCCTTCTCGTGGCTTTTTCTGTTGGTGACGGGAAGCTTTTACGCTCAAGAATGGCGATGGCGAAAGAAAGACACCATGATGGACGTTACGGATGATTTTTATCGCCGGAAAGGCGGAGAGGAGGCTCGATCATGATACGGATTCATGGATTGACCAAACGGTTTCCGGGTGAAAAGGGAATTTTTGATCTCACCCTTGAAGTGAATCGGGGTGAAGTATTCGGTTATCTCGGACCAAACGGTGCGGGAAAATCCACTACGATTCGTCACTTGATGGGTTTTATGAGACAGGATGAGGGCAAAGCGGAGATCGGGGGCATGGACTGCTGGAATGAATCGGACAAGATTCAAAAAGTCACCGGTTATCTCCCGGGGGAGATCGCCATGTTTGAAGGACTGGACGGTACCGGTTTCTTGGATTTGATGGCGGGACTCCGTGGACAGAAGGATGACAGAAGGAATGAGCTGCTGGAGCGACTGGAACTGGACCCCCGAGTCCCGATCCGAAAAATGTCCAAGGGAATGAAACAAAAACTGGCCATTGTGGCCGCATTCATGCATGATCCGGAGATTTTGATCCTGGACGAACCCACCTCCGGTTTGGATCCCCTGATGCAACGGGGGTTTGTGGAATTGATTCTGGAAGAAAAAAAGCGAGGAAAAACGATTTTCATGTCCTCTCATCAGTTTCCGGAGATCGAGCGCACGGCAGACCGGGTCGGCATCATCCGGAAAGGACGGCTGATCGCTGTGAAATCCGTCCAGGAATTGCGCAGTGAGCAGCGGAAAGCGTTTGTTGTGACGCTGGGAAGAAAATCGGACATCGACCGATTGATTCAGGCCGGGCTCAGTGTGGTCCGCCGGGGAGCAACCACGGTTGAAATCGAGGTACAAGGTGATCTGAATCCCCTGATCCGCGCTCTGGGCGATGTGGATGTGCGCCATTTGGAACACAGAGAGATGGATCTCGAAGAAATCTTTATGCACTACTATGAACGACGGGAGGCGAACGAACGATGAACCTTGCGCTGTACCGGGCAATGTGGCGGTTGCACGGCAAGACATTGGCAGCGATGGCGATCGGGTCGTTTCTTTATGTGCTGATGATTGTTTCCATCTATCCCAGCTTGAATCCCGGAGACATGAATGAATTGCTGAAGAAAATGCCGGAAGAGATGATGAAAGTGTTGGGAATTGAGGCCGGTGTACAGCGTTTGAACGATTTTATCGCTGTTGAGTACCACTCCTTCCTGTATCTGATCCTGCTGATGGTGTACAGCGTGGTGATCCCGACCCGGCTGGTGGCTCGGCATGTCGACCGGGGGTCCATGGCATTTCTGCTGTCAACGCCGTTGTCCCGGTCACGGCTCATCCTGACGCAAGTCGCATTTTTCATCACGGGGCTCGGGCTGATCAACCTGTTCACCTTTCTCGGCGGGATCGCGGGAGATACCTGGCTGCTGGATCAACCCGCCTTGAATCGGTCAGACTACATGGAACTGAATCTGGTCTGTTTCCTGTTTTTTTCTGTGATCGGCGCATACAGCTTCCTGTTTTCGTGCCTGTTTGACGATGAAAAGAAGGCGGTATCCTGGTCGGCAACAGTGACCATCCTGTTCTATGCGATGGACTTTGCCGGTAAACTGGGTGAAAAACTGGATTGGCTCCGGAACTGGACGTTGTTCAGCCTGTATGAACCGGCACGTCTCGCACGGGGAGAAGAAGACATTTTGTGGATAGCGGCAGGTTTGGGCTTTACCGCGATGGTGCTGTTCCTCATTGCGACGATGGTTTTCCGCCGGCGAGATTTGTCATTGTGACGAGGCAGATGGCGTTCCGAAAAACGATCCTGTTCATTCCCTGCTGGCACTCATGATGGTGCCCGACTGGGCACCTCCCTCTACTTCAGTGTCACGGATTGTGTCCGTATCGAACAGCGCGTGAAGTCGTGGAGCTTTGGTCCCTACTTGTTTGAAAAGGAAGTGAAAGGTCATGAAATATGTTCAGTATTTCGATGAGATCGATCGCCACAGCTTGCCTATGGTCGGCGGGAAAGGAGCAAATCTGGGAGAGATGACAAAAGCGGGATTCCCCGTTCCTCCTGGATTTTGCATCACGACATCGGCTTACCGCCATTTCATCGAAGCAAGTGATAAGATGGATGAATGGTTCAACCTGATGAATCAGTTGAAACCGGAACAACTCGACGAGATCCGCTCATTGGGACAGAGAATTCGTCATCACTTGCTTACGATCCCGCTTTCTGATCGAATAAAATCAGCAATCATCAAGGCGTGGTCGAAACTGGGTGAAGATCATGCTTACGCTGTCCGCTCCAGTGCAACAGCCGAGGACTTACCAACCGCTTCTTTCGCTGGTCAACAGGAAACCTACCTGAATGTGAAGGGGGCTGAACAACTCATTGAAGCAGTCAAAAAATGCTGGGCATCCCTCTTCACAGATCGGGCGATCGTATACCGTATCAATAACGGATTCGATCATCGGTCCATATCCTTGTCTGTCGTGGTGCAACGGATGGTATTTCCTGATGTGTCCGGCATCATGTTTACGGCAGACCCGGTTACAGGACATCGGCGCACGGTTTCCATTGATGCCGGGTTTGGACTTGGAGAGGCACTTGTTTCCGGCATTGTGACGGCCGATTTGTATAAAGTACGTGACCAGCAGATTATCCAGAAACAAATCGCGAAAAAGGAGAAAGGCATCTTCCCTGTTTCCCGGGGTGGAACGGAAATCAGGGAACTTCCGCCGGAACTTCAACAACAACAAGCGCTTCCGGATCAGAAGATCTTGGAGCTGGCGGAACTGGGGCGCAGGATCGAAAAACATTACGGTGCGGAACAAGATATCGAGTGGTGTCTGGAAGGTGACCGCATCTATATCCTGCAAAGCCGTCCCATCACTTCTCTGTACCCGGTTCCGGCTGCTGATGATGACAATTACCATGTATATCTTTCAATTGGCCACAGTCAAATGATGACAGACTATATGAAACCGCTCGGGATCTCCGTCTGGAAAGCGCTCGATCCGTTTAAAGATGATTCATCTCCGTTTGTTGAAGCGGGTGGCAGGCTCTTCTGGGATTGTTCCAGTTTCATGTATTTGAAGTTCGTACAGCGTAAGCTTCTCAAAAGCTCTGTGACGGACGATAATGTGTTGGCGCTGAAGAAGGTTGTTTTAAGCGAAGAGTTTCAAAAGAGAGCACCCAAACGGGGGGTGAAGAGACAGGTTTTCCGCGCAGTGAAACAGCTGCTTGCATTTTATGGCAAAGTGATTCCCCGGTTGATCAAAATCATGTATTTTGAAAATCCGCATCTGGCCGTTCAGAGGGCTACCTCCACCTATGAGCAGGACTTGTCCCGCTTTAGACAGGAGGTGTTTCAACGGTCCGGAGCACAGTGGATTCAGTTCATACAAAAACATGCCAAGCGCGGGTTTTTCTCACTGGTTGCTCCAATGGCCTACGTATATACAGGGTTCATTACATTACCGATCATAAAACGAAAAGTAAAAAAATGGCTGGGTGAAGAATTGAGCGCATCGGTTTACAAATCCCCTCCGGGCAATGTGACAAGTGAAATGGGGCTGATGATCGGGGATCTGGCCGACACGGCCAGAAACTATCCTGAAGTAGTGGAATATCTGGAACGGGCGGAAGACCGAATGTTTTATGAAGGCTTAAGCAAAGTGGAAGGCGGAGATGCATTTAAAGCCGCACTGGACCGGTTTATGGAAAGGTTCGGGATGCGGGCCCCGGGGGAAATTGATATCACTCGGGTTCGCTACAAAGAAGCGCCCACCATGCTCGTCCCATCCATTCTCAGTCATATGAGAAGCAATGCCCCGAATGAACACCGGGAAAAATTCAAACAGGGAGAGCAAGAAGCGAATGAGGCGATTCAATCCTTATTGAAACGGGTCAAAGCAACACCCGGCGGCACAAGAAAAGCAAAAAAATTATCCCGCCTTATCACCCTCTACCGAAATACGGTGGGAATCCGTGAACTGCCCAAGTATATCATGATCCGCTATTTTGACATTTACAGAGAAGCCATTTTGGAAGAAGCGAACACTCTGTTTGAAAAAGGAATCCTTGAAAAGAAAGAAGATGTCTTCTATTTGACATTGGATGAACTGGTCGCCTTGCTGGAGAACCGCTTCAACGGTGATGTCAGGGAATTGATTCATTCCCGGAAGGCATTGGAAGAGAGGTACCGGAAGCTCACCCCTCCCCTTGTCATCACAAGCAGTGGAGAAGTATTTACTGCCGAAATCAGCAACGAGCAGGCACCTCTAGGCGCTTTGGTCGGCATTCCCGTATCTGCGGGCGTTGCGGAAGGGTATGTCAAAGTGGTTCGCAGACTGGAAGAAGGATCACTGAACAAAGGGGATATTTTGGTCGCCCCCTATACCGATCCGGGCTGGACCCCTCTCTTTCATTCCGCAAAAGCGCTCGTGACAGAGGTCGGAGGGATGATGACCCACGGTTCCGTTGTGGCAAGGGAGTACGGAATCCCCGCCGTTGTCGGTGTGGAGAATGCAACAAAAATATTGAAAGATGGCCAATATGTCCGTGTTGACGGCACGAAAGGTTATGTGGAGATATTGGATGAGAAAAGCTGATCGTCGGGCGGCAATCAAAAACGAAGAATGGGGCCACTCTGAAAAAGAGTGGCTCAAACCCAGCGAAAAACAAATGGGTTTTGTATAAGGATCAGAAGAAAACAGAGAAATTTGGACAGAGATCACGGAGAAGGGCCCGCCTTCGAGACCCATGCTCCTCCTCCAGAGGAGCATGGCCATTTTCTTGATGTTTTGGCACACGGCAGTAAGGAGGCATTGCTCTGTTACTCTGGCACGCCCCCTCATCCATGCGTAGCGAAGTTCGTGCAGTTCCTTCGCAACCGCGAACTACGCTCGATCATCTCTTTTCTTCGCTTGTTGAGCGCTTTTCCCCGCTCGCTTAACCGGTTTTGACGAACCCACTCCTTGGTATCTTCCCAATCGTGACAGGCGATGGTTTTCACATGGTTCTTCGAACGCGTGCACCGGGATAAAAACGGGCAATCCCGGCATGTTTGCGGATCGGACTTGCACTCGCGGTGGGCGATGACGGCAAAGATCCCTTGCTCTTTCAAGGCATGGCAAATCGGACTCGTCAGGTACCCAGCGTTCAGCGCCCTTGCCGATGGGAGTGGGTTTGAAACATACCATTCCGTCCTTTTCCCTTGATGTTAACTTCTGATTTCGACCAAAAAATGAGGCTGTTAACATAGGTCCAAGAGTGGGGATTCCCGTTCCTTACTACAGGCTGAGAATGACGAGATTTCCCCTTCCATCGGAAAAAGAGATTGTTATAATCAAAACATTCGGTTTTACTGATTATCAAATCCGATTTACCATAAAATTAACACATTGTGTTATCAGACGGGTGACATTTTTCTTTTATCCTGAGCAACCGATTCTGTCGGTTAGGGAGTTTCGGAGAATCCATCGCTAAGGAGGCAGACCACATGAACATTCAACGCCTTAACTGGGCCGGATTATTGGTGGAATGGGAAGGCACGGCTGTGGCAATTGACCCAATGTTTCACGTCAATGAGTCCTTTTTCGGACGTCCGCGGGAACGGTTGTATCCATTAAGTGATTTCGGACGTGCCAATGCGGTGCTGGTAACTCATCTTCATTCGGATCATTATGACGCTGAGGCGATCGTTTCTACATACGGTGCGGAAGTACCAGTGTACGTTCCCGCCTATTCCCTGGAAAAGACGGAGAAAACCTCTCTCCGGAATGGGAAGGGAGTCCGGCCAGAGGATACTATTACCCTGGGTTCTCTGCGGATCAAGGCGATTTCTTCGGTGGACGGCCTTGGCGACCCACAAGTCGGTTGGGTTGTGGAGGCTGAAGGAAGGAAGATCATACATTGTGGAGATACCTTATGGCACGGTTACTGGTGGAAGATCGCGGAACAACACGGTCCCTTCGATATTGCCTTTCTTCCTGTTAACGGGGCGATAGTCGAAGAAGAGGAATTGACCCCGAGCGGTCAGCCGATTTGTATGACCCCTGAGCAGGCCGTTTCCGCAGCGTTGGTTTTACGGGCCAAAAAAATTGTTCCCATCCATTACGGAACCTTCCACAACCCGCCGGTATACAATGAAACGCCTGATTTGGTTGATCGCTTGATGAAATCGGCCCGGCAACAGAATGTGATTCTGGAGATGTTGGAACCGAAGCAGTCAATCCATATTGAATAAACCAGCTTGGAAACGAAATCGGTAATCGTCTGTAAATAGACAAGTCTTGTGGCTGTTGATCTTCTAGTTTGTCAGCAGCATGGGCCACTTGAAAGAGTGGCTTTTTGTCTTTTCTCTTTCAAGGAAAGAATGATCAACTTCGCGCTATGCCGGGCGATGTGGGATCGAATCGTTCCCGCTGTCCCACCTTGACTCCCGGAGACACATCAGAATGGCTGAAGAAAATGCTGGAGACGGATCATTGGCAATACATGGATGGCCGAACATTCTCCTCAGTTGCCCCGAGAATTTGAGCCAGAAACAGAACAACTCGCTTTTGAAACCCTGGTCGACGGAGCCAACCCATTCAAGTCACTGGGCGGTCTTCCGGGGGGAGGGCTGGTAGGGAGGGACTTTCCATACCTTGCGAATGTCTTTTTGTTCATCCCAGGTTTGGCCGGACAACAGATACTCGTAAAAAGGATCCAGAAATTCCGCATAACCTTGGTATTCATTCAACCCGCGCAAATCCTCCCACAATGTTTCCACCAGCGGTTGGATGTCGGTTTTGATCCCCTGATAATATGCCCGTTGCACGGACAATCTTTTGAGCGGTTCCAACTCCAGATAGGGATAGCGGGAAGCAATCAGTTGCGCAGCCGCGATTACCCCTTTTGTCACTGTGGGTGAAATCAGCCAGCTGGGCAATGTCCGGTATTCGAAACCACCGTGGAACTGATGACGGAAATCCCCCAGATAACCATATTTCGGCCGTCGTTTGACACCATTGGGGTCCTCCGCCAACACCAACGGCAACGCCAAATAGTTGTCCAACGCCCTGAGCAGTTTGAAATTGAGCAAAATGCCGCTGAAATGGATATGACCGCCCAACGGATAACCGGAACATGGCATCCCACCGGCCAGCCACACGACATTCCCCGCCTTCACTCTTTTGGCAGCCATGATCAATCCCTGGTAAATCCGCACCACCAGTTTGCGCGGCTCGGGCGTGGGTTGTGGGCGAATCTCCACCAAGGGTTTGTTGGCGCGATTCTGCCCATGCCAGATCTCATCGCATCCCACCCGGCCAAAACGGGGGAAATATTGGGACGCCAACGCCAGTTGCCCATTGGCATGTTTCATGATAAACTCCGGATCTGCTCCCAACGTGACGGATTCGGGCTTGACCGCGGTTTCTCCCAATTGTTTGGCATATCGGTAAATCGCATGAACCAACACATTCTCCATGTCGGTGTTTAATCTCGGATTGGGAATCACATCCACCACAACGAATTTTCTGCCCGGCAGCGTCCCCACTTTGACGACACCGTAATCCAATCCCAGCGCATACAACGAACGCACGGCCAGCTGCTGAACCCGATTGACTTCCCGATTTTTTTCTTTCAGGGGCACACGTTCATACGCAACACGTTGGGGCTTTTTACCCTGTGCCAGCCAAACCGAGCTGCCTTTGGATCGATACACCAACAGTGTTTCCGTCTGGAAAGCGACCACAATGTATTGCCTGAGCAGCCGCATTTGGGCAGTGGCGAAGGAGATGCCATGCAGCTTCAAAGCCCCTGCTTTGATTTCCCTTTTGCGGATGCGTTCCACTACGACCTCGTCATTGAGTACCAACATCGATTCGGAAAACTCAGCCGGTGCATTCGAAAGTTCCAATCGAATCGATGGGGAAAGAACCCGTTCTGCGGAAATCGCTTCACTCCGAATCCACTGTTTATCATCCCATTGTTTACATGGAAGAGTGAGGGAGCTCATCGCCTTTCCCCTTTCACTTTTTCCAACATCACATACACTGATATGGTATGAAGCACCTGGGTGGCAGGTTAGCGAATAAACAAAAAGGGGGGCAAATGCCCCCCTCAACAACAATGAGGGGATCTTCCCCCTCCAGATCGGTTCAATCGAGATCGTCGATGACCAAATCGGGATCCAAATCGTCAAAGTCCTGCACATCCGCTTCCAACGAGGACGGCTCATACGCTTTGTCGTCCAGGTCCTCATAATCGTGTGGATAGCAGGCGACGCAAATTTTGGTTTCCCCCGTCACTTCTACGAGAAACTCCCGTTCCACCCTTACCAGGACGGCATCGCCGCTGGAGGCGATCGTTGCCTCGATGCAGTTGGGAGATTGCGTGGAAACCGCATTCACGCTGATCGTATCTTCCCGCAGATTCCGGTCGTAGAAGCTAAGCGGCACCTGATCAACATACCGTACCGTTTCCTTGGCCACATCCGTTTTGGTATTGCCTTTGGTGGCATACCAGATGTTGATGTCGTAGTTTCCCATGACCTCGACAACCTCACCCACACGGTGCGCTTCATATGAATGATTGATAATCCAAGCACCCAAAATGTTGGAGATATTGTCCGGTGGGTGGATGGTGTGCGTTGCCTGGGAGAACTTACGACCCCTGCCGCAAATCGCTTTGGTGATGATTTGGCGATATTGCACGTCTCTGTCTGTTTTTGCCATGTCGCTCCCTCCTCCAAACAATCGTTCAGTACCATGTGTATGCAGGGCAGGAGTCTAGGGTGCAAAAAAAGCCCACGGAAAAATCCGTGGGGAATTGCCGTTCAATGGCCTTTGCATCCGCATGGGCCTCCGCTGCCACACCCACTCCGGGAAACATCCCCGCCCACTTCCACGTCGATCTTGCGGGAGACCGCATCGGCCAACACTTGCTGAATCGTTTGCAGGAGGTCGTTCACTTCCACTTGGCTCTGTTGGTATTCCCGGACAATCGGCAAATTTTCCATCTCTTCCTGCAAGGCTTTCAATTCTTGTTCAAGCCGGCGTACATATTCTGTTTTTTGATAGTGCTTGGCATGAACCAATTCTTTTTGTTTTCTTTTGATCTCTGCAATCAGACCATTGACACGGGCGCTGTTTTGGATTTGTTTCTCCGCTTGTCGAAACCGGCTGACCTCTTCTGTCTGCCGCAAACGGCGACCCAGCTCGGCCGCCGTTTGCAACACGGGATGGACGTCGTTCAAGATGCGATTCATGTCACATCCCCACCTGGGCATAGGTTTCTTCCACCCATACTCCTTTCAGCGTGTGCGTTTTCGGCTCATCGATCCGAACATGGGCAAACCGACCGATCAGGTGTTTCGGACCGGTGAAGTTGACCAACTTGTTGGAACGGGTCCGTCCCGACAGCACATTGGGATCTTTTTTGCTTTCCCCTTCGACCAGCACCTCAACCACTTTGCCGCGGAGCGCTTCGTTTTTTCTGCGGCTGATCTCGTCCTGCAACCGGTTGAGCCGCATCAGGCGCTCTTTCTTCACTTCCGGCGGGACATCGTCTTTCATCTTGGCTGCCGGGGTTCCTTCCCGGGGAGAGTAGATGAACGTAAACGCCGAATCGAATTCCACCTCACGCACCAGCGACAGCGTTTCTTCGAACTGTTCGTCTGTCTCACCGGGAAAACCGACGATAATGTCGGTCGTCAACGACACGTTCGGAATGGCCGCCTTGATTTTGCGAACCAGCTCCAGATATTGTTCCCGGGTGTATTTCCGCGCCATCATCTTCAGGATCTCCGTACTGCCCGACTGCACCGGCAGATGGATGTGTTCCACCAAGTTGCCTCCTTTGGCCAGCACCTCGATCAGGTGATCATCGAAATCACGCGGATGGCTGGTCGTGAAACGAACGCGCGGAATGCCGATCTTGCGCACGTCGTCCATCAGGTGGGCAAACGTGTAATGACGATCTTTGAAGTCCTTTCCGTACGCGTTGACATTCTGGCCCAGCAGGGTGACTTCCTGATACCCTTTCCGTGCCAGTTCCCGAATCTCGGCCAATACGTCCTCCGGCCGGCGGCTGCGTTCCTTTCCGCGCGTGTAGGGTACGATACAGTACGTACAGAACTTGTCGCAACCGTACATGATGTTGACCCAGGCCTTGAGACCGTCTTCCCGCACCTTGGGCAGGTTTTCGACGATATCCCCTTCTTTGGACCAAACTTCCACCACCATCTCCTTGCTGAAAAGCGCTTCCTTCAACAAGAAGGGCAGGCGGTGAATATTGTGCGTCCCGAAAATCAGATCCACATAGGGATGCTGACGCAAAATACGGTTAACGACACCTTCTTCCTGGGACATGCATCCGCACATCCCCAATATCAGATCGGGATTTTCCATCTTCAGCGGTTTCAGCCGGCCGATCTCGCCGAAGACTTTGTCTTCCGCATTTTCACGGATGGCACAGGTATTGAGCAAAATGACGGAAGCCTGCTCTTCCGACTCTGTGGGACGATATCCCATCATTTCCAGGATACCCGCGATCGTCTCGCTGTCATGTACGTTCATTTGACAGCCGTAAGTGCGGATCAGATAATATTTCCCTTCGCCGATCCGGCGCATATCTTCCGGTATCTCACCAAACTGAAGCACTTCCACGTCCTGTTTGCCGCGTTTTTTCGCCGCCTTCAGATCCGGCGGAACGAAGTAACGTTCCCAATCCTTCACTTTTTGGGTCATGATTTATTCAACACCTTTCTACAGGTGGAAATGACATACCTTTGCAATTTATTTATTATACCCGAACCGGCAAACCCCTGCAATGCAGGGAGAAATGTGGAAAAGAAAAACGCCCCGCAGGGGCATCGGTTGTTGGTGAGCTTCACACGGCTGAAACTGGAAGCACTCCCTTTCATCACAATCCAAAGGGGCATGTCATCACGGGCAAGGAAAACGGAAAATCCGGTCAATCGCGAAAGTGAGGGAGTACCGTCACAAACGTGAATCCGTTCAACCGCGAAGACGGATGCTTTTGGGGCCGAGATGGCGTACGCATCCAAAACGTCAGCAACGTTTGGACCACCAACTCTCGACCCACCGGCGGCGGCAACGTTGCTTCACTTTTCGCCGGGTGCGCAAGGGAACCGTTTGGGCCCTGCTTCCCCCATATCGGCCGAAAAATCGTACATCTACAGTACCTTCAACGACTGTGGCAACACAGTTACCGCAATCGGGGTTTGGCCAATGACCTCACCATCTGCGTGGACCAGCAGGGGGATTTCAGAGGAGACCGTGAACTGTTTGGCGCGTCGAAACACAATAAACGGCTGGTCCACGTGGGTTCCCCGATAGACCGAGGGAAACAGGCGCAAAAAGTCGCGACGGGTGACATCCCTTACACAACAGATGTCCAACCGACCGTCATCATCTTCCGCACCTGGGCAAATCTGCATTCCACCTGCATAATTGGGAATGTGGGCCGCCGCAATCAACCACACACGATCCAGATCATATAAAGTGCCATCCATCGTGATCCGCACATTTACCGGTTGAAAACGCGCCCATTCTCTCAACACACCGCCCGCATAGACAAACTTCCCGAAACGTTTCCAGCGGGAATCGTTCACCCGTTTGGCCACCGCGGCATCAAAACCGATCCCCATGAAACCGATCATGAAGCGTTCCCCGATCCGGGCCGTGTCCACCGCACGGCTCCTGCCGTGCAATACACGCTCCCACGCTTTCAACGGATCGAGGGGAATGCGATGGGCGACGGCAAAGTCATTTCCCGAACCGGCCGGAAGATAGCCGAGCGGGACATTTGTATCTACCAAAGCGTTGCCAACCTCATGAACCGTTCCGTCGCCGCCGATGGCCACGACCGCTTTCACCTGAGGAGATTCCACCGCCTGGCGGGACAACACGGTTGCGTGACCACGACCGGTGGTAAAGTACACACGGTACGGGAGTCCTTCCTTCTTCAGCAACCGGCTTACACGTTCCCATACTTTCCGTCCTCTCCCGTTGCCCGAGACGGGGTTGACGATCATGATGTACACGTCAGGCTTCACTCCTTCCCGGCGAGGGGGGAGACGGCGGATGCGGATTTTTGTTTCCGGAGCGTATCGTACAAGTATCCCGTCACGCGTATGGCCATCCGGGGAAACCAGCGGCGCAGACGGATGGCCATGTCCAGCGTCCGGGGGATCACTTTGATCCGGGGGCGATCGATCAACCGAAGCGCGTGCTCGGCCACCACGGATGGCGGCAATGTCCGGCGGGCGATCGGGGCGGGAAAATACCGGGACGGAGACGCGCCTCGGAAAAACGGCGTATCCACGGGTCCCGGACAAAGCACACCCACTTGAATCCGCGGGGCAAATTCCATTTGAAGCGATTCTGAAAACCCGAGCAGCGCAAACTTGGATGCACAATATCCCGCCAGATTGGGAACACCCGTCAATCCTGCGATGGAGGCGATGTTGACGATGCGCCCGGCACCCCTTTGCAACATGTGGGGCAGGAAAGCCAAGCTCATGTGAACCGCTCCCAGATAGTTTGCTTCCATCATACCCGCGTAGTCTTCAATGGGTACCTCCAATGCGCCGCCGAAGCATCCGTAACCCGCATTGTTGATCAAGACGTCCAACCTGCCGTATCGGGTGATGACATCCTCAACGAGCCGCTCAACCTGATTCCGCTTCGTCACATCGCACACCATTGCCTCTCCGCCCGGCACCTCCCGTGCCAACGTTTGCAATGACGCTTCATTTCTTCCCACCAACAACGTTCGGTCACCCCGTGCCGCCAATCGGTGGACGATTTCCCGCCCGATGCCGCCGGCGGCTCCCGTGACCAACACGATTCGCCCGCTCATGATCATCTCCTCCTCACGACATCGGCACCTGCGGAATGATCTTCCCGTCGATCCTTTCGAAAATATCTTCCAAATCCCTTCCCGTGATTGTTAATCCGTGATTTTTCAGCCCCACCACCGCCCGGGAAGGATCTTCCGCCCGACGGATGTGTTCCGCCACCGCCTCGGCCAGCTCCAGCGTTCCGCAAGGGTAGTTGATTTCGGTAGAGGGAACGCCGTCCATCCATGCGTGAACGTGCACGATCGCCCCGACTTGAGGATGTTCCGTATAAATCATCCAATGTTCGATCGCATCCACGGACGCTCTGCGCGGTTTTACATGGGGCGGCACACTGATCTCCATTGCTTGGTTTTTGTCATCATACCCTTTGATGAGCAGGATATCTTGTCCCACCCGCTCCAGATTGGCTTTGTTGACCCCGCTGGCACTCATCCAGAACCGGTTTTGATCCTTTCGCGCGCTGAGGTTGCCGTAGCTGAGACCGCCAATACCGTACAAACGTTTGATGTGTCGCAGCTCACGGGGAGACACCAATTCTTCGAGCGGAAACGGTGTGGGAAGCAGGTTCATGCTGTCCAACCATTTTCCGGCCCGATTGATCCCCTGCGTCAACTGATCCCCTTCCCACAATTCTTCCGGCAAATCCGGATCAAACCGGTTGTCGATCACCAACCTGGCCGTCGCCAGTGGGCGCAAACGTTCAAATACGCGTTGGTAAAAGCGTTCCTCGTCATCATCCGCTCTTACGGGATAACATCCTTGTTCCAGCGTGATGAAATACGTTTGCGGTTTTGCACCGGAGACATCCGAGTAAATCATCATGTTGCCCAGTGAGCGAACCAAGATCGGGTAGCCCGCTTTGAGAATGTCGGATGCCGGTTGATCGTTCTCCACGACCGTCACCACGAACGTGCCCTTGCCTTCCCGATGAAAATGACGCGGCTGGAGCGGATCAACGAAGTTGAACACCAATTGCACATCCGACCGTGGTTCTACAATATATGCATAGCCGTTGGCCGTCATCACGCGGCGAAGTCCATCCGCAAACCGTTCCATTGAGGGGGTTTTTCGCCAATCTCCCACCATGCAAAATGCCTTCATGCTCTCACACCCCTGTATGGTATTTTCTGTTATCGTTTCCAACCAAGGGTATTTTCATGTGTAAAAAAAGCGCCTTCCGTGAATCAATCGGAAGGCGCTGAAGCTGTTGACAAACACAGCGGGTTCCGCTTTCCCTGCCTCAGCTCGGCACTTGACGGGAAATGCTGACCAAGGGATGAACGGTATCCCATTCACGAAACCTCTGGAGCGTGTCTGGTGAATACTGTCTAATGCTTTCCCGGCTCGCTCCACCTGCGCCCTGCAAGGGAAGCAAGTCATGGGCGCTACACCGGAGCACAGGACGCGGGCACAGTACGCTTCGCTGAGAGGAAGTTGCCCGCGACTTCATTCCTGCGCTTTCCGGGTCTTTGCTTGACAGGGCTTGGTCAGTCTCTCACTTGGGAAAAATATTTGCTCCCTTACGGATTTACCAGACGCGCCCTAGATAATCCCCAGTTTTTTGCCCGCTTTTTCAAATGCATGCAACGCTTGTTCCAGCTCTTCTTTGGTATGTTGTGCGGTCACGATCGTCCGAACGCGTGCCTCGCCTTTGGGGACGGTCGGATAAGCAATGCCCTGAGCGTAGACGC
Organism: Polycladomyces zharkentensis; assembly: GCF_016938855.1. Lineage (NCBI taxonomy): Bacteria > Bacillati > Bacillota > Bacilli > Caryophanales > Thermoactinomycetaceae > Polycladomyces > Polycladomyces zharkentensis. The sequence goes on along the minus strand of NZ_JAFHAP010000008.1, from coordinate 111,857 downwards.
CCTCTTCAAATAACGCGTCAGACAACGCCATCGCCTTTGCCCCTTCACCGACGATGACCGGTGTGATCGGAGTCTCGCTCTTGCCGGTGTTGAAGCCAAGCGATTCCAACCCTTGTTTGAAGAAACGGGTGTTATCCCACAGTCGGTCGATCAATTCCGGTTCTTCCAGCAGAACATCCAACGCCGCCTGACAAGCCGCGGTGACGGCCGGCGGATGGGAGGTGCTGAACAGGAACGGGCGCGCCCGGTGAATGAGGTAGTCTCGCAATACTTTCGGACCGGCCACATATCCGCCCAACACCCCGATCGCTTTGGACAGCGTACCCACTTGGATATGAACCCGTCCGTGCAGACCGAAATGGTCCACCGTTCCGCGACCGTTTTTGCCCAACACACCGCTGGCGTGCGCATCGTCCACCATGACCAACGCATCATACTTCTCGGCCAGCTCAACGATGTCCGGGAGCGGTGCGATATCACCATCCATGCTGAAAACCCCGTCGGTGACAATCAGCCGCTTGCGGGCTGACTGCGTTTCCTTCAGCGCCGCTTCCAGATCATCCAAATCGGCGTGACGATAAATCCTTCGCTGTGCCTTGGTCAGACGGATGCCGTCGATGATGCTGGCATGGTTGAGCGCATCACTGATCACCACGTCTTCTTCCGTCAGGATGGACGAAATCACCCCGACGTTGGCCGTAAAGCCGGATTGAAACACCAATGCCGCTTCCGTATGTTTGAATTCGGCCAGCCGCTTCTCAAAGTTTTCGTGCATGGAAAAAGTGCCGGCGATGGTCCGAACCGAACCGGTTCCAGCACCGTAGCGTTCCACCCCTTCCAGTGCCGCCTGTTTCAGACGGGGGTGCGTGGTCAGACCGAGATAGTTGTTGGAAGAGAGCTGAATCACTTCTTTTCCGCGGATGATCACCCTGGAACCCTGATCCGACTCCAGCTCCGTCAGCGGACGAAATACTCCTTCTTTCTTCCATTGGTCGATTTCCTGCTCCAGGTGTTCAAACCCTTTCACGAGGTCCCCTCCTCGATTCATGATATCCACATCTCCAAAACAGAAAAAGCAGACTGTAAACCCTGCTCAGGGCAACAAAATCACTTTGCCGGATTTGCCGCTCATCATCAGTTCAAATGCTTGCTCAAACTCTTCCAGCGGGAACTTGTGGGTAATCAACGGCTCCAGGATCACTTGTTCAGACTCGAGCAATCCTGCCGTCTGCTCCCAAGTCTCAAACATTTTCCGGCCGGTAATGCCATGGATCTGAATCCCCTTGAACACGATGTCGTTGGTGATATCCAACTCCACCGGACGCGTCGGGAGACCCAACATCGAGATTCGCCCACCCATGGTCAACATCTTGAGCCCCTGTTGGATGGCAACGGGATGACCCGACATTTCCAATACGACGTCCACTCCCTGATCCCCTGTCAGCGACAATACTTTTTTGACCGGGTCTTCATTTCGTGCATGTACAATATGGGTCGCTCCCATCTGCACGGCCATATCCAAACGATATTCGTTCACGTCCAGTGCCAGCACTTTGGATGCCCCACTCGCCCGTGCCACCGAAATGGCCATCAACCCGATCGGACCGCAACCGATCACCGCCACCGTCTTGCCGGCAATCGGGCCGGAAAGCACCGTGTGTACGGCGTTGCCCATCGGCTCCATCAACGTGGCCACTTCAAACGGCAGGCTTTTGCTGTTTTTCCACAAGTTTTTCGCCGGCATCACCACGTATTCGGCAAAGCAACCCTGCCGATCCACACCGATAATCTGTGTGTTTTGGCAGACGTGATATTCGCCCCGCCGGCACTGCGGACATTCGTAACACACGATATGGGTTTCCGCCGACACGTGATCCCCCACCTGAAAGGAAGTCACCTGATCCCCGACGGCCATCACTTCTCCCGAAAACTCGTGACCGAAAACATACGGCGGTTTCACCCGGCTTTTGGCCCAATCGTCGTACAAATAGATATGAACATCGGTTCCGCAAAGGCTCGTCGCCTTGACGCGAATCAGCACCTCATCGGGACCATAATCCGGAATCGGCACCTCCCGCAACTCTGCGCCGAATCCGGCATGATGTTTCACCAAGGCGCGCATTGTTCCGCCCACAATGGACACTCCTTCCCCATCATAAAATGACAGCGATACTATGATTTCACGATGATTATACACCATTATCCAAAGTTCGGGAATGGGAAATGTCCATTGTAAACGGACATTACCCCAACCGAATTGAAAAACCGATCCCGGCTACGTACAGTGTACCCGAAAAATGCGGATGCGCTTCACGCTTCACCTCTTCCGGAGCGTATTCCGGAAACAAATGTGTCAAGAGCAACCGTTTGGCGCCGATTCGTTCGGCCGCCACAGCTGCTTGCTCCGCCGAGAGATGACCGCTCGGATGTGGAGGGACATTTCGTTTCAAATAGGTTGCTTCGCATACAAACAGATCAGGGGATTGTGCCATTCGGCCCCAATCTGTTCGCGGACCCGCATCCGCACCATACAGAATCCGGCTTCTCCCGTTGTCGGCCAACACCGCATAACAGGGAATGGGGTGGTCCGTCCGGTGAAACGACAAACGCACGCTTCCCACAGACGTTTCCCGATGTTTCTCGATGGGACGCCAATCAATTGCATCATGATATGTCAGGAGACGGCCCCATTTTTCCGGGACTCCCGGTGCATACACGGTGAGCGGACTCGTGCGGCGCCCCATTTGTCTCGCCAATCGGATCGCGTACTGCAGCACGAAAAAGTCGGCGATGTGGTCATGATGCAAATGGGACAACACGACCGCATCCAGTTCATATGGTCGGCAATACCGATCCAATTGGGACAACACACCGCTTCCGCAATCGATCAATATGCGCCTCTCCCCTGATTCCAGCAAATACCCCGGTGTCGCTCCCCCTGCTCCCGGATAGGGAGATTGGTAACCCAATACCGTCCACCGCACACTTATCACATCCTTTTTAACTGTGGTGAAGTCACTTCCCGGGGAAAAAGCTCCCCGATTCTCGCCACTGTCAGACATGCCCGCGTACAGCTTTTCACCGGCAATTGCACTTTACCCGTTTTTGATGAAAAAAGCCGCTTCCCTTTGGGAAAGCGGCTTGAGTCAGGCCCTTTATGCGAACTCAGCGACCAACTTGTCAAACTGTTCTTGGGTAATTTTCAGGTCTTGCTTGCACAACGCCGTTTCACGGAAGCCCGGAATCAGGTCCTCATACGATTTGCAATCCTTGTTCTGATAAATGATTCCGGTGACCAGTCCGTTGTGCTCCATCAGCTTTTGCATCGCTGCCTGCCGGTCCGACGGATCATATGATTCATCTTTTTCCAAGTTCACCAGATGCTCTTTGAACCAGTCGTAGGTGTTCACCTTGTTGTAGGTGACGCACGGGCTGTAGACGTTGATGAGGGAGAAGCCCTTGTGTTTGATCCCCTCTTCGATGATGTGCGTCAACTGTTTCAGGTCGCTGGACACCGCCTGCGCCACAAAGCCGGCCCCTGCCGTGAGAGCCATTTCCATCGGTGCGAGCGGTGCCTCGATGGAGCCTTTCGGCGTGCTCTTCGTTTTAAAGCCCATCTCGCTTCGCGGAGATGTTTGTCCTTTGGTCAAGCCGTACACTTGGTTATCCATCACAATGTACGTGATGTCAACGTTGCGCCGAATGGCGTGAATGGTATGCCCCATCCCGATCGCGAATCCGTCTCCGTCACCGCCGGCAGCCACCACGGTAAGCTCACGGTTGGCCAGTTTGAGTCCCTGTGCGATCGGCAGGGCACGTCCGTGAATGCCGTGGAAGCCGTATGCGTTGACATATCCCGAAATCCGTCCGGAACAACCGATTCCCGACACGATGGCCACGTCTTCCGGTTCCAGCCCCAAATTGGCAAATGCACGCTGCATGGCGGCCAATACGGAGAAGTCTCCGCAACCCGGGCACCAGTTTGGTTTCACTTTGTTGCGGAAATCTTTAAATGTGGCCATGGACCATCAGCTCCTTGCATTGGTTGTAGATTTCCGAGGGCAGGAACGGGTTGCCATCGTATTTGCCGAGATGAACGATTTTCTCGGCCATGCCGACATACAGTTTCAACAACGCGGACAGTTGTCCGGTCGCGTTGTTTTCCACCACGACGACTTTTTTTGCACGCTCCATGTACGGCCGGACAACGTCGGACGGGAACGGCAACACTTGACGAATGTGAACGTGGTTCACCTTGATGCCGTCCTTTTCCAGCCGCTCCATCGCTTCGTGGATGGTGCCGCGAGTGGAGCACAATCCGACAAGTAACAAATCCGGCTCCTCATGCGGTGCGTCGGCAATGATCGGGTTTTCGAACTCGATGCCGTTCGCCAGCTTTTTGAGCCGTTTTTCCATCATTTTTTTGCGGTTGACCGGGTTTTCCGACGGACGACCCGTTTCGTCGTGTTCCACGCCTGTCACGTGATGCAGACCATGTTTGGTACCCGGCAATACCCGCGGAGACACGCCGCTTTCCGTGAATTGATAGCGTTTGAACAACTGCGAGTCTTCCAATGCCGGCAATTCCGTTTCCGGCGGCAACAGTTGCCCGCGGTCGATTTGAATCCGGTTGTAGTCCAGCGGTTCTACGGTTTGCTTCCCAAGCGACAGAGCCAAGTCAGACAAAATGATGACCGGGCATTGATATTTTTCCGCCAAGTTGAACGCCTGAATCGTATCATAGAAGCATTCTTCCGCCGTGCTCGGCGCAATCACGATTTTCGGAATTTCCCCGTGCGTGCTGTAGAGCATCGCCAGAATATCGCTTTGCTCCTGTTTGGTCGGCAAACCCGTGCTGGGACCCCCGCGCTGCGTGTTGACAATGACAGCAGGGGTTTCGGTCATGCCTGCCAAACCGATCGCTTCCGTCATCAGGGACAAGCCCGGGCCTGCAGAGGCCGTCATCGCACGAACGCCGCCGTAATTGGCACCGATCACCATGGAAATGGCAGCGATTTCATCTTCGGTTTGCACAACCGTCCCGCCGAATTCCGGCAGTTTTTTGATGAGATATTCCATGATTTCTGACGACGGTGTAATCGGGTAAGCTGCCATGATCCGACAACCGGCAGCAATGGCGCCCAACGCGATCGCATCGTTACCGATCATGTACAAACGTTTTTTTCCGTCCGATTTTTCCAGTTGCAGCTCCGGCAGAGGTCCTCCCGTCTGCTCTATGATAAATCGGGCTCCCCGTTCGATCGCGTCCATGTTTTTGTCCACGACCGTCTGGCCTTTCCGGGAAAACCTCTCCTCGATGACACTTTTGAACGCATTCACCGGCAATCCCAGAAGCGCACTGGAAGCGCCTACGGCGACCATGTTTTTCATCTGGGCCAAGCCCACTTCTTCCGCGATTTTGGTAAACGGAACCGTAAACAGCCGCGCAGGTACCCCTTCCGGGATTTGCGGATTGAATTTGGCATCCGCCAAAATCACGCCGCCTTCATGAAGCTCGTACGCGTTCAGATCAATGGTTTCCTGATCAAAAGCGACCAAAATATCCAGCTCGTCGGAAATGGCGCGGATCGGGCGGATACTGATGCGAATCTTGGTATTGGAGTGCCCTCCCTTGATCCGAGAGGAAAAGTGACGATATCCGTACAGGTAATAGCCCATCCGGTTCAACGCGGTGGCAAATATCTCGCCTGTACTGTCAATCCCTTCTCCCTGTTGTCCGCCCACCTTCCACGAAAGCTGCTTGACCATGAACTCATCTCCTTTAGATGCCCTGCGACTATCTGAAAAACAAAAAATGGTGAAAGATACCGTACCTTTGTCCTTTTCTGTACCAGAAAGAACGGTAACGGTTCATCATTAATCAATTCTATTCCCTTGTAAAATAAAAAGCAACTGCTCATCCGACGAATTCCTATCTTATCCGCCGTTTTTCGGGTGGATTTTTCCTCTTGCGCCCCCCGTCAGCTGATTTTCTGGCGATTATTCATAACCACTCAATTTCTCAGGTATGTGCGGTAAAATGCCAACCAATTTTCACCTGTCCACTTTCGGACCCACTCCTCCGGATACCGTTTCATCAGCTTTTCAGCAAGATGCGCAAAATCTCCCGCATGCGCCAAACCGGGAATTTTCTCCTCTGTTCCGTCGAAATCCGATCCGAACGCGATTGACCCCGCTCCGCCCAAATGACAGATATGGTCGATATGCCGGAACAAATGATCCCAACATACCTCCTTCTCCGGCAGATGGACGAATTTGGGTACGAATGTGATGCCAATCAATCCGCCGCGTTCGATCAATGCCCGGATTTGATCGTCACTCAGATTACGCGGATGCGGGCAAACGGCATAGCAGTTGGAATGGGACGCGACAACAGGTACGTCCGTATGTTCCATCACATCCCAAAATCCTCTGACCGACAAATGGGATACATCTACAATCATACCCAATCTGGCCATTTCCTTCATTAGCTGCCGACCGAATCGGGTCAACCCGCCGCCGCGCGGTTCCTCGATTCCATCGGCCACTTCGTTGGCGTGATTCCAGGTCAAACCCACTTGCCGCACACCCAAACGATACAACGTTCGCAGGTAAGCAAGTTCTCCCTGCAGGGCATCCGCTCCTTCCAACAATAAAAAAGCACCCAGCTTCCCTTCCCCAAGTTGATCCAGCTGGGAACTTTCCGTGATGACAAACGTACGAGCACCGTCGCCCACGATGCGCTCATAAAACAGATCCACCTGCTTCAGCGCCACATGCCAAGTATGGTGACGCGGCACCTCCTCCGGCACCCAAATGGCAAACACCTGCATCAACAGGCGAGACCGCTGTGCGGAACAGAATGTGACGTCCAATGAAGAATCGGGGGCATAAAAGGAAAGTTGGCCCCCGGATTTCCACATTTTATATAACACATCGCAATGTCCGTCGATCCAAAACATGGTGATTCCCCTCTTCGAAAGAAAAACCTGTCTATACGAAGATAAACAGGTTTCCTTTCACTTATGTGGATCCCGTGTCAACGGGGTTCTACGATCAACTTAATCGCTGTTCGCTCTTCCCCATCGATGATAATGTCGGTAAATGCGGGAATGCAGATCAGATCGATTCCGCTCGGTGCCACAAACCCTCGTGCGATAGCTACGGCTTTCACAGCTTGGTTGAGTGCACCGGCTCCAATCGCCTGAATTTCGGCCGCCCCACGTTCACGCAGGACTCCCGCGAGTGCACCAGCGACAGAATTCGGACTGGACTTTGCTGAAACTTTTAATACTTCCATGTTCGGTACCTCCTCGATGGTTTGAGTGAGTCCATTGCTATATATATTCGCCAGTTCCGGATAAATTCCTCCTAGCCCAAATAAAGATTCAAAAAATTGAAAACCCAATATCTGGCTGCTTCATCCATCCAGCAACGGTTGGTCGTCATCAATGCGGACACGCCGGATATTGTGCGCTTTTCCATTGGTTCGGTCCAGATCGATGATAACGGCATTCACCTGCATCCGACCCGTTTTTTCCACTTCCAGCCGCACGGGCAATTGCGTGAGGAATTTTTTCAACACCAAATGACGAGACATTCCCAGAACACCGTCATACGCCCCGGTCATGCCCACATCGCTCAGATAGGCAGTTCCTCCCGGCAGAATGCGTTCATCCGCCGTCTGCACATGTGTGTGCGTTCCGATCACCGCCGACACCCGCCCATCCAGATACCATCCCATCGCTTGTTTTTCCGAGGTGGTTTCTGCGTGGAAATCGACAACGATATGGGTTTTCCCGCTCAGTTTGGCGAGCAGTGCGTCGGCGGTACGGAACGGGCACTCCACAGGAGGCATAAAGGTCCGGCCCATCAGGTTGATGACGGTAAGCGATTCTTTGCCGACGGGAATGACGGCATACCCTTGTCCGGGTGTACCTTCCGGATAATTGGCCGGACGAACCAATCTCGGTTCCCCGTCGATAAAATCGAAGATCTCCCTTCGATCCCAGGCATGATTGCCCAACGTGATGCAATCGATACCCTGTTTCAACAGCGACCGGACAATGTCACGGGTAATCCCCCGTCCTCCCGCCGCGTTCTCGCCGTTGGCCACGGTCACGTCCGGTTTGTACGCCCGCCTCAACCGGTCCAGATGGGTTTGAATCGCCGTTCTTCCCAATGAGCCGACAATGTCGCCGATCATCAACACACGCATGTTCCTGCCTCCGTATAGAAAAAAAGAAAGCGGCAAAAAATGCCACTTTTATTTTGCATACTCTACGGCCCGTGTTTCCCGAATCACCGTTACTTTAATATGTCCCGGATAATCCAACCGGTTTTCGATCTCTTTGGTTATTTGACGGGCCAATACAACCGCCTCCGAATCCGATACCTCTTCTGGTCGAACGATGATACGCACTTCTCGTCCGGCTTGAATCGCGTACGATTTCTCCACCCCATCAAACGAATCGCAGATTTCCTCCAGCTTCTCCAACCGTTTGATGTAGGCTTCAAGCGTCTCGCGTCGGGCACCGGGACGTGCTGCAGACAAAGCATCCGCCGCTCCGACCAACACCGCGATCACGCTGGTCGCTTCCACGTCACCGTGATGGGAAGCGATGCCGTTGATCACCGCAGGGTGCTCATTATACTTTTTGGCCAATTCGATCCCGATTTCAACATGAGACCCTTCCACTTCGTGGTCGATCGCCTTCCCGATATCATGCAACAGCCCCGCCCGCTTGGCAAGGACGACGTCTTCTCCCAACTCGGCAGCCAAAAGGCCTGCCAAATGAGCCACTTCCATCGAGTGTTTCAGCACATTTTGGCCATAGCTGGTCCGAAACTTCAACCGACCCAGTATTTTGATCAAATCCGGGTGCAACCCGTGAACGCCCGTTTCAAAAGTCGCTTGCTCACCGTATTCCCGAATGCGCTCATCCACCTCACGCCGGGCTTTTTCCACCATTTCCTCGATCCGGGCCGGATGAATCCGGCCGTCGGCGACCAGTTTCTCCAGTGCCACTCTCGCCACTTCGCGCCGAATCGGATCAAACCCGGACAATATCACCGCTTCAGGGGTGTCGTCAATGATCAGATCAATCCCTGTCAACGTTTCCAAGGTACGGATGTTCCGGCCTTCACGTCCGATGATCCGGCCCTTCATTTCGTCATTGGGCAGTGTGACCACCGAGACGGTCGACTCGGCCACGTGATCAGCGGCACAACGCTGGATCGCCAGCGATATGATGTTGCGCGCCCGCTTTTCCGCCTCTTCTTTCGCCTGTTGTTCCATCTCTTTGATCATTTGGGCGGTTTCGTGACGCATCTCGTTTTCCACGCGCTGGAAGATGATTTGCTTCGCTTCCTCAGTGGTTAAACCGGAAATGCGCTCCAGTTCCTGGAGTTGTTTTTGGTAGAGCGCTTCGGTTTCCCGATGGCGTTTCTCGATTTCCTGTTCTTTCTTACCGATGGCTTCCTCGCGCTTTTCCAGCGCTTCCTGTTTGCGATCGAGCGTCTCTTCCTTCTGCATGAGACGCCGCTCGAAACGTTGCAGTTCATTCCGCTGTTCGCGAATTTCGCGTTCCGCTTCCGTTCGCATCCGGTGGACTTCATCCCGCGCTTCCACCAGTTTTTCGCGTTTAATTGCTTCAGCCTCTTTGCGAGCTGTTTCGAGTATATGATCGGCCTCTTTTTCCGCGCTGCCAATTCGGGCTTCGGCCGTTGATTTGCGTAGCCAGTAACCAATCCCGGTACCGATCAACAACGCAAAAAGGAACAGAAACAACAAGCCTGCCACGTTCAGGTCGAGCATCTTTTCGCAATCCACCTCCTTCTGTTCCCGCCTAAAAAACAAGACCGATGGACTTCGGTCTTCCAGCGACATTCGTTCGGCTCAGCAAGAGGTCAAACGGATTGCGCGGCGTCCGTGACGCCTGTTTCGGTTTCGCCTCAACCGGGCGGATCGGATTCCAGCTAAAAGCCACATTCCATCATTTTCTTTTCATTGCTTGGAAAAGCCGTTACATCTTTGTTGCTGTTTGACCGAGAAAATCCTCTCATTCGGGAGAAAATCGAAGAAAGGATTTAAAAAACAAAGATGCATATCAATTGTATTATTTAGCCTGTACCATTGTCAAGGCGGGAGATGGGAATAACTTCCGTTTTCCCGGATTGGAGGCGAACATGGAAGGCTTGGTCTGCTCCTTCAATCAAATGGGGGTTATGCGTGACCAAAATGATCTGTCGATCAAACATTTCGCCCGCGGACTTCAAAAACTCCACCATCGGCATCACATATTCGGCACTCACATGCTTGCCGGGTTCATCCAGAATCAACGGTCCGTCCAGACGTGGCCGGAACGTTTCAATCATGGCTACGCGCAATGCCAGGGAAGTGATGTCCACCACGCCGCCGCCGCGGGCGTCTTGCGGCTTGGTACGGATGGTACGGCCATCCCATTCGGTGACGACGTAAAATTCGGCAGCCGGTTTTCCTCCGTGTTCGGACAATTCGATTTCAAAGCGAAAAGCAGAACCAAACACATATTGCAATGCATTGGTGACCAGACTCTCCATCTGTTGTTTGGCCTGCTCCCGTGCATATTCGGAAGAGGTTTGCAACAAAACGCGCACCTTGTCGAACAGATCCAGTTGCTTGTTCAACTCTTCCAACCGGGCTTGCGCCTGTTGGCGGAGCCGATCCAGCTCCTCCCGCTTGGCTTCGCGTTTCAACCATTCGGCGCGTGCGGCTGCGATTGCCTCCCGCAAACGCGCCAACTTTTCGGAACGGGTCATGATCCCTGAATCAGCCCCTGGGGCAGTTTCTCCCATGCTTCCTGCAAGTGGCGTTCGATCTCCTCTTCCAAACGGGCAATCTCCTCTTCCAAACGGGAAGGTTCCACTCCCAGCTCCTGCAATTCCTGCAGGATTTCCTCCTCTTGCTTCTCCAGTTGCTCCAAGCGGGCTTCCGCTTTATAGCGAAGATCTTTCGCTTTTTCCAGGGCGGTTTTAATCTCTTTGATTTTCTCTTCCAACTGCTGCATGGGAAACCCCTCCTCGCACTTCGGCCAAAATGTGTTGAAGCACGGAACCGTCGACGGGGGAACCGCAAGTCGGACAGCGGCCAAGCTGTTGAAACAGACGCAACATTTGCGAGGTGTTGGCTTCGATCGCCTCGGCATTGGCCTTCAGGTACTTCCGCCCATCCTCCAGCCGCTTGCGGCAATCGCCGAGCCGTTGTGCGGACTGCGTCAGAACGCTCCACCGCCCATACGCTTCCTCGGCGGCAGTCACGGCCCGCATCGCTTCAGCCAGGGTTCGTGTTCGTTCCAACGTCCGAGCGATGCGCTCGCGTTCCTGGCGAAGACGGTGCAGACGCGGCTTCAGGCGCAACATGCGGTCGTGAATCACCCGTTTGGTATCCAGCCGGGAGACGACTGCCGCCACCAGATCGACACCGTCGGTCAGACGGAGACGCAGTTGATATCGCGCTTGCTCATTTTTACAGGTATGATACAACGCGTGCAACCGTCTCAGCGTTTGCAGACGCGCGCGACGGTGTTCCAAGTTGTCGAGGGCTGTCGCTGCCTCCACCAGCTTCTCGGTCATTGTGAGCGTATGGCGGCATGCTCGCTGCTCCCGTTGCCCCTTTCGATACTCCTCCAGACGGCGGCGCAACAATATCAGACGTTGACCGTCCGCCTGCAGGGAGGAAATCTTCGCCTCCGCCTCCGGCAACTGTCGCAACCGTTGGAGAATGTTTCGCTGGGTCGCGATTTGCTCCCGGCAATCCCGCCATTTTTGCAGCAGAGCCTTGAGACGGGACAGACGCTCCTCCATTTGCACAGCCGCCTGATAAAGCGATTCCGACTCCTCCAATTCCCGTCCCAGTCGGGGAAGGTCTTCGTACGGCTTCAACGCTTCCGTCAGGCGTGTCGCTTCCTGCTCCACGTGTTTCATCTCGGAAGCCAGCGATTGCCGGTCCCGCATCGTATCACGCAAGGCGATGTCCATGATGTGGGCACCGCTGATCCGCCCGATGGATTTGGCGCGTATACTGCCCGTCTCGGCCAACAAAAACGGACTTTCCAATTGACTGCCGAATTGGGCGGACAGTTCCCAGTCCTTGTCCAACCGGACCGGATGCATGTTGTGGGCATCCAGCACTTCCTGCGGCACACCGCTGCCGAATCCTTCAAATACCCGTTCCTGTCCGTCCGGGGTCCGGATGATGTAACGGTTGACGGAAGCTGAACGTTCCCGGACGATTTCCGTTCCGTCGGACATCGTCAGGACGACACGGCATTTGTCCGCTCCGATTCGAATATAATCCGTCCCTCGCGGCTGATTGAACAAGACCCAGCGCAACGCGCGCAAGATGGCACTCTTCCCGCTGTCCGACGGACCGATCAGCACATTGAGTCCATCGGCAAATTGAATTTCCGTCCGCTCGTGCGACTGGAAATTTTCGATGTACAGACGCTTCAGCCGCTTCAACGCTCCCGTCCCCCTTCCGTCCCCAACCGCTCCTGCACGACGGCGATGCGTCGCATCGCCTCGTGTTTGACATCCGGTTCAATTCCTTCCAAACGGGCGATTTCCTCAATGATGTCGATCACGTCGATCCCCTGAAATTCACCGGCGGCACGTACCTGCCGGACAAAGGCTGCCAATTTCTCCTCCCGGTAGGCGGCTTGTTCCAGATAAGAACGGTCCAGCACATCCGTTCCCTTGGCCGCACATTGCAAGGGGATGAGTTCCACCTGTACCGATCCGGCAAACGTGAGCAAAGCGACTTGTGGTTGACGTCGCATCTCTGAAGGATGGTTGTTGATGCGAGCCAAGGCACCGGGATTCACAATCAAGCGTCCCTCACGACGTTGAACGGGAAACCCTGCATGATAGTGCCCGGTGAGCAGGACGTCCACCGATTCAAACCACAGATGATCCAATAACGTATGCGGTACGCCTTCGGGCAGGTGGCGGTCCACCGCCATGCCGTGAACCATATGTACGCAAAAATCGGCACCTGTCACGTTGTTCACCGCATAATCCAATCCAGGGTCCCGCTTGTCCAGCTCGTGGTGAAACGGTTGGCCGCTGAGCTGAACGGTGACGCCGTCTCTTTCCAGCTTGACCGTTTCCCTCGGGCGAAGCAGGCGGATAACGCCGAAAGCATCCAACAGCCCCAGCATCGATCGATCGACCGTATCGGGGTTATGCCCGTAAATGTCGTGATTACCAGCGATTGTATACAGCGGCACCTTCAACCGGCGCAACAAGGAGGCAAATTCACGAACGACCGCCGGGGAAAGATCGGGACGGTCAAAAAAGTCACCGCCGTGCAAGACTGCATCCACTTGGCGGTCATGTGCCAGCCGGATCACTTCTTCCAGCTTGCGACGCATGGCTGCCGGAAAGTCGTCCGTGCGGCTGCGGGGTGATGTACCCCTGATATGCGTGTCGGTCAAATACAACAGCCGCATCCGATCTCATCCCCTCTCACAATGAATCCCGATGACGTTCGCGATAGCTTTGCAGGATGGAGCGGACGAGTGATTGCGGAAAACCCCTGCGCAACAAATAATGGCCCAACCGTCGTTCCACGGTCGGCCACGGATACCGGCGGAGCCGCTCATATCGTTTTTCCGCCAGCGATCTCGCCAGCTCCCGATCCGCTTCTTCGGGAACCTCCGCCAACACCTCGTCGATGATCTCGGCGGCAATCCCCTTTTGCTCCAATTCTTTTCGCAACAGCAAACGGCCGCGACCATTTCCGCGTCGTTGTTCCACCCAGGCGGCGGCAAACCGGCGGTCGTCGACATAACCGTAACGATGGAGCTTGTCCATCACCGCCCGCACATGCGGGGCAGCAAACCCCTTTCCATGGAGATAACGCTCCACTTCCCAAGCTGTTCGCGGTTTGTATTGCAAATACTTGAGTGCGGCCTGCCACACTTTGTTTTGTTCTTCCTCTTCCAAAACCGCATCGATCTCAACCGGGTTCACCCGACGTCCCTTGGTCAACCGCATCTTGACCAAAACGTCCTCATGCACGAAAACCGGCTCGCAACCCTCGATATACACACGGTATCGGGCCGTTGTGCCCGGTTGCCGCTCAATCCGAACAATGGTGCCCGGCTCCTGTTTCATGTCTCTTCCCGCCTTTGCAGAAGGTCAGACCACGACACGGTCAGGCTTCGAGTTCCAGTTGCTCGGCTTGATCTCCGGACTCCTGGGCAGCTTCGGGTTTTTTCGGTTCGGCCAAGCCGAAGTGGGCACGGATGCTGGCTTCGATCCTCGCGCACAACTCCGCGTTTTCTTTGAGGAATTGTTTCGCGTTTTCCCGTCCCTGTCCCAGACGTTCACCCTCAAACGAATACCAAGCGCCGCTCTTGCTGATGATGTCCAACTCGGTGGCGATGTCCAGAATGCTGCCTTCTTTGGAGATCCCTTCGCCGTACATGATGTCCACGTCGGCTTGCTTGAACGGCGGGGCCACCTTGTTTTTCACCACTTTGATCTTGGTTCGGCTGCCCACCATCTCGTTTCCTTGCTTGATCGTCTCCGCACGACGCACTTCCAGGCGGATGCTGGAGTAGAATTTCAATGCCCGACCGCCGGGAGTGGTTTCCGGGTTGCCGAACATGACCCCCACTTTTTCCCGGATTTGGTTGATGAAAATCGCGATCGTCCTCGATTTGCTGATCGCACCGGACAGCTTCCGCAGTGCCTGCGACATCAGACGGGCCTGCAAACCGACGTGGGAGTCCCCCATCTCCCCTTCAATTTCCGCTTTGGGAACCAACGCGGCCACCGAGTCGATGACGATGATATCGATCGCTCCGCTTCTCACCAGTGCCTCGGCGATCTCCAACGCCTGCTCTCCCGTGTCCGGTTGGGACAGCAACAGTTCATCAATGTTGACACCCAGCTTTTGGGCATACACCGGGTCCAACGCATGCTCGGCGTCGATAAATGCGGCTTGGCCCCCGACGCGCTGTACTTCGGCGATTGCATGAAGTGCCACGGTCGTTTTACCCGAAGACTCCGGTCCGTATACTTCAATGATCCGGCCACGGGGATATCCGCCCACACCCAACGCGATATCCAACGCGATCGATCCGCTGGAAATCGTCTCCACCTGGGTCGCGGCCGCTTCCCCCATCCGCATGATCGAGCCTTTTCCAAACTGCTTTTCGATCTGTCTCAGTGCCATTTCCAACGCTTGACGACGGTCGGACATGTATCGTATCACTCCTTGTCTCGTTTCGCCTCGTATCCTCATCATACATCGTTTTGGATTCTTTGCCAAGAGATTTTGCGAACATTTATTCGCCGTTCCAAATCCGGTTTGATGCATACACGGTTGTGGTACAGTAATGAAAAAAGCAACTACGACGATCGGGAGTGATGATCATTGGATAAAGAACGGATGAAAGAGGAGATCATGGAACGACTGGGTGAGGTCGAAGACCCCGAACTGGGCATCGACATCGTCAACCTTGGACTCGTATACGGCGTGGATATCGACGATGACGGCAACGTCAAAATCACGATGACGCTGACCGCCATGGGATGCCCGCTGGCCGGCACGATCAACGACCAGGTGACGGAGGCGGTCAAAAAAGTGGACGGTGTCCGGGACGTGGAGGTCAACATCGTGTGGAATCCGCCATGGACAAAGGACCGGATGTCCCGGTACGCCAAAATCGCACTGGGCATCCAGTAACAAACCCCGTCGCAAGTGACGGGGTTTGTTACAAAGTTCCGCGGGGCTTCGATTTCCCGTCTCCGCTCTGTGGCAACAGCCAGAGTCGCTCGACGGGAAATTCGGACCCGCTCTCCCAAAAGAGGGTGGCCGTTTTCCCACGCGCGTCCTTGGCGCGCAGAAACAGGAGTGAGAGGGAAAACGGCGTACCTGAATCGCCCCGTCCACAGAGACGGGGTTTTGTTTTTCAGGGTTATGAACGGTTACGCGGACGAGCCGGTTCCAAGTTGACCCGTGCGCCGTTGATTTTGGACTGGCGCAACGCCTCAAACACGAACGGCGCCGCTTCCTCCGGCACTTCCACAAAAGAGAAGCGATCGTAGATGTTGATCCGCCCCACGTCCTTACTGGAAATGCCCGCATATTCCGAGATGACTTTGACCAGTTCCTGCGGACGCATGTTGACGTTTTTGCCCACATTGATGAAAAATCGCACCATCCCCGGTGAAGCACCCGTTTCACCGAAGTCGTAGGCTGCATCGGTACCGGTAGCGAACCGATCGGCAAATGCCAGCTGCAAGGCGGCCACGGCGATCGCCTCCGGAGCGTGCCTCGTTGCCAGCTTGCGGTACAGCTCCTCAAACAATGTACGATCTTCACCCGATTCGATCACGGCCTCCACCTCGGCCATCCAGGCACGCTGCTGTTTTTGCGCCACTTCTTCCAAGGTGGGCAGTTCGCGCGATTCCAGCCCCCGACCGATCTCCTCTTCGATGGCGCGCAACTGCTTCATCTCCCGCGGCGTAACGAGCGTCAACGCCATACCGGTCCTGCCCGCGCGGCCCGTCCGGCCGATGCGGTGAACGTAACTTTCCACGTCCTGCGGAATGTCGTAGTTGATCACATGGGACACACTGCCGACATCGATCCCGCGCGCGGCCACATCAGTGGCCACCAGTAATTCAATCTCCCCTTTGCGGAAAGCGCTCATCACCCGGTCACGCTGGGATTGGGCCAGGTCGCCATGAAGGCCGCCGGCCATATAGCCTCTGGCCTGCAGGTTTTCGGCCAGTTCATCGACGTTCTTTTTGGTGCGGCAGAATATGATGGCCAGGTCCACATCCTCACTGTCCAGAATCCGGCACAACGCGTCCAGCTTGGCGCTCTCCAGCACGCGATAGTAGGCTTGCTCAATCGCCGGCACCGTCACTTCGCCCCGATTGACCGTGATATAGCGAGGTTTGCGCATATATTTTTGCGACAAGCTGCGAATACCCGGTGGCATGGTGGCGGAGAAAAGAAGCAACTGCCGGTGCTGCGGCAAATATTCCATCACCGCTTCGATGTCGTCGATAAAGCCCATGTCCAGCATTTCGTCCGCTTCATCCAACACCATGATTTCGACATGTTCCAGGCTCAACGTGCCGCGCCGCAAATGATCCAGCACCCGTCCCGGTGTTCCGATCACAACGTGTACGCCTTGCTGCAGCGCTTTGATCTGCCGTCCGATCGGCTGTCCCCCATAAATGGGCAACGTGCGAACCCGTTTCGGTCGGCCGATTTTCCGCAATTCCTCGGACACTTGTATGGCCAGTTCGCGGGTAGGCGCCAAAATCAGGCTTTGCACCACTCGACGTCGCGAGTCGATCCGCTCCAATACGGGAATCCCGAACGCCGCCGTCTTTCCCGTTCCCGTCTGTGCTTGTCCGATCACGTCTTCTCCCCGTAAAACAGCCGGGATACAAGCGGCCTGAATCGGAGAGGGTTCTTCAAATCCCATATCACGGATCCCCTTGAGAATGGCGGGATCCAAATCAAATCGTTCAAATGACTTCATGTTGTCTGTTCACCTTTCTTTAATTCGTTCCTGAAGAAGAAACAGCATCTGCTTGGCAGCACGAACCCGGATCTCCTCCCGGGTTCCGCGGAACGTAAAACGGTAGGCACGGGTGGGACGTCCTTTCTCAGCAAGACCGACATAGATCAGCCCGACCGGTTTCTCCTCCGCGGGTGACGGGCCGGCGACACCCGTTACACTCAGCCCCCAATCGGCGTCCATTTGCCGTGCAGCCTGTTCCGCCAAGGTGCAAGCCGTTTCCATGCTGATCGCCCCGTGCGCGTCAATGATATGCCGCGGCACCTGCAACATCCGCTCTTTCGCTTCGTTGGTATAGCAGACCACACCGCCTTTGAACACTTCGCTTGCCCCCGGAACCGATGTGATCATCTGTGCCACCAGCCCGCCCGTGCAACTTTCCGCCAATGCCAGCGTCTGACCGCGGTCGCGCAACCGATTTACCGTCACCTGTTCCAACGTTTCGTCCCGCTCACTGTAACAATACGCTCCCACTCTGTCCAATATCGCCTGCCGGACGGGCGCGATCCGTTCTTCCGCTTCCTGTACGCTTGACGCTTTGGCGGTGAGGCGAATGGTGACTTCCCCTCGTTTCGCGTAAGGGGCAATGGTCGGATTGGTCTGCCCGTCGATCAGATCCTTGATCCGCTCCTCCAAGTGAGACTCCCCGATGCCGAAAAACCGGAGCACCTGCGAATGGATCACCTCTTTTTCAGGCAACAGGGAGATCAAAAACGGTTTCACCCGCGTTTCAAACATCGGGATCAACTCATGTGGCGGCCCCGGCAACATCACATAGGTAACCCCTTCATGCGAAACGGCCAGCCCGGGTGCAGTACCGCGATCATTGGGGAAAACCGTGCCTTGCGGAAAAACGAGGGCTTGTTTGTAGTTGCCGGTTGGGACAGGCAACCCTCTTTGGCGAAACAGGTCCTCAATCCAGCGTCTGGTGGGCGGGTGTTCCACCAGCTCAATTCCCAACACTTCCGCCACCGTTTCCTTGGTGAGGTCGTCTTCGGTCGGACCCAATCCGCCCGTCAAGATCACAAGGTCCGAACGCTCACGCGCTGTCCGGATCACCTCTTTCAACCGGTCACGATTGTCTCCCACAGTGATATGGTAATAAACGCCGATCCCCAGCTCCGAACACTCCCGGGACAAATACGAGGCATGTGTATTCAGGGTATGTCCCAACAACAGCTCCGTTCCCACTGCGATGATTTCGGCGCGCAATACTCCTCTTCCTTTCTCTTTTGTCAACGGCTTTTGGAGAAGCGAATCACCTGATAGTTTTTGGAGAAATAATCAATTCCCGACAGCAAGGTGATGATCACCGCCACCCAGGTGATAATCTCGTCAAAAGGGAACGCGATGGTGGAAAACGGGAAATTGTTGACGATCAACACCACGATCGCAACGATCTGCACGATGGTTTTCAATTTCCCCAGCACACTGGCCGCGATGACCTGACCTTCCGCCGCCGCCACCAACCGCAGTCCCGTGACGGCAAACTCCCGGCTGATGATGACAATCGCGATCCATGCCTCCAAACGCTGCATTTCCACCAAGGAAATCAATGCCGCGGAAATCAGCAGTTTGTCCGCCAGCGGATCTAAAAATTTCCCCAAATTGGTCACCAGTTTCTTTTTTCGTGCGATATATCCGTCCAAGCCGTCGGTAATCGCCGCCAAGATGAAAATAACGGCTGCAATGATTTCACTAATCGTGATCTCCCCGCCGCCGAATCGAATCACGCCCAAATTCAGCCGGACCAGCAAAAAAATCATTACAACCGGAACCAGAAATATCCGCGCCAGGGTAATTTTATTTGCCAAATTCACGTCAGTGAACCTCCCCCGCGAGATCTAGATCGCAAAAACGGGTAATCAAGGGAAAAGCTTCCTTTGTATGCAGTATCGCCGATCTCCGGGAAATCCAACGTCACTTTTGTTCGCGCACGGGAACAATTACGGATAAACCGAAGTGGGATCACCGGTTTCCGACGATTCCGCCATGAAGTGAGTTCCTCCATGATGGTGTCAGTTGTAAGAAAAATGTGATCGGTTGCCTTGTTCTCCCCAGCGTCTCGTTCATCCTTTCGTAAGTATAAACGATCAAATTCAAGGCTGTCAAAAAAGAGCAAAAGGGGAAATCCCCTTTTGCTCCAAGACGGGCGCTCAGCGAGCCAGCTGAAATTGATACGTGTGTTCCGTTTTGAAACCTTGCGTGTCAACCGTGTAGCCGTTGACGTCGATCACCACATTTTTGGGGATCCATACTTTAAGGGAAATCCAATGGGGGTGTTTCAGCACCTTGGTTTCCCCTTCCTGCAACACCATCTGGGACATGACCGGTTTGGTCGGGCCTCCGCCTCGTGCACGGAATTTGGTTGCTTTTTTCGCTTTGATGGTGACGATCACTTCAGAGGCTTTTTCAATGCGATACACATCCCCGTAATAGTTGGACTCCGACGGCTTCACCAGCTGTACCACGGCCTGAGAACCGCCGGTGTCAGGCCGCTTGACGCTGTCGATGGAGTTTGTGGGCAATCCCCCGGTTGTGGCATTGCTTCCGTCTTCACTCTGAAGAAACAGGATCGTCAACGGAATCGCCAACAGCAGCACGCCCAGAATCACCCACACATGCCATTTGGTCATCAACGCTTTCGGTTTCCAATCTTTCGGTTTCCACTCAAACCTTTTTCTTTTTGCTTTTGCTTTTTGTTCAGCATACCGCTGGGTACGGCTGAGCCTCACCCGTTCTTCCTGTCGAGACGAATCTTCCACTTCCCCGTCAACTCCCATTGCTTCTTCATACTGGCGCAACAACGCGGTCGGATTGACACCGATACATGCGGCATAAGCCCGAATATACGTTTTGGCGTAAAACATGCTCGGCAGTTTCCCGAAATCGCCGTCTTCGATCGCTTGGAGATACCGAAGCTGAATTTTGGTTTTTTCCTGTATGTCCTCCAGTGTCAATCCCTTCCGCTCACGGGCTTCTTTCCACTCGTTGTGCGGTTTGGACACGCGGTCATTGTCCCTCCTGTCTTCGCCGTCACCCCAAGGGGTCTCTGTCTCCGCCAGTATAACCTACCACCCAAACGCTGTCAAAAAACCGGGTATTGATGATTATGTCAACTTTTTCACAATATGCACGTAGAAACTGGGGTCGACCGGCTTTCCGTTCACCAGCATCCGGATGTTTTGCGGGAACTGCAAGTGCACCCACAATTCCGCATGAGCCCCCTCGTATTCAAACTCTTCACCCGGACGCAAAGTCACATCCTTGATCGGTGTGCCGTTCCGTTGTTCGGCGATGACCACCCGACATACATCGATCGATTGAAACATCACATGAAGCTGTTTTTGGGATCGCAGTTCATACTTGTTCGTGTCTTCGTTCTTGTCCACCAGC
Source organism: Polycladomyces zharkentensis (assembly GCF_016938855.1). Taxonomy (NCBI): domain Bacteria; kingdom Bacillati; phylum Bacillota; class Bacilli; order Caryophanales; family Thermoactinomycetaceae; genus Polycladomyces; species Polycladomyces zharkentensis. Next base: position 90,870 of record NZ_JAFHAP010000008.1, on the reverse strand, counting down.
GTCAATTGTGCACTCGGGTCCACTTTTCCGGCATTGGACAATGTAACCTGATTTTTGCCCGTTGCTGCTTTACCAGCATCCGCCTCATCATTGTTGAGGAAGGAATATACGCCACCGGCGGTAATGGAAACCAGCAAAACACCCGACAATGCCCATACCCACATCCGCTGTTTGCCGCGCGATGCGCTCTTTTTCCTTTTGCGCGTCACATTGCGTCGTCCACGCCCACGAACGGAAACCGGGGGGTTGGTACGCGACAACGACATCAATTCCGTCGAGCTTTCCCCCGCCGGTGGAGCCCCCTGTTCTTTAGCCCCGGGATCGGACAACAATGCGGGTAAACGTTGTGTGCTATGTACCGACTGCGAATCATTCCGATAAACTTGGCCGTTAGTCGTGCCGGGTCTATGTACGGAAGTTTGTTCCAGTCTCTCTGTTGCGAATTTGCCCGTTGTCTGGGACGGTCCGTGCTCCTCCGGGTTGACCGCGGGCATCGATTGCGTCCATTCCAGCAATTTTTCCTGCGTCATTTCATCGGTACGGAATCTGCGCAAGATGTGTTGGGGTTCCAAACCTACGGCTTCGGCGTATTGCCGCAAATATTTACGTGCGTAGTACGGACTGGGCAATTTGTCGAATTGACCGTTTTCAATCGCGATTAAGTGACCCTTTAAAATTCGGGTCTTTTCCTGAATATCCTCCAAAGTCAAACCGAGCGATTCACGTGCTTCCTTCAATTGGCGGCCGATATCTGCCGACACCTTCCTCCACCTCCAAAACGCACCCGTACTTTTTTGCCGTCATCGGTTGTTGAAGCCAAAAGACTCTCGGAAACACCGAGAGCCCTCATGGAGATTCCTACTTTATCAATTTTATCTCAATCTTTTTCTCATTGGAATAATCGGTATTGACCGGCTGTCCAAAAACCGTGATTTTTACGTTGCGCGGAATGTCCACTGTGATCCACAGATCATTCGAATAAGAGAAAGATTGTTGATCCCCGCTTTTCAATTGCCACTGTTTGATAGGAGTCCCGATTTCCTGATTGCGGATGGTGACTGTCGCATCACCGACGGCAACAATGTTGAGTTGAATCTCCTTTGCATTGACCAACTCGTAATGATCAGGGTCAACCGCACTGGTAACCGTGGGGTTGAGTATCGGTTTCTGCTTCGATGTCGACGTTCCTTCCTCACTGGCGCTTGCGGATGATTTTGGTTTCACCGGCACGGAGTTGTTGTCCATATAGATCGTGATGCCAAGCGCAATCGCGGCGATTACGAACAATACAGCCCCCGCGATCAAAAACCGGGTATACCACTTGCTGAAAGAAGAACGATGAGATGCAGATTGTTTTTTGGATCTACGCGACAATCGGGAACCGGTCGACTCCGCTTCTTCTGGTTGCACTGCGGGCACCGGCTTTGCTTCATTCGCTCCCGTATCCGGCTCTTCGGACCGGATTCCCAACTCGGCCGGATCAGGCCAGTCAGCAGGAACCTCGATTCGCGGTGCGGAAGCTTGTCCATCCGTCCGCTCCACAATAGCGGCTTCCTCTTCCCGCTGCTGACGGGAAAGGGAGGATTCCAGTTCACGGCCTGCCGATCGGGTTCTGATATATGCTCCTGATCGTCTGTGAGAGTCCGGTTGTTCTGCCCGTGACAGGGATCGGTGCTTCCCGGTGTTCCAACTTCTGTCCCGCTGAAGCAACGCTTCTTCTGATGAGGCTGCCGTCTCCGTGCTGCTGGTGCGACGTCGCGAGGAGTAGCGCCCTTCCCTTCTCATACTGCCTGCGCGGGCATCTTGGATACTGGTGCGTACGTTGGCGGAGAGATTCCCTGCAGTTGTTTTGCCGGTCGTGTACAAACGAAGGAGTGCCTGAGGATCCTCCCCAACACATTGGGCATATGAACGCAAATAAGAACGGACGTATGGACTCGGCAATTCCCCCAACTGCCCCGATTCGATCGCCTGTAAATATTGCGGATCGATGCCCGTCATTCTCGCGACATCTTCCAAAGTCAACCCTCTGGATTCCCTAGCTCGCTTGAGCCGGCGACCTGCTTCGGCCGACATCCGGCCCACCTCCCACCCCATGTTTCATCTGCTATTTTTTCAATACGATCTGGTAACTTTTGGCCAGGTTTTGCGCAGTCGTGTCAATTTCGACGCCGTTTACTTTGATTTCGGCATTAGAAGGAATGGACAGTCGGAACCATACGAACTTGTCTTTCTGGATGGGCTGGATGTCTCCTGTCCTCATGGAAACAACCGCTTCGCGCTGACCCACTTCGTTGCCGTAAATCAGCTGCGTTTCACCTTGGGATGCTTTGATTTCTATATCAATTTTGTCTGCGCCTTTCAGTTCGTACACATCCCCTTCGTAGTTTTCATCGCTGGTGTCAGTCTGCACCCGGGTCAGTGTCGGCTGAACGGCCTGGTTGGCATTGACCGTACCATTGCCTTGGTCAATCAGTTTGCTGAAGGAAGAGTTGTTATTGTCCGAAGCCTGCTCGTTGTCGTCGCTCAAAACGAAAGTCAATGTCGCGGCAGAAATCAACAGAATTGCTCCGACTGCCGCAACGCGGACCACCCATTTCGGCGCGCCTCCCTTTTTTGAAACGTGGTTGGCATTGGTTCCCCGGCGCGAGGGGACGATGCTGCCCGCCTCGGGTTGAGCGGCACCAGTTGTTTCCGAATTTGGCGGCAATACGGGGAGATTGGCGGTGTTCAGCCGACTGGTATTTTGCGAAACGCGCGGAACGCGGCCGGTGGACTGCAAATCCGCGTTGATGGTTTGTTGCGGACCTGTCACTTGCTGATACCGTCCCGTTTGCTGCAATCCGCTGTTTGGGGACATCCCCCTCATCGGACCTGTATTGCCCAGTCGGATTCGCTGGGTGTTCCCCAACTGATCGGTACGCGGACGACGGAAACGCCCCGTCTGTTGGCTGACCGAACGTGCGCCGATCCGTCCCCGCCGTGCAGTATTTTCCGTCGGGGCGGTGATACCTCCATTCACTGCCTGTTCGTACATGCTCAACATCATTTGGGCGTCCAAACCGAGACTGTTGGCATAGGTACGGATGAACGCCCGGACGTAGATGGGACTCGGCAACTGATCAAACCGCTCATCCTCCAACGCCCGCAAATACTCGGCATGAATTTTGGTTCTCTGTTGCACCTCTTGCAAACTCAGACCCATCGCCTCTCGTGCCTGCCGAAAATGCAAGCCGATACCCGACATGGATCCCGCACCTCCTGTCCTGGAACTCACGGTTATCAGAAGCTGCTGTAGTCCGTCTCCAACACCTTATAGTCGATGACTTCTTCAGGGTGATTGCGCAGCTCGATGATGTAGTCAAAATCATCCAGTGTGTATTCCGTTTCGCGCACGAAAATATCCGGATGTTCAATCACTTTGGTTGCCGGCATCCGGATGATTTCGCGTACCAACATTGCATGTCGCTCGGTGGAACGCATGGTGGAAACGATGCCGTCGATGATGTACACGTTCTGGGAAGTCATCTCGTCGTGGGCCAGCTGATTGCGGACAGTTTGCCTCAACAAAGTGGAGGAGACAAAAATCCAGCGCTTGTTGGCACACACACTGGAGGCGACAATGGATTCCGTTTTCCCTACTCGTGGCATGCCACGAACCCCGATGAGCTGATGACCTTCCTTTTTGAAGAGTTCAGCCATGAAATCCACCAACAACCCCAGCTCGTCGCGTGTGAAGCGAAACGTACGCTTGTCCTCCAGGCAACGGTCCAGGTAGCGGCCGTGACGAACCGCCATCCGATCCATCAGGGTGGGAGGGCGAAGCGCCGTTATCGTGATGTTGTCCACTTTGGTCAGAATATGTTTGAGAGCGTGAATCTTTTCCCTGTCTGCTGTCCGGAGCAACATCCCTCTGCGCTGGTTTTCAACACCATTAATTGTCAAGATGTTAATGGAAAGCATCCCCAGCAACGAAGCGATGTCTCCCAGCAACCCTGGTCTGTTTTTATGTATTTGATACTCGAGATACCAGTCGTGGTCACTCATCGCGGCACACCTTTCATGAAATCTTCACGCATCTGTACACAAACAGAACACAAACAGATGAACTACCAAATTTGTTTAATAGTATATCACATGTTTCACCGTTCGCGTATCCTTTTTAACAAAGAAATCCTTTTGTAACACAAATGAAACGCCCTACAAAATCCGGGCGTTTCATATACTTGAGTCTTTTATTTTATTTTTCGCCATCATTCACCATTTTTACCATTAATCCGGCAAGGGTGCGCTGTTCCTCTTCGTCGGCCACACTCCACAAATCCTTGAGCAATCTCTCCTGTTGGTTTTCGGGATCAACCCCCTGAGCCAGATAATCGCCGATCTGGTAAGCCAACTCATTGATCGTTTCTTGGTTCATACCCATGCTTTCTGCTTGATTCACGCGTTGGGAAAGGAAATTTTTCCATTCCTGAAAATCACTCAAAATGGACACCGGGATTCCCTCCTTTGTCATCCCTCTGGGGTTTACGCATAATATGAGCGTTCCCGGCGTTTTTTATGCAGCCGCGAATAAGAAAGTGGCAAATCGCAAAGGATAAAATAGGAAAAAACGTTCAGAAAAAGGATGTGATCACCGTGCCAATCGATCATCAACGACGTTCTCTCCTCCAATGGACTCGACGACGATTCCTGCCCGGTTCGGGTCGATTCCCCCTTTCCATGCACCTTCAGCCTCACGAAATCCTGCTCCTTTATCCCGCCCACTTATCTCACGATGGCTGGAATGCCTATCAGACCTTGTCCCAACGTTACGCCATTACCGTCATGTCCGCGGATGAAGTGCTCTCAAGGGAAATGTGGGCGTCCGCACGATTCGTTTTGACATTGGAACCATTGTCGGTTGCCGACTTCCCGGATCTTTCCGGATGCCGATGTCTCCGCTTGGTGAATGCCGGTCCTGTGGAAGTGGAAGAAACCGTCCGTTTCCTTCTGGGAATGGGTCCGTTGCCGGATTAAACCGCATTACGGGTACCATCCCCCGTTGACATGCAGAACTTGTCCGGTGAGATAACCGGCTTCCTCTCTGCAAAGAAAAGCTGTCAAGGCGGCAACGTCGGCCGGTTGTCCCAAACGCCCCACCGGAATTTCTCCAACCAGGGCCGAACGTTCCTCCTCCGCCAGTTGCGCCCGGAGCATATCCGTCTCAATGGCGCCGGGAGCCACTGCATTGACCGTGATTCCGGAAGGTCCCAATTCTTTGGCCAATGCGCGAGCCATCCCGTTGACCGCACCCTTGGCGGCCGAGTACAAGGCTTCCCCCGCACCGCCAGACTCCCCCCAAATCGAGGAAAGCAACACGATTCGTCCGAAATGGCGGGACAACATGTCGGGCAGACAAGCCTGGATGAGATGAATCGCTCCCTTGATATGCGTATCAAACACGGTGGCGTATTGATCGTCCGTCACATCCTGAATCAAACCGATTCCGGCCACCCCTGCATTGTGTACCAAAATCAGCGGCGGACCCAATTCGCGCTTGACCCGTCTCACCATCTCCTCCACGTCGGATCGGGAGCGCACATCAGCCCGGTACGCATATGCGTAAACACCATGACGCCGGCACCGTTCCACGACTTCCTCCGCTTTGGTTTCCTCGACCCGATAACCGACCGCCACGAATGCACCTTCTTGAGCCAAACGCTCGGCGATGGCTGCTCCGATCCCCCGACTGGCTCCCGTCACGATGGCCACCCGATCTTTCAACGGCGTTTCGTGCATCCTGCATCCCTCCACAGAAAAAGCGCCCATTCGGGCGCGTGATGGTTGGAATGAACGGATTAACGAACGATCGAGATCGCAAAACGGTCCCAGTTGATATGCTCACGCATCCGTTCATTCACTTCTTCCGGCGTCAACGTTTCCAGCAGCGGAATGAGGCGGAACAAATCCGCACCGTTAAAACGATACCGGGTAAACTGGTTGGCGATCCACTCCGGCGAGTTGAGATAGCGGAGATATTGGCCGATTTTTTTCTTGCGGATTCGTTCAAATGCATCCGGTTGAATACCGGTTTGCACGCGTGGGGGCAACTCGTTCTCCACCCGTTGCGTCAATTTGTCCGGATCCGGTGTATCTCCGCCGACAATGGAGAAGCCGTAACCTTGCTCCAACGTATAGTCGAATCCAAAATTGTCGTCGATCAAGCCATCGTCATACAGCGATTGATAGAGATCGGAACCGGGACCGAACAGCGCTTCGAGAACCAATTGGGTCGCCAGTTCCTGTTTGAGGAAATCATCCCCTGTCAACCCGATCCGGTTCTCCTTGAAACCGAACAGGCATTTGGGAATCCCGACCGTCAACCGGATCTCCTTGCGCTTTTCAGCCACCGTCTCCGGTTCCTCGGGATAGAAACGCTTGATTTCGGCTTGCTTGTCGAACGGTTTGGCGGCTTGATTCTCCCGAATCCACTGCATGGTGGTGTCGGGTTCGATCGAACCGACCACAAACAGCACCATGTTGCTGGGATGGTAAAACGTCTCGTAACACTTGTACAATGTCTCTTTGTCGATTTTGGCGATCGACTCCACCGTTCCCGCGATGTCGATCCGCACCGGATGACGTTGGTACATCGCCTCGATCAGACCGAAGTACGATCGCCATTCGGGATTATCGTCGTACATGCGGATTTCCTGTGCGATGATCCCTTTTTCCTTCTCCACATTCTGATCGGTGAAATACGGCCGTTGCACAAAATCGATCAGCGTCATCAAATTCTCCTTGATCTGATCGGTGGCCGAAAACAGATACGCCGTCCGGTCAAAACTGGTAAACGCATTGGCCGAGGCTCCCTGTTTGGAAAACCGGGTAAAGACGTCTCCGTCCTCTTCTTCGAACATCTTGTGCTCCAAAAAGTGGGCGATCCCGTCCGGAACACGGATCTCCTCTTCTCCCGGAGGTTGGAAATGATTGTCGATCGACCCGTATCGGGTGGTAAAAGTGGCATACGTTTTGAAAAAGCCCGGCTTCGGCAAGAGATACACTTCCAGACCGTTGGGCAGTTGTTCATGATAGAGCGTCTCTTTCAATTGGGGATGTTCAATTTGCTGCATCTGCCGTTCCCTCCCCTTTGTCGCGCAGGAAATAGATCGTGTCCAGCTGCACTTTTTCCGCCACGCGTTGCACATCCGCTTTGGTGACTTGTTTCAGCTCTTCCACCAATTGTTCCAGCGGGCGTGGCCTGCCGCTCAAAATCGAATGGTATTCCGCGTCGATCAAGTCATAAGAGCGATCCTGCCGTTCCCGCAATTGGTTGATCAACGTGGCTTTGGTTTGCTCCAATTCCACTTCATTGATATCACCTTGACGCATCGCGTCCAGCTGCTCCCGGATGATGTCGACCGCCCGTTGATAGTTGGCGATTTCGATCCCGGACTGAATCGTCATGATGCCCTTGTGACTCTCCAGCCGCGAGGATGCGTAATAAGCCAAGCTCGCTTTTTCACGCACGTTGACAAACAACTTGGAATGCGGAAATCCGCCCAGAATGCCGTTGTACATCATCAGCGCAACGTAATCGTCATCGCGGATGGAAACCTGCGTGCGGCAACCCAGGTTGAGCTTGCCCTGCTTGACATCCAGACGATCCACCACTTCCTTGACCTCATTTACGGTATGCCGCACCTCGCCCGTTTCCACGGGTACACGTTCCGCCTGATCAGTCGGAAAATGTCGCTCGACCAGCCGAACCACCTCATCGACCGACACATTGCCGACAAAGAACAGATCAATGGGACGAAGGCGAATCAAATCGCGATAATATGTATACAACGATTGGGCATCGATGTGATCCAAATCCTCCGACCTGCCGTAGTTGAACAAACTGTACGGTTCCCCCGCGCACATTTCTTCGATGCATCGTTGGGCGGCATAGCGGATTTTGTCGTCCTTCAGGCTCTCGATTTTTTGTTTGAGGTTCTTTTTTTCCGCCGCCACATAAGATTCCTTAAATCCGCCGTTTTCCGTGACGGGACGCGTCAATACCTCACTGAGAAAAGCAACTCCCTCTTCCAACAGAGAAGCCGGAGCGCGCAAATATTGTTCGTTGGCGATCTCCAATCCCACTTGCAGCACATGACGCTCCCCGCGTTTGTATACATCGGCAAACAGATTGGCACCGTACAGTTCTTCCAATCGTTGTTTCAACTGCAAAGTTGTCGGGTAGGTTTCCGTTCCCCTTTGCAACACTAGGGGCAACAGCGCCGTTTTCGTAACGATTTGCGGTGACAGTTCCTGTTGGATCATCGCGGATAGGGTGTTGGTTTTAAATTTATCCGTTGCACATACATGAACACGCAAATTGCCAACCGGAACCGTTTGAAATCGAGCGTAGCTCACACGCACACCTCTCCTTCTGCTGATTCACACAATCACTTTTTTCATTATAGCGTAACAAACATTCGCTCCTCTAGGTGTTGCTATCTTTATTATGACCGCGGTAAAGAAATTCCATCCTTGACGATATGAACGAATCTCCCCGAATGGGGTCATACTATGACGGACCCACACGATGAAGAGAAAGGATGGGGGAAAATGAGCAAACGAGCGCTTTGGCTACTCGCCATGCTGATGATCGTCGCCATCGTTGTTCCGACATTGATCCCGGGCCCGGCACCCTCGCCCGAACGGTCATCACGTCCGAAACGAACCGTCGTGGTTTTGCTGGCGGATTCGCTCACAGCCAGAGAAATTGATAAAGGGATTCGCCTCGGACGTCTCCCGTCCCTGTCGCGTTTGATCCGGCACGGTCAATACAAAAAAGACATGGTCAGCGTGTTTCCCACGATGAGCGTGGTGATCGACCAATCCCTGATCACCGGTACCTATCCCGATCAGCACCGCATTCCGGCTCTGCAATGGTACAATCCTCAGGAAGGGCGGGTCATCAACTACGGCGACACGATTGCACACGTGCGCCAGCAAGGGATCTTGCGTACCGCACGCTGGTTTCTGGACTACAATCAACGCCACCTCAATCCCCGGACAGAGACCATTCATGAAGCGCTTCTGCGTAGAGGATACCTTTCCGGTACCATCAACATGACCGCGTATCGCGGACCGTTTGCCCACCCCATCCCGTTCACCGGGCAAACCATCCGAGGACCCGCTTGGTTGGCACTGGGACCTTATGTTTCCCTTACGCGTACCGACGGTGACGAAACGACGAGCCTGTCACCCACACTCTATCGAAACAAAGATGGACTGCGATTGTTATCCCGCTGGCTGCGCGATCCCAACCATCCCGACCTGATTATGGTGTATCTGCCGGACACAGACAAAACGGCACATCAATTGGGTCCGAATCGATGGGAACCGGTGGCGAAATTGGACCGGGAGCTACATGAGCTCATCACGTCCTTGGGGTCCTGGGATTCGGTTCTGCGGGATCATGTATTCGTCTTGGTGGGAGACAGCGGGGTCGTCGCAGGAAAACAGGATGCCAAACATCTGATTCACTTAAAACAACTGGCTTCCTCCTATCGGTTACTGCCGTACGGTGTCTCCACACGTGAACGAACCGCTGACGTGGCCATCGCCTCCAACGAGCGGATGGCCGTTGTCCACCCCTTGAGGGCAACTGTCTCGTTGGACCGGTTGATCGAACAATACCGGCACATGCCTGGAATCGATTGGGTGATCATGCAAAACGGACAAGATGTCCTGGTGTGGCACGGGGCTCACCAACTGCGTTTCCGTCCGGCGGGACCATGGCGTGATCCCTACGGCCAAACATGGCACCTCGAAGGAGATCCTCGCGTGTTGGATCTTCGATTGGACCCTCGGCGCCATCTGATTCAATTCGGTCGATATCCCGACGCCCTGCGACTGGTGAAAGGGGGCATCGGCGCCCAACGCGGACCTTGTGTCATGTTGACCTCCCTTCCGGGATATGAATTCGAATGGGGCACCTCATCCCTGCCCAACCGTGGCAGCCACGGCGGTGCCAGCAGCCAGGAACTGCTCGTTCCCATTCTGGTGAGCGACACCTCTCTCCCCCTGCCGCGTACGCTAAGGGTGGTGGATTTGAAACAGTGGCTGATCCGGTTGGTGGAAACGCAACACCGTCTGGACGGCTCACGCTGACAAACAAACCCTCCCAATTGAACGGGATTGAGACTGTTGAACAAGGTGATTGAACCACTTGGGTGAGCCAGCTCAAAGGTCGCTCGAGGAGCGGCCACCCTTTCTTAGAAAAGCGGTTCCGAATTTCCCGTCGAGCGATCTTGCTGTCGCTATGGAGCTGAGACGGGAATTTGGAGCCCGCAAACTTTGTCAACAAACAACCCCGTCCTGTTTGGGACGGGGTTGATTTTGTCACCGACTGTCTTTTTCATACGGTTTCCCGATCGCCGCCGGGGCTTCCGCCCTTCCGACGAAGCCGGCCAATGCGAGAATGGTCAACACGTAGGGCAACATATTGAGCACTTCGCTCGGTACATATTGTGTCCATCCGAACAATTGCCCTATCAACGCCAGTGCCACCGCAAACCCGAAGAAAAGCGCGGCGAAAAAGGCGCCCAGCGGATGCCATTTGCCGAAAATCAACGCAGCCAACGCGATAAAACCTTGTCCCGCCACTGTCGCTTGGTTAAACTCACTGCCGATGGCGATGGACAACCCCGCGCCGCCGAGACCAGCCAATGCTCCACTGATCATCACGGCCACGTACCGCATCCGGATCACGGAAACCCCGGCCGTTTCCGCCGCTTTGGGATGTTCTCCCACCGCACGCAGGCGCATTCCAAAAGGTGTGTAGTAGAGAATGAAATAGGAAGCAGCCACGATGACAAAAGCCAGGTACGTCGTGGGAAACGCGTTGAACAACGCGGAACCGATCACGGGAATGTCGCTCAATCCGGGGATCGGCATGCGGGACAATGTTTCTTTCACCACAGGGGTTTGTGCCGCTCCGTTGTACAAATGTTTCACTAAATAAACAGACAAACCAAACGCGAGGAAGTTGATCGCCACCCCGCTGACCACCTGATCCGCTTTAAACGTGATCGATGCCACGGCATGCGGCAGGGCAAACAATATACCGGCCACCATCGCCGCCAATAACCCCAGCCACGGATTTCCGGTGAAAATCGTCGTCACCGCGGCGGTGAATGCTCCGATCGTCATCAGCCCTTCCAACGCGATGTTTACCACACCGGAACGCTCCGAGTACAGCCCGCCCATCGCGGCCAAAATCAGCGGTGTTGAATACAAGATCGTCGTTTGCAGAATGCTGGTCAAGGTGTTAAGCATGCGATTCTACCCTCCCTTTTTTCCGCGAACGGAACCAACCCAGTAACCACCCGGACACATTGGCCGCCACGAAGAGGATGATCGCCGCAAACACGATCCGAATCACTTCAAACGGAACCTGAGCGGCATACTGCATGTTGTTTCCTCCGTAAGTCAACACACCGAACAACACCGCTGACAGGACAACGCCGACCGGTGTGTTGCCTCCCAACAGGGCCACGGCGATCCCGTCGAACCCGATTCCGGTAAACCCGCCTTGAATGGCCAGATATCCTTGCGTTCCCAACAATTCTCCCGCACCTGCCAAACCGGCAAAGAAACCGCTGATCATCATGGAGAAAATGATATTTCGATCCACACGCATACCGGCATATTCGGAAGCGTACGGGTTAAAACCGACGGCCCGCAGTTCGAAGCCCCACTTGGTTCGCCAGAGCAGATAATACATGAAAAAGGCCATCAAGAGCGCAAACAGGATGCCGAGATGAATGCGCGCTCCCCCGAACAAGGCGGAAAGAGTCGACCATTGCAACGAGGCCGTGTCGGCGATCCGGTCGGTGGAGTCGGCACCGTTGGTCAGCCACGTGCGCACCAGCACATTGGACAAATACAACGCGATAAAGTTCAACATGATGGTGGTGATCACTTCATGAACGCCGCGCTTGGCCTTCAGCAATCCGGGAAGGAAAGCCCACAGCGCCCCGGCCAATCCACCTGCGATCATGGCCACCAATGCGTGGATCACCGGCGGGAGTTGCATCTTCAAGCCCACGATCACCGCCGCCAATTGACCCATAATAAATTGGCCTTCCACTCCGATGTTGAACAAACCGGTGCGAAACGCCAGCGCCACAGCCAGTCCGGTCAAAATCAGCGGAGAAATGGTTCGGATCGTCTCGCCCAAATCATACGGTTGGAACAACGCGCTTTGAAACAACGCACCATAGGCCAGGAGCGGACTGTAGCCGGCCGCGGTCATGGCGACGGCACCGACCAACAAACCCAGCACCACGGAGATCAGCGATACCCAGAACGACGATTGGCGATTGATTTTGGACATCACTTTCATCAGTCCGACACCCCCGTTTCCGCGGTGCTTCCTGCCATCAGAAGCCCCAATTGTTCTTCGGTGACCGTTTTCGGGTCCACCCACCCGACGATCTTCCCTTCATAGATGACGGCAATCCGGTCGCTTAACTTCAACACTTCATCCAACTCCAATGAAATCAGCAAGACGGCTTTCCCCTTGTCCCGCTGCTCCACCAATTTGCGGTGGATGAACTCGATTGCTCCCACATCCAGTCCCCTTGTAGGTTGAGCGGCAATCAGCAGATCAGGGTCACGATTCACTTCACGGGCGATGATCGCCTTTTGCTGGTTCCCGCCGGAAAGCGCCCGTGCCGGCGTGTAAACGTCAGGGGTTCGCACGTCGAACTCCTCGATCAGCCGTTGGGCATACTGATAAACCTCCGGGTATTGCAGGGTGATGCCTTTGGAGAACGGGGACTGATAGTATGTCTGCAACACCATGTTTTCCCCCATGTTGAAATCCAGCACCAGACCGCGTTTGTGCCGGTCTTCCGGGATATGTCCCACACCGGATTCCGTAATCCGACGGGGCCGCTCATTGGTGATGTTTCGCCCGTTCAGTTTGATCGATCCTGAGCGGACCTTTCGCAATCCGGTGATGGCTTCAATCAGTTCGGTTTGACCATTTCCGTCCACACCGGCGATCCCGACGATTTCTCCCGCATGTACCGTAAGATCAAGACCGCGAACCGCTTCGATCCCCCGAGCGTCTTCCACCGTCAGGTTCTCAATCTCCAGCACCGGATCTTTGGTGCGGGCCGGTTCTTTGTCAATGTCGAACGAAACTTCACGCCCCACCATCAGTGCAGCCAATTCCTTTTCGTTCGTTTCTTTGACCGGCAACGAACGAATCACCTTGCCGCGACGAATCACGGTGACCGTATCGCAGATGCGCATGATTTCCTTCAGTTTGTGCGTAATGAAAATAATCGTTTTTCCTTCTCGAACGAGATGGCGCATGATCTCGATCAGCTCGTCGATTTCCTGCGGTGCCAACACTGCTGTCGGTTCGTCAAAAATCAGGATGTCCGCACCCCGATACAATGTTTTCAAAATTTCCACACGCTGTTGCATCCCCACGGAGATATCGCGGATCTTCGCTCTGGGATCGACGCGCAAGCCATAACGGTCGGACAGCTCCTTCACTTTTTGTTCCGCAAGACGTCGCTGCACCCTGCCACCTTTTGTCGGTTCGGCTCCCAGGATGATGTTATCCGTCACGGTGAAGGGTTCCACCAGCATGAAATGTTGGTGAACCATACCGATCCCCAGTTCATTCGCCACAGTCGGACCCGTGATGCGGACGGGCTTTCCCTTGATGAGAATTTCGCCTTCATCGGGTTGATACAGCCCGAACAGTATGTTCATCAGCGTTGACTTGCCCGCCCCGTTTTCACCCAAGAGCGCGTGTATCTCTCCCTGCTTCACGGTCAAATCGATACGATCGTTCGCCACAATTCCCGGAAAGCGCTTGGTAATGCCGCGCATCTCCACAACATTCATCTTTCTTCCCCCTTCCTCCTCACAAGGGTAAAAAAGGCTAGCGACCGCTAGCCGACTTTCAGCAAAGCCACAGTTTTGCCGCTGTTTCTCCACATACGCTCCACGGGAATCACAGTGGAAAATCCGTTCAATATGCAAGGCGGGACCGTTTTCCGGGTCGGGCCAACACGCCCCCGCAGGAAGCGGACATCTCCCGGCTAAACGCGTCCCGTCATCGCTGAGTCATCCACCCCCAGGGCGATTGATGTTATTGGGTGGGAACCTGAATTTCACCTTTGATGATTTTTTGTTTGAACTCCTCAACCTTGTCCAACACTTGTTTTGGAACATGCTTGCTGGTGGTTGGCGCAATGCCCACTCCGTTTTCCTTCAGGCCCAGCTGCACTTCCTTACCACCATCAAACTTGTTCTCTTTGATGTTTTGAATCTCGTTGAACACTGCCACATCGACGCGTTTCACCATGGAACTCAGTGTATGGTCCGGTGCCAGGCGGGACTGATCCATGTCAACCCCGATCACCCAGAATTTCCCCTTCGGGCGGGTTTTTACTTCGTCAAACAAGCCTTTTCCGGTAGCCCCCGCCGCATGGTAGATGACATCCACACCGCCGTCAAACATGTTGGCTGCCAAGGAACGACCCTTGGCCGCATCCGAGAAAGATTCCGCGTAGGCCACCTGCACGGTTGCTTTCGGATTGACGGCTTTGACGCCTGCACGATAACCGGCTTCGAACTTCTTGATCAACGGCGAGGAGATGCCGCCGATGAATCCGACCTTATTGGTTTTGGTCGTCAAACCGGCGATGACACCCATCAGGAACGAACCTTCGTGTTCCTTGAAGGTAATGGCCACCACATTTTTCGGGATTTTTCCGTCCAGGTTGTGGTCAACAATGCCGAACTTCTGATTGGGGAACTGGTTGGCCACTTGCGGGATCGCCTTGTCAAACTTGAACCCGATTCCCCACGTGATGCTGCGTCCTTCCCGGGCGAACTTGGTCAGATTGGGAACATAATCCTCATCCCGCTTGGATTCCAGGTAACGGATATCCGCGCCCAATTCCTTTTTGGCCTTCTCCATCCCGGCCCAAGCGGTCTGGTTGAAGGATTCGTCGTTGATACCGCCGGTGTCTGTCACCAGCCCGGAAGACAATCCCCCTTTGCCGCCCGGAGCTTTACCCGGCGCGCAGCCAACGGCTGTCAACGCCAATGCTGCGCTGAGCAAAAGGAAAATCCAGACTTTCTTTTTCATGCTTGCTCCTCCTTGTTTCCATGATCGGGCTTGTAAACCATACAACCAACCAAGCAGTGCGGTTTCGTCCCTATTAGTACTGACCCATCACCACACCAAACATGCGCCCCCTTGAGGAAACCGCTTGGAGATTGAAATCGCTTACAAGCCGTCCTGGATGGACAGGGAAGGGCGTACCGCCGAAAAATGAAGAAGTCGTCTTATGTATCCGAAACGGGAACTTCAGTCAGGCGATGCGACCTTCCCCTGAAAACCACCCGGATTGCCGCCGGGTGGCTCCTTCATTGTTATACCATGGGTGACTTCAATTTTCTACTCTTTTGTTTTCTTCCACTTTTAGACAATCCCGGTATCAACCTGAACGATTTTGCGCTTTCCACTGTTCCGGTGTCATCCGCACCTCTCGCGGTTTGCTGCCTTCATACGGCCCGACGATGCCGTGACTTTCCATCATGTCGATCAAGCGTGCAGCCCGTGTATAGCCGATGCGCAAGCGGCGCTGGAGAAGGGAAACCGAAGCGGTCTTGGCTTCCACCACCACTTGCACCGCTTGCGGATACAGCTCATCGTCCACTTCTTCCTGTTCCGTCACCTCATGATCTTTCGGAATCATCGCCTCAAGGTACCGCGCCTGCTGTTGTTCTTTGACGAACTGAACCACCGCTTCCACTTCCCGATCTGTCACCAATGCGCCTTGCACGCGGATCGGTTTGTTGGCACCCATCGGCAGGTACAGCATGTCCCCGCGCCCCAACAACTTTTCCGCTCCCCCCATGTCCAGGATGGTGCGGGAATCGGCTTGGGATGAAACGCCGAATGCGATCCGGGAGGGAATATTGGCTTTGATGACACCGGTGATGACATCGACGGACGGGCGCTGTGTGGCCAAAATCAGATGAATGCCCGCGGCTCGCGCCATCTGCGCCAGACGGCAGATGGCATCCTCCACATCGGCGGGCGCCACCATCATCAAATCAGCCAATTCGTCCACGATGACGACGATGTAGGGCAATGGAGCGGTATCTCCCAATTTTTTGTCCATTACCATCTGATTGAACCGTTCGATATCCCGCGCCCCGGATTTGGCGAACAGCTCATATCGGTTTTCCATCTCGGCAACCACTTTTTTCAGTGCGATCGCCGCCTTGCGGGGATCGGTCACCACCGGCGCCAACAGATGGGGAATCCCGTTGTATACGTTTAGTTCCACCATTTTGGGATCGATCATCATCATTTTGACCTCGTTTGGTTTGGCCTTGTACAACAGACTGGTGATCATCCCGTTGATGCATACACTTTTGCCCGATCCGGTTGCACCGGCCACCAACAGATGCGGCATCTTGGCCAAGTCGCCGACGATCGGCTCCCCGGAGATGTCCCTTCCCAGAGCAATGCTCAGTTTGGAGGTGGATTCGTGATATTGCGCGCTTTCCAATACTTCACGCAGGCTGACGATGGCCACTTCCCGGTTGGGCACCTCAATCCCGATCGCCGATTTTCCCGGGATGGGCGCCTCGATTCGAATATCCTTGGCCGCGAGCGCCAATGCCAAATCGTCCGCCAAATTGACGATTCGGCTCACTTTGACGCCGATGTCCGGCTGCACCTCATACCGTGTCACCGACGGTCCTCGGTGAATTTGCATCACTTTGGCCTTGACTCCGAAACTTTCCAATGTCGCTTCCAGTTTTTTGGCGTTGGCGGTCATATCCTGCCGTTCCCGCGCTTTCCCCGTCTTTTTTGGTTTGCCCAACAACGAATAGGCGGGCAATTGGTACGATTCAGGCGAAATTCCCGCATCAGTTTGCAACTGGACGACGATCGACTCGTTTTTGTCGGCTTTTTTGCGTGTGGATGTTGTGGTTTGATCCTTGGGAGGGGTATCCGCTTCTGTTTCCGGTCCGTCCGTGTCGGCCACGGTGGTTTCATGGGCTTTTTCGGTGAAATCATGAATCACCGGAATCTCTTCGCTCTCCCTCATGACTGCTTCCGGCTCGGCCCGTTTGGCTTTTTTGTTCGCTATCTCCGTTTTCCCCCGTCTCCAAACGTTGTTCAACCCCTGTTTCCACCTTGCCCATTGTTGCAACCATCGTGATTTGCCCAGGCGCAGCAATTGGACAAAGGAAAATCCCGTCATCAAAAGCAAACCGGCCGCCGCCATCGCCACAGAAGCCAACGGTGTTCCCGAATCATCAAATAAATAGTGGAATAATGCGTAGAACAGGGCGCCCACCATTCCACCCCCGATATCCGTCGGCAATCGCGAATTCCTTTCGTCCAAAATCGCTTGCCAGGTAGTGAGCAGAATCGGCCCCTCTTTTCCATGTTCGCGCAGTTGATCAAACATGCTCATATGGTTAAATACCAGAAAGGCGACCATAAACAAAACGGTTCCGGTCCACCGCGGTGTCCATTCCGACGGCCAGCGACGCTTCACCATCACGTAGACGCCCAACACGGCTGTAGCGGAAGGAATCAAAAAGTTCCAGTTGCCGATCAACATCCGGCAAACGTAGGTAAGCGAACGTCCCACCGCTCCAAGTCCGGCCATCGCCACCACCGACAGCGTAAGAATAAGAATCCCGTAGAGTTCAAATTGAATCGCCCGCTGAATCTGTTCATTGCGTTTGGTTTTGCTTTTGGCCATGCCAATCCCCTTTTCATCTGTACCTTAGGCTGATGATACCAGCGGAAGTGAAGCGCAAGCAGGAAAGGGCATAAAATTGCGCCTATTCCGGTCATTCCGGGTCGGGTGATCCTTTTCCGCCCGCTTCGCCATGCGCGAAGATCACCGGATGGAAAAAGGCCACCCTTCTCTTGCTTCGACAAATGAACGGACACTCCTTCGCCATCAGTCGGCCCATTTCAGGGGAATGCGATTTCCCGGTTGAAACCTGGGGTTTAAATAATCTTGCGGATTGGGAGAAAGCAGGCGTACGATACGCGCCTCCGACGGTCCGGTCCACTCGATCAACATATGAACACCGTTGACAGACGTCTCATGGTATTTGGGTTGGTTTTCAGGGTCCTCAAAAACCAGTTCCAACGGCATGACGGAGTAGTGAATCATTGGAGAGGTTGCTCCTTTCGCGACCGGATCATCCGGTTCAACTCGGCCATGGCGTCTCCCAACCCGCCCAGCCGGTCGATCAAGCCGAATTTCACAGCGTCGGTACCGACTACATTGGTGCCGATATCCCTGGCCAACTCCCCGGTTCGAAACATCAAATCCCGGAACAGCTCCTCGGATATATTGGAATGACGAGCGACAAACCGGATGACTCGCTCTTGCATTTTTTCCAGATATTCAAATGTCTGGGGCACTCCGATGACCAAACCCGTCAGCCTTACGGGATGAATCGTCATCGTGGCCGTTTCCGCGATGAAGCTGACATCGGCCGACACGGCGATCGGGACACCGATACTGTGACCGCCTCCCAGCACCAACGACACAGTCGGTTTGCTCATCGTGGAAATCATTTCGGCGATCGCCAATCCTGCTTCCACATCGCCTCCCACCGTATTCAACACGATGATTATTCCCTCAACTTGCGGATTTTGCTCGGCCGCCACCAGTTGCGGGATGATATGTTCGTACTTGGTTGTCTTGTTTTGCGAAGGAAGTACCAAATGCCCCTCAATCTGACCGATCACGGACAAACAATAAATGTTGGACTCGATTTGCGGCACATTGGATTGCCCCAATTGCTGAATCGCGTTCATCACATTTCGTCGTCTCATTTCCTCCGCCCGTTCCGCTTCCGGTGTCGTCTGTTCCCGGTCCTGTTCCATCACGCATCCTCCTCGCTATTTTCCGTTAGTATGCGCAATGGCTACACTGGTTATCGGACAGAAACGAAAAAAGGGAGTCGCCTTCTTTGTTCAAGGGTCCAACTCCCACTTCAGTCCGCCTGAGGCGTGTCTGGTGAATTTGGATCGCACCGCTTTCCCGCCTCGCTCCACCTGCGCCCTTCAACGATGATCGCTGCGCGGTGAGCGCAGGACACGGGCAAAATACGTCGCTCAGCGGAAATTGCCCGTGATTCGGTTCCTGTGCTTTCCGGGTCTTTGCTCTTCCGGACTTGGTAAGTCGCTCGCCTGGAAATTTTCTCCTTTACGGATGTGCAGACACGCCTTAGTCCATTTGATAGACAATCCTGTCCTCTCCACGGTCATACCGAAGCAGCAGTCGATCAGCGTCAGGGTAGAACAACAGGTCGTCATCATCGATGAAAAACGTGATTCCCTCAACCTCGGCCAATAAACCGATCTTCCTCGGTTTCTCCAATGAATACCGCATGGAGAAACCCGTACCTGCAAAACAATGGGCTTCCTGTTCCTGATAATGTATCAGCAACCGAACCGTATCCCCTTTGTTCAGCGACAGTTCATTTCGAAACCAATCCAGTGCCTCCGGCGTAATTTCCAATTTCATCTTGCTCACCTGCAATGTTTCAAATTCCGACCGCCTTCAATTGAAATGACGGGCGGTTTCTCCATCATCGCTACTCCGATGTCTTCTCCATCTTACAGTGAAACCGGGAACCTTTCCACTCTTTCGGGTAGACGGTTGAGAAGTGAGGCCGTGTTCGCCAACAATCCTGAGGGTTGATTGTCTTCAGTCCCATGGGCGTCCGCTGACGAATCGACGTTATTGGGTTTGCCGCACACTTCACATAAGTGAGCTGTCCCTCGACCCTCCACCATTTGCCCGTGGCCTTTCCTCCGACAAATGTCACCAGTATACACTTGGAGGCAGAGGTCCGCACCCTGTGGAAGCCTGAATCAGATTGAGTTACACTCAATCAGTGGAGGTGAACAAGATGCGAATCGCTGTTTTCGGGTCAACAGGCATAACGGGACAGCTTCTTGTCAAACAGGCTCTTGAAGCCGGATATGAAGTTGTGGCGTTCGCTCGCAATCCGGCAAAACTGGCCATCAAAAGCGAACGATTAACGATTGTGCAAGGTTCGTTGACGGACATAGAGGCGATTGAGCAGACCGTATGTGGGGCAGAAGCGGTCATCAGTCTTTTGGGACCGACAGGAAATGTGAAAGGAACCCCACTAAGCACCGGGACGAAACAGATCCTCTCGGCGATGAAAAAACATGGTGTACGTCGGATCATAGCTGTATCCACAGCAAGCGCTGGTGATCCGAATGACCGGTTTGATTTCAAGTTTCAGCTCTTGGTCACCTTGATAAAGCTTGGCATGCGCGGGGCATATAAAGAAATCGTAACCATGGCTGACGCGATTCGCACATCCGAGCTTGATTGGACACTGGTGCGCGTGCCGTTTCTGACCAATAAGCCGGGTACAGGCAAGGTTCGGGTTGGTTATTATGGTCACGGAATCATCAGAGCCAGACTTTCTCGTGCCGATCTAGCCCGGTTTATGCTTGAGCAACTCCAAGATCCAACTTACATCCAAAAAGCCCCTGCCATAAGCAATTAGGATAACGCCGAAGAAGCAACAGCGCGGGATTCTTTCTTCGAACTTCACCATTGTGACTCTGCTCCTGTCCTCCAAAGAGAATTGACGGTTTGGTCACTGAGGTGGTATCCCAAGAAGAGACGCTGCTGCCTCGTTTTGTCCGGCTGTCAGCGAGTATGACGTTATGAAGAATGCCAAGAAAGGACATTCGCATTATATGTACATCCACTAAAAGGAAGCGAGCCGAGCGCCCTTGTGAGACAAGGACTCTCGGCTCGAGATCACACTTCCATGATAATCGGCAAAATCATCGGCCGTCGCCGCGTCCGTTCGTACAGGAATCGACTCAGGCTATCCCGAATGCTGGTTTTCAGAGAAGCCCATTCGCTGACGCGATCTTTGACGCATTTCTCCATCGTCTGCGTGACGATGCGGTTGGCTTCTTCCATCAGTTGTTCCGATTCGCGCACGTAGACAAAACCGCGCGAGATGATATCGGGTCCGGACAAGATGGCCCCGTTGGTTTTGCTGAGGGTGACTACAACCACCAAAATTCCATCTTGTGACAACAGTTTGCGGTCTCTTAAAACAATATTGCCGACATCTCCGACCCCCAAGCCGTCAATCAGAATGTTGCCGGTGGGAATCTTGGGTCCGTATCGCGCTTTTCCATTTGATATTTCGACAGTGTCGCCATTATCGCAGATAAAAATGTTTTCCGGTTTCACTCCGACGGATTCGGCGAGTTGGGCGTGAGCCCGCAACATGCGGTACTCACCATGAATCGGGATGAAGTACTTGGGACGGATCAGATTGAGCATCAGTTTCAGGTCCTCTTGGTGACCGTGACCGGACACGTGAACCCCGTTTGGCGTATTGGCGTTGTACACCACATCTGCTCCGATTCGGAACAATTGGTCTACCGTGCGTGCGACGAATTTCTCGTTCCCCGGAATCGGTGTGGCTGCGATGATAACGGTATCCCCCGGAAGCACTTCCACTTTCCTGTGGGAAGCATGTGCCATGCGTGTCAGAGCGGACATCGGCTCTCCCTGGCTTCCGGTGGAGATCACCGCCACCCGATTGGCAGGCAACCGGCCGATATCATCCGGATCGATCAGCAAATCGGATGGCACCCGCAGATAACCAAGTTCCATGCCGATATTGACGACGTTAACCATGCTCCGACCCACGACGGCCAGTTTGCGACCGTTGTTGTAACACGCATCCACAACCTGCTGGATACGGTGGATATTGGAAGCGAATGTAGCGACGATAATTCGTTGCTTCGCTTTCCGAAACACTTCTTCGATCGATTCGCCCACGCTTTTTTCCGATCCGGTAAATCCTGGACGTTCAGCATTGGTACTGTCCGACAGCAGACACAACACTCCTCGTTTTCCGATCTCCGCCATCTTGTGCAAGTCTGCTGTCTGGCCGTTCACCGGCGTCATATCGAACTTGAAATCACCGGTGTGCACCACGATTCCTTCCGGTGTTTCCAAGCAGACACCGACCGAGTCCGGAATGCTGTGATTGGTCCGGAAAAACGTCGCTTTCATCGAACCAAGCTTGATCTCCGAGCGGTTGTTGATCAATACCCGTTTCGTCTCGTTCAACAGATGCGCTTCGCGCAATTTGTGTTCGATCAGGCCCAAAGTCAACTTGGTTCCGAAAACCGGTACGTTCAGATAGCGCAGAATGTAAGGCAATGCGCCAATATGATCCTCGTGTCCGTGTGTAATGATGATCCCGCGTACTTTCTCACGATTTTCCAACAGGTACGTGATATCCGGAATCACCACATCGATCCCGAGCATGTCTTCTTCAGGAAACATCAGTCCGGCATCGATGACGACGATATCATCCCCGTACTGTACCACGTACATGTTTTTCCCGATTTCATCCAACCCACCGAGTGCAAAAATCGTCAGTTTGCCTCGTAGGTTGTGCTTAGTCAAAAACGTAACCTCCTGTATTCAGTTGTAGCTCACCCGAAACCGCACAAGTCACTTAAGGTTATTATACACGAATGGAAAACCCTCTGGCAAGAAAGGGAAGAAAAATTTGAGTCGACTTTTTGCCAAACAGACAAAAGTCCCCGAAAATCGGGGACCAACATGATGACATTCAGCCACTGGACTTCGATGATTACTTCCCGACGGTAACCCTCTCCGGTCTGCTCGGCTTGTTGCGGGATGTGTCTTCAGCCGACTCTTTGAATGGGAGCCATACATTTTTGACCCATTCATGGAACTTCTCCCATGCATCATCGTAACTTTTGGCCTTGAATATGAGTACACCAAGCGTTTTATCTCTTGGGTGACTTAAACCAAACAATCCTTCATACATGAAATCATTGAAGTATACATCCCAAGTTTCTTCTTCGTTCTCAAAACCAATTGCTTCGATATCATAACCGTCCTCATAGAATCCGACATGCCCATGTCCCATATCTCCCGACATCCCTGTATGGCGACCACGTTGTTGAAGGGGAAAAAGCGTTCTTTCACCGGACGGATGACAAAACTGGTTGGTCGAAAGCCCACGGCGACCAGAGGAAGTACCTTGGGTATTTTGATTGCTTTGCCCGTTATCCCCCTTCACGGGATTGTCAGGGCAAACCCGAAATGTTGGAAACATCAAGCCGTGCTCGTCCTGCTGGCAGCAGGATTTTGTGCGTCATATCAGGATATCTGCGGAAACCATGAGAGTGTGTCAGAGGAACCCGTGCATGGGTAATACCACGGGCACTTCCGTTGGTCGCAGGTACACCGCCCATGCGGATACATGCAGCCTTGCTGTAGCACTGCACGGAACGATGACACATTCCTGAACCCGGGGGTTGTCCAAAGCGGAAACGGCTGAAGACACAACGACCCGGAAATCCCACGTCTTCAGAGACGTGGGGAGTGTCAAAGCAGAAAGGGGTCCGGTTCCGGACCCCTCAACAAAGAATTTCCTCAGGCGACTTACAACGCCTCCACCAATGCCTTCACTTTTTCTTTTTGTTCATCATCCAGTTCAACCAGCGGCAGCCGGACGTGCGGTTCGCACAATCCTTTGAGCGACAGAGCATATTTGACCGGCACCGGATTGGGGGCCATAAACAAACCTTCAAACAACGGCAGATACCGTGCATGCAGTTTGGCGGCGGTCTGCACATCGCCCGCAAAATACGATTGCATCATTTTCTGCATACCGGAGCCGACAACATGACTGGCCACACTGACGATCCCGTGGCCGCCCACCGCCAACGTCGGCAAGGTGAGTGCGTCATCCCCGCTGTACACCGCTACGCCTTCGGGTACGCGTTCAACCAGTTTCCCGGCCTGGATGACATTGCCGCTTGCCTCCTTGAAAGCGACAATATTGTCGATCTCAGCCAAGCGGGCCATGGTTTCCACGGTCATATTCACCCCGGTGCGACCCGGAATGTTGTATACCATGACCGGAAGGGATGTGGCCTCGGCCACCGTCCGGAAATGTCGGTACAGTCCCTCCTGTGACGGTTTGTTGTAGTACGGCGCCACCAACATGACACCGTCGACGCCCGTTTGTTCGGCTTCTCGCGTCAATGCGACGGAAGCCGCCGTGTTGTTGCTGCCTGTACTGGCCATCACTTTGACCCGGCCGGCCACATGTTGAACCGTACGGCGGAAAAGCTCCAATTTCTCGTCGTGGGAGAGGGTGGGCGATTCTCCCGTTGTTCCCGCGACGACGATCGTCTCCGTACCTGTGGCGATCAAATGATCGATCAACGCCGACACCTTCGGCCAATCAATGGTTCCTTCCGAGGTGAACGGCGTGATCATGGCTGTCAGCAATCGACCGAATTTCACGATGTTCCCTCCCCGTTCACTCCGCCGTCTGACAGTGGATGTTGTGCAGCTCAAATTTACGGTGCAACGCCCGAACCGCCTTCACCATATCCTCCCCGCGCACCAACACCCACAAGGTAGTATGCGAATCGGCGGACTGCAATATTTGAATATCCTCTTCCGTCAACGCCTCCACCATCTTGGCCATCGCACCCGGCACACCGGCGATACCTGCGCCCACCGCGGAGACCTTGGCACAATGACGGTGCAATTCCGGTTCAAAACCGATGGATCGGAGGATTTCTTCTGCCCGATCCGCCAATTCGTCAAACACGGTATAGGCAACGCCGCTGGGGTTGACGTTGATAAAATCGACGCTGATGCCGTTTTCGGCCATCGCCTTGAACACCTTGAGCTGAAAATCGTATTGCCCTTCCTTGGCTTTTACTTTGATCTGCGTAACATTGGGCACTTGCGTGATGCCGGTGATCAGACGATCCTGCACTTCCCCGGCCAGACGCGTCACTTCCGAGGCACTGGTGACCAGCGTCCCCGGATTATCCGTCATCGTCGAACGGACGCGAATCGGTACATTGGTTTGCATGGCGATTTCCACCGCACGGGGGTGAATCACCTTGGCTCCCTGAAAGGCCAAATTGCACATCTCCGTATAGGTGACGGTTTCCAACGGAACCGCATCCTCCACGATCCGCGGATCAGCCGTCATGATTCCGTCCACGTCGGTGAAGATATCCACCAATTCCGCTCCCAGCGCAACACCCAGAGCGGTGGCCGTCGTATCGCTCCCGCCGCGACCAAGCGTGGTGATTTCGCCGTCGGTGGTTTTTCCTTGAAAACCGGCGACGATGACCACTTTTCCCTTGTTCAGCTCTTGACGGATGCGGTTGGGATTGATCGTGATGATTTGAGCGTTGTTATGCTGATGATTGGTAATGATGCCTGCTTGCCCACCGGTCAGTACCGTATTATCGATTCCTTCCCGGTGCAACATGCTTGACAAAGTGGTTGCGGAGATGATTTCTCCGCAACTCAGCAATAAATCGCGTTCTCTCGCTCGGAGAGAACGCCCGTTTTGATTGATCAGATCCAACAAGGTGTCGGTAGCGTAGGGGTCCCCCTTGCGTCCCATCGCCGACACGACCACGACCAGTTGATATCCTTCGTTCAACCCGTTCCGAATATGATGAATCACCCGTTGGCGCAACTCATAGGTGGCCAACGAAGTGCCGCCAAACTTTTGTACTAAAATCTTCATTGACCGATCCCTTCTTCATGCCTTAAATGCAATCCATTTTTCCGCGATCTGTACTGCGTTGGTTGCCGCGCCTTTCAACAAGTTGTCCGCCACTACCCACAGATTGAGTCCGCGGGGGTTGGTCAAATCCCGACGGATGCGGCCAACGAACACCTCTGTCCGCCCCGCTACGTTCGCCGGCATCGGATAGATCTGTTCGAAAATGTCGTCTTGGACGATCACGCCCGGTGCGTTCTGCAACAACTCCCGCACTTCGTCCAGATCGTAATCCGATTTCAACTCCACATAGACGGACTCACTGTGGCCGCTCAATACCGGCACACGCACGCACGTGGCGGACACGCCGATCGTCTCATCCCCGAAAATCTTGCGGGTTTCGTTGACCATTTTCATTTCCTCAAACGTGTACCCGTTCTCCTGCGCCACGTCGCATTGCGGGATCACGTTGAACGCGATCGGATAATGCTTATCCAACTTGGCAACCGGCATCACGTTGAGCGGCATTTCGTCCCCGTTCACATAAGCGCGGGTTTGTGCCTCCAGCTCGGCCATCGCTTTGGCACCGGAGCCGGAGACGGCTTGATAGGTGGAGACGATGATCCGTTCGATTCCGTAACGGTCGTACAACGGCTTCAGCGCCACCACCATCTGAATCGTGGAGCAGTTCGGGTTGGCGATGATCCCTTTGTGCTTTTTGATTTCTTCCGGGTTCACCTCCGGCACCACCAACGGTACATCCGGCTCCATGCGGAAAGCGCTCGAGTTGTCCACGACCACCGCCCCGCGCTTGGCCGCCTCGGGCGCCAATTCTTTACTGACACCGCCGCCTGCGCTGAACAAAGCAATATCCACTCCTTCAAACGCTTCCGGAGTGGCTTCCTGAACGACGATCTCCTGACCGCGGAAACGAACGGTGGTTCCGGCCGACCGCGCGGAGGCCAACGGTTTCAGTTCCCCGACAGGAAAGTTTCTCTCCTCCAGGGTTTTGATCATTTGTTCTCCCACCGCACCCGTTGCGCCGACTACGGCCACCGTATACGTTTGTGCGGACATCGGCATCTCCTCCCCTGTTTCCTGTTTCGCCTCGATGCAGTTCCACAAGCGGCGAACCCTTGTATATGCTGGCGTCGCAAACCAGTATCATTCGTTTGCTTCACAAGCCTCTTTACTATTATGAAGTCAAGTAGCGATACTTTTCAACTATTAAGGGTTGTAATTGCCGACCTTGCATCGCGGCTGCGCAGGTTTCGGGGATCAACTCCATCCTGGCCACCATGGATTTGGGTTTTTGTTCGGGCGCGTCCTGTCCAAAAGGGACAAAATAGATATCTTTGGCAGCCAACAATTTTGCCAGGTTTGCAGCGTTCAAGCCCAATGCATCATTGGTGGAGATGGCAATCACCACGGGGCGATGATTGCGCATCTGGGCTTTGGCCGCCATCAAAACGGGGCCATCCGTCAAGGCATTGGCCAATCTCGCCAGCGAGTTGCCCGTGCAGGGTGCGATCACGAGACAATCCAACATTTTTTTTGGTCCGATCGGCTCCGCTTCCGGTATGGTGGAGATGATCGGTTCCGGCGTGATCTCCTTGATCCGGCACAACCATTCCTCCGCCGTTCCAAACCGGCTGTCCACCGTGGCCACCGTATGAGAGATGATCGGGATGACACGGGCACCCAATTGAACGAGTCGCTTCATCTGCGGCAACACTTCGTCATGGGTGCAGTGAGAACCGGTCAATGCAAATCCAATCGTTTTATCTTGCAGGTTCATGTTTTCACCTCTTCCGTCCCCATGTCCTGCATCATCAGGCGGGTCATCGTCCGCGCCAGGATCCGACCCGCCGTCTTGGGAGCCACGATGCCGGGCAGACTGGGGGCCAGCATTGCTTTGATTCCCCTCTTATCCGCGTACCGGAAATCGACGCCGCCGGGTTTGGACGCCAGGTCGATGATGACCGCATGGTGCGGCATCCGCGCAATCACTTGCGCCGTCACGACCAAGGAGGGAACGGTATTAAACAATAAGTCCACATCATGTACCTGCCGCGCCAAATCATGTAAGTAAAAAGGTTGCAAGCCCATTTCTACCGCGCGAGCCACATGTTCCGACCTTCGAACACCCACACGGGTTTTCGCGCCAAGCGCGCTCAACGTTCGTGCCAGTGTCAATCCGACACGCCCCAGCCCCAACACCATCGACACGGAACCGTGAATGGTGAAATCAGTGTTTTGAATGGCCATCATCAGTGCACCTTCCACCGTCGGAATGGAGTTGTAGATGGCCACATCGTCCCGGTTCAGCAGTTCGATCAGACGTATCCCATGAGCCGCACAGAGATTCTGCAGGTACGGTTTGGCCATGCCGGCATAGATGGTGGCGTGACGGGGCAGGGATTGTATGTGCTTTTCCGTCAGGACCAATTTTTTGGAGGTGAAAACACTGTCCACCTGACCGTTCTCATCCGTTCCCACGATCGGCAACACCAAAATGTCCACCGTTTCGAGCAATTCATGGGTCAATTCGCGGTGGTTCGCTTCACTGAACGGCTTTTGCAGGTTGTCGAACCCGATCAAACTCACTGTGGCATGCAGTTCAATGCAACTTTTGATCACTTCCAACTGACGGGCATCCCCGCCGAGGAACGCGACATGTTTCCCTGTCAGCATCCTCCAAGACCCCTTTCCCTTGGAGCGTTCACGAGACGTCCCCAACCGAACCCTCCCAATAGGAAATCGCCGCTGTATGATGCCATCATATGACAGGGTAAAAGAATCGGTTACCGCCCTTTGCCGCCGTGATGCCAACCGTTTCGTTCCCCGACCGAGTCAACGATCACCATATCCGGCCCAATTTTGCGAATTCTGCTCCAGGAAATGCTCAACATGTCCTGCCTCCGTTGAAACCATGAATGACCAACCGGAAACAGCAGTGATCCGATTTCCCCTGTCTGAGGATCGACGAGCAGATCCGCCCGCCCCAATTCACCCAACCGTTGCCCGTTTTGCAAATCGATCAGTTCTTTTCCCGCCAGCTCGCTCCATCGCATCACACTTCCCCCTTTTTCTGAACTCTGTTAACAGTGTATCGCCTCGTCCGAGCGGGTATGAAAAAAGCACCCCTTTCAGGGTGCCTTCCATCACATTTGTTTCTTCTTTTCCTTGTAGTACTCAACAATCAGTGCATCCAGTTGCTTGCTGATCGGCAGCAGGGTCGCCTGGGACCAATGCCGCGGATCGGTATTCGCCGTTTGGTGCAATTCCACCCGCAACCGCTCCATTTCCTGTTCCAACACGGTTAAACGCGTCGGTTCCATCGCATGTCCCCCCGCTTTATGTTCAGATTCCGGTGTGACCAAAACCGCCGCTGCCCCGGGCGGTTTTGCTTAACTCCCTCGCCGGCGTCAACCGAACTTGCGGCACTTGCTGAAAGACCAGTTGGGCAATCCGGTCACCGCGTTCAACGGTGAAGATTTCTTCTCCCAGGTTGATCAGGATGATTCTCAGCTCTCCCCGGTAATCGGCGTCGATCGTCCCCGGGGTATTCAACACCGTGATTCCCTTTTTGAGCGCCAAACCGCTGCGTGGCCGAACCTGCGCTTCCAACCCGGAAGGCATTTCCAACGCGATGCCGGTGGGAATCAATTTCCACTGTCCCGGTTCGATCAACAGCGGTTCCATCACCGCCGCCCTGAGATCGAACCCGCTGGCTTGTTCCGACATTTTCTCCGGCAGCGGCAAATCTTCGCAACCGGGAAGTTGATGGATGCGCACTTCAAACAAGTCGATCCCTCCCATACGATGCGGGAATGTTCCCGGACGGGGAAATCAGGGCCAGCGACAGCGGCTGAGAGAAAATTTCGCGGGCAATGGTGCGGACGTCTTCCAAGGTGACATCTTCCAAACGCGCCACCATCTCGTCCAAAGTGAGATGCCGACCGAGAAGCAACTCGTTTTTACCCAACCGGCTCATCCGGTTGCTGGTGCTCTCCAGACCCAACATCATGCTACCCTTCATCTGTTCCTTGGCTTTTTTCAATTCCGATTCCGTCACACCGTTTTCCCGAACGTCCTCCAGTATCCGGAGAATCAGATCGGTCACTTCTTCTTCCTGCCCATGGGCCGTTCCCGCATAAACGGCGAACAAACCGCAATCACGATAAGCGGAATGATAAGAGTAAACCGAATAGGCCAGCCCACGCTCTTCCCGTATTTCCTGGAATAGCCGGGAGCTCATGTTGCCCCCGAGGATATTGTTGAGAAGGATAAAAGGATAAATGCGCTCATCAGCCAGCGAGACACCGGGCAATCCCAAACAGAGATGGGTTTGCTCCGTCTGTTTTTGCCGGGTGATCACTTCATGGGAAAACGAGGGAGATTCTTTCACTTCCGCCGTCTGTTTGCTCGTAAATGACGCAAAATAAGATTCCACCAATGACATGAAATCATCCGGCAGATGTCCCGCAAGGGCGATGACCAGATTGTCCGGCCGATAGTATCGGTCACGATAGGACAACAGACGACCGCGATCAAAGGAACGCACGTTGCTTTCACTGCCCAGGATCGGATACCCCAGCGGATGGTTTTTCAAAGCAACCGACGACAACAGATCATGGATCAGATCATCCGGGGTGTCCTCCACCATCCGAATCTCTTCGACGATCACCTTTTGTTCTTTGGTGATTTCCCCTTCGGCAAACGTCGATTCAAAAAACATATCCGCCAAAATATCCAACGCGATCGGAAAATGCTGATCCAGCACCTTGGCGTAATAGCACGTCATCTCCTTGGATGTGAAGGCGTTCACCTGACCGCCGATCTCATCAAACGCTTCAGCCAATTGACGCGCTGTCCGTTTCTTTGTTCCCTTGAACAGCATGTGCTCGATAAAGTGGGATATTCCGTTGTCTTTTTCGGATTCGTGACGGGAACCGGCGCCGACCCACAACCCCAACGCCACCGAACGTACGTACGGAATCTGTTCGGCCACGACACGAACTCCGTTGGGCAATGTATGTTGAACGATCACGTTGATCCTCCTTATGGACTGCATCTGTTGTTGATTTGGAAGAAAACGTCTTTTGGAGAGAGAAGTATCCCTACTATATCAAAACGGCGGAACGGGCTCAACCGATTCCACCCTGCTGGATGACAGAACTTCACTGACCGTTCCCAGTTTTATTCCATTTTGCTTCATTACGCTTATGATTTGAGGCAGTGCCGTTACGGTTCGGTCGGTGGGATGCATCAGCACCAGCGCACCGTTGGAGGCACCTCTCTTCACACGGGTCGTCATCCATTCCGGTGTGGAGGTGGGACGCCAGTCTACCGTGTCCACCGTCCACAACACCGTTTTCATGTTCAATCGGGCGGCTTCTTCCACGACCGCCTGATTGTAATCGCCGGCTGGCGGTGCGAACCATCGCGATCGAATCCCCAACGTCTGACGGATCAACTGCTCCGTCTTTTGCATCTCAATTCGCATCCGCTCCCGCGAAAGCCGGCTCATCATCGGATGAGAATAGGCATGATTGCCGATCTCGTGCCCGTCCGCCGCCAACCGTTTCGCATCGGACGGATGACGCTTCAACCACGATCCATCAAGAAAAAACGTCGCCTTGATCCGTTCTTTCCGCAGGATATTCAACATGGCGGGCAGATGTTCCGTGCCCCATGCCACATTGATCATCAACGCAGCCATGGGCTTCCGTTCATTGCCGCGATAGATCGGGTGGGGTCCCAGATCGTCCAGTTTCACCCGGGCGGGCACAACCCGGTAAATCCACTGTTTCGGTTCCACCCACCCTTTACGCTTGGCCAAACGGTAGGTGGCTTCCACATCAACCTCAACACCGTCATAGCCCGGAATGGCTTTCCATACCCGATCGACCCGCGCATCGATCGGCGGTTCTCCGCGTTTTTGCGCTTCCTGCCGAATCCGGGCATACAGGTCGTCGGAATGCCAGACCGGCTCGGCCTTTCCCTTGATCCGGCTCACATATGAGGCCACGGGTTCCGATGAAACCAGCCCCCACACCACCGGCAAACAGATCAACAAAAAGGCCCCTTTGGCCGTCCATCGCCTCACCGAAAGCACCTCCCGTCCGGGCTGGTACTAACGTATGCAGGCGATCCTCACCCTATGCGAAGCTTGTACGCGAACAAATAAAAAAGAGGCAGATCGGCTCTGACTCTTTTTTGAAAAATTCCGGGTCCGCCCCGTCGGGCGGGGAAACGGGACCCTGTTCAGTTCTTGATCTTGATGTTGGGCTGCTCCTTCAATACCGCTTTGCGCGACAGGTTGATCCGTCCCTGGTCGTCGATCTCCGTTACCTTGACCAGAATCGTGTCTCCCACTTTCACGACATCCGACACTTTGGCCACCCGATTTTCAGCCAGTTGCGAGATGTGGACCAAACCTTCCTTGCCCGGAAGGACCTCGACGAAGGCGCCGTATTTCTCCACCCGCTTGACTGTACCGAGATACGTTTCGCCCACTTCCACCTCGCGCACCAGGTCTTCGATGATTTTCTTGGCTGCTTCGTTTTGTTTCGGATCGGTGGAAGCGATGTAGATGCGACCGTCTTGTTCGATGTCGATTTTGACGCCCGTTTCGTCGATGATGCGGTTGATCACACGACCGCTCGGTCCGATCACATCGCGGATCTTGTCGGGATGGATGCGCATCGTCAGGATTTTCGGGGCGTAAGGCGACAACTCTTTGCGCGGTTCTGCGATCGCTTGCGCCATGTTGTCCAAGATCTTCATCCGAGCCTTGCGTGCCTGCTCCAACGCCGCTTTCAAGATGTCACGGTTGATGCCTTCAATCTTGATGTCCATCTGCAGGGCGGTGACCCCTTTGCGTGTACCGGCCACTTTGAAGTCCATGTCACCCAAGTGGTCTTCCATGCCCTGGATGTCCGTCAGCACCGCCACCCGGTCGCCCTCTTTGACCAATCCCATCGCGATACCGGCCACCGGAGCCTTGATCGGTACACCCGCATCCATCAACGCCAACGTGGATGCACAAATGCTGGCCTGGGAGGTGGAACCGTTGGACTCCAGCACTTCCGATACCAACCGGATGGTGTAGGGGAATTCGTCCTCAGAAGGAATGACGGGCTCCAACGCGCGTTCACCCAACGCACCGTGGCCGATTTCCCTCCGTCCCGGCGCCCGTATCGGTCGTGCCTCGCCGACGCTGAAAGGCGGGAAATTGTAATGGTGCATGAACCGCTTGGACTCCTCCAAATCCAAACCGTCCAAAATCTGCACATCTCCCAGCGCACCCAGGGTACACACACTGAGCACTTGCGTCTGACCCCGCCGGAACAGACCGGAACCGTGCGTGCGCGGCAAAATGTGAACTTCGCTGGATAACGGTCGGATCTCTTCTGCGGTCCGTCCGTCGGGCCGTTTGCCTTCCTCGAGAATCATGCGGCGCACTTCTTTTTTGAGAATGTCATGCAGCACATTGAGGATATCCGCTTCCTGCTCCGGATATTCCTCCGCAAGTGCCTCCAGCACTTCCTGATTGATCGCATCGATCGCGTTTTGCCGTTCCTGTTTCTCCACGATCTGCGCCGCCTGGATCAACCGGTCCGTCGCCATCTCGTGAACGCGACGCTCCAGCTCTTCCGGCACCTCGTACAGCTCGGGCACCATTTTCTCCTTGCCGATCGCTCGGACGACTTCCTCCTGAAACTCGACCAGTCGACGCACCGTCTCATGGCCGTAGAGAATCGCTTCGAGGATGTCTTCTTCCGGCACCTCGTCGGACCCGGCCTCCACCATGTTGATAGCATCTTTCGTACCGGCCACCACGAGATGCATGTCGCTTTTTTCCATCTGTTCCACTGTCGGGTTGATTACCAGCTTCCCGTCCACCCGTCCGACGATCACGCCGGCAATCGGGCCTGCAAACGGGATGTCAGAAACCGACAGCGCGGCGGATGCGCCGATCATCGCGGCAATCTCGGATGAACAATCCTGATCGACCGACAGGACCAAGCAAACCACTTGCACCTCGTTCCTGAAACCATCCGGAAACAGCGGCCGAATCGGTCGGTCGATCAACCGGCTGGCCAACACCGCTTTTTCGCTCGGCCGTCCTTCCCGTTTGATAAAACCGCCGGGGATCTTGCCGACCGCGTACAAACGCTCTTCGTAGTTGACCGTCAGCGGGAAAAAGTCGGTGTCCCTCGGCTCTTTGGAGGCTACCGCCGTCGCGAGGACCACTGTATCTCCATATCGCACCAGGACCGAACCATTGGCCTGATTGGCGTAGCTGCCAAATTCCAGGACAAGTCGCCTTCCGGCCAATTCTGTCTCAAATTTTGCAGGTTCCATAGCGAGTACGTATCCTCCTCTCAAACAGCACATTGCTAAATTTCTTCATCTAACCAGTATTTCCTGCCCCCTGTGGTTTTAGAGGGCATCTACTGAAAAAAGCGGGGAATACCCCGCTTTTTGTCACCGACGCAATCCCAGTTTTTCAATCAATTGACGGTAACGCGCAATGTCCTTCTTTTTCAGGTAGTTGAGCAAGTTCCGGCGATGCCCCACCATTTTCAAGAGACCGCGACGGGAATGGTGGTCTTTTTTGTGCTTCTTCAGATGCTCGTTGAGTTCATTGATCCGTTGCGTCAAAATGGCGATTTGCACTTCCGGGGATCCGGTGTCGTTCTCGTGCGTTTTGAACTCGTCGATGATTTCGCGCTTCCGTTCTTGGCTCAAGCTCATCGCCGTTTCACCTCCTTTTGATTGCGTATGCCCATAGCCCAGGTCATCGCCGAGGTGACTCGATCACCCGCGCCAGGGTCTGTTGTCACATCGAACCCATACGTTCGAAGTGCCGAATAACAGTATAACATAAGTACGATGCAAAATGGTACTCCCGAAATGAATTTTTACCCTCGATTTTCCGGTTCACTTCACCCGTTCCTTTCCGGGAAGCGGGCTTAAAACGCGGGCAAAATACACTTTGCCTGGCAATAACCTGCCGGTGCGTACCCCGTGTCGGGCCGGGAGGTTCGCCAAGGTGAGTTGCGACACGCCCCTATCCCATTTGTTGGCCAATCCATCCGTGGGTCGTCAACCAGTTGCGTGCCTGGGCGACATCCTCCTGAATCTGTTTGACCAGTGCATCCACGGAATCAAATCGTTTTTCTTCCCGCAGAAAATGGAGGAACGCCACTTCCAGGGTTTGACCGTACAGATCTTCGTTCACGTCGAACAGATGCACTTCCAATGTATGCCGCGGAACGGGATCATCAAAGGTCGGACGGGTCCCGATGTTCATGACGCCGGTCTCGATCCGGCCATTCCGCCGCACTTGTACCACATAGACCCCGTTTTTGGGAATCAGATACGGTTCCGCTGGTTGCACATTGGCCGTCGGAAAGCCGATGGTTCGCCCCCGCTTGTCACCGTGGACCACCGTTCCCTTCACGGTATAGGGACGTCCCAGTATGCGACGAGCCAACTCGATTTCCCCGTTGCCCAGTGCATGGCGCAGATGTGTGCTGCTGACGGTGACGCCCTCAACCCCTACCGGCATGACCACTTGGGCAAGGAATCGGTTTTTTGCCAATACGCCCAGATCTTGCGCGCACCCTTGCGCACGGTGGCCAAACCGAAAGTTGAA
Organism: Polycladomyces zharkentensis; assembly: GCF_016938855.1. Classification (NCBI taxonomy): domain Bacteria; kingdom Bacillati; phylum Bacillota; class Bacilli; order Caryophanales; family Thermoactinomycetaceae; genus Polycladomyces; species Polycladomyces zharkentensis. The sequence continues at coordinate 55,535 of NZ_JAFHAP010000008.1, read as the reverse complement.
CCCGACGGCGACCGCCTGTACGCGGAGCGGGATCAACACTTCTTCCACGAATGATTCCCTGGAAAGGCCGGCGAAATCCCGGTCAAACCTCATCACATACGTCCGGTCCACTCCCAGTTGCGCAAACTGTTCCAGCTTTTCCGGAAGGGGGGTGAGGTATCGGGACATCTTGACCCGGCCCAACACTTCCCTGGGATGGGGATGGAATGTCATCACCGCTGTTTGGATCCCCCGCTCTTGCGCCATCCGCCGGGCTTGCCGAATCACTGCCTGATGTCCCCGATGGACACCGTCAAAATAGCCGATTGCCAACGCCACCGGTGGCACGGGTTGATTGGAATGTAACGGATATTGCAGATGAATCGTCTCCATGTCGCCTCACCCATTCCGGAACACTTTTTCTGCCAAAGCAACACCGTCGTTATTCAACCGGTAAATACCGCAAAAACCGTGTGTGTCACCGTAAACCCGGATCAGACGCCCTTCCGGGTCGCATCCTTCGAACGGTTCGCATTCAAGGGGCTGTCCGTTCAACACACCGGATTCGTCCCGCCCGGACACCACGACAGCCGGAAAATGGCCCAATACCGCATCGATCGGATGGAGCACTTCCTCCCATTTTCCATCCGCCGCCACTTCCGCCAATTCTTCCAATGTCACTGCGTCCTCCAAGACAAAAGGGCCACTCCTCACCCGGGTCAAGCGGGCCATATGAGCGGGATATCCCAACGCTTTGCCGATGTCGACACACAGCGTTCGCACATAAGTTCCTCGGGAGCAGGTGACATCGAAGTCCACTTCGGGATAGGGTCCTTCCGGCTGAATCCGGGTAGCGTGCAAGCGATAGATGGTCACCTGTCTGGCCGGGCGTTTGACTTCCTTTCCTTCGCGCGCCAACTCATACAATCGTTTTCCCTTTACCTTCACCGCCGAAAACATCGGTGGAACTTGCGTGATGGTGCCGTGGAAACGCCGGAACGCCTCGTTTATATCGGCGGGATCGACGCGATCGACGGGACGATCCTCCACCACTTCCCCCGAGGCGTCCTCCGTGTCGGTGGAACGGCCCAGTACCATGGTACCGAGATACTGTTTGGGCAATTCCTGAATATACTCCACGATTCGCGTGGCTTGTCCCACACATACGGGAAGAACACCCTCCACGTCGGGGTCCAGCGTACCGGTGTGGCCGACGCGCTTTTGTCCCGTCAGCTTGCGGATGCGGGCCACCACATCATGGGAAGTCATGCCGGGGGCTTTATGCACGGGAATGATGCCGTGAATCGTCATGACACCACGCGCCGCAGGGCGCTGGCCACCTTTTGCAACACTTGCCGTTCCACTTCCCCGGCGCTTCCCATGATCGTGCAGCCGGCCGCCCGTGCATGACCACCTCCGCCCAACGTCTGGGCCAATGCGCCGACATCCACGATTCTGCGCGAGCGAAAACTGACACGGATTGTTTTCTCATTGACTTCACGGAACAGAATGCCCACATCGACCCCCACCACATTACGGGCGTAATTGACGATGCCGTCCCAATCCTCTTCTTTGGCTCCCGTCGCTTCGATGTCTCGCCGGCGGATCCACATCCAAGCGATCTGCCCGTCTTTGGACAGGCGCAGCGTTTCCAACGCTTTGCGCAACAACTGCAAATGCGCCAACGTAGTGGTTTCCAACACTTCCTCCGCAATCCGGTGCGCTTCCACTTTCCGGTCAATCAGGTGGGCTGCCTGGTTCATCACCCGAGGGGTGGTGTTGGCGTAACGAAAACCGCCCGTGTCGGTCAATAACCCGGTATAAATGCAGGTGGCCAACTCCCGGGTCCACTCCAATCCCATCTCTTCGACCCAATCGTACAGCACTTGTGCCGTCGCCGCCGCATCCGGGATGACCACGTTGACCGTGCCGAAGCGGTCATTGGTGGCGTGATGGTCGATGTTGAGTATGTGCACGTCCCGTACGAACAGCTTCCGACACTCCCCCATGCGATCCGCATCCGCCGCATCCACTGCGATTACATGGGAAAACGGCGCCTCGGTGCGAAGATCTTCCGGGGACCGGATTTGGTCGCAATCCGGGAGAAATTGATATTTCTGCGGGATGGCGGATTCGTTGACCATCATGTAACGTTTTCCCAATTGTTTCAGGATTTGCCCGACGGCCAAGGTCGAACCGATCGCGTCGCCGTCGGGATTGACATGGGAAACCACGAGAATCCGGTCAGCGTCCTGAACGAAACGGGTGGCCGCCTCCAATTGATTACCGGTTTCCCGCATCATCCGTCTTCACTTCTCTCAACAATTGATTGATGTATTGACCGTGTTCGATCGATTCATCCACCTTGAAAACCAGCTCGGGCGTATGACGCAGGGCAATGCGGCGCCCGAGCTCGGACCGGATAAAGCCCTTGGCTTTGTTCAAAGCAGCCAAGGTGTTTTTCTTCTGCTCTTCGTCACCCATGACGCTGACATATATTTTGGCGTGTTGAAGATCCCCGCTCATTTCAACCGATGTAATCGTAACAAACCCGATGCGGGGGTCTTTCAGTTCCTGTTGCAAAATCTGGCTCAACTCTTTTTTGATCTGTTCGCCGACGCGACTCACGCGGATGCGAGCCATCGCCGATACCTCCTCCTGGTGATCTACACGAACGATAGTTCCGCGTGCAATATTTCCAATCCATCCAAATCCTCCAGCAGGCGCAAAGCCTGCCGGAGTTCCTGTTCCACCACTTTTTTGCTGGAGCCGACTCCGGCCATGGCAAGGCGGGTGCGTTGGCGGTCGTCCTGGAATCCGACTTCCGCCACCGACAGGTTGAACCGGTGTTGAATCCGGCTGATCCCGCTCTTGATCACCCGACGCTTCTCTTTGAGCGAGGTGGAACCGATGATCCGTCCCTCACATTCCTGAATGCCGACGTACACGTTCACCGCTCCACTTCTTGGATGACGTACACTTCGACTACATCGCCCTCTTTGATGTCGTTAAAGTTTTTCAGGGTTAAACCGCACTCGTATCCTTGGGCAACTTCACGCACATCGTCTTTGAAGCGTTTCAGCGTATCGATCTCCCCTTCGTGTACCACGATGCCGTCGCGAATCAAGCGCACTTTTCCGTCGCGGACGATTTTGCCCTCCGTGACGTAGCAACCGGCAATCGTCCCGATCCGGGAGACTTTGAAGATCTGGCGCACTTCTGCCGAACCGACCACTTTTTCTTCGTATTCGGGGTCCAGCATTCCCTTCATCGCCGCTTCGATTTCCTCGATCACATCGTAAATCACGCGGTGCAGACGAATATCCACTTTTTCCTGCTCCGCCGCGGCACGGGCATTAGTTTCCGGCCGGACGTTGAAACCGATGATGATCGCATTGGAAGCGGATGCCAGGATGATGTCGGATTCGGTGATCGCACCCACGGCGGAGTGGATGATCTTCACCCGAACCCCCTCGACATCGATCTTCTCCAAGGCACCGCGCAGCGCTTCCACCGAACCCTGCACATCAGCCTTGATGATGATGTTGAGCTCCTTCACTTCGCCTTCCTGAATATGCTTGTACAGATCATCCAACGTGACGCGACTTTGCGCACGCAGCTCCTGTTGCCGCTGCTTCTCAGCCCGCTTTTCGGCGATGGCCCGTGCTTTTTTCTCATCTTCAAAGACCATGAACGCATCCCCGGCATTCGGCACGTCCTGCAAACCCAAAATTTCCACCGGTGTGGACGGGGGTGCCGCTTTGACCCGGCGGCCGCGGTCATTGACCATCGCCCGCACTTTACCGAAATAGTTGCCGGCCACGATGCTGTCGCCGACACGCAACGTCCCGTTTTGCACCAACACGGTGGCGACGGGTCCGCGTCCCTTGTCCAGCTCGGCTTCGATGACGACGCCGCGGGCACGTTTATTGGGGTTGGCTTTCAATTCCTGCACTTCCGCAACGAGCAGAATCATTTCCAAAAGCTCGTCGATCCCTTCACCCTTGAGTGCGGACACAGGAACAAAAATGGTGTCGCCGCCCCATTCTTCCGGCACCAAACCGTGTTCCATCAATTGTTGTTTGACGCGGTCCGGGTTGGCATCCGGTTTGTCCATCTTGTTCACCGCCACGATAATCGGCACGTCGGCCGCTTTGGCGTGGTTGATCGCTTCGACGGTCTGTGGCATCACACCGTCATCCGCAGCGACGACCAGTACGGTGATGTCCGTCACTTTGGCTCCGCGTGCCCGCATCGTCGTGAACGCGGCGTGCCCCGGAGTGTCGAGGAACGTGATTTTCTTGCCGTTGGCTTCCACTTGGTATGCCCCGATATGCTGGGTGATGCCCCCGGCTTCTCCCGCCGTGATGTTGGAGTGGCGAATCGTGTCCAACAGCGTGGTTTTTCCGTGGTCCACGTGCCCCATGATGGTGACCACGGGCGGCCGCTCCTGCAAGTCTTCCGGCGCATCGACTTCTTCGATTTCCTCAAAGGCCGATTCGTCGATCTGTTCTTTGACTTTTACCTTGATGCCGTATTCCTCCGCGACCAGGGTGATCGTATCCGGATCGATTTCCTGGTTGATGGTGGCCAACACACCGAGTCCCATCAGCTTGCGGATCACATCGGCAGCTTCCCGACGCATCAATTTGGCTGCTTCACCGACCGTCATCGGTCCCGAAATCTCAATTTCCGACGGCAGTTTCGGTGCCGGTTTCTCCACCTGTGCAGGACGGCGATTCCGGTCTTTTTGTTTTTTGCCCCGTCCTTTTTTTCCGCCGCTGTCGCGGTTGTCAAACGCACCTTTACGCGATGATTTTCCTTTTACTCCGACCGTTTCCCCGTTGTCGTTTGATGCTTTGTTCCGTTGTTTCTTCATGTTTGCCTCTTTGTTCTTCCCACCCATGTTTTTTTGCTCCGTCGCTTTTGGATGTCCTTTGGTTTCCCCTTGTGTTTTGGACGACCCGTTCGGGCGTTTGTTGCCGGACGCCCCGGACGGTTTCGCTTTGCCCGGAGCGTTTTGCTCCTTCACTTTTTTGATGAACTGCTCCACCTTTTGCACCATTTGATCGTCCATCACGCTCATATGATTGTTCACATTGATGTTCATCCGTTGCAGGATGGTTATTACTTCTTTACTGCTCATATTCATCTGTTTCGCGTATTCGTATACACGCAATTTGGTCAAACTCGTCACCCCCGTCTGTTACTCTGCCTTCTGCCTCATCGCACGGGCAAAACCGGGGTCAGTGAGCGCAATCACCACCCGTTCCGGCTTCCCGATCGCTCTTCCCAGTTCAGTCCGTGTTCCCATGTGCCAGAGGGGAACATCATAGTATGAACATTTATCGGCAAACCGCTTCCGCGTATTGTCGGAAGCATCTTCCGCCAAGATCACCGCGGCGGCTTGACCCGAGCGGATGGCCCGCAACACCGCTTCCTCTCCGGTCACGACTTTCCCCGCACGCTGTGCCAATCCGAGCAGTTGCAACCGTTTATCCATGCAACTTCACCCGTGACAATTCTTCTTGTAACCGGTCGTAGATCGAATCGTCCACCTGCACTTTGAGTGCCCGGTCCAATGCTTTTTTCTTTTTGGCCAGCCGGAAGCACTCCTCCTTGCCGCACAGATAAGCACCCCGGCCCGATTTTTTCCCGGTGGGGTCAATCAGGATCTCTTGCTCAGGTGTCCGAACCACCCGAATCAGTTCCTTTTTCGGCATCATTTCCTGACATGCGACACACTTGCGCATCGGAACCTTTCTGGTCCGCATCGCTCCGTCCACCTCCTTCAGATGGATGGAAAGTTGTTACGATGAAGGTTTATGCGTTCTCTTCCTCCGCCGTTTCCGCATCCGGTTCCAAGGTGTCGGTTACCTCATCCACATTTTCTTCTTCGTACGCTTCCGATTCGCTCTTGATGTCGATCTTCCAACCGGTCAATTTGGCCGCCAGACGGGCATTCTGCCCCTCTTTGCCGATGGCCAGCGACAGTTGATGGTCCGGCACGACCACGCGAGCCACTTTCTCGTCTTCCCGGATGTCCACACTGACCACCTTGGAAGGACTGAGCGCATTGGCCACGAATTCCTGCGGATCATCGGAGTAGCGGACAATGTCGATTTTCTCTCCGCGCAGCTCATTCACCACAGTCTGTACACGCATGCCGCGATGTCCCACGCAAGCGCCGACCGGGTCCACCTGTTCATCCCGGGACGACACCGCGATTTTGGAACGGAAGCCGGCTTCTCTCGCCACCGACTTGATTTCGACGATCCCTTCGTAGATTTCCGGCACTTCCAGTTCGAACAACCGTTTCAAAAGTCCGGGATGTGTACGGGAGACATAGATCATCGGTCCTTTGGTCGATTTCTCGACGCGGGTGATGTACGTTTTCACCCGTTCGCCCTGTTTGAAGCGCTCACCCGGCATTGTTTCGTTGTACGGCAGAAGCGCCTCCACCTTGCCCAGGTCGATATAATAATGGCGATGATCAGCCCGCTGCACCACGCCGGTGACGATATCCTCTTCGCGATCGACAAATTGGTCGTAGATGATATTGCGCTCCGCCTCGCGAATGCGTTGAGTGACCACCTGTTTGGCGGTCTGAGCGGCAATCCGCCCGAAATCTCTCGGTGTCACTTCAATTTCGACGATATCATCCAGCTGATAAGCGGGATTGATCTCCCTGGCGGCCTCCAACGATATCTCCAACCGCGGATCCGTCACCTCATCGACGACTGTTTTCCGAGCAAAAACACGCACCGCGCCGGTTTCACGGTCGATGTCCACTCGCACGTTCTGTGCGGAGTGGAAATTGCGTTTGTAACCGGAGATCAGTGCGGCTTCCAGCGCCTCGATCAACACATCCTTGCTGATGCCTTTCTCTTTTTCCAGCTGATTGAGGGCCTCGATGAACTCTGCATTCATCGGAAACGTTCTCCTCCCTTCGATTAAAAGACAATGGCCAACCGTGCTTTCGACACTTTGTCAAACGGAATCTCCACCGGTTTGCCTTCGACCTCGACCGTCAGCACATCCGGCGCGTAAGCGGTCAACGTTCCCTCAAACTTGTTGCGCCCTGCGACCGGCTCCAACGTGGTGATGTGAACGAATTTTCCCACTGCCCGCTCAAAATCCCGCGGTTTTTTCAGCGGTCGTTCCGCCCCCGGCGAAGAGACCTCCAGGAAATAGGCTCCGGGAATCGGATCAACACGGTCCAATTCTTCACTCAATTTTTCGCTGACGCGGCTGATGTCGTCCAAGTCGACGCGCCCCTCGATTTTATCGATGAACAGACGCAAATACCAGTTCTTTCCCTCTTTTTGAAACGTGATGTCGACCAGTTCCAGCCCTTCCGCTGCCAAAATGGGGGCCGCCAACTGTTCAACCGTTTCCACTACCTGCTGGCTCAACCCGCACCCTCCTTCATGTGTGCCTTTCTTGTCCGGAACCCGTGCGACAAAGCGAAAGAGTGGGCTGTGACCCACTCTTTTCGGCCGGACGTTATCTACACTACAGTTTAGCCAAAATCATTATATCACAATCATTTTGTCAGATGCAATGAAACTGGTATGCAGTGGCAAAAAGGAGCAGGAATGCTTGACGCGTGTCCGGTGAAGGCGCGGCCGGTTATGGGTCGTTGCGCTTCACAGGCGAGCACCTGCCGGCAATGCACGGAAATTGCATTTTGGACAATTCCCTCTCAAGCGGGGACTTTGCCCAGCGCTGCGCGCATCGGTTCGCAGCGTTCCTTGGCTCGTCCTTTGAGGGCAGGCGAAGCGTGTCGGGAATGATGGAACCCGGTTCACCAGACACGCCCTGCACCCCGGATGTAAGACGAAAAGGAGCACCGGAGACATGATCACGCATTAAAACAGCGTCAACTGGTTGCTCTCCGGCAATCCCTCGAGACAACCCAGTTTTTTGAGCACTTCCACCACCGCGCTGGATATGCGGCTCCGTTTCTGCAAGTCTTCAATGGAGAGAAACTCGCCCTGCTCCCGTGCCTGCACGATATTGCGCGCCGCGTTTTCCCCGATGCCGGAGACGGAGGAGAACGGCGGCAACAAGCGGTCGCCGTCCACCTGGAAACGGGTGGCGTCGGAGCGATACAGATCGATGTTGCCGAACCTGAGGCCGCGGGCCAACATCTCCTGCGCCGATTCCAACACGGTCAGCAAGCCCTTTTCCTTGGCCGTGGCGGCGTTGCCCTTTTCCAGGATTTCCTCGATCTGCCGACGGATCGCATCCTTGCCCTTGAGCACCAGCTCCAGGTCGAAATCGTCGGCCCGGACCGAGAAATAGGTCGCGTAATACTCCGCCGGATAGTACACCTTAAACCAGGCGATCCGCACGGCCATCATCACATAAGCCACCGCGTGTGCTTTGGGGAACATGTACTTGATCTTGCGGCAGGATTCGATGTACCACTCCGGCACATTATGCTGCCGCATGAAATCGGCCTCTTCGTCGGTCAGACCTTTCCCTTTCCGCACCTTCTCCATGATTTTGAACGCTTTGGAGGGGGGCAGTCCCTTGTAGATCAGATAAACCATGATGTCGTCCCGGGTGGAGATCACCTCGGACAGCTTCGCCGTACCGCTGCGGATCAGATCCTGAGCGTTGTTGAGCCACACATCGGTCCCGTGGGACAACCCGGAGATGCGGACCAACTCGCCAAACGTGGTCGGCTTGGTGTCCTCCAGCATCTGACGGACAAAACGGGTACCGAATTCGGGTATGCCCAGGGTACCCATCGTGTTGCCGCCCAAGTCCTCCGGGGTCACTCCGAGTGACTCGGTTCCGCTGAACAGCTTCAGCACCTCGGGATCGTCGGTCGGGATCGTTTTGGGGTCCACCCCGGTCAAATCCTGCAACATGCGGATCACAGTCGGATCGTCGTGGCCCAGGATATCCAGTTTCAACAGGCGGCCGCTGATCGCATGGTAATCGAAGTGTGTCGTGATCGTCTCCGATTTGGGATCGTCCGCCGGACGCTGGATGGGGGTGAAATCGTACACTTCCCGGTTGTTGGGGATGACCATCAGCCCGCCGGGATGCTGCCCGGTTGTCCGCTTCACTCCGCTGCATCCGCGCACCATGCGCTCCACTTCCGCATTGCGCCAGTTGAGCTGGCGTTCTTCCTGGTATTTTTTCACGAATCCATACGCCGTCTTTTCAGCCACCGTCGAAATCGTTCCGGCACGGTACACGTAATCCTTGCCGAACAACTCCTCGGTGTACTTGTGGGCACGGGGCTGGTATTCCCCGGAGAAGTTCAAATCGATATCCGGCACCTTGTCTCCCTCAAATCCGAGGAACGTTTCAAACGGAATATCGTGTCCGTCTTTTTTCAGCTGCGTCCCGCACTCCGGACAATCCTTGCGCGGCAGGTCGAAACCGGACGCCACCGAGCCGTCAGTGATGAACTCATTGTATTTGCAGTTGGGACAGATGTAATGCGGCGGCAAGGGGTTCACCTCGGTAATCGAACTCATCGTCGCCACGAAAGACGAGCCCACCGACCCCCGTGATCCAACCAGATATCCGTCGGACAGCGATTTGGTCACCAATTTATGAGCGATGAGATAAATAACCGCAAACCCGTGTTTGATAATGCTGCCCAGTTCCTTTTCCAAACGCTCGCGCACGATGTCCGGGAGCGGATCTCCGTATATGTTTTTTGCCGTCTCGTAACAAATGCGCCGCAGCTCCTCGTCCGCCCCTTCGATGATCGGCGTATGCAAGTCATCCGGGAAAGGTTTCAGCTCTTCCACCATGTCGGCAATCTTGCGCGGATTGGCCACCACCACCTCGAATGCCTTTTCCTCGCCGAGGTACGAAAACTCCTCCAACATTTCGTCGGTAGTGCGGAAATAAGCTTTGGGCAACGGATCAGTTTGACGGAAACGGTTGTCGTTGGCCACCAAAATCTCGCGGTAGATCGCATCCCACTCGTCAAGGTAGTGGGCATTGGACGTGGCCACCACCGGTTTGCCCAATTTCTCCCCGATCTCCACCAACAAGCGGTTGGCCTCGCGCAGCCGCTCCTCGCTTTCAACGATTCCTTTTTCGATCAGGTGGCGGTTCACTTCCACCGGCTGGATCTCCAGATAATCGTAGAACTGCGCGATTTCTTCCACTTCTTGCGGTGACTTTTGCAAAGCCGCCTCGTACAGCTCTCCTTTCTCACAACCGGAACCGATGATCAGCCCTTCCCGGTGTTTGACCAGTTCACTGCGCGGAATGCGCGGTGTTTTGTTGCCGAAGTATTTCAAATGGGAGAGCGAAATCAGTTTGTACAGGTTTTTCAGGCCGGTTTCATTTTGGACGAGGATGATCGCGTGAAACGGCCGCAAACGGCTGATATCCCGGTCACCGGTGAAATCGTTCAGCTGATCGAGATACCGGATATCCCGCTCAAAGCAGTCGACGATCATCTTCCAGGTGAGGTACCCGGTCGCTTCCGCGTCGTAGATGGCCCGGTGATGCTGTTCCAGATGAATGTCAAACTGTTTGCAGAGGGTGTTCAGTCGATAGTTTTTCATCCCCGGATAGAGGAAGCGGGCCAATTCCAACGTGTCGATGACGGGGTTGGTCACCGGCTGCCGCCCCATCCGCTTCACTCCCATCTGCAAGAAGCCCATGTCGAAACGGGCGTTGTGAGCCACCAAGACGCTGTCACCGACAAACTCCAGAAAGCGGGACAGCACGTCTTCCACTTCCGGTGCCCCTTCCAGCATGTCGTCTGTAATCCCGGTCAGTTCCGTAATCTGTGCCGTCAGCGGACGGTGCGGGTTGGCAAACGACTCGAAACGGTCGATGATCTCGCCGTTTTTCACCTTGACCGCGGCCAGCTCGATAATGGTGTCATGCATCGAGGACAAGCCCGTCGTCTCCACGTCGAACACCACATACGTATCCTCTTTCAGCTCACGGTGGGCGGCGTTCATCACAATCGGCACCCCATCGTCCACCACATACGCCTCGACACCCAGAATCACCTTGATACCGTGCTTTTTCCCCGCACTGTAGGCTTCGGGAAACGCCTGCACGACACCGTGGTCAGTCACCGCCACCGCCGGGTGGCCCCACTCGGCCGCCCGTTTGATCATGTCACCGGCATCGTATACACCGTCCATCGCACTCATCGACGTGTGCAAATGCAACTCGACCCGCTTTTCTTCGGCTGTGTCCACTCTTCGCACCGGTTCCGTCTCACGCAAGTCGTTTGCAATCAGCACCAGCTCACGGGCAAAAGTATCAAACTGGACGGAGCCGCGCGCCTTCACCCACATCCCGTCTTTGACGCGGGAGAGCATGGCCGCATCTTCCTTGTCGCGGGCAAACACCTTGACTTGAATCGAATCCGTAAAATCAGTGAGATTAAACGTCAACAGTGTCCGTCCGCTCCGCAGCTCGCGCACTTCGGAGTTGAAAACTTCCCCCTTGATGGCGACGCGACGCTCTTCTTCCTGAATCCGTTTGATCGGGATCAGTTCATCCTGAAAGTCGTACCCGATGGCCAGCTCCTCCGGCTCATGGGCAGGTGGTTCCACCGACTGAGATTTGGCTTCCTCGCGCCGGACCAATGCTTCGTCCACCAATGCACGCAACGCTTCTTCCTGTTGTTCGCGGAACCGTTCCTCCGCCGTTTCCGCCTCTTCACTCGAGAGGATCACCGAAATGCGTCCGCCGGAAAGCTCCTGCAAATAGGAGGCGATGGCATCGTCCACCCGTTTTTGCCGCGCCATATCCAACATCATCGGATTGGGAAATACGATGGTGAGCCGATCCCGTTCCCAGTTCCATTTGGCTTTGCCCAACCAACCGGCAGCGGCGGCGGACACGTTCTCAGCCACGTGATGTCGGATCACCTGCCAGTAAATCTCCAACAGCTGGCTCATTTCCACATGATCAAACCGAACTTTGAGCGAAACGCGGGCAACCGCCTGAAACGCCCGGGAAATCCGCTCTTGCGCCTCTTGTACGATATGCGGCGGTACCAACCGGGGCAAGCGAAGAAAGATCGTCCATGACTGTCTCTTGCGACTGACCCGAACCTTTTCTATGTACGCACCCGAAAAATGCTCACTCCACCAATCCGGCGACAGATCGGTATGCGCCAACAACTTCTCCAGTTTGAGAGCCGCAGAAGACATCGCCCGGTTCACCTCCCTACCATTTCGTCTCTTAAGAGTGTATCAGAAAGAGAGAAAGGCGACTAGGCATCTTTGGTAAATCCGTAAGATAGCAAATACTTTCCATGGTGAGCGAAGACCCGGAAGAGCACAGGAATGAAATCGCGAGAAACTTCCCCTAAGCGAAGCTGCTTTGCGCACTGTCGTGATCGGAAATGATCAAATCCATCACGGTCACCGACGTCAGAGCTTTGCAAAATGAAACCCCCCGCACAAATGAGCGGGGGGTTTTGTCGATCCTCACGTCGCGGGTTGATCCACGCGTTTGAGCAACTCCGGCAGTTGCTCCAACACTTCCTGCACCGCCAACTCGCCACTTTCCCCGGACCGGCGGAATTTATATTCGACCAATCCCTCGGAAGCTTTGGCTCCCACCGTGATCCGAAGCGGAATGCCGATCAGGTCGGCGTCTTTGAACTTCACACCGGCACGTTCTTCCCGGTCGTCAAACAACACCTCGTATCCGGCCTGGGTCAGCGCTTCGTACAATTGTTCAGCCGTACGAGCCTGAACCTCGTTTTTCATGTTGACGGCGATCAGGTGAATTTGGAACGGGGCGATGCTGGACGGCCAAATGATCCCGTTTTCGTCGTGATGTTGCTCGATGACTGCCGCCACCGTCCGGGAGATGCCGATTCCGTAACAACCCATAATATACGGTTGCTCCCGACCTTCTTTGTCCAGGAACGTCCCGCGCATCACTTCGCTGTAGCGGGTGCCCAGCTTAAACACATGCCCCACTTCAATGCCGCGGGTGAACCGGATGGAACCGCCGCAACGCGGGCAGACATCGCCCTCCTGGATGTTGCGCAAGTCGGCATACAGATCCGCCTGGAAATCCCGCTCCGGCACCACATGAATCAAGTGCGCGTCGGCTTCGTTGGCACCAACCACTGCTTCCGGCAACACTTTGACAGCCCGGTCGGCCAGGATTTTCACTTTTTCCTTCAAGCCGACCGGCCCGGCAAAACCGACCGGCGCCCCCGTTACGCGACGGATGGTCGCCTCGTCGGCCAACTCGCAGATCGAGGCATTCAGCGCGTTTTTCACCTTGACTTCGTTCACTTCATGGTCGCCGCGAACCAATACCAGCACCGGCTCCTTGTCGGCGACGAACAAGATGCTTTTGATCACCTGATTGGGTTCAACGCCCAACACCTTCGTCACTTCTTCAATGGTGGACGCCCCCGGAGTGGCCACTTTCTCCGGCTGCCGCTCCCCGCGCGTCACTTCCGCCGGTTCGTTGAACACCACCTCGGCCATTTCGATGTTGGCCGCATAGTCGCAGTCATTGCAAAGCGCAATCGTATCCTCACCGGATTCGGCCAGCACCATGAACTCGTGCGTTCCCTTTCCTCCGATGGCGCCGGCATCCGCTTCAACCGCGCGGAAATCCAATCCGCAACGGGTGAACACGTTGACATAGGCGTCGTACATCGCTTGGTAGGTCTCATCCAAGCTTTCCCGGTCCGTGTGGAAAGAGTAGGCATCTTTCATGATAAATTCCCGACCGCGCAACAGACCGGACCGCGGACGTCGCTCGTCACGAAATTTAGTCTGGATCTGATACAGTGTCATCGGCAGGCGTTTATACGAGTTGATGAAGTGACGCACCAGATCGGTGATCACTTCTTCATGAGTCGGTCCCAATACGAACTCCCGATCGTGACGGTCTTTCAGCTTGACCAGTTCCGGTCCGTAGGTTTCGTACCGACCGGTTTCCTGCCAAAGTTCGGCCGGATGCATCGCCGGGAGCAACAACTCCTGCGCTCCCGTCCGATCCATCTCTTCGCGCACGATTTGTTCCACTTTCCGCAGCACGCGATATGCCAGCGGCATGTAGGTGTAAACCCCCGCCGCCAGTTGGCGGATCAAGCCAGCCCGGAGCATCAGGCGATGGCTGACCATCTCCGCTTCGGAAACTTCACGCAAGGTAGGTATCAAAGCTGTTTTTTGCCTCATCGATCTCTCCTCATTTCACCCTTCAACGTTGACTGAAAAACACCTTCATGATGTCGTTGTATGTCACTGCCAACATCAGCACCATCAGCAAAGCGAATCCGACAAAGTGAACCATGCTCTCCTTGTTCGGGTCCACCGGTTTGCCACGCAAGGCCTCCAATCCGATAAACACCAGTCGGCTTCCGTCCAAGGCCGGAATGGGCAACAGATTAAACACGCCGAGATACAGGCTGAGCAATGCCGTCCACCTGATCAAAGCGAGAAGACCCGCTTCGGCAGCCTGTCCGGTGATGGAGGCAATCTGCACCGGTCCTCCCAGGGCCTGGATGCCAATTTTGCCTGTGATCAACTGGCCGAACCCCTCAAAGATCCGGTCCGTCCACATGACGGTCTCCTTCGCCCCCTTCACCACCACTTCTGTGGCGGTGGCCGGTTGCTGTTCCAGGCGCACATTCATGAGATACTGCTTGATTTGCGGATTCCAGATCGGTTTCACCTTGGTTTGAAAAACCTGATCCCCACGCTGTACCGTGACCAACATCGGTTGTCCCTGTGATTGCTGCACCTTCTCCCGCAAATCGTCACCGTCACGGATCGATTGACCGTTCACGGCGCGAATCACATCTCCCGATTTTAACCCGGCCTCGGCCGCGGGTGAACCGGGTACCACATCGTGAATCACCTTGGATTCAACACCCGTCAGTTTGACCAGAACCATGAACAACACAGCGGCCAACACGATGTTGAAAACAGGTCCCGCCAAAATCGTCAACGCACGCTGCCCCAGTGTTTTGGAACTGAATTGCCGGTCCAAAGGGGCAATCTGTGTTTTCTCCTTTTGATCGCGGTACAGAAAGGCTTGCGGATGAACGTCGTAAAGCAGGGAACGCCCGTCTTCCGTCTCCAGCCGGACGAACAGGTCCTTCTCCAAATCCATTGCCGTTACTTTCCCTTTGACGGGCAGGGACTGGTACTTTGGATGTGTGGGGAAGAAGAGTCCCGTCACACGTTCCTGATCATCCAATTCCACCGCCACTTCGGAGCCCGTCTGCAACTCGACGATTTCCGGGTCTTCCCCCGCCATCCGTACAAAGCCGCCCAACGGTAAAGCGCGGATCGAATACAGGGTTTCCCCTTTCCAACGGGAGAAAATCTTGGGACCGAACCCGATGGCAAACTCCCTTACCAAGATTCCCGCCCGTTTGGCGAAGAGGAAATGTCCCAATTCATGAATGAACACCAAAATGCTCAACACGATGACAAATGACAAGATGGTTTGCATCCCGATCACCGCCTTGTTTTTCAATGGCAAGGGCGTGTCTGCCGGACATCCCTTGCTTTCACACGCGTACCCGGTCATCGTAGGCGACGCTTCTCGCCCATCGGTCCGCCTCATCGATCGCTTCCAACGAAGGTTCGGTGATGGGTTGGTGCCATTCCATCACCCGCTCGATGACTTGCTCCATTTCCAGGAAGGAGATCTCCCGCGCCAAAAAGCGTTCGACAGCCACTTCGTTGGCGGCATTGAGAACGGTGGGCATCGTGCCGCCGATTCGTCCCGCCTCATACGCCATTCTCAAACAGGGAAACCGGTCAAAATCCGCCCGTCGGAAATGAAGGCTGCCCAATTCGACCCAATCCAGTCGTTTTGTGCTGAGCGAAAGACGTTTCGGATACGTAAGCGCGTATTGTATGGGTACGCGCATGTCCGGAGTTCCCAATTGCGCCATCACGGCACCGTCAACAAACTCCACCATCGAGTGGATGATACTTTCCGGATGGATGACCACGTCGATCCGGTCGTACGGAAGATCGAACAGCCAGTGCGCTTCGATCACTTCCAACCCTTTGTTCATCATGGTGGCGGAATCGATGGTGACCTTGGCTCCCATCGACCAATTGGGGTGTTTCAGTGCCGCCTCCGGAGTCGCCTCGGCCAATTGCTCACGCGTCCAATCCCGGAATGCCCCGCCGGAGGCCGTCAAAATGATCCGATGCACATCCGTGTGGCGTTCCCCGTTCAAACATTGGAATATAGCCGAGTGTTCGCTGTCGATCGGATAGATGGTGACACCTGCGCGTTCCGCCGCCTTTTTGACGATATGTCCCGCCGTGACCAGCGTCTCCTTGTTGGCCAGTCCGATGTCCTTGCCCGCCTCGATCGCCGCCAACGTCGGTCGCAGCCCCCGACTGCCGACCATGGCGGACACGACATAATCGGCTTCCGGATGTGTGGCGACCGCCATCACTCCTTCATCGCCCCACATCACTTTTATCCCGGCGTCCACCCGGCTCCGTACCGCTTCCGCCGCCTCCTTCGTCGCCATGGACACCAGGCGGGGGCGAAAACGGTTTGCTTGTCGCACCATCTCTTCGACATTGGTTCCGGCTGCCAGCGCCACCACTTCAAACTGCTCGGGATGCTCCGCCGCCACGGCCAGCGTATTGGTGCCGATGGAACCGGTGGAACCGAGAATGGCCAGATGTCTCATGAAACTTCCTCCTTAAATCAGTTGACAGACTTTAAGCACAATCAAACTGAACAGCAAGCTGTCGAATCGGTCCAATACGCCGCCGTGTCCCGGCAGCAACATGCCGGAGTCCTTTACCCCTGTGGTCCGTTTCCACGCCGATTCGACCAAATCACCCAACTGGCCCGTCACCGCAACGAGCAGGCTGATGCCCAACAGGGCCAATGGTTCGGTCTCGATGGGCAAAATCCATCCGGCGACCACGCCCATCAAAACGGAGAACATGATGCCGCCGATGGAGCCTTCTACGGTCTTGTTGGGACTGATGGCCGGCCACAAGCTGCGCCGGCCAAACCGTTTCCCGACAAAATAGGCACCCGAGTCATTGGTCCATGTAATCAACAGAATCAACAGCGTCCATGCCCACCCATCATGTCGCCAGATCAACTGCATCATAAACGAAAAACCATAACCTATGTATAGCGCACCGACCAGCAGATAGGCAGTCTCATGAATATTGACGCGGTTTTTGGTCCACACCGTCAACAGAAAAAAGAGAATGAGACCGATCAGTATGTTTTCGGGTGAATGGAAAACGCCCGTGAACGGAAGGGGGACAACCGAGACCAGTCCGGACAAAAACAGGAGCCAGACCAACAAGAAACCCACGGCTGCTTGCAGGCTGTTCCACTTCACACGGTTCATCCGGCAGTATTCCGCATATCCCACCGTGGCCAGCAGACCGACCAGTCCGGTGTACCACCAACCGCCCATCCACAGAAGAAAGAGAAATCCCGCGGCGCCCAACACCCCCGTGATCACACGTTGCTTCATCCTTGAACTCTCCTGTCTTCATCATACCGCCCCGTAACGACGCGAGCGCTGTTGATAATCCATGATCGCTTGAAAAAACAGTTCGCGATTGAAGTCAGGCCACGCCACTTCGGTGAACCACAATTCACTATAAGCGAGCTGCCACAGCATGAAGTTGCTGATCCGAATCTCCCCGCTTGTACGGATGATCAAATCGGGGTCCGGTTGCCCGGCCGTGTACAAATATCGATCCACCGTTTGTTCGTCGACTTCGTCTTTATCCATCTTTCCCGTTTCCACGTCTTCTATAATCCGTTTCAGTGCCAACACGATTTCCGCCCGCGAACCGTAGTTGAGCGCCAGATTCAGGGTAAGACCCGTGTTCTCTTTCGTTTCCTCCTGAAACGTACGCATGGCCCGCTGCGTATGCGGCGGCAAGTCCTCCTCCCGGCCCAGCATTTTCACACGGACGTTTCGCCTTTTCAGGTCATCCAAATCCGTTTTCAGAAATTCTTCGGGCAGTTTCATCAGGTACTCCACTTCATCTTTGGGTCGTTTCCAGTTCTCCGTTGAAAAGGAGTAAAGCGTCAGAGACTGGATACCCAAATCGTCCGCCGCACGGACAATTTCACGTACGGTTTTCATCCCTTCGCGGTGACCGGCGATTCGGGGAAGCCCCCTCTTTTTGGCCCAGCGGCCGTTTCCGTCCATGATCACGGCCACATGCCGGGGAATGGGACCCTTTTTCAGCGCATGCAGCCGATCTTCATCCTTCGGTTTCGTATCTTCGGTATAACCGGTCAACCATTGCTTCAACGTTTGGATCATGATCATTCCTCCGCACATTCCCTGTCGCAATACAACTCTAGTATAATACAAACTGTTTGCCCAAGAAATGATTTGAAAAAAACCCCCTCATCCTTAAAGAAGAGGGGCTTCCCGAAAAAACAAACGCCTTTTCGCGGCGAAAACGCCTTCGGAATACGGTTCCTCGAGCCGTTTTGCGCTGCGCGGTTGTCAGATCTCCATGATCTCTTTTTCTTTGGCCGCAACAATCTTGTCCGCTTCCTGAATGAATTTGTCGGTCAGTTTTTGAATCTCATCCTGTCCGCGGCGGGATTCGTCTTCGGAGATGTCGCCGTTTTTCTCCAGTTTCTTGATTTCATCGTTGGCGTCGCGTCGAATGTTTCGAATGGCCACTTTGCCTTCTTCGCCCGTCTTCTTGACCACCTTGACCAGCTCGGCACGCCGTTCCTGGGTCAACGCCGGCAAGTTGATGCGAATGACATTGCCGTCATTCGACGGGGTCAGTCCCAGGTCCGATTTCAGGATGGCGCGCTCGATTTCAGCCAGAGCGGATTTGTCCCACGGCTGAATCACCAGCGTGCGCGGATCCGGCGTGGAGATGTTGGCCAATTGGTTTACCGGCATTTCACTGCCGTAGTATTCGACCACCACTTTATCGAGCAATGCCGGTGTGGCACGGCCGGCACGCAATGCGGCCAAATCTTTCTTCAACACTTGAATCGCTTTCTCCATCTTTTCGGTGGCTTGTTTTTTCACCGGCTCCAGCATCAGATATTCCCCCTCACCAGTGTTCCGATTTTTTCTCCAAGAATGACCCGACGAATGTTGCCTTCTTTCTCAATATTAAATACGATCAAAGGAATGTCGTTGTCCATGCAAAGCGATGAGGCTGTCGAGTCCATCACGCCGAGACCCTGGTTGAGCACGTCGAGGAAGGTGAGTTCATCATATTTGACCGCATCCGGGTTGCGCGCCGGGTCGGCGGAATAAACACCATCCACTTTGTTTTTGGCCATGAGGATGACATCGGCTTCGATTTCAGCGGCACGCAGTGCGGCCGTGGTGTCCGTTGAGAAATAGGGGTTACCGGTTCCGGCGGCAAAGATGACCACCCGCCCTTTTTCCAAATGCCGGATGGCGCGTCGCCGAATGTACGGTTCAGCCACTTGACGCATCTCGATAGAAGTTTGGACCCGGGTGGGGACACCCAGTTGCTCCAAAGAATCTTGCAATGCCAGCGAATTCATCACCGTAGCCAGCATGCCCATATAGTCGGCCGTCGCCCGGTCGATGCCGCGTGCGCTTCCGGCCATCCCCCGCCAGATGTTGCCGCCGCCGACGACCACCGCTACCTGTACGCCCATTTCGACCACTTCCTGGATTTGTCGGGCGATGGAAGTGATCACCTCCGGGTCGATCCCGTAGCCTTGTTTACCGGCCAAGGCTTCTCCGCTCAGTTTTAACACGACACGTCGATAATGGGGCCGCTCCATAACGGTTCCTCCGTTTCTACACGATACCCTTATTCGACAGGGTGTCTGGTTTTCCTTCCGTGGCTTGTCGTCAAAAAAGGGAACACCGGGTGTTCCCTTTTTTGAGACGCGAAACTCACTTCTTCATTTGGGCCATGACTTCTTCAACGAAGTTGTCTTCGCGTTTTTCCAGCCCTTCACCCAGTTCGTAACGTACAAAACGACGAATGGAGATGTTTTCCCCGATCCGGGCGATTTGCTCTTTCACCATTTGATCGATCGTTTTGTCGCCGTCTTTGATGAACGGCTGTTCCAACAGACACACTTGCTGGAAGTATTTCTCCAGTCGACCCGCCACCATTTTGTCCACAATATGTTCCGGTTTGCCTTCATTCAAAGCTTGGGTGCGCAGGATCTCGCGCTCTTTTTCCACCTCTTCGGCAGGTACTTCCTCACGACGCACGTATTTCGGCGCCATCGCAGCGATCTGCATCGCAATGTCCTTTACAAACGCTTGGAATTCTGCGTTTTTCGCAACGAAGTCGGTTTCGCAGTTCACTTCCACCAAGACGCCGATCCGTCCGCCTGCGTGTATGTAGGATTCCACAATCCCTTCGGCGGCGATGCGGCCCGCTTTTTTCTCGGCAGCAGCCAATCCTTTCTCACGCAGAATTTCTACTGCTTTTTCCATGTCACCGTTCGCTTCTTGCAGGGCCTTTTTGCAATCCATCATGCCGGCGCCCGTTTTTTCCCGCAATTCTTTTACTTGAGCCGCGCTAATGGCCATGTGGAAATTCCTCCTTTAACAGTCTTGTTCCTCCATCGACCCGGGGTGCGTCTGGTGAATGCTGTCCACATTGCGTTCCCGGCTCGCTCCACCTGCGCCCTGCAGGAAAGCGAATGATGACCGCTCCGGCCCGGCCGGTGCAGGACACGATTCGCTTTGATAAGTTGCCGCGATTTCAATCCTGCACTTTCCGAGTCTTTGCTCAGTCGAGGCTTGGACAACATTGCTGACTTGCGGAATGACCAGACACGCCCCTGGAAATGGGGTGCACTTTTTTCCTTCTTAAGCCAATTTCACATCATCTCAAAGGCCGCTCACTGAAAAAAACGGCACTTTCCTCCGGTAACGCAGGAAAAGGGTGGGCAGGAATCCCTTCCCACAGCCACCCTTTGCTTTCGATCCATTACGAAGCATTTTGCTCGCCTTGTTTCCCTTCCAACACGGCATCGGCCATTTTGGAGGTGAACAACCGCACAGCGCGGATGGCATCATCGTTGCCCGGAATCACGTAATCCACTTCGTCCGGATCGCAGTTGGTGTCCACGATCGCCACGATCGGGATGTTCAGCTTGCGAGCTTCAGCCACAGCGATCCGTTCTTTGCGCGGATCGATGATGAATACCGCATCCGGCAGTTTTTTCATGTGCTTGATGCCGCCCAGGAATTTTTCCAGGCGCGCTTTTTCTTTGCGCAGCAACACCACTTCTTTTTTCGGCAGGACGTCAAAGGTGCCGTCTTGCTCCATTTCCTCCAGCTGGTGCAGGCGCTCGATCCGCTTGCGGATCGTTTGGAAGTTGGTCAGCGTACCGCCCAGCCAACGATGATTGACATAGAACATGCCGCAGCGTTCCGCTTCTTCCCGAACCGCGTCCTGCGCTTGCTTCTTGGTCCCCACAAACAGGAGGTTGCCCCCTTGTGCGGCCAGCTCGCGGACGAAGTTGTAGGCTTCTTCCATCATCTTCACGGTTTTTTGCAGGTCGATGATGTAGATCCCGTTCCGTTCCGTGAAGATGTATTTTGCCATTTTCGGGTTCCAACGACGCGTTTGGTGTCCGAAGTGAACACCGGCTTCCAACAATTGTTTCATCGAAACGACAGCCACGAAAATTCCTCCTTTTTTGTTCTTCCTCCGCCGGATTCATCCGCGAACGGGACCGCACACCACAGGCGGCACGTCCGTCCGCTTCCTCCAACGTGTGTGTTTCACACCGCTCTATAATATAACACAATCGTCTCACCGGTGGCAAGAACTTCGGTCTCATGTTTCGGATGCGCCTTTTTCCTCTCGCTCCGCAAGCTTACGCGAGGGTGTGTCCCGTCATGCCATCAGGGGAAAGCCCTGACACGTCCGCTTTCAACAACCGGGTTCCCTCATACTTCCTTCAGTTTTGCCAATTCAACCAGCAATCTTTCATTCAATACCTTGATATACGTTCCTTTCATCCCCAACGAACGCGATTCGATCACACCTGCGCTCTCCAGTTTGCGCAATGCGTTGACGATGACGGAACGGGTGATGCCGACGCGATCGGCCACTTTGCTGGCCACCAACAGCCCCTCCGGTCCGTCCAGCTCCTCGAAAATGTGTTCCACCGCTTCCAACTCGCTAAACGAAAGCGAGTTGATCGCCAATTGGACCACCGCGCGGGAACGGGCTTCCTCTTCCGCCTGTTCCGACTTTTCGCGTAAAATCTCCATCCCGACCACTGTTGCACCGTATTCCGCCAAGACGAGATCATCGTTGACAAACGGCGCATCAAACCGGGTGAGCAGAAGTGTTCCCAGCCGATCGCCGCCTCCGACGATCGGCACCACCGTTGTATAGCGGTGTTCAAACATCCCGCCCAATTGCTTCGTGAAACTGTATTCACTCGTCTCGTCCAAGTTCGGGGACGTCTCCTTCACCTGCTTCAACAGCTGGTTATATTCCTCCGGCAAACGCCGGTCACGCAATACGACGTGGTTCATTTCATCGACCGCGTATTCCTGGGCAATGCCGTAGCCCAAAATTTTTCCCTTGCGACTGACCACGTACACGTTGGCCACGATGACGTCCCGCAAGACTTCGGCCATCTCCATGAAACTCACGGCCTGCCCGCCGGTTCGCTGTAACAGGCGGTTGATCTGGCGGGCTTTGGTCAAGAGATCCATCTCCGATTCCTCCATTCCTCCACTACAAAATGTATTGGCTCAAATCCCTGTTTTGGACGATCTTAGCCAGACGGTTTCGCACATATTCCGGCGTGATCACGATCTCTTCCAAATGGATTTCCGGTGCTTCAAACGAGAGTTCCTCCAACAGACACTCCAACACGGTGTGCAACCGGCGAGCCCCGATGTTTTCCGTCTCTTTGTTCACTTTGGCGGCCAGCTCGGCAATCTCGCGAATCGCTTCATCGGTGAATTTCACTTTGATCCCCTCGGTTTCCAACAGCGCGGCGTATTGTTTGAGGAGCGCGCTTTTGGGTTCGGTCAGGATTCGGACGAAATCATCCGCCGTCAAATCGTTCAGCTCCACGCGAATGGGAAAACGACCCTGCAATTCCGGGATGAGATCGGACGGTTTGGCCGTGTGAAACGCACCTGCGGCAATGAACAAAATATGATCCGTCTTGACCGGTCCATATTTGGTCATCACCGTGGAACCTTCGACGATCGGCAAAATGTCCCGCTGCACACCCTCACGGGAGACATCCGGCCCGCTGCCACGGTCCTTTCCGGCGATTTTGTCCACCTCGTCGATGAAAATGATCCCGGATTGTTCGACCCGTTCCAAAGATTCCTGTATCACCTGATCCATGTCGATCAGTTTTTGTCCTTCCTCTTGGATCAACACCTTTCGCGCCTCACGTACAGGCAAGCGACGCTTCTTTGTTCGCTTGGGCAAAAACTGTCCCAGCATCTCTTGCATGTTGATCCCCATCTGTTCCACACCCGAACCCGCAAACATATCCATCATCGGCAGGGAAGTGTCTTCCACTTCGATCTCGATCATTTGGTCTTCCAACTCGCCGCGGATCAACTTTTCCCGCACTTGACGCCGCTTTTCCGCGACACGGCCGCGTTCGGCCTCATCCACATCATCAGTCCGGGAGGAAGTGGCGGATTGGAACAACGCTTCCAACGGATTTTTGAATCCCGCTCCCGGTTTGCGCGACGGCACCAGGATTTCGACGATACGATCCTCGGCCAGCTCTTCGGCGCGTTCCTTCACTTCTTCGATTTTTTCCGCCTTCACGATCCGAATGGCCGTTTCCACCAAGTCGCGCACCATCGACTCCACATCCCGACCGACATAGCCCACTTCGGTGAATTTGGTCGCCTCCACCTTGACGAACGGTGCACCCACCAATTTGGCCAGACGGCGGGCGATCTCTGTTTTTCCGACGCCGGTGGGTCCGATCATCAGGATGTTTTTCGGTACGACCTCGTCTTTCATCTCATCCGGCAACAAATTGCGGCGATAGCGGTTGCGCAGGGCAATCGCCACCGCTCGTTTGGCCTCTTTCTGACCGACAATGTATTTGTCCAGCTCCTCCACGATCTGGCGCGGCGTCAGCTGTTCCCGTTTGCGGTTGGATTGCGCCATGGATCATACCTCCTCCACAACGATTTGATCGTTGGTGAAAACACAGATTTCGCCGGCGATCTTCAACGCGGCCTCGACGATTTCACGGGCGGACATCTCCGGTGCATGCCGTTTCAGTGCCCTGGCCGCCGATAATGCATAACCGCCGCCCGAACCGATCGCGACGATGTCATCGTCCGGTTCGATCACCTCGCCCGTACCCGCGATCAGCAGGAGGTGTTCGTTGTCCATGACGATCATCATCGCTTCCAACCGGCGCAGCACCTTATCCGATCGCCATTCCTTCGCCAGCTCCACCGCAGCCCGCGGCAGATTGCCGTTAAACTCCTCCAGCTTACCTTCAAATTTTTCGAACAAGGTGATGGCATCTGCAACGGAGCCGGCAAAACCGGCAACCACTTTCCCCTTGTATAAGCGGCGCACTTTTTTTGCCCGATGTTTCATCACCATCTGGTTACCGAACGTCACCTGACCGTCACCTGCCATCGCCGCCGCTCCCTCGTGACGTACGGCACAAATCGTCGTTGCGTGAAATGCGGACATGTATTTCCCTCCTCATCTTTAATCAACCTCACAAATCCCCTCGCCGTTTCTGACAAAGTTTGCGCATCAGTGAACAAAAAGGAACAAAAATGTGGCAAACAGGGAAAAAACACAAAGATCATTCTCGTCTGTTTCAGTCCCCGGTTATTTTCGGTGAATATGCACGGATAGCAGATATTGGTTGGCCTCCGTTTCGCTTATGCAACGGCAGGAGTGTCTTTGCCATAAAGAAACAGCAGTTGTGACACTGCTGTTTCTCAGCTGCCGAATCTTTTCAGAAAAAGCAGAACGTTCCTATGCAATCGTATCACACCGACGGTTGTTGAATCAAGAGAGGGCATACAACTCGCCGGAAAATGCCTGTAAGCGTTCCAATGCGCGTTCGGCGATTTTCAGATTCCGTTCCTTTTTGGAGCGGATTCTTTGAGGGAGCGGAGGCAACAACCCGAAGTTGGCATTCATCGGCTGGAAATTGTCCGGATCGGCCGTGGTAATGTAGTGGGCGAGGCTGCCGATCGCCGTCTCACGCGGGAACACGACCGGTTCTTGACCCATGGCCAGCCTTGCCGCATTGATCCCGGCGATCAAGCCGGAGGCGGCCGACTCGACGTAGCCCTCCACCCCGGTCATCTGTCCGGCAACGAACAAATCATCCCGTTCCCGGAATTGATAGGTGGGCTTGAGCACCTTGGGTGAATTGATGAACGTGTTGCGGTGCATCACACCGTACCGCACGAATTCGGCGTTTTCCAAACCGGGGATCATGCGGAATATCCGCTTTTGCTCCCCCCATTTCAAATGGGTTTGGAAACCGACCAAGTTGTACAGTGTCCCCGCACTGTTGTCCTGCCGCAATTGCACTACCGCAAACGGTTGTTTTCCGGTGCGGGGATCGACCAGTCCCACAGGCTTCATCGGACCGAACAACAAGGTTTTTTTGCCGCGTTTGGCCATCACTTCGATCGGCATGCACCCTTCAAAGTAGATCTCTTTCTCAAACTCCTTGAGCGGAACCGTCTCCGCCGTGACCAGCGCTTCATAGAACCGGTCGAATTCCTCTTCGGTCATCGGGCAGTTGAGGTAGGCAGCTTCCCCCTTGCCATAGCGGGAAGCGACAAATACCTTGTCCATATCAATGCTCTCTTTTTCCACGATCGGCGCCGCCGCATCATAGAAATACAAATACTCCTCACCGGTCAATGCTTTCAGTTTCTCCGACAGGGCGGCGGAAGTAAGCGGTCCCGTCGCGATCACCGTGATCCCTTCGGGAATCTCCGTCACTTCTTCATGGATGATCTCCACGTGGGGGATATTGTGCAATGCCGCCGTCACTGCGGCGGAAAACGCCTCACGATCCACGGCCAGCGCACCGCCGGCGGGAACGGCGTGTTGATCGGCACACCGCATGATGAGCGAGTCCAACCGGCGCATTTCTTCTTTCAACACACCCACGGCATTGGTCAATTCATTGGAACGGAGCGAGTTGCTGCATACCAGTTCGGCGAAATCGCCTCCCCTGTGCGCCGGTGTCCGTTTGACCGGCCGCATCTCGTACAGACGGACCGGCACATTGCGTTGGGCAATCTGCCATGCCGCTTCGCTCCCCGCCAGCCCGGCACCAATCACATTCACCGGTTGTTTCGGCATATCAAAGCGCTCCTTTCGTCAACGATCCGTTGTTTCATAATCGCATTCGGTACAGTGAATAACGGATTCGTTCTTTTTCTTTTTGATCACCATCAAACTGCTGCAGCGGGGGCATGGACGCGGTGCCGGCTGATCCCATGATAGAAAGTCGCATTCCGGGTACCGGCTGCAACCGTAAAACGTCCGACGACGTTTGGTTTTGCGTTCCACGATTTCACCCTGCTTGCATTTGGGGCAGGTCACCCCCGTTGATTTGAGAATGGGCTTGGTGTTTCGGCAATCCGGGAAACCGGAGCAGGCCAGAAACTTGCCGTAACGGCCGAATTTGTATACCATCTGACGACCGCACTTCTCGCATGTTTCGTCTGACACTTCGTCCTGGATCTCGACCGTTTCCATTTCTTTTTCGGCCACACTCAACCGTTCGCGGAACTGACGGTAAAACGCGTCCAGCACCTTGACCCAGTCTACCTTGCCATCTTCTATGTGGTCCAATTCCTCTTCCATATTGGCCGTAAACTCCACGTTGAGAATCTCGGGGAAGAACTCCTCCATCAGTTCGATGACGATCTCCCCCAATTCGGTGGGAACGAACCGTTTGTCCTCCAACGTGACATAGCCACGCTTCTGGATGGTTTCCAGTGTCGGCGCGTAGGTACTGGGGCGACCGATCCCCAACTCTTCCAGCGTTCGCACCAGTCTCGCTTCCGTATAGCGCGGAGGCGGTTGGGTAAAGTGCTGTTTGGGCTCGATTGACTTCCTTTTCAGGACTTGCCCCTCTTCCAACGGAGGCAGGAGTTTGTCCTCCTCTTTTTGGTTGTCGTCGTTGCCCTCCACGTACACCTTCATGAAACCGGGGAATTTCACTTTGGAACCGGTCGCACGGAACACCGCGTCTCCGGCGTGCACCTCGCAAGCGATGACATCCAGCACGGCCGGCGCCATTTGACTGGCCACGAACCGCTCCCAGATCAGTTTGTACAACCGGTATTGGTCACGGCTCAGATATGGCTTGACCTGGCTCGGTGTGCGCTTAACCGAGGTGGGCCGGATCGCTTCGTGTGCGTCCTGCGCACCGGCGTTCTTCTTGTGCGACCGGGGCTGAGACGGCACAAAGTTCTCCCCGTACTGTTCCGTGATATATTGCCGCGCCTCCGTTTGCGCCACTTCCGACACCCGTGTCGAGTCCGTACGCATGTAGGTGATCAACCCGACGGAACCCTCTTTGCCCAACTCCACCCCTTCATACAGCTGTTGTGCCACCGACATCGTCTTGGCCGCGCGGAAATTGAGCTTGCGGGCCGCCTCCTGTTGCAACGAACTGGTGATAAACGGCGGAGCCGGGTTGCGCCTGCGTTCACTTTTTTTGATCTCTCCGACAACGAACCGCTTTCCTTTTATCTTCTCCAGCAGTTGCTTCACGTCTTCTTCGGTTTTCAACTCGGTTTTGTCCTTGCCATAGCCGTAAAATTTGGCCTCAAACGGTTCATCGCCGGCCAACAGCACAGCCGTGACGGTCCAGTACTCTTCGGGCTGGAAGTTTCGAATCTCCTTTTCCCGGTCAATGACCAGCTTGACGGCCACCGACTGGACCCGACCGGCACTCAGTCCTTTTTTCACCTTTTTCCACAGCAAAGGGCTGATCCCGTATCCCACGAGCCGGTCCAAAATCCGGCGCGCCTGCTGGGCATTGACCAAATCCATGTCAATTTTGCGCGGATGCTTAAACGCTTCGCGAACAGCCTGCTTGGTGATTTCGTTGAACACCACCCGGCAAGGCGCATCCAACTCCAGATCCAAACTGTGCGCCAAATGCCACGCGATCGCTTCCCCTTCGCGATCAGGGTCTGCGGCGAGATATACGCGTTTCACTTTTTTGCTCGCTTCGCGCAGTTCTTTCAGCACACTTCCCTTTCCCCGGATGGTGATGTATTTCGGTTCATAACGGTGTTCGATATCTACGCCCAACTGGCTTTTGGGCAAATCCCGCACGTGTCCCATCGATGCTTTGACGATGTAATTCTTGCCCAAGTATTTCCCGATGGTTTTGGCTTTGGCGGGCGATTCGACAATCACGAGCGAATCGGCCATCCCGTGCCCTCCCCTCATATAAAACCGTTCCTATTATTTCGGATGTCAACCGCCGATGTCAAATCATTACTCCAGGCGGCTGTTCGTAACATGTACCACACCGAGCAACACAAATCCTACCCATTCCGGCCCACGGATTCATTCTTACCCATTCCTTACCCAACTACCAACATCTCATACACCCGTTTGGGGATATGTATATGCTGCTCACATGCGGACAAACTGCATTCCCGGCAATTGCCGGATGCACCGTTTCAACTGCAGGGACAACAAAACGGAATGAACCGCTTCAGCCGGCAGCGGACATCGATTCATCACTTCTTCCAATGAAACGGGGTCGACCCCGATCAGCGCAAACACCCGCTCTTCCTCCATCGTCAGAGAAAGCGCGGCTTCCCTGAAAGATTCGGAAGGAGGAGCAGGCATGAGATGAGGGAATTCTTCCCAAATGTCTTCCACCCCTCTCACACATTTCGCCCCTTCTTGGATGAGGCGGTGCGTTCCTGCGCTTTGGGTGGACGTGATCGGCCCCGGTACGGCAAACACTTCCCGACCTTGTTCCATGCTGCAGTCGGCGGTGATGAGCGATCCGCTCCGCTCCGCGGCCTCCACCACCAGCGTGCCGTATGACAAACCGCTGATGATGCGATTCCGCTGAGGAAACAGACCGGGATGCGGTTCCGTCCCCGGCGGCATCTCCGAACAGACCACACCGCGTTGGATCAATTCGTGATACAATGACCGGTTGCTTTTGGGGTATACCACATCTACGCCCGTTCCCAATACAGCCACTGTCGCCCCGTTTTTCCGCAATGCGCCGCGATGTGCTTCACTGTCGATCCCCGCCGCCATCCCGCTGACCACCACCCAGCCGGCACCAGCCAATTGTTCCGACAACATGCGTGCCACCCGGCGGCCGTACGGCGTCGGCCTGCGCGTCCCCACCACGGCGACGCACGGGCCGCTGAGGAGGGATGCATCCCCTTTGACATACAACACCCAAGGAGGTTGCGGGATCTCCCGCAGCAAAGGTGGGTAATCGTCATCCCACACGGTCACCGTACAAATCTCCCTGTTTCGTAATTCCTCCTTCACTTCACGGACAAACGACGGGGTACATTTTTCCCTGATTCGATCCAATCGTTGTTGCGTGACACCCATCGCCCTGACCGCCTCCATCACGGACGGGGTCATCGGATTCGTGGGAACCCAACCGGCCCGATGCAACCGATCAATGGTATGCCAACCCGCTCCCTTCACCTGATGCACAGCGATCCATGCATCCCGCTCCTCCACGGTCCCACCCCGCTTCCAGCTGAATAAAAAAGGGGACCATGCCGTGTGGGTCCCCTGAAAAAAGCCGTGATGTCATTTCTTCGTGATGCAGGCTTCCAGCAAGCCTTTCTCTTTCAGAACCTCGACCAGCGTATCGCCGATGGCGGCCGGAGTGGGTGCCACTTTGACCCCGCACTCCTCCAACTTTGCGATTTTTTCCGCCGCGGTACCTTTACCGCCGGAGATGATGGCGCCCGCATGCCCCATCCGTTTGCCCGGAGGCGCCGTTTGCCCGCCGATGAACCCGACCACCGGTTTGTCCATATGATCCCGGATCCATTCGGCCGCTTCTTCTTCGGCCGTACCGCCGATTTCGCCGATCAAGATGACGGCTTTGGTGTCCGGGTCTTCCTGGAACGCTTTCAGGCAGTCGATAAAGTTGGTGCCATTCACCGGGTCGCCGCCGATCCCCACCGCAGTGGACTGTCCGATGCCGCGGGTGGTCAACTGATACACCGCTTCATAAGTGAGCGTGCCGCTGCGGGACACGATCCCGACGTGCCCCGGAGTGTGAATGTATCCGGGCATGATTCCGATTTTGCATTCGCCCGGTGTGATGACGCCCGGACAGTTGGGTCCGATCAGACGCGTCTTTTTGCCTTCCATATACCGTTTCACTTTCACCATGTCCAATACCGGGATGCCTTCGGTGATGCAGACGACCAGGTCCAGTTCTGCATCCACCGCTTCCATGATCGCGTCCGCGGCGAATGCCGGCGGCACGTAGATCACCGACGCGTTGGCCCCCGTTTTTTCCACCGCTTCGGCCACAGTATCAAAAACCGGCACGCCTTCCACTTCGGCGCCTCCTTTGCCCGGGGTGGCACCGGCCACGATTTTGGTGCCGTACTCGAGCATTTGCTTGGTGTGGAACGAGCCGGTGGAACCGGTGATGTTCTGCACGATGACTTTGGTGTCTTGATTGACGAAGATACTCAACTTCGAACCCGCCTTTCCAGATGATCTCGTTTTGCGTCACTTCACCAGCGAAACGATTTTTTGCGCCGCGTCGGCCATCGAATCGGCAGCCACGATTTTCAAGCCGGATTCGTTCAGGATCTGTTTGCCTTTTTCCACGTTGGTTCCTTCCAGCCGCACAACCAAGGGGCGATCCAATCCCACCTGTTTGGCCGCTTCCACGACACCGGTGGCGATCACGTCGCATTTCATGATCCCGCCGAAAATGTTGACCAAAATGCCCTTCACATTGGGGTCCGCCAAAATGATTTTGAAGGCTTCGGTCACTTTTTCGGTCGTCGCGCCGCCGCCCACATCCAGGAAGTTGGCAGGTTCGCCGCCGTAATGTTTGATGATGTCCATCGTTGCCATCGCCAGGCCGGCCCCGTTCACCATGCAGCCGATGTTGCCGTCCAGGGCGATGTAGTTGAGGTCGTATTTGGAAGCTTCCACTTCTTTCGGATCTTCTTCATCCAGATCGCGCAACTCCACGATGTCGGGATGACGATACAGGGCATTGTCGTCGAAGTTCAGCTTGGCATCCAACGCCATCACGCGACCGTCAGCCGTTGTGACGAGCGGGTTGATTTCCGCCAGCGAACAATCTTTATCCACAAACGCTTGGTACAAGCCCATCATGAACTTGACGGCCTGGTTCACCCGATCGCGGGGGATGTTGATCGCATAAGCGAGACGACGGGCTTGGAACGGGAGCAAACCGACAGCCGGATCAATCGTTTCCTTGAAGATTTTTTCCGGTGTCTTGGCCGCCACTTCTTCAATCTCCGTTCCGCCTTCTTCGGAAGCCATCATCGTCACGCGACCTTTGGAACGGTCCACGACCATCCCGACGTAATATTCCTTCTCGATTTTGCAGCCTTCTTCGATCAGCAGGCGCTTCACTTCTTTCCCTTCGGGGCCGGTTTGATGGGTGACCAGCACTTTGCCCAACAATTCTTCCGCATACGCGCGTACTTCATCCAAACTGCGCGCCAACTTCACCCCGCCCGCTTTGCCGCGGCCGCCGGCGTGAATTTGCGCTTTGACCACCCACAGCTCTCCGCCCAACGCCCGGGCCGCTTCCACCGCTTCCTCCGGGGTGAAAGCGACTCGCCCGTTCGGCACCGCAACCCCGTACTGTTTCAGCACCTCTTTGCCCTGGTACTCATGTACGTTCATGCTCCATCCCCCTATCCTGGTGTTCTCCCCCGTCGCGATCGGTTTTGCATCTGATTGGGAGAAACGACTTCCAATAATCAGTTCATTTGAAACAGTCAAACAGCAGAAAGAAACCGAAAGCGCTTCTTCCGGCTATTGCAAGTATAGCGCAAGCGCTCGGGATTGCCAACCGCCCGCCGCGCAACAAAAACAGAGGGCGCGACACCCTGATTCGGCCCTCTCCCCCGCGACGCGCGGGCCATTATCCCTTGACGAAATAGCTGATAACACCGGCGATCAAGGCGATTCCCATAAAAAAGGCAATAGAAACACCCGTGCCGACCATCATGTCGAGCAAGTCATTTTCTTGGTTCTCTTCGGGACGCGGTTGCATATGGGAAGCCATGGTTTGAACCTCCTGTCTGGTTTGTCCCATGCTGCTTGTTCGCATGGAAGCGTTACCTCATCATCCACTCATCAGTATAGCACGGTTTCGCCGCTTTCGAAAACCTTCTCCATACGGACGACCTTTTGTTTCACTCTTCAACCGGGGCGACATCGATCAGACGATTCAGCGGGACCCGAATCCCGTCTCCTGCTCCGCGCACTTCGATCCATCCGTGTTCGGGACGAATCCGGCCGACGCGGCCTTGGACGACATAGGGGCCTTCGGGATGGAAAATGGTCCAACGCAGTGTCCGACCTTCCCTCATGGCTTCGGATACCAACCGGTCGATCTCTTCCCATCGCTGTTCGTCCAATACGGGCGGAGTATGCCGTTCCCGTTTTCGTTCACGGTACAACGCCGCATGTTCCGGAAGAAACATCCGGTGGCCCTCCCACAGTTTATTGCCACGATCCACGCCGCCGCTCCCCCCTCTGTGCAGCCAAAATATGGTCCCGCCGGAAGGTGCGCACGGCTTTCCGCTCATAACAATAAGCTTGGACCGTTTCTGCCGTCATCCGGTAAATCCGTATCTGCCGTTGGGTGATCGTACCCGCCCGGTTGTCCATATAAATGATCTCCACCGGTTCGTTCCGGCGAACCGCCTGTTGGAGTACGATGTCCACCATAACTCCCCACCTCGATTTGGAGCGTTCGACAGAACGTTTGTTCTTATTATATGCACCACCCATTCCATGATACAAACTCCAATTTATTCCATAAAAATGGATGAAAAATTTGTCCGCCGGTGATATTGAAAATAACCTTTCCAAAAGGAGGTCTGGTAATGTTACCAATACGTTTTTGGCTGTATTTGGTGGCAGTCCTGCTCCTGACGGGTGCCGTCTATATAACGAATGCACCGTTTGTGGCACGTAACGCTTCCGCCGGTCAACCGACTGCGCCATCACAGGAAAAGACGTTTTATATGGTAACCGGGGAATTCAAAGGTCGGTACCAAGGAAAAAAGCTGGAAGCATACCGGTGGGACCCCGGTATGATCGTGGTTCACCAGGGGGATCGCGTTCATCTGGTCATTCGGGGCGTCAGCGGCAAAGAACATCCGTTTTCCATCCAAGGATACAACGTACGGGGCAATGTCAGACAGGGACAAATCACGCGCGTCTCCTTTACGGCCTACAAACCCGGTACATTTCAATTGATTTGCCATACTCATCCCACCGCCGAAACCAACGGTCCCATGATCGGATACATCGTCGTTTTGCCGAGACAAACGACGTAACCACAAAAAGGCGTGTTTTCCATTGCGATGAGGAAAAACACGCCTTTTTCATTTACATATCAAAACGCAGCTGATCAACCATCTATTTCCCTTCGGCATCTGAAATTGCTCCTTGACAATGAACGGACAATGCGTTAAATGAAATATATACTCCTATTTGAGCGTAATTATGGAGTATATATTTCAAATGAGGTGACAATGATGGAAATGGATGCTCCCTTCGTCCGCAAGACTGCTCGTTCCGCCCAAATGTACCGTGAAGCGGCCCGGTGGATACCGGGTGGAGTCACAGCCAACATCAAATATTTCGCTCCCTACCCCATCGTCATGGACTCAGCTTCCGGCGCTTACCTGTACGATGTTGACGGCAATCAATATATTGATTACAACCTATGTTACGGAGCGCTCATTTTGGGGCACGGGGATCAGAGAATCATCGCTGCCATCAACGATACATTCTCGCAAATCGGTACCACGATCTTCGGAACACCCCACCCTCTGGAAGCGGAAATGGCCCGCGTATTGGTCGACTTGTACCCCGGGATCGAAAAGGTTCGCTTCACCAACTCGGGATTGGAAGCCACATTGCTGGCCATTCGCTTGGCCATGGCGTGGACCGGGAGAAAAAAGTTGGCCAAGTTTGAAGGTCACTATCACGGAAGTTATGATCAAGTGCTGATCAGCGTCACTTCCCAAAAACGAAAGCGCGAGCAGCGTCCGGTAAAAACGTTGGATTCCCTCGCTCTGCCGGATTATTACGCAGAAAACACCGTGGTCCTCCCGTTTAATGAATGGGACCAAACGGAAGAGATCCTCCATCAACATCGCCATGAAATCGCCGCTGTGATCATGGAACCCGTCCAGGGAGGATTTATTCCACCGGATGAAACTTTTCTGAAACGGTTACGCGAACTCACACACCAATATGGGATTGTACTGATATTTGACGAGGTGAAGACCGGGTTTCGCACCGGATTGTCGGGAGCCCAGGGATTATACGGGGTAATCCCCGATTTGACCGCCCTCGGAAAAGTGTTGGGTGGCGGTTTTCCTGTCGGCGCCGTCGGAGGACGGGGGGAGATGATGGAAATATGTTCACCCGCCGGTGGAGTGGACATTCTGACAACCGAACAGCGACAACCGTCACTCGGTCAGGGTCAACCCTTATTTCACAGCGGCACTTATAACGGTCATCCCGTTGTCCTCACCGCAGGGTTGGCCACGATCCAAACTCTTCAAGAATCCGGCGTCTATCCGCAACTGGAAGCAAACACAACGCAATTGCGCAAGGGAATGGAGGAAATCTTGAACCGCTACGGGATCGCATCACAGACCATCGGTGTGGGCAGCATTTTCAATCTGGTGCTTTCCGATCAGCCTGTCCGCCGAATCCAGGATGTACTGGAGTCGAATCTGTCCTTGCGAAGGAAATTGGACACGCACTTGTTAAACCAGGGGGTTTTCATCAAACCGCTCAATCGTTTTTCCCTGTCAACGGCACATACCGCCGAAGTGATTGATGAAACACTGGAACGATTGGAGCTTGCCGTCAAAAGCTTGGTGAGAAAGTAGGGATTACCCTTGTCCGACAAGCAAGACGTTTTTCAAAGAATACGCGAGAATATCAGCCGGATGAGCAAGTCACAACGGAAAATTGCGGCTTATATCGAGACACACCCGGACAGCGTACCGTTTTTGACAACGGCCCAGTTGGCCAAACAAGCAGGCGTGGGCGAAGCGACCGTCATCCGCTTCGCCACCACCCTCGGATTTGCGGGATTTACGGAAATGCAACGCAGTTTGCAGGAGCAGCTTCGCAAACGTGTCACAACGGTCGAACGGCTGGACATGGCGGAAGAAATGTACTCCGAAGAACAACGCATCGCCTATGAAGTTTTGTCCGATGATCTGTCCAATTTGAAACAAACCATTCAGATGTTGGACATCGACATGTTCGGCAAAGCGGTTCAACAGATCAACGAAGCAAAATCCGTCACCATCATCGCGTTCCGCAGCTCCCATGCTTTGGGTTCCTTCTTGGCGTTTTATCTGCATTTGCTGAAGAAAAACACCCGGCTGATCACGGAATCCGATACGATGTATGAACAACTTTCCACACTGGGTTCGAATGATTTGGTCATTGGAATCAGCTTTTCCCGCTATACGTCACGAACGGTTCAAGCCTTGCAATATGTTAGGAAGAACGGGGTGAGGACATTGGCGATTACCGATTCCCACCGTTCTCCTCTGGCGAACGCGACGGATCTATACCTGATCGCCGCGAGCAACTCGCCGTCTTTCCTCGACTCCTTCGTCGCCCCGCTCAGCCTGATCAACGCGTTATTGATCGCGGTTGCAAGGATGAATAAACAGGAAATCACTCGTCATCTGACAAATATGGAGTACTTGTGGGAGATGGAAGGGATTTATTATCCTGAGGAGAACCGAAAGTGACAGATGGATGGGGAGGAAGTGGAACCCGTTGCATTGACACGCCACACGTCTGAAGATGTGGGATGCTTGGGACATTGGCATCCGCAGTAATCGAACGCCGAACTTTGGTTTCAACCTGGACAGAAAGGGGGAATCGCTTTGCACATCCAATTTGACACGCCCCACCAGTATGTGTTTATCCACGAGCACGTGCGACATCTCTTGTTGTTATGGCCCAAAGAGGAAAAAGCCCAGCTGTTTGTGGCGGAATGGAAAGATGGTACCCTGTGGTTGCGTTATCCGGGGGAAACCTACACCGAAACGGTCTGGGATCAGGTGGAACCGTTTTTCTTCCAGAGACTGAAGACGGAAGACAGAGAGGTTCATGCCGTTTTGGGTGCCACTTTCCGGCACGACAATCGGGTGTATGCCTTGTACTACAACCGGGACCATCCGGAGGACGACCTCTATTTTTTCGAAGTTCGCTCACAACGCCTGCATGAAATCCCTGACGAGGAATACGCAAACGTCGTTCAGGCTTTTCTGCTGGAGTATCCGGAATACATGGAAAAAGAAGCGTGACGGAGCCACCGGCTGTCAATGGTCGCCCGTCACTTCCGCATCACTGTGGAATCCTCTCGCCAAATGCCAGTTGCTGAAATCGTGCCGGTTGCATCAGTCACAATTCCTGAACAGCCCTCGGCACAAACGCGCCATTGCCGCCGGAGTGCGCTTGTAATCCGCTGACTTCCGGGAAGCGACCTCGCTTATGCGGCACTGCTCAGGCCAAAGATACATTCCCCTCTGCCGCACCCGGCAACGGATCGGGAAAAGCGGACCAATCGGACAGCATTTCCTCATCGGTCAACAAACATGCATCCAACTCGCGTTCCACTTGTTGCCGATCCATGTCTACCCCGATCAGCACCAACTCCGTGACACGATCTCCCCAAATGGGGTGCCACCGCCGTGCCGTCTCCGGTTCGGCCGCCAACACCTTCTCCATCTCCTCTTCCTCCAGGGCGGCAATCCAATGGCCCATCGGTCCCACTTGAATGGACGGTCCCGCCTGCGAAAGCAGCACGGCGGTGTCATGGCGCGTGGCCAGCCACATCATGCCTTTGGCGCGAACGACCGTTTCCGGCCACTCTTCCATCCAGCGGGCCAACCGTTCAGGATGAAAAGGCCGACGTCGCCGGTAGACGAAAGAAGAAATGCCGTACTCCTCCGTTTCGGGAGTATGGCTGTCTTTTTGCAATTCCTGAATCCAGCCGGCCGCCTGACTGGCCCGCTCCAGGTCAAACAAGCCTGTGTTCAGGATTTCCGACGGGTTGATACGACCGTGAGAAGTGCGGATCAGCTTGGCTTGCGGTTGCAGTTTGCGCAAAACGGCCTCCAGCCGTTGCAATTCCCCCTCCTCCACCAGATCGCATTTGTTGAGGATCAGGACGTCGCAAAACTCAATCTGGTCAATCAACAAATCGGACACATCCCGTGTATCCTCTTCACTTACTGCCTGCTGACGGTCCAACAAGGTCTCGCCCGAAGCGAAATCATGCCAGAAACGGTACGCATCCACCACGGTCACCATACAGTCCAGCCGGCACAGTGACGACAGATCAATACCGTGTTCCTCATCCAAGTAGGTGAATGTCTGGGCAACCGGCACCGGCTCGCTGATCCCTGACGACTCAATCAATATGTAATCGAACCGGCCCTGCCTGGCCAACCGCTCCACTTCCCGCAACAAATCCTCCCGCAGTGTACAGCAAATGCACCCGTTGGACATCTCCACCAACTTCTCTTCCGTCCGGGACAATGCGCCGCTCCGGTCGATCAGTCCGGCATCCACATTGATCTCGCTCATATCATTGACAATCACGGCCACTCTGAGCCCTTGCCGATTTTGCAAAACATGGTTGAGAATCGTCGTTTTCCCCGATCCCAGATAGCCGCTCAATACGGTGACCGGTATTTTCTCTTTCATCCCTCTCTCCCCCTCAAATCGAATTCACTACTGATTTTAACTGCACAAATCTCATTTTATACAAGGAATCTCCTTTTGTAAATCGTAATTATTACGTTTTATAAACAAAAAAGAAGTCACCTTGCTCAGGTGACATGACAGATTAACCGCCGTATGCCCAAACCAACACGCCCAAAACACCGGCACACGCCGCCAAACCGGCCAACCAGACCGCACCGTAGGCCGAGCGTCGCTGGCGGTACAACAACGGAATCATCGCCAAAAGCGTCAGCGCCACTAAAATCGACAATCCCCCGAGGAAAAGTCCCTGCCATTCGGCACGTAAACCGGGATGCCATTTCCCGGGAAACAATCCTTCAAACAACGGGGATACACCAACAGCCTGCACTGTCTCCGCCACGGTGTGCGGTGCCGCTTCCTGACTCATCCATGCGGTGATCGCCACCACCAGCAAAATCAGGACCGCTTCCGCACGGATCCAGGGCAGGGGATTCACCTCTTCCCCCCGTGCCAGTTTGCGGCGAATCCATCCGCCATTTACCCCGGCCGTGACCAAAACTCCCGCCGTTGTCCATTGTTTGAACAACAACGCTTCCCCATAAGGCAAAACCCAGGAAGCAACATACTGGGGAGCAATGATGCCCATCAATCCCCAACCGGCCAGGATGACGGCCGTTACGCAACCGATTGCCGTCGGTGTAAACCAACGAAGGAAAGAAAGCCAGCGCACGGTGTCAACAGTAAAGAAACCGACCACCATCAATATACCCGCCCATACACATACCGCGGTCAGATGAACCGATTGCAAAACCCAACCACTGATACCAGAAACCGATGCGACGTGGCCCATCCACGACTTGATCAGGATCATCATCCATGTACCGCACAAGGCCCAACCGGCCGTCCATCCGGAGCTGCGTAAATTCCGCACCAGAAGAAGCAGGGCGAGTAATACCGATGCTGCCAACAAACCCAGCCACACTTGCCCGGTACGCGAGTGAAACACCCCCAGACGAACGGCCTCCATCCACCCCGTATCCGGTGCCAAAAAAAGAACCGGACGCAGGACGGGAACAAAAGAAACAATCCCCGCTAACAGAGCGGCAAAGGGAAACAGCCGCTGAGGAAATACGAGGATCGGTTTGTACTCGTCCGCCACCAGTGAAAGAAGCGCCCCGCCCGTCAACAGGGCGAGGCACGTCACTGCCATCGTCTCGGCCAACGTTTGGACCCATGCGATCATGCTTTCGGCTTCCTCCGGAACAGCCAGCCCGCTATCACCGCGGCACTGAGTACCAGTAAGGCCACCACCCAAATCACCGGAGATGAAGCGGATTTTTTCGCCGGAGCGGAATGTTGGTTGTGATGCGGCGCGGGCTGTTGATTGGGTGCCTTTGACAGTTTTTGACCGGCTGATGTTTGGTCCGCCTTCACCTCGAACTGAAACGACCCTTGCATCGGATGACCGTCCAATCCGATGATTTTCCATTGTGCGGTGTAATGGCCGGCCGGCAAGGCAGATCCCAGCGTCGCTTCCAACGTATCCCCTTGAACCTTCACGGAAGCGGGTTTCACTGTGTGCCCGGCTCCGTCATGAAGTTCCACCGACCCTCCCTGTTCGATGCGCTCCTCAAACACCAACGTGATCTTCTGTACTGGTTGCGACACCGTTTCCCCGTCACCCGGCGTCGATTGTTTCAGGTGCGTGTGGGCCACCGCCAATGAAGGCACGAGCCAGATACACAACCACAAACCGATATACCTAATCCATTTTCGGTTCACGTTTACCACCTCGTCCAAACAGACTGAACGCTGCTCCCAACCTTCACCATCATATCACACAGGTGAAATCCTCAGGACTTTCACAGAAAATACGAAAAACGCCACGGACTGCCGGCCAATAAAGGGAAGCCCTTCTTTCGGAACAAGGAATCACCATTGGCCCCATGATCCAATCACCGGTTTCTCATCCGCTTTTCAAAATCACCCGGCAACACCCAACCACAAACCAAATACGTTTTCCAGCGTGGACACCATCCATTCGGATGCATGCGCAAACGCCTTTTCCTCATCCGTCGGCCCCGGACAAAGACTGAACACGCCATCGATTCCGCACGCTCTCAACTCCTTTGCCACCGCAGGATCATATGCACCGGACACGCAGATCACCGGCTTTCCGTACCGCTTCGCCCGTTTGGCCACTCCGACCGGCGCTTTACCGCGCAGGGTCTGACGGTCCGTCCTACCTTCCCCGGTGATGACCAAATCCACTTCTTTCACCCGCTCGTCAAACCGGCATACATCCAACAACAACTCAATGCCCGGTTCCAGTCGAGCCCCGCAAAATGCCGCCAATCCCGCACCCGTCCCGCCGGCCGCCCCTCCTCCGGGCAGACGGGACACATCCACGCCCAAATCGTGTCGTATCACATCGGACAACCGGCGCAGATTCGCATCCAACATCTTTACCATCTCGGATGTCGCTCCTTTTTGCGGGCCGAACACCTGGGAAGCACCATTTTCCCCGTACAAAGGATTGTCCACATCACAGGCCACACGGATCTTCACCTCTTTCAACCGCGGGTGCATCCCGCTCGTGTCCAGTTTCGCCACCTCTCCCACATGTTGACCGCCCTGTTTCACCGGTCTTCCCTTTTTGTCCCATGCTGTCAGTCCGAGTGCCTGCGCCATGCCCAGCCCGCCGTCATTGGTGGCACTGCCGCCGACAGCCACCAAAATCTCCCTGATTTCGGGCAGATCCAGTGCATACCGGATCAACAAGCCCGTCCCGTATGTAGACGTCTGATACGGATTGCGCTCCGCGGGAGACAACAGCGTTAACCCTGAAGCCGAAGCCAGCTCCACGATCGCCGTTTGTCCCACCACGGCCAAATCAGCGGTGATCGGACGACCCAACGGGTCCACCGTCTTCACCGGGATTCGTTTCCCTTCAACAGCCTGCAACACGCAATCCACCGTTCCTTCCCCACCGTCGGCGATCGGCAGTCCCTCCACTTCAATGCGTCGATCGACTCGTTCCGCCGCCATACGTCCCGCTTCCACCACTTGCGCGGAAGACAAACTGCCTTTGAAAGAATCGGAGGCAATCAACACCTTCATCCCAACATCTCCTTATCCAATGATTCTTCCCACTCGCTCGGCTTGAACAACCCCACACAGTCCGGATATAATGAGGTTCGACGACAACAAAGACACACCGACCACCGACGTTGGCGAAAGAGGTGGTACGATGCCGGTTTGGATGACATGGGCCGTTATTATTTGGGTCATGATCATGATCGGATTTCTCTCGATCGGCGGTTATTTCATGTTCCGCAAGTTTCTCAAGGGGATGCCCAAGGAAGACGGCAAGTCGATCTTGGAATGGCAAGCTTATTATATCGAAAAAACGCGGCACATGTGGTCGGATGAACAAAAAGAACTGCTGGAGGACTTGGTACGTCCGGTCCCCAAGTTGTTCCGGGATACCGCCCGGCAGACGATTGCGGGGAAAATCGGCGAGCTGGCGCTGAAGGAAAACGCCGACCGCATCACTGAAGACCTGATCATCCGCGGATACATCCAGGCGACGCCGAAGCGGGATCACAAATGGCTGATTCAAACGTTGAAAGAAAAGAAGATCGACCTCACCCCTTACCAGGAATACTTTTAAACAAAAAGGTTCGTTCCCTTCATACTCGGGAACGAACCTTTTTTGATCAGCTAACAGATCATCCGAGCCAGCGTCCGGTAGAACCCCATCACATCCGCTCCTTTGAGAAACTCCAACTCGTATGTCCGTCCCTTCGTCTGAATCTCGACCCGGTTGGCCAGCGACCAGAGCTTCCCTTTTTCGATCGAGATCGCCTCCACTTTGGAGTAAGGGATGGAGATGACGGCTGTTCTTCGACTCACCGCCGTTTTATCGACAAACAAAATGCGCTTGTTCGTCAACGCGACAAAATCCAGCAACAAGCCATAAGTCTGCAATACTTCTTCCCCTTCGAACAGAAACTCCGCCACCTGCTTCATATGTCCGCGATCATTGTCTCCTCCGCCGAAAAGTCCCACGTGAGTCCCCCTTTCCTTTCTCCTATCATACCCCATCCCCTTGAACCCGTTCGAGTAAACAGAGGAAATAAAGGGAATCGAGGAAGAAAATCTCTTTATTTTTTCCAGAGATTTTCTTCAATCTTTATTCCTCACCTGTTCTATCTGGTTCTGCATAAATCAAACAGTCAGCCCAAGTAAGACAGTGACATTTTAATCCTTTTTCCAATATGCAAATCATTGTATCGATTTGTTTCTTTTTCTCCTTCAGTTCTGCACATTTGATCGCTGCCATGGTACGCCATCGCTCAGAAGGAGAGACCTCTTCAAATCCCTCTAATAAAGAGTAGATTTCCCGAACACGAAATCCAGCTTGTTGACAGATCTTAATAAACCGAATCCGATTTAAGATTTCACCAGAATAACGTCGCTGACCATTCACCCTTTTTGGCTTTGGAAGCAATCCAATTGATTCATAATAGCGAATGGTAGAAGTATTCACTTTCGCTTTTCTTGCTATCTGTCCAATCGTAAGATCTCCCATATATTTCTCCTTTGACTTAAAGTTTACTTTAAGTATTATACTCAATTATAACTTCTCATACTTAGGAGGGATTACCATGGAAGAGGATCATGTGAACGATCGTATTCCGATCGCATGTGTACCTTCAGCAATGACCGTAGAACAAAGGGAAAAATATCAGCAACTTCTGGATTATATATCAAATTATTGGCAGGAGATATATGAACTTCCTGACGGATACGCGGTTTGTTATCCGGCAGAATCCTCCATGATCAAAAAAATTGCTGAATTTATCTCACTGGAACGCTTATGTTGTCCATTTTTAAATTTCGAATTACATGTAGCACCCAATCGTCCTGTTTGTTTACACTTGACAGGTCCAGAAGGGGTAAAGGAATTTTTGAAGGAAACTTTCACTTGGATTCATCATGCAAGTTCAGACCCAAACTTTTAATATAGGAGTTTGGGCATGAGACAATCCATGGTTTAAAAAACGGGAGCCGATTCCATCAGGAATGCGGCTCCCGCTTGGTTGTAAACTGTCGTGTTACTTCACCGTTACGATATCTTTTTCACCGTATTGAACTTCGGTTTTGTTCAGGTTGACCGTTTGCCCTTCCTGCAAGTTGGTGAACACGATCGGGGTGATGATGGAAGTGGCGTTTTCCTTGATATAGTCCAGATCCACTTCCAACAGTTTTTGTCCCGGTTTCACTTTGTCACCTTCGGAGATAAAGGTTTCAAAGCCTTTCCCTTGCAGGTTGACGGTATCGATACCGACGTGGATGAGGATTTCACGACCATCCACGGAACGGATACCGATGGCGTGCTTGGTCGGGAAGACGTTGACGATTTCCCCTTCAACCGGGGATACCACGACACCTTCCGTCGGTTCGATCGCAAAACCGTCGCCCATCATTTTTTGGGAAAATACCTGATCCGGCACTTCGGTGATCGGCATCAGCTTACCGGTCATCGGAGCGACGATCGACACATTTTCCACCGTCGCGGTCGTTTGTTTCTCACCTTCGGAAATCTCTTCTTCCACTTTGATTTCCGAAGGTTTTTTGCCGGCCATGATTTGCTTCATCTGTTCCTTGATCAACTCAGAACGGGGACCAAAGATCACCTGCAAATGGTTCCCCATCACCAACACACCGGAGGCACCCAGTTTTTTCAGCCGATTTTGATCCACTTTCTGCGGATCAGCCACGGAGACACGCAGCCGGGTGATGCAAGCATCCAGGTGAGTGATGTTCTCCTTGTCACCCAGCGACTCCAGCACGCCTTGGGCCAATTCGGCGCTACCCGTTGCCGAGGCATTGCTTCCTTCTTCGGCTTCATCCTCATCTTCACGTCCCGGCGTTTTGAGGTTCCATTTGCGGATGGCAAAGCGGAACCCGAAGTAGTAGATGACCGCGAACACCAATCCGACCGGGATGATCAGCCACGGTTTGGTATCCAGGTTCCAGTACAGCAGGTAGTCGATAAATCCACCGGAGAACGTCATTCCGGCCTTCACGCCGAGAATGTCCATCAGCATAAAGGAAATCCCGGCGAACACACAGTGAATCACATACAGAGCCGGTGCCACGAACAGGAACGAGAACTCGATCGGCTCCGTGATCCCCGTCAGGAACGAGGTCAGTGCGGCAGACAGCATGATCCCGCCGACCACTTTTTTCTTCTCCGGCCGCGCTTCATGATAGATCGCCAACGCAGCGGCCGGCAGACCGAACATCATGAACGGGAATTTCCCGCTCATAAACGTTCCCGCTGTCGGGTCACCCGCAAAGAAACGCTGCACGTCTCCATGAACGATTTGACCGGCTGCGGTTTTGAAGCTGCCGAATTCAAACCAGAACGGAGCGTAGAAAATATGATGCAGACCGAACGGAATCAGCGAGCGTTCGATCACACCGAAGATGAAAGCGGACACGGCCGTATTTTGCGTGGTGACGATGTGAGACACCACATCGATCCCGTGCTGGATCGGCGGCCAGATGTAGAAGAAGGCCACGCCCAGCAGGAACGACGAGACGGCCGTCACAATCGGCACAAACCGCTTTCCGCCGAAAAATCCGAGGAACGGCGGCAGTTCGATATCGTGAAAGCGGTTATATAAATATGCGGCCAATACACCGATGATAATCCCGCCGAATACCCCCGTTTGCAGGGTGTCGATCCCCAATACCTTCACCGTTTCCACGCTTTTGCCGCCGAATGCCTTGGCCATTTCCCCCATGGTGACGTTCATGATGAGGTAACCGATCACGGCAGCCAAACCGGCGGTTCCTTCACTGTTGGCCAGACCA
The DNA here is from genome assembly GCF_016938855.1 of Polycladomyces zharkentensis. Classification (NCBI taxonomy): domain Bacteria; kingdom Bacillati; phylum Bacillota; class Bacilli; order Caryophanales; family Thermoactinomycetaceae; genus Polycladomyces; species Polycladomyces zharkentensis. The sequence continues at coordinate 10,725 of NZ_JAFHAP010000008.1, read as the reverse complement.
ATGGCTACCCCGACCGCGAACAGCAGCGCCAGGTTGTCAAAGATGATGCCGCCTGCATGCTCCATGATCGGGATGTTCAACACGTTTTCGTTTCCGAGCCCCAACAGCAACCCGGCCGCGGGCAAAATTGCGACGGGAAGCATCAGCGCTCGACCGACACGTTGCAGTTTCCCAAACGCCTGCTTGAACATGATATCTCCCTCCCGTATCAGTATGGGTTTTGATGGGCCGTTTGTTGCATCTTTCAGGCAAAATGAAAGGCATGAGCAAAAAAGGCACTGCAACCGTTTGCAAAAGGGAAGCCCTTTCAATTGCAAACGAAGTTACAGCCTTTTTCCACTCATGCCTGATCGAATCAGTAACACGTGAAATAAGGCCCACATGATTCAGTTTTTGTGCGACAATCTCTGCAGATGCAACGTCAAATAGCTGATTTCAGCCGGGTGAACGGGACGATTCAGTGAACGTTCCATCACCTTGGCCAACTTCCAAGCCAAATTATAGCACACCGGATATTGCTTTTGCAACAGTTCTTCAAAGCCTTCGGGAATGCTGACATCCTCTCCGCGCACCGTCCGTTCGATGGCATAACGCAAATGGGTGATCATGCGCAAGTAATCCAAACTTTTTCGATCGATGCGGACTTTGAGGGAGGATTCCACAATGTCGATCAACTTCATGATCAAGCGCGAGTACTGCCGGATTTCCGCCAAGTGGCGCCGTGTCACTGCACTGTGGATGTGAAGTGCGATAAAACCGGTTTCACTTACAGGCAATTCCACACCCAAGCGCTTACTGATCATCTCCACGATTTCCTCGGCCACCTGAAATTCCTTTTCATACAACGCTTGGGTTTCGATGAGAAAGGGATTGTTAAACTCCAAACCCTGCTCCAACCGCTTCAACGCAAAACCGACATGATCGGTGAGCGCGACGTGGATGTGTTCGGAAAGCGGCGTTTGAAAACGCTCCTGGATCAACCGGACGGCATCGTTCATCAATTCGATCAGACGCTCGTCCACTCGGGAAACCAACTGTTTGTACTGTTCCTGTTCCTTTTTGTCGATCAAGGTAAAGCATTTTTCCACGGCTTCCCGCTCAATCACGTCCCCCGTCTTTTTGCGGAACCCGATCCCTTTCCCGATCAACACCACTTCGTCGTACGAAGGATGTGTTGCGATGACCACGTTGTTGTTCAAGGTTTTTTTGATGACAAATGCGTCCTTCACGGCCCATCCATTCCTTTTCCTGCCGCTTTTCGACACTGATAGTTATCTTACCCGATTTTGAAACCGCCTGTCACAGGTGAAACTTCCCAGTCATGTCACAAGTCAGGAATATCCGTATCGGACACTAATTGTAGGGAACGTTGAACAGCCTGTCAATCACCTCTTTCTTGTATGTTAGCTCTATTATACACAAAATCGCATTTTTAATAATATTTAGATATTTATTCCCCAATTGGGTCACATGGTTCCATTTTCATCCGGCGAATGCCGAATTTGAGACAGATGACCGAGTACGAACGCGGATAGACGCTCATACGATACCATTGTCAAAACATCATAAAGGAGCGAGTGAGATGGAACCCAGACAACCATTCATGTTACCGTATCCCGCGATGCCAACGCTTCCAATCGAGTATCCCCCCATGTATGACCATTACCATGCGATGGATTACCATCAGTTGCGAAAGGCGTACCGTCATTGCAAAAAAGCGTCCAAGATCCTGAAGCATTTGATGAAACACCATGATTGGGAAAGCTCGTATTGGGACGGTTCTTCATCGTAATCCCCGGACAAAACCATCGTTTCATCAAGCAATATTTCTGACAAACATCCGTCTCCCTCCACTCCATTTCCCCGTCTCAAGCCGCACGGTGGGGAGACGGATTTCACGCTTCACAACAGCCCGCTTGGCTCTTCCGCCGGTGGCGTGTCGAACACCTCATACAATCCGGTTTCCGACCTGCCGTCCGTAGCTTGATTATGCACCCGGTCCTTTGATCCCTCCCCTTTTTGTATGACAATCGGCTCATATGAAGATTTCCGATTGCGATTGTGGTTTCCCGTTCCACCCTCGCTGCCGCACTGGCCATGGACAATCATGGGCCCATTGAAGCTTTTTTGACAGGGTTTTGGGAAGGATGCAACCGATCGATCGGGACACCTCCATTACATCATGATCTTTTTCACCCCGCATCATCAGTGAAAACAATCCCTTTATCCCCTTTGCTTCCACCCGGAAGGGTTTTTTCTGCTGCTCGGCATATTCATGAAGCCGATGCAACCCATCCACTGATTGCCACCCGTATTCCGTGATTCCATCCAATTGTTGCACGACCCTTGATCGGATTCGGTTTCTGCCATATTTTCCTATTCTCCGTGCATTCCCGTTCCCGGCATGATCGATCTTGATCCTATTCAAGTATATCCCTTCCGGCCATCCATTTGCCACGTTGACTTTTCATCGAGAATCCATTATTGTTCGACTTGTCACACTTATATAAACGGAGGCGAATCCGTATGGCCACGGAAACCAATCAGCAAATTCTGTTGGTGAAAAGACCCAAGGGAATGCCGGAGGAGGAACATTTTCAGCTGGTTGAAAGACCCATTCCTCAACCGGGAGAGGAAGAGGTTCTCGTTCGTACCTTATACTTGTCCGTCGATCCCTATATGCGGGGCAGAATGAGTGACCGAAAATCATATGTGCCGCCTTATCCGCTCAACGAAGTCGTCACCGGCGGAGTCATGGGTGAAGTGGTGCAGTCGAGAGCAGCGGATCTGAAAGAAGGCGATATCGTGCTCGCTCACTACGGTTGGCAGAAATATGCCGCCGTCAAGAGCAATCAGGTGAGAAAGTTGAATCCGGATCTCGCTCCGATCACCACCGCTCTCGGCGTATTGGGAATGCCAGGCCTCACCGCCTATTTCGGAATGCTGGAGATCGGCAAACCGCAACCCGGAGAGACCGTCGTCGTTTCCGGTGCCGCCGGGGCAGTGGGCATGGTTGCCTCCCAAATCGCCAAGATCAAAGGTTGTCGGGTCGTGGGCATCGCCGGTTCCGACGAAAAGATTCGATATCTGTTGGATGAACTGGGTTTGGATGCAGCGATCAACTATCGAACCACACCGAATTTAAAAAAGGCGTTGGCCGAAGCATGTCCAAACGGTGTCGATATTTATTTTGACAATGTGGGTGGCGAAATTTCGGATGCTGTCATTTCGCTTCTCAATCACCGCGCCCGCATTCCCTTGTGCGGACAAATCTCTCTGTACAATCTGGAAAAGGCGGACATCGGCCCGCGCATTCAGCCTCAACTGCTGATTACCAGCGCATTGATGAAAGGGTTTATCGTGACGGACTATGCGGATCGCTTCGAAGAAGGAACCCGGCAGTTGGCACAGTGGCTGAAGACCGGGCAACTGAAATACACGGAACATATCGTGGAAGGTTTCGAAAATACCGTAAAAGCGTTCTTGGGGCTGTTCACCGGAGAAAACCTGGGCAAACAGCTGGTGAAAGTGGCCGAACGCACGCAGTAACCTTGATGGATGGACGTAAGTTTGACTGACCACGGCGTGTCTGACGAAACAGGGAAGCGCGGGAATCCTTTTCCCTTGTGATAAAGTCACACTGAGGAAAGGATTCCCGGAAAGCGCCTTATTCAGCCTGCTTCAACCGGCTATGTCATGTCGCAACGACTGAAGATACATCATCACGTCGTCTTTCAAGTCCTTTCGTTTGAGGGCGAATTCAATCGTGGCTTGGATATATCCCAATTTGTCACCCACATCATACCGTTTTCCTTCAAACTCCAATCCCAAAATCAGTTGGTTTCGACTGATCGCGTTGAGCGCGTCAGTCAGCTGGATTTCCCCTCCTTTGCCCGGAACTGCCTTCTCCAATAACGGAAAGATGGACGGTTCCAAAATATATCTTCCGATAACGGCCAAATTGGATGGCGCCTGATCCCGTCCCGGCTTTTCGACAAGTCCTTGAATTTGCCACAATCGGTTTGCGCAACGGTCAAACGTATTCATGGCGGCGGGAGAAATAATCCCGTATCTGTCCACTTCATCGTCAGGAACTTGTTGCAAGGCGATGACAGGCGTTTGGGCTTGTTCGTAAACATCCATCATCCTTCGCAAGCAGGGAGGAGAAGAAACCAGGATATCATCCCCCAGCAAAACGGCAAACGGTTCATTTTCCACAAAGTGCTCGGCACAGAGTATCGCATGTCCGAGTCCCAACGGTTCCTTTTGCCGGATATAGTGAATGTCGACCATGTTGGAAATCCGTTGGACCACCTTCAACTGCTCCATCTTTCCCCGTTCCTCCAAATAGCTTTCCAATTCGAAGGATTTGTCAAAATGGTCCTCGATGGAGCGTTTGTGTTTCCCCGTCACAATCATGATGCTTTCGATACCTGATTCGATCGCTTCCTCTACGATATATTGAATCGCCGGCGTGTCGATGATGGGCAACATTTCTTTCGGTTGTGCCTTGGTGGCAGGCAAAAAACGAGTTCCCAACCCCGCCGCGGGAATGATGGCTTTCCTTACTCTCATTGTTTTACCCCCTCTTTCGGCATCTGGTCCAGGTCTTCCGCCGTCACTTTCTGTTGTCCCCTTCCAAATCCCATGGTCCGCCTCACGACATACAGCGGCCGATTCCGGGACTCATCATAAATTCTGCCGATATACTGTCCCATTACGCCCAGCATCATCAGGGTAATCCCGTTAAAAAACAACATGATCGATACGGTGGATGCCCATCCGGCGACCGTGGCATGGCCAAACAACCGCAAGTACAGTACATAGAGCAAGTACAAAAAACTGATGCTGGACAACGCAAACCCCACATAGGATGCGATCATCAGCGGTTTGTATGAGAATGACGTAATGGCATCAATCGACAACTTCAACATTTTCTTCAGCGGGTACTTTGTTTCTCCCGCATAGCGGGGGTCTCTCACGTACTCAACAGCCGTCTGCCGGAAACCAACCCAAGTGACGATTCCGCGAACAAAACGGTTTTTCTCTTTCAACGTTTTCAATACGTCACAAACTTTGCGGTCAATCAATCTGAAATCGCCCGTGTCCAGGGGAATCTCCAGATCGGTCAGTTTTTGCAGCAAGCGATAGAAAAGGGCAGCCGTTACTTTTTTAAACCAAGTCTCACCCTGCCTTTTTTGCCGTTTTGCATAAACAACGTCGTACCCTTCCTTCCATTTGCTGATCATCTCCAAAATCAGCTCCGGGGGGTCCTGTAAATCAGCATCCATGACAATGACAGCCTCTCCCGCAGCGGCATCCATTCCCGCGGTGATGGCAATCTGATGGCCGAAATTCCGGGAAAAGTCGATCCACTTGACATGACGATCCAGCAAGGCTAGATTTTCCAATTTTTGCGGTGTGGAATCATAACTGCCATCATTGACAAAAATGATTTCATACGCTTCCCCGGTTTGCTCCATGACGTCTTTGACCCGCCGGTAGCAAGCATCCAATACCTCTTCTTCGTTGTATACCGGAATCACCACGGAGTATTTCACACTGGCTTCCATCCTCCCACCCTTTCCAATGATATATTTTTGAGTTGAACTTGATACTTTTGACGAGATATCTTGCCTCTTGCTTGCGAACGGGTTGCTCCAATTTTTTCAAGAGCCTTCTGTCCATTGAAATGATGCCTTGCCCGTTCTCATGCGGTCCCGCTGATCGTTTCAATATTTTTCTTTCGTCGCTTGCGCAGTGCGCGAAGTTCCCGGACGGACAAAACGATCCCTGTCACCGTCAAAATGATGAGACCGACAGCCGTGAGATCCACGACGATTTTCAAATTGGCCCCACCCCATTTCCCCTCGTGCAGACTCCGAATCCATCCGGCCAGATCAGATCCGTTTCGTTCCGGCCCCGGAAAAGGTTTTTCGTTGTTTCCGTCGGGCATGGATTTGCGGGCCACCTGATTCTCCTTTATACTTGCACTGTTCACGGTACTTGCTTTGCCCCCCATGGGCATTCCTTTCATTTCCCCCTTGGATGCGGCACCGATCAGCCACGGTTCCGACAAAAGCAATCCTGTTACGGCTTCAATCAAGATGAATACGGAGGTAATCAAACCGATCCACAAATGAAGCTGGCGAAATTTTTTCATGTTGCCTCCCTTTCTTTGACTCTTTGTTTCCGTCGAAGTACGATTCCATTATGGGGGCTCATCCTGAGGTCCACTTGAACAGGGGCTGAAAGTCCGCTGAAAGTGTCGGCTCGATCGCCATAGCTGCAAAAGAAGCCTGTCGGGAAGGGATTGTCTTACAGCACTCAGCTTTTTTTCAGCTTCCTTTTAGGAATGATTCAGCTTTCATTGTCATAATGGGAACGTTCAAAACTCCCGGGATCTTTTTGACTGGAGGTGATCCACATGCCTCATTTAAAAGGTGTGAAAATATTGCTGGTGGATGATGAGCCCAATATTTTGAGCTTCTTGGAACTGGGGCTGCAAAATGAGGGCTTTGAAGTAAAGACAGCTACGGACGGCATCACGGCTGTAACGCTTGCCAAGCAATTCAAACCGCATATCGTCATCCTGGATGTGATGATGCCCGGAATGGACGGATTTGAAGTTTGCCGTATCCTGAAAAAAACGGAGAATATGGCCGTGATCATGTTGACGGCAAAAGAAGAAGTGGAAGACCGGGTGAAAGGGTTGACCATCGGGGCCGATGATTATATGATCAAACCTTTTAGCTTTGAGGAATTGTTGGCCCGCATTCATGCCAGAATTCGCAACCACTTCCCCCATTTGTGGGGTGAGGTGACGATCGGTCCTTTCCGGATTGATGATCGCCGCAAGGAAATCAGCTATCACGACCGGATTCTCGAACTTTCGCCGACCGAATATGAGATGCTCAAATTTTTCGTTTTAAACCACGGCCTGGTGCTGAGCAAAGCGAAGATTTTGGATCATGTGTGGGGTTATGATTTTGGAGGGGAAGACAACATTGTGGAAGTGTATATCCGCTCGTTGCGACAGAAGCTGAATGATCGTGAGCATCGTCTGATCCGGACGCTGCGCGGAGTCGGATATCGGATGGATTTGGGATGAAAACCATCAAAGATCGGCTCCGACTGCTCTTTTCCCCCCAATCCCTCCGGCTTCAGCTTCTGTCGCGTTCTCTCATGATTCTGGCCGCCATCCTGTTGATGATTGGCACGCTTCAATATGTATTGATGGAACAGTTTCTGTATCGCAGTGTCACAATCAATATCCAAAGTCAAATTCACGCCATTCGACCCGACTTCTGGCTGGATCTTGAAAGCAATCCTTATGAGAAGTTCCGTCATACCTTGCTTTCTTCTCCCGATACCACCGTTGTTTTTGTGGACACCAACGGCAATATGCGTGAATGGTCATGGGATTCCCATGACGGAGCAGCTCCGAAGTTTTCAATCGAGGAATATTTGCGCCTGATGACTCAAATCCGGCCGGAACCGAATTATCAAGTCGTGGAAAATGATCGCGGGGTGCAACAACTGGTTGTGTTCCAGCCGATCAGATTTCAAGGTCGTTTACTGGGAATCGTTCAAGTGAGCACAAGTACAGGTCCTCTCAAAGAAATCCTCGTCCGCCAACTGATCACCTTTATATCGTTGGCCACGTTGGCTTTGGTCATCGGACTGATCGTGTTTCTGCCGATATTGCGCCGGACCTTGATTCCGTTATCAAAAATGGTGAATACCGTCGAACAGATCAATGCCGGCAATTTGAACGAACGGCTGCCTGTGAACCAAGGCCAATTGGAGATTGACCGACTGGCTGTCTCCTTCAACCGGATGCTGGAAAGATTGGAATCCGCTTTTGCCGCGGAAAAAGACGCAAAAGAGCAAATGCGCCGCTTTATCGCGGACGCTTCGCATGAACTTCGAACACCATTGACATCCATTCACGGTTTTTTGGAAGTGTTGCTTCGTGGCGATGCGGCTGCAAAACCCGAACAGCTTCAAAAAGCATTGGTCAGTATGTATAACGAATCAGAGAGGCTGACCAAGCTGGTACAGGACCTTTTGCTGCTGGCCCGGTTGGATCGCAAGCCGACTGTTCAAATGGAAGAAGGATTGCTGGATGAAGTATTGCGTGAAATGGAACCGCAACTTCGCCTGCTCGCAGGACAGAGGAGTGTTCATTTTTCCGTTCAACCCGATGTGCGAACCACTTTCGATCGGGATCGAATCAAACAAGTCATCTTGAATCTGTTCCAAAATGCCGTCCAGCACACTGACCCGAATCACGGTAAGATCCATGTTTCTTTGGAACGGGTACCTGAAGGCGCCATGCTCAGCGTTCAGGATAACGGTCCCGGAATCCCTGAAGAGCATCTGCCGCATCTGTTTGAACGCTTTTACCGGATCGACACCTCCCGCACACGGAAATCCGGCGGAGCGGGACTGGGACTTGCCATTACGAAATCGATTGTGGAGATTCACGGTGGCAGGGTACAGGTGGAAAGCAAACCGGGAGAAGGATCACGGTTTTCGGTCTTTCTGCCCGCGGACCATCGGCAGAGAGAGACAACCATTCAAGAAAAACCCGGCAGGCTCCCCTGACCGGGAATCATGTAATCAGAGCAATGATGTTGCCTAGTATGAAAACGGGCGATCAAGGGGTCACTCTTTTCCCGACAATCACTAAATCCCGTTCGATTCCGTCCAGTTCGGCGACAGATGGGAGATGGCCCCATGTTTCAAATCTGAACCGTTCAAACAGCTTCCGGCTGGGTTCATTTTGCCCAAAGATGAAACCGAGCAATGTCTTGATTTTCAGCCGCGGACACTCCGCAATCGCCTTTCCCAGCAAATGAGTGCCCAATCCCTTTTTTCTGCTTTCCGGATGGATGTAGATACTCACTTCGGCGGTAGCATGGTAAGCCGGCCTGCCGTAAAACGATTGAAAACTCAACCAGCCGCGTATTTTTCCTTCATGTTCTGCAACCCAAAGCGGCCTGAAGTGTGGAGAATGTTCGTAAAACCATTGTTCCTTGCTTTGCACGGTGACCGGTTCAGTGTCTGCCGTTGCCATTCGTCCGCTCACCGTGGAATTGTAAATGTCGACGATGGCCGGCAAATCATCGATGGTGGCGTCCCGGATTACAATATTGTCAATCATGGCGGATCTCCTTTCCTGTTGTTTCGGCTGAGCAGAATCCATTCTATCACCAAGTTGCTTCCGATGTCAGATACCCGCCACCAGGATCACTTTCCTGTCCTACGGCTCTGCCGGAGCATGAAGTCCGAATCAAGGCAAATCAGGAGAGATCAACCGGATAACCGCAGCCATCATTTTGGCGATTCTTTTGCCACAAAATGGCGGAAAAATGATATAGTAATGGCAGGCAGTGCTAAGCAGCGAGAATGGTACCGGAACTCGCGAATACTTTAACGGGAGGGTGCACCTTGGAAAACACCCTGAAGCAGATTTTGGATGAGTTGAAGGCGGTTAATCAAAGGTTGGACAAGATGGACAACAGATTGGACAATGTGGACAGCAGGTTGGATAATGTGGACAGCAGGTTGGACAAAATGGATCAAGACCTGACAGAAGTAAAGAAACTTCAACAGGAAACCATTGCACGTGTGGACCTGATCGAAAAACAGATTCATGATGCAGCAATGAGCCTGTCAGCGGATTTCAAACACCTGGGTAAAAAAGTGGAAGTAATGAATAACAGGCTGCTGGATGTGGAGGCGAACACATTGTGACTTGCTCACACGGCTGAAGCACCTAAGGCACTCCCTTTGGTCGCCGTGGGCTTCTCGCTTCATCTGGCGTGGCAACCCACATCCATCCACGATGGCTTCGTCCAAGCCTGGTAAAGGTTTCATTCTCATTGTAGGATTTCGGTTCAGGAGGTTCCCATCGCTCGATGCAGGATATTTCTTGCGGCATTGATATCTCTGTCTGCCACATATCCGCATGAGCAACAATGGGTACGTTCTTTTAAGGTCTTCTTTACAATCTGACCGCACTTGGAGCAAACTTGTGACGTGTGGCGAGGATCCACTTCCATCACTTGCTTACCGGCCCACTCTGCCTTGTAAGCCGTGAATTGAACCAGCATCCTCCAACCTGCGTCTGCAATGCTCTTGGCAAGACGGTGATTTTTTACCATCCCCCGAATGTTTAAGTCTTCAAAGGCAATCCAATCGTAGTTGTTCACCAAATATCGGCTGATTTTGTGAGCGGCGTCTTTTCTCTGATTGGCTATGTATTCATGGCATTTGGCCAACATCAGGGCCGCTTTCCTCCAACGATGGGATCCCTTCTTTCTGCGCGAAACCATCCGTTGGAGCCATTTCAACATTCTTTCCGATTTACGAAGATACCTGGTTGTAACGACGTTTGGCCTGATCCTTTTTTTCCGAATCGTATGGGGGATACCACGC